>JBJEVT010000015.1:0-65389 GCA_051884615.1 Oligosphaeraceae bacterium
TGGGCTGGATGGGCTGGATGGGCTGGATGGGCTGGATGGGCTGGATGGGCTGGATTATCTATAGAACTGGCGGGGGGCGTGCCTGGGCGGGCTTGCCCGGACAGGGAGGTTGGTCCCGGGGAGCCATGGAGAGAGGGGGCTCCGGCAGGAGTTTTCTCTCTCCGTGGAGCCTCCCGGGAACAACAAGGCATCCGGCGCCGGATGCCGGAACGCCCCCGTCTTCAGCGCCGACCTGTCGTCTGTGTCGCCGCAGGCGCCTCCGTGTGCTCTGTGTTGAAGCGGCAGCGCCCCTCCGTGCCCCGTGCGTGCCGGCGCGGGGGAGGGGGTGTCCTTGCAAACCTTTCCCTGCCCGCTATATTATGTCACTTTTCTGATGCGGGTTTCCCCGGGGGTGTCCCGGGCGGTCCTGCGCAACCCCTTTCCTTCCCTATCCTGAATCCTACATTTTTGGAGATTTTCCCTTATGGCAACGAGTACTTTCCGGAATAAGAACGAGGTCCGTCCCCGCAAGACTGGCGTGGAGAAGCGCCGTCGTTGCCTGGTGCAGCGCCGTCGTCTGGTGGCCCTGGGCATGAGCCAGGAAGTGGTGGACAAGCTTCCCGTGGACGAGCTCCGCGCTCTCCTCAAGGAGCCCAAGAAGGTTGTCGCCATGGTGGCCAAGGCCGCGGAAAAGAACGCATAGGCCCGAACCAGGGAAAGACAGAAGACTGGATGCGGCGTTCCGGGGGAGGGAGCTTTCCCCCTTCTCTTCCGCGAGTGCCGGAACATTCATTTCCGTTTTCCAAGGCGGCTTTTCAGGGACACCAGGCGCGAGGAGATGCGCCGGGTGCCCCTTTTTTGCTTTTCCCCCGCTTCCGGCATGGGCGGGTTTCCGAGCCCTGTCCGGGAGGCATCCACTGCAGAAGAAACTCTAGCTTCCTATGTTGTGTCCCAAGTGTCACTCCCTGGAGGACAAGGTCATTGACTCCCGCGTCATGAACAACGGGGAGACCATCCGCCGGCGTCGGCAGTGTCTGAACTGCAACTACCGTTTCTCCACCCACGAATCCATCATTCCCGTGAACATCACCACGGTGTTGAAGCGGGACGGGCGTCGGGAGGAGTTCTCCCCCGAGAAGCTCCGGGAGGGCATCCGCATGGCCTGCTGGAAGCGGAACATCAGCACGGAGGTGCTGGACGGGCTGGTGGGGGACATCACCATTCGCCTGACGCTCCTGCCCCAGGACGAGATTCCCTCCAGCACCATTGGCGAGATGGTGATGGAGGCCCTGAAGAAGGTGGACGAGGTGGCCTATGTGCGGTATGCCTCGGTGTATCGGAAGTTCCAGGACACCCGCGCCTTCGTGAAGGAGATCAAGGAGATGAACCGTCCTGCCGCTCCCGCCGCCAAGTCCGGGGAGGAAAAGTGAATTTTGCCTCGTTGGGGAGCGTGCCGGTTCTGGAGCCCTCCAGCGGCGCCATGGTCCCCCTGGATCTGGATTCGCTGCGGGAGGAGCTTCGCGGCTCCTTTCGCCAGTGTGGTTTCCAGGAGGAGTGGATGGGGGACAGCCTTCTGGGGGTTCTCCGGGAGAAGGTGCAGGAGAACCGGGAGGACGGGTTGGAGATGACCCGCCGGGATGTGGAGGAGTCCCTTCTGGGGGCGTTGGAGGCCACGGGCTTTTCGGACGTTGCCGACGCCTACCGGAGGAGTCATCCCCGCCCTCCCGAGGAATTTTCCCGGTGTCTGCGGGAGTGGACGCCCGGGAGTCTGGCCGCCTTTCTGGGGCGGTGCCGGGAGGTGCCCCCGGGGGCGCTGCCGGAGATTCTCCGTCAGTTGCCGGAGCGTCTGGCCGGGGCGGGATATCCCCGGGTCAGCGAAGCCCTGATCCTGGAGTATTCCCGGCATCTGGTCCACGGGTTGCGGGAGCGTTCCGGGGAGCCCTTTCCCGAATTGACATTGCTTTCCCGGGTGCGCTACATTGCCTCGGACCAGTGGAGCCTTCCTTTGACGGATGCCTGCCTCGCCTTGCGGGAAGGACGGGTGATCTGGCTGCAGCCCGTCTCCGACATCCTGCCGGTGGTGGTGGTGCAATGCCGCCTTGCCCGCCTCCTGGATCTTTCCGACGCCCCCCGGGACGAGGCGTCCTTCCTGGCGCAGATTCCCCGTCTGGCGGCCCTGCTTCTGGAGTGTCTGGTGTTGATGCAGGGGCAGGTGCAACGCCAGTGGCCGGAGGTGGCCGGCGAGGTCCGGGGCGTGGTGCGCTTCGTGGATTTCCCGGCGCTGCCGTCCCTCCTGTGCGCCTCCCGCCGCCGCAAGGAGCGCCGGGAGCTCGGTCTTCGTCTGGAGGATGCCCTCCGCGCCCCGTTCCCCTCCTCTCCCCTGCCTGTCCTGGTGCGATTCCGCTAAGATACCCATGAAATCCCAGTATGACATTGTCGTGGCCGGTGGCGGCCTGGGCGGATTGACGGCCGCCAATCGTCTGGCCTGCGCCGGCCACAAGGTGCTTTTGGCAGAGCAGCACATCCAGCTGGGGGGGCTGGCCACGGCGTTCCGCCGCCGCAACCACATCTTCGACGTGGCCCTCCATGGCTTCCCGGACGGAATGCGCCGGAGCTTCCGCCGCTATTGGGGCAGGGCCTTCTCCGACCAGGTGGTCCAGGTGAAGTCCATCCGCTTCCACAACCCCCAGTATCGCCTGGAGTCCACCTTCGACACGGCGGATTTCTCCCGGAAGATGGTGGAGCATTTCCGGATTTCCCGGGAGAAGGTGGAGGGATTCTTCGCCCGGGTGGCCTCCATGAACTACACGGACGACCAGTCCATGACCACCCGGGAGCTCTTCCAGGAATATTTCCCCGGCCGCACCGACGTGTGGCGCTTCCTGATGGAGCCCATCTCCTACGCCAACGGCTCCACCCTGGACGAACCCGCCATCTCCTACGGCATCGTCTTCGGCAATTTCATGAGCCAGGGCGTCTACACCTTCCAGGGGGGGACGGATCTGATGCTGGAGATGATGCGGCGGCAGTTGGAGGAAAACGGAGTGGACATCCAGCTGGGATGCCGGGTGGAGCAGGCCCTGATCGAGGGAGGGCGGGTGCGGGGCGCCCGGATTGACGGACGAAATGTGGCCTGCCACGCCCTGGTCTCCAATGGCTCCCTCTTCCGCACCGCCCTGGAGCTGGCGGGACGGGAGAATCTGAGCCCCGGATTCCTGGAAGGGCTGGAGAAGGTCCGCCCCTCCACCTCCTCCTGCCAGGTCTACCTGGGCATCAAGGCGGGGGAGAAACTCCCCTTCATCGGCGACCTGGTCTTCCATTCCACCGCCCCGGAATACGATGCGGAGGCCCTCTGCGCCCCCACCCCCACCAGCCGCACCTTCTCCGTCTACTATCCGGAACTGCGCCCCGGCAGCCAGGAATACTCCCTGGTGGCCTCCATGAACGCCCGATACCAGGACTGGTGCAACCTGCCGCCGGACGAATACCGCCGCCGAAAGGAACTGCTGGTGGAGGACGCCCTGCACACCGTGGAGGAGTATGTGCCCAATATCCGCTCCCTGGTGGACTACACCTGCGCCGCCACGCCCCTCACCTTCCAGCGATACACGGGACACATCCGGGGGGCGACGTTCGGCACCAAGTTCGAGGGACTGAAGTTCTCCCAGGGACTCCCCCGGGAAATTCCCGGTCTCTTCCACACCGGCTCCGTGGGCATCATCATGTCCGGCTGGCTGGGCGCCATGAACTACGGCGTGATCGTAGCCAACGAGGTGGACAAGTATCTGTCGGAGCAGGAGGCGTGAGGATGGAGAGAGAAGAGGAGACGCGGAGGGAGCAGTTGCGTCGTCTGGCGCCCTTTGTCCAGCGGGCGGGGATCGCGGAGACGGGGCGTCAGCGTCTGCTCCAGCACCGGAACAAGCTGGCTTTTGTGCTGGTGACCAGGGATTTGTCCCCCAACAGCCTGAAGGAGACCCTGCGGGAGTTTCCCTGTCCCGTCTACCAGGCCTTTTCGCCGGAGGACGTGGAGGCGTTTTTGGGCTTCAAGGGGACGAAGCTGGTGGGCTTTCGCCGGGGGAGTCTTTCCTCCAGTGTCCAGAAGATTCTCCGGGGGTGCCTGGTGCCCTTGGAGAATTTGCGGGAGGCGGTGTTGCCCTCACCGCTGCGGGTGGTGGTTTTCGGGGCGGGGGCGGCCGGTTTGCGCCACAGCCGGCTTTGGCGGGATGCCGGAGCGGAAGTGGTGGGCTATCTGGAGGGTGATTCCCGGAGCATGGCCGTGGCGGGGAAGCGGATGCAGGAGGTGTTCCATGGCCGGGAGATTCCGGGGGACACGGACCCGGAGCGTCTGATGGAGCGGGTCTGCCCCTCGGTGGTGGATGTGTGCCTGCCCACGGAATATCATTATCCCGCCTGCGCCTTCGCCCTGCGGCTGGGCTGCCATGTGCTCTGCGAAACCCCTTTCCTGGATGAGGCGGGGGAAAAGCCCAGGACCCTCCGTCGCCAGACCCAGACCCTCCTTTCCATGGCGGCCAGACACCAGAGGCTCCTGGGAATCGCCCGGCGGGATGAGGATGTGACCGCCTTCGCCCGGGGAAAAGCCACGCCCCCTGTCTTGGACGCGCCCCGTCCCGGGGAACCCGCGGAGGAGGCGACGGCGATGGAGGAATCCGGGGAGGACGGCTCCCCCGATTTTTTCTCCTGACACCCCCGGAAAATTTCCGGAAAAGGCGTATTCTATGGGGAAGTGAGTTTCCCCTCCTCTCCCGCCTCTATGGCGGCGTGGAGCCGCGGACAAGGAAAAGGGCCCCGGAGACAACCCTGCGGCGGCCTTTCTCCCATTCCCGGCATGCCATCATCGGACGACCCCTCCCCCAAACATAAGGAGCGCTACCATGTGCCGTAAATCCCTTGGAATCCTTTGTGTCGCCCTGTCCATCCTGGTGACCGGGTGCGTGTTGACGCCAGGCGACGGACATCCCCCGCGGGGGCACCACCGCGATCGCGCGGAACACGATTTCGTCTATGGCAGAGGCGAGGGCGGGCGGGATCGCCATCCCGCTCCCAAGCCCGCCCCCAAGCCGGAGCCTCCCAAGCCCGCTCCCAAGCCCGCTCCTCCCAAAGTGGAGAAGCCGAGCCGGAATCCCGCGCCCAAGCCCTCGAAGGAGGAGAAGAAGCCCGCCCCCAAGCCGTCCGCTCCCGGCAACACCCGTCCCGCTCCGAAGCCGGGCACGACCCTGCCCGTGCGGAACGAGCCGTCCAAGGCGTCTCCCTCCACCAACACCCGCCCCGCCCCGAAGCCGGGCACGACCCTGCCTGTGCGGAACGAACCGTCCAAGGCGTCTCCCTCCACCAACACCCGTCCCGCCCCGAAGCCGGGTACGACCCTGCCTGTGCGGAACGAGCCGTCCAAGGCGTCTCCCTCCACCAACACCCGTCCCGCCCCGAAGCCGGGTACGACTCTGCCCGTGCGGAACGAGCAGGAGAAGGCGGCTCCGAAGCGGGAGAATAGTTCCCGGGACGTCTTCCTGCGGGAGCGTCAGTAGCCCCACGGTTCTTTCGTGGGGGGGGGAGCCCGGGCATGACGCCGAGTCTCCTCCCCGCCTGCCTTTTTGTTTTCCCCCATCCCCTCATTTTTCCCTCACACTTCCATGATGAAACGCTCTCTCCTCCTCCTCTCCTGTCTTCTGTGCGCCTCCCTTCTTGCGGAGGAAACCTTTCCCATCATGGCCTGGGGATGGCTGGGCGGCGCCAGGGAGCGTCAGAATGACGTGGCCTTCTACGAGGAGATGAAGGACTGCGGCTTCTCCATCGCCGGTTTCGCCTCTTCGGATGGCCAGATCGAGGCGGCGGGAAAGGCGGGCCTGAAGGTCCTCTATTTCGACAACAACGCCATGAGCAACCGGGATTGGAAGAATCCGGATGTGGAGCAGTGGCGAAAGGACATCGCCCCCATCGTGGAGAAGTACAAGGACAATCCCACGGTCATGGGATACTATGTGAAGGACGAGCCGGAGACCGCGGAGCTGGACGGACTCGCCCAGATGGGCGCCCTGCTGATGGAGATGGCCCCCAATAAGCTTCCCTACATGAACCTCTTCTCCAACAGCACCCAGGGATACCACTACGAACCCCTCACCTACGAGGAGTATACCCGCAAGGCCTATGAAAGCCCCTTCCCCGCCTGCGGCTTCGACCAGTACAACTTCTACGCCAGCGGCTATATCCGCACCACCATGCACAGCTGCATGGACATCCACCGGAGAGCCGCCCTGGCGACCAACAAGGAGTGGTGGTATTGCGTCCTGGGCATCCAGCACCGCTACTACGCCACCCCGGATGCGGTGAACATGGCCTACCAGGCTTTCAGCGGCCTCGCCTACGGCGCGCGGGGCATCTCCTGGTTCACCTATCTCCCCTCCGACCGCCCCGGCTGGTACAACGCTCCCCTGGACCCCTTCCTGAACCGCACCCAGGTCTGGTATGACATGCGCCTGGTGAACCGCACCATCCAGAACTACGCCTATGTGCTGAATCACCTCCGCTCCGACCGGGTCTACCACTTCGGCAGCACCAAGCCCGAGACCGACGAGCGGGTGCCCGGACCCGACAAGGACAGCCTGATCGAAAACATGGGCGGCAGCGGAAACTGGCTGGTGGGCGAGTTCACCCACGAAGAGGATGGCAGCCGCTGGCTGATCATCGTGAACAAGAACCTGAAGGAGCCGGCGGAATGCATCCCCGTCTGGCGCAAGACCCCCAGCCGCGTCCGGGTCCATGCCCAAGGCGCCAAATACGAGATCGACTTCAACCGCAAGCCCGCCGACAGCAATATCATCCAGCCCGGCTGGGGTGTCCTGCTCCACGTCTACTTTGACAACTGAAGCGCCGAAAAAGGTCTGAAGCATCCAAATCCAGGGGGGGATGATGCCGGGCGGGGCAGGGCGGGAGAAATCCCCTTCTGCTCCGCTTTTCTTGTTGGGGGAGAAAACAATAAAGCGCCCCCTGCTGCGTTTATCCCTGCGAAAAATCCCCCTCCAGGGAGGGATGTCGCCTTGTTTTGTTGTTTCCTTCTTCTTAACCCTTTATCCCGGAACATGATGGAACGAAATCGACTCTTGGGAGGCCTCCTGGTCTTCACGATTCTCCTCGCCTGCGGAAGCCTCATCTTCGGATTCTTCTCCTACCGCTCCTACCAGGATGTCCTGGCGGAACTGGAGGAGGCGAAGACGAACCAGCCGTCCCCCGCCTTTGCCTCCTCCCCCGTGGTGGAGGCGCCCCTGGAACGCCCGGCGCAGAGCCTGGATGCGGAGGAGGAGATCCAGGGGCTGACGGCCTATGTGGAGAAATTGGAGAAGGAAAACCGGAGTCTTCGCGAACAGTTGTCCCAGGCCTCCAGTTTCCAGGGACAACGGGAGGACAACCGGGGCGGGGACGGGCGTCGTCGTGGCACCCGTGGCGGTCCCCCGGACATGGAGGCTTTGAAGGAGCAGGATCCGGAAGCCTACGAGCGTTTCCAGCAGATGCGTCAGGAGCGGGAGCAACGCCGCCAGGAACAGCGGCAGCGGCGGGAGGATGTGCTGGCCGCCGTGAACACCCGGCGGCTCTCCGCGGAACAACAGGAGACTCTCCAGAATTTCCAGGATTTGATGGCGGAGATCGAGGAGAACGACGGTCCCGGAGGCCCGGGGCGTGGCGAGCAGTTCCGCTCTCTGATGGAAATGCGGGGCGCCGTGCAGGAGATTCTGCTGGAGGATCTGGGCAACCGTCTGGGAACGGATAGCGTCTCCCTGACGGAGGGGGTGCAGGACATTCTCTCCGTGGTGGGACAGGATGGGGCCGGCCTCGGCGGCCCTGGCGGCGGTCCCCGGGGCGGCGGCATGATGCCTCCTCCCCCTCCGGGACAGCGCTAGCCTTCCCCCGAGGATAGAGGAATCGAAGCTCCAGATGGTCTAGCGTCGCCTCCTGGAAATTGCACAGGGGGTGACGTTTCCGGGGCGGTTCATGCGGTGGCATGAACCGCCTCTTTGTTTCCTCCGTGTGCGCCCGGCGGACCGGGTGCTTCCGTGGTCTTGTGGTTGGCCTTCCGGGTGCGCGGGAGGGCGAGAGATCTAGGCGGAAAGCGGGCGTTTCTCCTTGCAGAACGGGGGAAAGGGGCTATGGTATGGCGTTTTCCGATTTTGCGTGTGCCCGTAGCTCAATTGGATAGAGCGTCAGCCTCCGGAGCTGAAGGTTACAGGTTCGATCCCTGCCGGGCATACCATTTTTCGCCCTGGAGCGAGAGTGCTTCTCTCCCTCCGGGGCTTTTTCTTTTCCGGGACGGGGCGCCGCCTCTTGCTTCTACGCTTCCGGGGTGCGGAAGGCGGCGAGATATTCTTGATTGCCGTTGGGTCCCAGAATAGGGGAGGGGACTGCCCCCAGGGGAATCCATCCCAGGGTATCCCGGGCGAAGTCCTGGATTTTCCTGACGCATTGACGGCGCACCGTCTCGTTCCGCACCACGCCCTGGGAGCCGATGGCCTCCCGCCCCGCCTCGAACTGGGGTTTCACCAGGACCACGATCCAGGCGCCCGGGGAGAGCAGGGGGGCGCAGGGGGGCAGCACCAGGGTCAGGGAGATGAAGGAGACATCCCCCACCAGCAGCTGGACGGGTTCGGGGACGAGGGTGGAGGTCAGGTCCCGGGCGTTGACTCCCTCCAGGGAGACCACCCGGGGCTCCCGCCGGAGCTTTTCGTGGAGCTGTCCATGCCCCACGTCCACGGCGTAGACCCGCTTTGCCCCGTGTTGCAGGAGGACGTCGGTGAAGCCGCCGGTGGATGCCCCCAGATCCAGGGCGACCAGCCCTTCCACGGGGGGATGGAAGGCGGCCAGTCCCCCCAGGAGTTTCTCTGCTCCCCGGGAGACATATTGGGGAGGGGCCTCCAGGGTCAGGAGGGTGTCCTGGTCCAGGAGCTGTCCGGATTTTCGGAGGGGGGTGCCGTCGGGCAGGTGGATTTTGCCCTCCTGGATCAGTCGTTGCGCCAGGGCGCGGGAGGGGCAGAGGCCCAGGCGCATGGCGAGCTGGTCGGCGCGGAGGCGGGGCATGGCGGCGCGGTCAGATGCTTTCCCCCTGGAGCGGGGAGTGGGAGAGCAGGGCGATTTCCGGATTCTTCTCCTGGAAATAGTTGACGGCCCAGGTGTCCGGGAAGAGGAGCACGGGGAGTTCCTCGTGGTCCATGCCCAGGCGCACATTGCTGCCCAGGTAGGTGCCCCGGAACTTCTCCCCGTCCTCCCGGTTGGCGAGCCACCGGATTTGGGTGAAGGGGGTTTCCTCCAGGCGCACCTCCGCATTGTATTCCGTCTCCATGCGGTGCTTCACCACCTCGAACTGGAGCTGGCCCACGGCGCCCAGCAGCGGGGCGCGGTTGACATCGCTGTGGAGGTGGAAGACCTGGATGGCGCCCTCGTTGAGGAGCTGCTCCAGCCCCTCGGTGAACTGCTTGTATTTGGAGGGGGCGGCATTCCGCAGGAAGCAGAAGACCTCCGGGGCGAAGCGGGGAATCTCGTTGTAGACCAGGCCGGGAATGGTGGTGAGGGTGTCCCCGATGCGGAAGCTTCCGTGGCTCACCAGGCCCACGATGTCGCCGGGGTATGCGGTCTCGATGGAGTCCCGTCCCTGGCCGAAGAGCTTCTGGGGATAGGAGAGGCGCAGGGGACGGCCGCCCCGGGGATTGGGGACGGTCATGTCCTTGACGAACTGGCCGGAGCAGACCCGCACGAAGGACATGGAGTCCCGGTGGTTGGGATCCATGTTGGCCTGGATCTTGAAGATGAATCCGGAGAAGTCGGGGCGTTCCGGGGCGATTTCCCCCAGGGAGGACTTCCGGGGCAGGGGCGGCATTCCGTGCTCCACGAAGTAGTCCAGCAGCAGCTGGACGCCGAAGTTGTTGATGCCGGAGCCGAAGAAGATGGGGGTCAGCTCTCCGGAGGAGACCAGGTCGTCGTCGAACTCCTCTCCCGCCAGGGAGAGCAGCTCGATTTGGTCCCGCCATTCCTTCAGCATGGCGGGGGGCAGGATTTCCTCCAGCATGGGGTCCTGGGGGCCGGTGGTCTGGGAGGCGGCCCGCGCGGAGCCGTGGCCCTGGTTCACGAAGAGATGGAGCTTGTGGGTGAGGCGGTCGTAGACCCCCTTGAAATCCGGCCCGTCTCCCAGGGGCCAGGTGACGGGGAATACCCCCAGTCCCAGGGTCTTCTCGATGTCGTCCAGCAGCTCCAGGGGATTGCGGGCGGGGCGGTCCATCTTGTTCATGAAGGTGAAGATGGGGATGCCCCGGAGGCGGCAGATTTCAAAGAGCTTCCGGGTGCGCTCCTCGATGCCCTTTCCCGCGTCGATGACCATGATGACGGAGTCCACCGCCGTGAGCACCCGGTAGGTGTCCTCGGAGAAGTCCCGGTGTCCGGGGGTGTCCAGGAGATTGATGCAGTATCCCCGGTATTCGAACTGGAGGACGGTGGAGGAGATGGAGATGCCCCTCTCCCGTTCCAGGTCCATCCAGTCGCTGGTGGTGCTTTTCTGGTTTTTCTTGGCGCGGACGGAGCCGGCCTCCTGCAATGCGCCGCCGTAGAGCAGCAGCTTTTCCGTCAGGGTCGTCTTGCCGGCGTCGGGGTGGGAGATGATGGCGAAGGTGCGCCGTCTTTTGATTTCTTCGGGAAAGGAAGGCATGGGGCGGGGGGATTAGTCTTGAGAGGAAGAGGGGAGGGCGCTGCGTCCCGTCCTGGGGGACAGCAGGGGCTTGAGGTATTTGCCGGTGTAGGAGGCGCGGCAGCGGGCCACCTGCTCCGGGGTGCCCGACGCCACCAGGGTGCCGCCCTGGTCGCCCCCCTCCGGTCCCAGGTCCACCAGCCAGTCCGCGGTCTTGATGACGTCCAGGTTGTGCTCGATGACCAGGATGGAATTTCCCTGGTCCCGCAGGGATTCCAGCACATGGAGGAGTTGTTCGATGTCGGAGAGGTGGAGTCCGGTGGTGGGTTCGTCCAGCAGATAGAGGGTGTGCCCCTGGGGGCGGCGGGAGAGTTCCGTGGCCAGCTTGACCCGCTGGGCCTCTCCTCCGGAGAGGGTGGTGGCGGGCTGTCCCAGATGGAGGTATCCCAGGCCCACGTCCCGCAGGGTCTCCAGCTTCCGCAGAAGGCGGGGATGGGAGGAGAAGAAGTCGCAGGCCTCGTTGACGGTCATCTCCAGGACGTCGGAGATGTTCCGTCCCTTGAAGCGCACGTTCAGCGTCTCCTCGTTGTAGCGCTTGCCGTGGCACTGTTCGCAGGGCACGTAGACATCCGGCAGGAACTGCATCTCGATCTTCTTGATGCCGTCGCCCCGGCACTCCTCGCAGCGTCCTCCCTTCACATTGAAGGAGAAGCGTCCCTGGGTGTAGCCCCGCAGCTTGGCGTCGGGGGTCATGGCGAAGACCTGCCGGATCAGGTCGAAGAGGCCGGTGTAGGTGGCGGGATTGGAGCGGGGCGTCTTGCCGATGGGGCTCTGGTCGATGACGATGAGCTTGTCCACATTCTCCATGCCCTCCACGCCCTGGCAGGCCCCCGGGGGAATGTCCTTCGCCCCCAGATGACGGCTCAGGGCGGGGCGGAGCACATGGTTCACCAGGGTGGATTTCCCGGAGCCGGAGACGCCGGTGACGCAGCACAGCACCCCCAGGGGAATCTTCACGGTGAGATTCTTCAGGTTGTGCTCCTTCGCCCCGCGGATGGTGAGGAACTTCCCGTTGCCGGGGCGGCGTCGGGAGGGCACGGGGATGGCGCGGCGGCCGGACAGGAAGTCGCCGGTGACGCTGCCCCGGGTGGCGGCCACCTCCTCCGGGGTGCCCTGGGCCATGACGGCGCCTCCGTTGCGGCCGGCGCCGGGCCCCAGGTCCACGATGTGGTCGGCGGCCCGCATGGTGTCCAGGTCATGCTCCACCACCACCACGGTGTTGCCCAGGTTGCGGAGATTCTTCAGGCTGTCCAGGAGCCGGTCGTTGTCCCGCTGATGGAGTCCGATGGAGGGTTCGTCCAGGATGTAGAGGACGCCCACCAGTCCGGAGCCGATCTGGCTGGCCAGCCGGATGCGCTGGGATTCCCCTCCGGAGAGGGTTCCGCTTTCCCGGTTCAGGGTGAGGTAGTTGAGGCCCACGGTCTTGAGGAATCCCAGGCGGCTGCGGATTTCCTTGAGGAGTTCCTCTCCCACCTGGCGCTGGGTGGGGGTCAGGGAGAGGCGGTCCAGGAAGTCCAGGGCGCCGTCGATGGAGAGGGCGCAGAACTGGCTGATGTTCAGGCCCCCCAGGGTGACGGCCAGGTATTCGGGTTTCAGCCGTGCGCCGTGGCACTGCCCGCACTCCTCGTAGATGGAGGCCTCCTCCAGCCTGGCCCGCAATTCCTCGTTGTCCGTCTCCTTCAGGCGCCGTTCCAGATTGGGGATGATGCCCTCGAAGGGTTTGCGCCACTCGTGGATTTTGCCCCGCTCCCAGTAGTCGAACTGGATGACCGTGTCCCCGGAGCCATACAGCAGCATCTTCTGGATTTCCTCGGGGAGTTTCCTCCAGGGGGTGGTGAGGGAGAATCCGTAGTGGGCGGCCAGGCAGCGCAGATAGTGGTTGTACAAGGTGATGACGAAGCGTGGTCCGCGCCGCCACAGGGGGACGGCGCCGTTCCGCAGGGAGAGGGAGGGGTCGGGCACCACGTTTTCCGGGGCGAAGGTCAGGTGCTTTCCCAGGCCGTCGCAGCCGGGGCAGGCGCCGAAGGGGGAGTTGAAGGAGAAGTTCCGGGGCGCCAGCTCCCCGAAGGAGAGGCCGCAGTCCGGGCATGCCAGATTTTCGCTGATCCATTCCTCCTGCCAGCTGCCCGGGGAGGCGGGGTCCTCCCAGAGGACGCAAAGGAGGCCCTTGCCATGTTTCAGGGCGGTCTCCACGGAGTCGTTGAGGCGCCCCCGCTCCAGCTTGCCGGAAACCAGGCGGTCCACCACCGCCGCCAGGGTGTGGCGGCGGGTCTTCTCCAGCCTGGGGGGCTCGTCCAGGGAGAAGACGGTCCCGTCGGCGAAGCCCCGGGAGAATCCGTCCTTCCGCATCTGCTCCAGCAATTCCAGATGCTCCCCCTTCTTGCCCCGGACGTAGGGGGCGAGGAGCATCATCCGCTGGCCGGCGGGGCGCTCCATGAGGTGCTGGCAGATGCGCTCGGCGCTCTGGGTGGTGATTTCCCTGCCGCACTTGGGGCAGTGGGCCGTGCCCAGATGGGCGTAGAGGAGCCGGAGATAGTCGTAGATTTCGGTGGTGGTGGCCACGATGGAGCGGGGGGAGCTGCCCGCCACCCGCTGTTCGATGGCGATGGCGGGGGAGAGGCCGCTGATGTGCTCCACCTGGGGCTTGCCCAGACGGTCCAGGAACTGCCTGGCGTAGGCCGAAAGGCTCTCCACATACCGCCGCTGCCCCTCCGCATACAAGGTGTCGAAGGCCAGGGAGGATTTCCCGGAGCCGCTGGGCCCCGTGATCACCACCAGACGATTCCGGGGGAGGGACAGGGTCAGGTTCTTCAGATTGTGCTGGCAGGCGCCTTGAATGTGGATGCAGTCCATGGGGAGAAGGTCGACGAAGGGCGGGCAAGGGACATAATCTAATCTATGGAATAGAGGCCCCTCCCTCCCGCCCTCGCGCCCGCCGGGAAAAAGGAAGGGGCGCGCCGCCTCGGAATTTCCAGGGCTTTTCCCTGGGAGACCAGGCGGGAGGGGAGGATTTTTCAAAAAAAAGAGGAAAATGGGTGAAATTTTTCCATAACGTGGCTTGTTTTGCTTGAAAAAATAAAAGTTATGCAATAAAGTTACCCTCGATGCCGCTGGGCGGCGGCGTCCTCTGGATTCCATCCAGTCGTCACTTCCGGCGGCCTGGAGATTAACAAGCATGCCCCTTCAGTAAGAGGTTCCCCACATGAAATCTACGTTCTGGGATGTGAAGACCCGCAAGTCCGTGGAAGCCGAAGTCCTCGAGTGCGTCACCTATGAGAATGGCCGCTCCGCTTTCAAGGCCAAGACCGCCGATGGCCGCAACCTGACCCGCTTCGTCAGCAAGGATGAGGCCGCCAAGTTCGATGGCAAGGCTCCCTGCAAGAAAGGCTGCTGCAAGAAGAAGTAATTGACGGAACGATTCTCCGGATCCCGTATCCGGCAATCCCCGAAGAAACTGCCCAGGGAGTCTCCCGACGCCCCGGGCAGTTTTTTTGTCTGCCCCCGCCGCCATGCACATTCCCGAGGAGGAGCTGTTTTTCCAGGCGACCCACGCCTCCGGTCCCGGAGGGCAGGGGGTGAACACCGCCGACAGCGCCGTGATGCTCCGGTGGTGCCTGGCCACCACCCGGGCCCTGCCTCCCGACGCCAGGGAGAGGATGGCGCGGCTCTGCCGGCGCTGGATGACCCGGGATGGCTGGGTGGTGATCAGCGCCGGGGAACGGCGAAGCCAATGGCTCAACCGGCAGGCCGCCCGGCAACGGCTGGAGGAAATGGCCGAAAAGGCGCTGGTCCCCCCGAAACCACGCCGGAAGACCTCGGTGCCCCGCGCCCAGAAAGAGGAAAGAAGGGGGGAGAAGAAACGGCGCAGCCTCCGGCTCCAGGAACGAAAGGGCTTCCGCGGCGCCCGGGGGGAGGAATGACCCCCCGACCCCATCAGAATCTGCAAAAAACCGACAGCGGGCGAAAATGACGCACATGGCTTGAAATGGCCTGAAATCCCGTTATATTAAGCGTCTGCATTTTCTGCCACGACCCTTTTTTGTCTCCCTACGATACTTAACACTCAGGAAATCCGCTGAATGCCTACTATCAATCAGTTGATCCGCAAAGGACGCTCCGTGAAGCCCGCCAAGAGCCGCGTGCGCGCCCTGGACAAGTGCCCCCAGCGCCGCGGTGTCTGCATGCTGGTGACCGTCCGCACCCCCAAGAAGCCCAACTCCGCTCTCCGCAAGGTCTGCCGCGTCCGTCTGACCAATGGCCAGGAAGTGACCGCCTACATCGGCGGCGAAGGCCACAACCTCCAGGAGCACAGCGTGGTGCTGGTGCGCGGCGGACGTGTCCGCGACCTGCCTGGCGTGCGCTATCATGTGGTCCGGGGCAAGCTGGATACTCTGGGTGTGGACAAGCGGCGCCGCGGGCGCTCCAAGTACGGTGTGAAACGCCCGAAGGCCGGTGCCGCCGACGCCAAGAAGAAGAAGTAAGCGTCAGAAGTAATCCCGATCAAGACAGCATAAGACCATGAGAAGACGTCAGGCTGAAAAGCGCACTCTGATTCCCGACGTGCGCTACAACAACGAGCTGGTTGCCCGGCTGATCAACACCATCATGCTGTGCGGCAAGAAGTCCACCGCCCAGTCCATCGTGTATGGCGCGTTCGACCTGCTGAAGGAGAAGAAGGGCGATGTGGAGCCCCTGGATCTCTTCCTCCAGGCCCTGGAGAACGCCAAGCCCCGCCTGGAGGTGAAGAGCCGCCGCGTGGGTGGCGCCACCTACCAGGTGCCCCTGGAAGTCCCCGCCGGCCGCCAGGTCGCCCTGGCCATGCGCTGGCTGGTGACCTACTCCCGCGGCCGCAAGGGCATGGACACCTGCCACGCCCTGGCCGCCGAGCTGATGGACGCCTACAACAACACCGGCAACACCATCAAGAAGCGGGACGATGTCCACCGCATGGCCAACGCCAACAAGGCGTACGCCCACTTCCGCTAGTCTCTTCCGCTTTCGCGCGTCCGTCGCCCCTGCGCCGGGCGCGCCTCTGCCATTGCCGCCCAGGGCCGTTCCTCCGGAAAGGGGCCCGGCGGCTTGATGGCTCCCTCCCTCCCTCTTCCCTTCACCCCTCCTCGGGCTTCCGGAGAGCGCCCCCCGAGGGAAGAAATCCGCTTTCCCCACGCATTTCCATGGGCCGATCCGAGGATTCCATCCGAAACATCGGCATCATCGCCCACATCAATGCGGGAAAGACCACGCTGACGGAACGAATCCTCCACGAGACCGGGGAACTGAAGGTCTGCGGCGCCGTGGAGGAGGGCAACACCATCAGCGACTTCCTCCTGCAGGAGCGGGAGCGGGGCATCTCCATCGTGAGCGCCGCCGTCACCTGCCCCTGGAAGGGGCGCCAATACACCATCCTGGACACGCCGGGGCACATCGACTTCACCGCCGAGGTGGAGCGCTCCCTCCGGGTCATGGACGGCGCGGTGGCGGTCTTCTGCGCCCTCCGGGGCGTCCAGGCCCAGTCCGAAATGGTCTGGCGCCGGGCCCGGAGATACTCCCTTCCCGCCCTGGCGTTCGTCAGCAAGCTGGACCGGGAGGGCGCCGATTTCCCGGCCACTCTGGCCCAGATGCGCCGCCTCTTTGCTCCGGTCCGCCCCGTCCCCCTCATGCTCCCTCTGCCGGACGAGGAGGGCAGGACCGCCTGCCTCCTGGATCTCCTGGAGGGAACCACGGTGGGATTCCCCCCCGTCCTCCCCCCGGACGAGGTGGACCTCCAGCTCTGGGAGGGCCGCCGGGTGCTCCTGGAGACCCTGGCCGAGGAGGACGAGGCCGTGATGGCCGACTACCTGGAGGGGCGCACCCCCTCCCCGGAGCGCCTCCGCGCCGCCATCCGGCGCGCCACCCTGGAGAACCGGATCGTCCCGGTGCTCTGCGGCTCGGCCAAAGCCGGCTGGGGAGTCCCCCAGCTGCTGGATGCGGTGGGCGATTTCCTCCCCTCCCCCCGGGAACGGCTGGACAGCCCGGGAGGACGCCTCTGCTTCCCCGTCTCCCGGGAGAGGCTCTCCTCCCCCCAGGGCGTCCCCTACGCGGTGATGACGGTGGTGAAGACGGTGCGAACCCCCTGGCCCGGGGACTATGTGGCGGTCCGCCTCTACAGCGGACGGCTGCGGCCCGGCGACCGGCTGGTGAATGTGAACCGGGGCATCCCCTGGACGCCCGGCGCCCTGTGGCGCCTCCGGGCGGACCAGGTCCAGGAGATTCCCGAGGCTTCGGAGGGCGAAGTGGTGGCCTTGGCCGCCTCCCCCCGGGAGCCCATCCCCCCCTTCCGGCCGGGGGACACCCTCTCCCAGGAGGGGGCGCCGCCTCTCCGGCTGACGCGCATGCGGTTCCCGGAGCCCGTCCTCTCCCTGGTGCTGGAAGCCCTGGGAAGCCAGGAACGCCTCCGGCTCCCCCAGGCCCTGGCCTCCCTGGCCGAGGAGGACCCCACCCTCCGCTGGAAAAAGGGACCCCGCGACGGACAATGCACCGTCTCCGGCCTGGGAGAACTCCATCTCCAGGTGGCCCGGGAACGGCTTTTCTCCGAATACCAGGTCCCCACCCGGGCCGGAACTCCCCTGGTGGCCTACCGATGCACCGTGGCCTCCCCCGCCCTGGTCCACCGGGAGTTCAAACGCATCCTGACCCCCGCCCTCACCGTCCAGGCCAGGGTGCAAGTCCAATTTGAGCCGCTCCCCCCCGAGAGCGGCGCACAACTGGAGTTCCCCGCGGAACTGCCAGGCCTGTCGCCGGACATCCTCCCGGTCGTCCGGCAGACAGTCAACGAATTCGTCCAGGGCGAAAACCCCTCCGGCTATCCCCTGACGAACACGCGCATCACAGTCCTGGAGGTGTCCAGCTCCCAGCCGGACACTTCCGAACCGGTGTTCTTAACCGCTACCCGCCTGGCCTTGGTCGACGCTCTCGAACAGGCCGGAACGGTCGTGCTGGAACCTGTGATGCGGCTCGAAGTGAGCGCCCCCGCCCTGCAGATCGGCGCCGTCCTCCAGGACCTCCAGGCCAGAAAAGCCAAGGTCCTGCAGGTGGAGACTCTGCCCGACGGAGGCTCTCGCGCGGTCGCTCTTGTCCCCGTGGCCAACATGCTCTCCTACGCCACCAGCCTCCGGTCTCTCACCGGAGGACGGGCGCTCTTCACTGCCGAGCCCGCCGCCTTGGAGAAACGACTGGGACAAGACTCATAACCAGGAAAAGGACATGGCTAACAAGCAAACCATCCGCATCCGGCTCCAGGCCTTCGAAAACACGATCCTGGACCAGTCCACCGCGGACATCGTCGGAACCGTCAAACGCACCGGCGCCCAGGTGGCGGGACCCATCCCCCTGCCCACCAAAATCGAAAGATTCACCGTGAACCGCTCCCCCCACGTGGACAAGAAGTCCATGGAGCAGTTCGAGATCCGCACCCACAAGCGGGTCCTGGACATCATCAACCCCACCACCCGCACCGTGGACGAGCTGCGCAAGCTCTCCCTGCCCGCCGGCGTGGAAATCGTCATCAAACTCTAAGCCAGGGAGACGCACATCATGAAAAAAGGTCTCATCGGCAAAAAGCTGGGAATGACGCAGATCTTCAACGAGCAGGGAGCCCTGGTGCCCGTGACGGTCATCGCCTGCGGCCCCTGCACCGTCATCACCGCCAAGACGGTGGCGAAGGACGGCTACAGCGCCCTGCAGCTGGGCTTCGGCTCCCGCAAGGCCAAGAACGTCTCCAAGGCCATCCTGGGGAATGTGAAGCCCGCCGGCCTGGAGCAGAATCCCCCCGAGGTCATCAAGGAGATCCGCCTGGACGCCGACCCCGCCCAGAAGGCGGGAGACGTGCTGAAGGTGGCCGACATCTTCGCCGTGGATGAATACGTGGACGTCACCGGCACCACCAAGGGCCGTGGCTTCCAGGGCGTCGTCCACCGCTGGCACTTCGCCGGCGGCCGGGAGACTCACGGCGGCGCCTGGACCCGGCGCACCGGCTCCATCGGCATGTGCGAGAAGCCCGGCAAGGTCATGAAGGGCCATCCCATGCCCGGTCACATGGGCAACGTGAACCGCACCACCCAGAACCTGAAGGTCGTGGAAGTCCGCCCCGAGGAGAATCTCCTCTTCGTGAAGGGCGCGATCCCCGGCGCCAACGGTGGCGTGGTCTTCGTCCGCAGCGCCGTCAAGAAATAACCCGGGAGGATGCCAACAATGTCTAACCTGAATATCCTGAATCAGCAGGGTGTCGACACCGGCGCCCCCGCCCTCGTGGAGGAAAGCTGGCTGGTGCGTGGGAAGGGCGAGCAGGCCGTGAAGGACGCCGTGGTGGCCTTCCTGGCGGCCCAGCGCAGCGGCACCGCCTGCACCAAGAACCGCGCCAAGCTCAGCAGCCGCTCCCAGGCCAAGCCCTGGCGGCAGAAGGGAACCGGCCGCGCCCGCAGCGGCGGCAAGAGCAGCCCCATCTGGCGCGGCGGAGCCGTCGCCTTCGGCCCCGTGCCCCGGGACTACTCCAAGTCCGTGAACAAGAAGGTCCTCACCCTGGCTCTCCGGCGCGCCTTCACCGACCGCTGGGACGAGGGCGACGTGATCGTCGTGGACGACCTGAAGTTCGAGACGCCCAAGACCAAGGAGATGACCGCCTTCCTGAAGGCGGTGAACGCCGGCGAGGATGCGCTGGTCCTGGTGGACGACTACACCGAGAACGTGGACCTGGCGGCGCGGAACCTCCAGCAGGTTCTGGTGCTGAAGGCCACCAGCGTGAACACCTACCTTCTCCTGCTCTTCAAGAAGATCGTCATCACCAAGGCTGGCCTGGCCAAGCTGGGCGAGCGTCTGGCATAAGGAGGGAACACGATGGACAAATCCTTCAATCCCTATGATGTGGTGTACACCGTGCTCATCACCGAGCGGGGCACCAAGCTGACCGACAAGTACAACAAGTACCTCTTCAAGGTCAACCCCTCCAGCAACAAAGTCCAGATCCGTCAGGCCGTGGAGGCCATCTTCCCCGACGTGAAGGTCTCCATGGTGAACACCATGAACTATCTGGGCAAGTACAAGCGCATGCGTTCCACCAGAATGGGCAAGCGCCCCGACTGGAAGAAGGCTGTGGTGACCCTCTCCGAGGGCCGGATCGAGTTGCTGTAAACGTCACTCACACAGGAGAAATCTCGCAATGGGAATCAAAGCATACAAGCCGACCAGCCCCGGACGCCGCGGCATGGTGGTGAGTGACTTCTCTGAACTCACCCGCCGCACCTCCGAGAAGTCCCTCACCGAGGGCAAGCACTCCACCGGTGGCCGCAACAACTACGGCCGCATGACCGTCCGCTTCCGTGGCGGCGGGGTGAAGCGCTGCTACCGGATCATCGACTTCAAGCGCTACGACAAGGACGGCGTGCCCGCCAAGGTGGCGGAGATCGAATACGATCCCAACCGCACCAGCCGCATCGCTCTGCTCCACTATCTGGACGGCGAGAAGCGGTACATCCTCGCCCCCGTGGGGGTGAAGCAGGGTGATGTTCTGGTGAGCGGCGTGGAAGCCGACTACAAGCCCGGCAACAACATGCCCATCGCCAACATCCCCGAGGGCGTGAACATCCACTGCATCGAGCTGGTGCCCGGCAAGGGCGCCCAGCTGGTGCGCTCCGCAGGACAGTATGCCGTGCTCCGCGCCAAGGAGAACGGCTACGCCCAGGTCCGCCTCCCCTCCGGAGAGGTGCGCCTCATCAACGTGAAGTGCCGCGCCACCATCGGTCAGGTGGGCAACGTGGAGCATGGCGACATCAAGCTGGGCAAGGCCGGCAAGGCCCGCTACCTGGGCTTCCGCCCCCACGTCCGCGGTGTGGCGCAGAACCCTGTGGACTCCCCCATGGGTGGTGGTGAAGGCAAGGCTGACGGCGGTGGGCATCCCCAGTCTCCCTGGGCGCAGCTCTCCAAGGGCTACAAGACCCGCAAGCGCAACAAGCAGTCCAGCAAGTTCATCGTTTCCCGGAGGAAGAAGTAATGTCCAGAAGCATCAAGAAAGGACCTTTTGTCGACGATTCCCTCCTGAAGAAGTCGGAGGCGATGACCAAGAGCGGCAAGAAGGACGCCATCAAGACCTGGAGCCGTCGCTCCACCATCCTGCCCGAGTTCGTCGGCCAGACCTTCTCGGTTCACAATGGCAAGAGCTTCATCAATGTTTTCGTCACCGAGAACATGGTGGGCCATCGCCTGGGCGAGTTCGCCGCCACCCGGCTCTTCCGCGGCCACGGCCAGATCTCCGGAAAGTAGCCTGACTCCCCCCGTCCCCGGGAAGGCTCCCCTGCCTCCCGGAGGACGATGCGCCAAAGCGCCGGTTTCCCTGCACACGCAGAGGAGACCGGCGTTTTTTTTGTCCCCGGGAAACGCCCGTGGCACCCGGGGCGACCACCAGGTAGGCGCTTCCGCTTCAACACAGAGGACACGGAGGCGCCTGCGGCGCGCGCAGAGGACACAGAGGGGACTTTTGGGGGGCGTTCCGGCATCCGGCTCCGGATGCCTTGTTGTTCCCGGTTTCGCCTACGGGGAGCAAATGCCTGCCGGGCACCCCCTCCCCGGCGTGCGCTCCCGGGCCCAACTTCCCCGGGCAGGCCCGCCCAGGGACGCCCCCCTGTTCTTTTGGGAAACAATCTCTCCCCCCCCGCTTCCTTGATACTAGAGCGACTTGCCCTAGGCACCCCCTCCCCGGCATGCGCTTCCGGGCCCAACTTCTCCGGGCGGACAAGCCCGCCCAGGCCTAGCCCCTCAAGTACCTCCAGGGCATCCAGGGCATCCAGCCCCCAGGGGATTCTTGGTGTGAGGGCAGGGGGGGAAAAACAAAAAAAACGCCTTCCCGCGGGGGGAAGACGTTTCTCAAGAAAGGGATGGCGGAGAGGCAGGGATTCGAACCCTGGTTACCTTTCGGTAAACAGCATTTCCAGTGCTGCTCAATCGACCACTCTGACACCTCTCCGGTGCGAAAGCGGCGTTAAGATAACTCTCCTTCCTCTTTTTACAAACACGCTCCACCGTCTTTTTGGAATTCTTTCCCCGTCAACCGCCTGCGAAATCCCCGCCCCCAGCGCCAGGGAAATTCCCAGGGGGAAAAAGTCGCTCTTTCGCCTTTCTGCCAAGGAAAAGCGCATTACAGTATCCCCGTTCTTTTGAATGGCGTACCCAAGGAACCGCAACACGACGCCCCCTGGCTCCGCAGGATTCTCCGGGAACCGGGATGTTGATTTGCATAACTCATTGCAAATGAACGAGTTATGCAAATAATGGCGCGAGGGCGGCTCCGGGTGGCCCTTCCCCCCCTTTGTTCCTTTGTGTTCCCTTCCCATCCCTATTCACCTCTCTAGAACTCCGGCCATGCGTCTGCTCCGCACCCTGCCTCTCCTGGCTACGCTTTCCGCCTTCGCTCTCCTTCTCGGCTCCTGCACGAAGAAGCCGGACATCGATCTTTCCGGCGTGGTCCGCAACCCCTCTGCCCTGGGGCAGGGAAGAGGCGGCGCCCTGAATGGCGGCTTTGACGGACAGGACGGCTTCGTGCCCGCCCCCACGGATCCCGCGGATTTCCTGGGCGACGGCCAGGGCATGAGCATCGGCCCCTGGGAGGGGACGGACAAGCCGGTCGCCGGCGCGGGGAGTTCCTTCCTGAAGAACGAGCAGCGCTGGGAAGGCGTGGTCTATTTCGATTACGACCAGTCCGAGATTCCCGCCACGGAGCGGGCGAAGCTGGATTCCCTGGCCACCTTCCTGAACGAGAATCCCGCCCTGGGCGTGATTGTGGAAGGCCACACGGATGACCGGGGCAGCGACGAATACAACCGCGCCCTGGGCGAGCGCCGCGCCCTTTCCGTCCAGCAGTATCTGGCCATCCTGGGGGTGGAGGACGCCCGGATGCAGACCCTGAGCTATGGCGAGGACAAGCCCGCCGTGCCCGGCGCCGCCACCGAGGGCGAGCACGCCAAGAACCGCCGCGCCGAGTTCATCCTGGGCGAGCGCTAGAGAAGCTGGGACGGGCGGGAGCGCCCCCCCCGGGGAAAAGCCTCCCGGTCCGTCCCTGGCAGGATGATTTCCATGAATACGCTGGATGTGTCTGCCGCCGTGGTTTTCCGCGGCGGCAGGTTGCTATTCGCCACCCGCCCCCAGGGCAGCCGCCATGGCGGGCTCTGGGAGTTTCCCGGGGGAAAAGCCAAGGACGGGGAGTCCCCCGCCCAGGCGCTGATCCGGGAAATCCAGGAGGAGCTGGCGCTGCCGTTGAAGGAGGAGATGCTTCCGGTCGCCACCCTGGCCCAGAAGACCGCCACCCCCGAGGCCACGGAGCTGCGCCTCCACTTCCTTCTGGCGCAGGCCGCCCCCGGAGCGGAGCCCGTGCCCCAGGAGGGACAGCAGGTGGATTGGTTCGCCCCCGCCCAGTGGGAACAGCTTCCCCTGGCGCCCCTGGACGCCCAGTTCCTCCGGGAGCATCGGGAGGAGCTGGAGGCGCTGGCCCGGGAATCCCAGCCCATGTCCGCCCCGCCGGGACGCCTTCCCGCCTGGCTGAAGAGCCCCTTCCAGGGCGGCGCGGAACGCCGGGACATGCGCCAGCTTCTGAAGCAGGGCGCCCTCCACACGGTCTGCGAAGGCGCCAAGTGCCCCAACCGCTGCCATTGCTGGCGCCATCGCACCGCCACCTTCATGATCCTGGGCGAGATCTGCACCCGGGCCTGCCGCTTCTGCTCCGTGCCCCACGGCCGCCCCACGCCCCCCGACCCCCGGGAGGCCGAACATGTGGCCGACAGCGTGGCGGAACTGGGCTTGAAATACGCCGTGGTGACCTGCGTCAGCCGGGATGACCTGCCGGACGGAGGAGCCGCCGCCATGCGGGATGTGGTCCTTGCCATTCGCCGCCGCTGCCCCCAGACCCTGGTGGAGGTGCTGACCAGCGACTACGCCGGGGATCTGACCGCCGTCTCCCAGGTCCTGGAGGCCGGGCCGGCTGTCTTCGGACACAATCTGGAGACGGTGGAACGCCTTTCCCCCCTGGTGCGAAGCGTGGCGCAATACCGCCGGAGCCTGGAGGTCCTGGAGCATGCGGCCTCCCACGCCCCCGAAGGCACCGTGGTCAAAAGCGGGATGATGCTGGGATTGGGGGAGAGCGACGAGGAGGTGCGCCAGGCCCTGAAGGATCTGCGGAACGCGGGAGTCTCCCTGGTCACCCTGGGCCAGTATCTGCAGCCCACCCAGGCACAGCTTCCCGTGGCCTCCTTCATTCCCCCCACCCGCTTCCTCCAATGGCGCCGCTATGCGGAGGAGGAGCTGGGCTTCGCCCGGGCGGTGTGCGGCCCCCTGGTGCGAAGCTCCTATCAGGCCGAGGAGGCATACTGGCAGGCCCGCAAGGCGTCCTCCTCCTCTCCCCGCCCCTGAACCTCCCGATTTCCCCAACCACCCACTTCCCCCTCTTCCCCGGAGCCCCATGAAGATCCTCCTCACGCAACAACAGATTCAAGAGCGCATCAAGGCCATGGCCAAGGAAATCGACCAGGCCTACCAGGGACAGCCCTACACGGTGATGGCTCTCCTGAATGGCGCCTCCTACTTCGCCGTGGATCTGACCCGCCACCTCCAGGGGGATTTCATCCTGGATTCCGTCCTGGTCTCCAGCTATGTGGACGACCACTCCACCGGGAAAATCACCATGCGGGGAACGCCCAAGAAACCCGTCGCCGGACGCCATGTCCTCCTGGTGGACGAGGTGCTGGACACCGCGTTGACCCTCTCCTCCATCCGCCGCCATTTCCAGGAGCAGGGCGCCGTGGATGTGAAGACCGCCGTCCTGGTGCAGAAGAACCGCCCCCTCCATCCCCTGGCACAGGATTTCCGGGCGGAATGGGTGGGCTTCTCCATGCCGGACCGCTTCCTCATCGGCTGCGGCATGGACTATAACGAGCGCTACCGTCAGCTGCCGTTCATTGCGGAGATGGAGGAATCGGATCTGCGATGAAGGGTCTGGAGGGTCTGGAGATTCTGGTGCTGGGGGCGGGGGGCAGCGGCCGTGCCGCGGCGCAGCTGGCCTGCGCCCAGGGCGCCCGGGTGCTGGTGGCGGATTCCGCCCCGGTGGATCCCGCTCCGGAGAAGAGTGCGTCCCTCCAGGCGCAGGGGGTGGAGTTCCTGTGGGGTGCCGGCGGCGAGCGCTGGCAGGGCAGGGAGATCTCCCGCGTGGTGGTGAGCCCCGGCATTCCCCTGGATTCTCCCCTGCATCGCTGGGGGGAGTCCACGGGCGCCCCCCTGGTGGGGGAACTGGAGTTCGGCGCCTCCTTCCTGAACTGCCCCGTCTTCGCCGTCACGGGAACCAACGGAAAGACCACCACCACGGAACTGCTGACCGAGTGCCTGAAGGACGCCGGATGGAAGGTGCGCTCCGCCGGCAACATCGGCGTCCCCGTCTCCCAGGTGGCCTGGGAGCAGCCCGAGCTGGACGCCCTGGTGGTGGAGGTCAGCAGCTTCCAGCTGGAGCACGCCACCAGCTTCCGTGCCCGGGGCGCCATCCTGCTGAATGTGACCCCCGACCATCTGGACCGCCACGGCTCCCTGGAACGCTACACCGCCCTGAAAGCCCGGCTCCTGGAACAGCTCCTGCCCGGGGGCGTGGCGGTCTACCACGCCGCCCTGGAGGAGTCCCTGCGCCTCTCCCCCGAGATCCGCCGGGTGCGCCTGTGGCTCCGGGGCGAGGAGCCCGGCTCCGCCCCGAGACCCGCCGCCGAAGACTGGCAGGTGGCGGCGGACGGCATCCGGAGACTGACCCCCGCCGAGGAACTGGCGGTCCCCCGATACTCCCTGCGCCTCCAGGGCAACCACAATCTGGAGAACGTCATGGCGGTGGTCTCCCTCCTGACCGCCCTGGGCATCCCCCGGGAACGCTACCGGGTGGCCCTCTCCCATTTCCAATGCGGCCCCCACCGGATCCAGACCGTGGGGGAATGGCGGGGAATCCGGTTCGTGGACGACTCCAAAGCCACGGACGTGGATGCTCTGGTCCAGGCCCTCCGCACCCTGGGCCCCTGCGCCGGAAAGGGCATCTCCCTGATTGCCGGCGGGCTGGACAAGGGGTGCTCTCTGGAGGAAGCCAAACCGGACATCAGAATGTATGTTAAAAGCGTTTTCCTGATCGGGGAGTGCCGGCATCGACTGCAGGAGGCATGGAGGGAGGAAGCGCCCTGCGTGCTCTGCGACTCCCTGGAGGAGGCGGTGACCCGGGCGGCGCAGGGGGCGTCCTCCGGCGAGACGGTGCTGCTTTCCCCCGGCTGCGCCAGCATGGATATGTTCCGTTCGTATGCGGAGCGCGGCGAACGTTTCGCCGCCGCCATGAAAGCCCTTCCCCAGGAGGAGGATACGCCGATCCCGCCCGCCTGAGCCGGCCCCTCCCCCGAAACAACGATTTCTCCGTAATTCCCAACCCTCCCATCAACCCTCCAGTCGGATGACGATGAACATGAATCTCCTCTCCCGCATCGGCACGCTCTCCCTCTGCACCGCCCTGGTCTGCGCCCTCGTCGGCTGCCGCACCAGCACCCCGAAGCCCGCCAGCCCCTACACGGGAATCATGAGCAGCCGGGGCAGCATCCCCCCCGCCTATGAGCAGATCCAGACCCTGCCCCGGGCCTCCCAGGAACTGCCCGCCGCCCCCGAGACCGCTCCCCAGGGAGTGTACAGCGGCATTGGCGAAGGAAACGCCTTCGTGGCTCCCTCCCCCGAGCTGGAGAACCAGGTGGAGGTCGTGGAAGTGGAGAGCCCCCTGCCTCCCATGGAGGCCCCTGCCGCCACCGCCGCGGAGGAGGAGCCCGTCAAGTGGACTCTGCCCCCCGTGCCCCAGGGCGAGGCGCCCAAGGCCGAGGCCGCCGGAACCCTCACCTATGTGGTCCGGGGAGGAGACAGCCTCTCCCGCATCGCCGTCGCCCATGGCGTGAAGACCGCGGATCTCCTGGCCGCCAACCCCCAGCTCTCCAGCCCGGACAAGATCCAGGTGGGCCAGACCCTGACTCTCCCCGCCGGCGCCAAGAGCCCCGCCGCTTCCTCCGCCTCCCCCGCCCCGTCCACGTCCGGCAAGAAGGCCATCGCCCGGGAGGCCATCCCCGAAGACGGCAAATACACCGTCCGCTCCGGCGACTCCCTGTGGCTCATCGCCCGCCGCTTCGGCGTGAAGACCGCGGATCTCCTGCGCTGGAACAACCTCTCCTCCGATAAGCTGAAGGTGGGACAGGTCCTGGTGCTGAAGGGCGCCGCCGCCCCCGCCGCTCCCGCCACTCCCGCCGCTCCCGCCGCCCCCGTGGCGGCCCCGGTGGAGGAAACCGCCCCCGCCGCTCCCGTGGAGCCCGCCGAGGTGGGCATCGTTCCCGAGACGACGGAGGAGGTGCCCCAGTGGACCTCCATCAGCCATGCGGTGAACGACGGCGACACCCTGTCCGGCATCGCCAACATATATGAAATCACCGTGGAGGCCCTGCTCCAGAGCAATCCCCAGGTGAAGAGCGACGCCGACCTGAAGCCCGGCATGATCGTCCAGGTCCCCTCCAAGCTCTAGTCCCTCCCCGCGGCCCAAAACATCCCTCCGCCCGTGCCCGGACGGAGGGAAAACAGTGGTCCAGGGCTTATAGTACGCCCACTTTCTCAACGGAGGCCAGCCGCCTCCTTTAACCCAAGAAGGAATCACAGCGATGATTGTCACCACGAAGGAACTCTTCAAGCAGGCCTACGGCAAGTACGCCATCGGCGCCTACAACATCAACAACCTGGAGCAGTGCATGGGACTCTTCCGCGGCAATATCGCCAGCAAGGCCCCCTTCATCATCCAGATCTCCAAGGGCGCCCGCAGCTACACCAACAAGCTGATGCTGGAGGGTATCATCCGCGCCGCCGACCAGGTCTTCCCCGAAGCGATCTTCGCCGTCCATCTGGACCACGGCGACGAGGCCACCTGCATGGACTGCATCAACTCCGGGTTCTACAGCTCCGTGATGATTGACGCCTCCTCCAAGCCCTTCGAGGAAAACGTCGCCATCACCAAGCGGGTGGTGGACGCCGCCCACGCCAAGGGACTGGTGGTCGAGGCCGAGCTGGGCCAGCTGGGCGGCGTGGAAGAGCACGTCCAGGTCTCCGAGAGCGACGCCAAGCTCACCGACCCCGACCAGGCCAAGGAGTTTGTGGAACGCACCGGAGTGGACAGCCTGGCCTGCGCCATCGGCACCTCCCACGGCGCCTTCAAGTTCTCCGGCACCCAGGGACTCCACTTCGACGTGCTGGCGGAAATCCAGAAGCGCCTCCCCAACTTCCCCCTGGTGATGCACGGCTCCAGCTCCGTTCCCCAGGACGAGGTGCGCCGCATCAACATCGCCGGCGGCAAGCTGGCCGGTGCCAAGGGCGTGGATGCCGATCAGTTCCTGCCCGCCGCCAAGCTGGGCGTGACCAAGATCAACATCGACACTGACGGCCGTCTGGTGTGGTGCCGCGTCCACCGCGAACACTTCATCCTGAAGCCCGAGGACTTCGATCTGCGTCCCGCCGGCAAGGAGTTCATGGCCGCCTACGCCGACTTCATCGCCGACAAGAACGTGAAGCTGGGTTCCGCCGGACAGCTGGACGCCGTCCGCGCCGCCCTGGCATAGGCAAATCCCCAGGGGAGAGCAGGGAAAAAGCCCTCCTCTCCCCCTTTGCCGCAAAAAGCCCGCTTTCCCGGTTCCCGCCCCCTTGCCGAAAGGGGGGAGAAGGAAGGCGGGCCTTCTGTTTTCCAGTCCCCACGACCACGCCGGATTCCTCCGGAAAATCCCATGACTGCTCCCTGGCTTCCCCACGTCAATCCCTATCGCCTGGTGGCGCTGGACATCGGCAACACCCTCATCCGCCAAAACCCGCCGGGACTCTATCGCGCCCTGGGATTGCCGGAATCCGGGAAGACCCTGGATCTGGGAGTGGAACCCTTCGGCCCCTCTTTCCTCCGCTTCCTCACCGGACTCTCCACCCAGGAGGAATATCTGGAGGAGTTCTATCAACGCTTCCAGGGACGCTGGACCAAGGAGGAAATCCTCCAGGCCCACCGGGAATATCTCCTGCCCGCCATCCCCGGCATGCCGGAACTGGTGGAGGCCATGGCAAAGACGGGCACCCGTTTCGTCTTCTTCTCCGACATCAATCCCATTCATTTCCAACGCTTCCGGGACCTGACGCCAGGACAGTTCGATTTCATCGTGGACGCGGTCCGCAGCGACCAGGTCCATGCCCTGAAACCCGCCCCCGAAATGTTCCGGGCCTTCGAGGAACGCTTCGGCGTCCCCGACCTCTATCTGGATGACCGAAAGGATCTGGTGGAGGCCGCCACCCGCTGGGGATGGCACGCCGTCCAGGCGGGAAATCCCGCCGCCCTCCGGGAAATCCTCTTCCCGTAGCCGCCGCCGCTTCAACACAGAGCACACAGAGGCGCCTGCGGCGCGCACAGAGCACACAGAGGCGCCTGCGGCGCGCACAGAGCACACAGAGGCGCCTGCGGCGCGCACAGAGCACACGGAGGCGCCTGCGGCCCGCCCCAGAGGACACAGCGGGCTGAAGGCGGGGGGGAGTCGGTCTCTCCATGAGGCTGGGGCGCCTTGAAAAATCCCACGTCGACAATACATTATGCCTTCTGCCCGCCTGTCCCGGGACAGGGGGCGTTTTCAACCCAACACTCGGCCCTGTCGGCGCTTGCCTTTCCGCCGCCGCCTCCGTTTTTTCCCTAGGAGGTCGGTGGGGATAAAGCCCGAATCAAACGAAGAGGAGTCAGACCACACCATGGCGAAGATCACCATCACCGACCTGCTGGAAGCGGGAGTTCACTTTGGCCATCAGACCCGTCGCTGGAACCCCAAGATGAAGAAATACATCTACGGGACCCGCAATGGCATCACCATTTTCGATCTGGGAAAGACCATGAGACAGCTGGCTGTCGCTTGCGACTTCCTGACCCAGACCGCCGCCGAGGGCGGACAGATCCTCTTCGTGGGCGCCAAGCGCCAGGCCCAGGAGATCGTCCGGGGCGCCGCCGAGAGCGTGGGCATGCCCTATATGTGCGACCGCTGGCTGGGCGGCACCCTGACCAACGCCAAGGTGGTGCAGACCCGCGTGGCCGCCATGAAGAAGCTCCGCACCCAGAGCCAGGACGGCAGCTTCGACAAGATGCCCAAGAAGCAGGTGGCTGGTCTGAAGCGCGAGCTCACCAAGCTGGAGACCGCCCTGGGTGGCATCGCCGACATGCCCGGACTGCCCGCCGCCGTGGTGATCATCGACGTGGACCGGGAGCACATCGCCGTCCAGGAAGCCATCAAGCTCCAGATCCCCGTGGTGGCTCTGGTGGATTCCAACTGCGATCCCGACGGCATCGACTATGTGGTGCCCGGCAATGATGACGCCCTGCGCGCCATCAAGGTGATCGTCTCCGCTCTCCAGGACGCCGTCCAGGAAGGCCGGAACATGGCCGGCAAGAAGAAGGCCGCCGCCCAGGCCGCCGAGGCCGAGGCCGCCGCCGCACGGGACGACAAGGCTTCCGAGGAGGAGGCTCCCGCCGAGGCCGCCGCCGAAGAGGCGAAGGCATAGTCCTCCGGGGAATCCGGAGCAAGAGAAGTACCCCGCCTGTGTTTTCCCCGTGCTTTCGCCGGGGGCGGGCGGGGGAGATTTGGCCATTCCCGGAGGGGGTGGTCGCAAGGCATAGAGAATCAGGAGATTTTAAGATGGCTGAAATCAGTGCGAAGGAAGTGATGGAGCTGCGCCGCAAGACCGGTTGCGGCATGATGGAGTGCAAGAAGGCTCTTCTGGAGAGCAATGGCGACGTGGACGGCGCCATCGAGTATCTCCGCAAGGCGGGCATGGCCAAGGCGCAGAAGCGCGCCGGCCGCGCCGTGAACCAGGGCAAGTGGGGCGTGGCCGCCGCCGGCAACAGCGTGGCGCTGGTGGAAGCCCTCTGCGAGACCGACTTCGTGGCCGGCACCGCCGAGTTCAAGGCCTTCGTCCAGGCCGCCGCCGACAAGGCCCTCTCCTATGACGCCGAGGGCGACGTGAGCGCCCAGCTGGCCGCCGACATGGAGGCCGACCTCCACGCCCTCATCGGCAAGATCGGCGAGAACATGTCCATTCGCCGCGCCGTGAAGTGGACCGCCGACGAAGGCAAGCTGGCCTACTACCTGCACACCGCCCAGCCCTACGCCACCCTGGTGGAAGTGGCCGGCACCGAGGACGCCGCTCTGCTGAACAACATCGCCCTCCACATCACCGCCAGCAACCCCACCTACATCTCCAGCAAGGACGTGCCCGCCGCCTTCATCGAGAAGGAACGGGAGATCGCCGCCGCCGATCCCAAGCTGCAGGGCAAGCCCGAGAAGGTTCTTGCCGGCATCATCCAGGGCAAGCTGAACAAGCGCTTCAGCGAAATCTGCCTCATGGACATGCCTTGGATTGACGACGAGCACACCACCCTTGCCAAGGTCGCTCCTGGCGTGGTGGTGAAGCGCTTCGTCCGCTGGCTGGTGGGCGAAGAGGTGGGAGCATAACGGCTTCCTCCTGGCCGCCCCGTCGCTCCCGGGAGTGACGGGGGAGGTCTCGCCGCCGACATGGGCCGTCCCGCCGCAGGGGAATTTCCTTCGGCAGGGCGGCCTTTTGGCTTTCGGGAGCCGGGATGGCGCGGAGCGAGAGGGGGGTTCCCTCTTCTTGCCCCGGTCTCCCGCCCCCTTCCTTTCTTTCCCCGACTTTCCCTCCCCAGTTCCTCCTCCACGGCATGAATACAATGGATATCCTTCTGGTTGGCGCCGGCGGCCGCGAGCATGCGATCGCCTGGAAGATGATGCAGAGTCCCCTGGCGGGCAAGCTCTATTGGGCTCCGGGCAATCCCGGCATCCCCCAGGCCATCCCCGTCTCCGCCAAGACTCCCGAGGAACTGGCGGATTTCGCCCAGAGCCACGGCATCGGCCTCACCATGGTGGGCCCCGAAGCCATGCTCTGCGAGGGCATCGTGGATCTCTTCCGGGAACGGGGCCTGCGCATCGTGGGCCCGGATCGCCAGGCCGCCCAGCTGGAGGGCAGCAAGGCGTTCGCCAAGGATTTCATGGCCCGCCACGGACTCCCCACCGGAAAAGCCCGGGTCTTCACCAACCGCCAGGAGGCCCTCCAATATCTCCAGGAGACCGGCGCCCCCATCGTGGTGAAGGCCGATGGCCTGGCCGCCGGAAAGGGCGTGGTGGTGGCCTCCGATCTGGAGACCGCCAAGGCCGCCGTGGAATCCTGCTTCGAGGGCGCCTTCGGCAGCGCCGGCTCCCGGGTGCTGCTGGAGGAGTGCCTGACGGGCGAAGAAGCCTCCATCCTGGCTCTGTGCGATGGCAAGACCATCATCCCTCTGGCCTCCAGCCAGGACCACAAACGCGCCTATGACGGGGACAAGGGACCCAACACCGGCGGCATGGGCGCCTACTCCCCCGCTCCCGTGGTCACGCCGGAGCTGATGGAGTGCATCCAGACCCGGATTCTCCAGCCCTTCCTGAAGGGCGTCCAGCAGGATGGCCTCTATTTCCGGGGCATCATCTACGCCGGCATCATGGTGACGGCGGAAGGCCCCAAACTGCTGGAGTTCAATGTGCGCTTCGGGGATCCGGAAACCCAGGCGGTGCTGGCGCGGCTGGATTCCGATCTGGTGGAGGCCCTGGTGGCCACCGCAGAGGGACGGCTGGGCGAGGTGACCTTGACCTGGTCCCCCAATCCCGCGGTATGCGTGGTCATGGCCTCCCAGGGCTACCCCGGCAGCTATCCCAAGGGGCTCCCCATCCAGGGCATCCCCGAGGCCGAAAAGGCGGGCTGCCTGGTCTTCCATGCCGGCACGCGCCGGGACGAGCAGGGCAGGCTGGTGACCAGCGGAGGCCGTGTCCTGGGCGTCACCGCCCGGGCGGCCACCGTCCGCCAGGCAGTGGAGAAGGCCTACCAGGGCGTCTCCCTGATTTCCTGGGATGGCGCGGAGTATCGGCGGGACATCGCATACCGCGCCCTGCAACGGGAGGTCTAGGCGCTCCTCCATGGCTGGCGACGTCCCATCCATCCCCTTTCCCCCGGTGGAGTCCTACGGCAGGGAACAGGCTTGCCGCGCCCTGCCGGTCTACGGCGCGGAGAGCCACAAATACAGCCATGGCGCCCTGGTGGTGGCGGGCGGCTCCCGCCGGTATTCCGGCGCCCCTGTCCTGGCGGGGACTTCCGCTCTGCGCGCCGGCGCCGGCGTGGTGGTGGTGTGCGTTCCTTCCTCCACGGAGATTTTCTGCCAGGTGCCCATGGCGCTGATTCTCCATCGCCTTCCCGAGGAGCCCTCCCGGGGCGTCTTCTCCGGCAATTCCCTGGAGGCGTGGGGGCGGGAAATCCGTCGTGCCACCGCCCTGGTGCTTGGGCCGGGCATGGACAATCATCCCGCCCTGGATTCCTTCCTGGCGGAGGCGCTGGCCTCCCCCCTTCCCAAGGTGGTGGATGCGGATGCGTTGAACCGCCTGGCCGCCGCGCCCTTCCTTCTGCCCGCTCCGGAGGTCTGCCGCCGGATGGTGCTCACGCCCCACGAGGGGGAGGCAGCCCGCCTGGAGAAGGCCTTTGGCCTCTCTTCCCGGGGAAGCCGGGAGAGCCGTGCCATGGCGCTGGCGCGCCGGACGGGGTGCGTGGTGCTCTGGAAGGGGGCGGGCACTCTGGTGGCCGATCCCGCGGAGCCTCGCCTGACCATGAATGTCTCGGGAAATCCCCGCCTGGCCACCGCCGGCTCCGGGGATGTGCTCTCCGGCGTGATTGGCGCCCTGATGGCCCAGGGCCTTCCCTCCGGGGACGCCGCCCGCCTGGGCGCCTTCCTCCATGGATTGGCTGCCGACCAGAATCCCCCCATGCTTGCCGATGAAATGCCCGCCGCCGTGGCGCGTGCCATGGTCTCCCTGAACGACGCCTCATAAGGCCCTTTTCCCGGGGTGGCGGGGCGGCGCTCCGCCCATGCCTTCATCCCCGAAAAAAACATCCCTTCAGGCTATATTGAGAGACCGTACCAGTCAATTCCCCACTCCCCCTCGGGAGGAGGTTTTTCCTCTCTGACTTTTCTCCTGAAACGCATCCCGGGGACGCCGCCCCAAAAGCCCTCCTCGCCCAAGATACTGCTCACTGCCATGAAAAATCTCCTTTCTCTCCTCGCCCTGTCCGTCGTCGCCACCATGGTCCTCGCCTCCTGCATCCAGGTGCAGCCCGCCCCCGCCTCCGGCAGCCTGGTCGCCAACGAACGCTATGGCCGCATCAGCGGCGTCTACTCCGCCAGCCTGGGCTGCAATATCCTGGACGCCGACAAGGCCGTGCGTGCCGCCGCCAAAACCCTGATTCTGCGACAGCTCTCCCGGGACAACCAGACCAGCTTCATCTCCTATGAATACAAGGATGTCTACGACGCCCGCATCTCCGTGGTGCTGAAACTGGACGCCCAGGAGCAGGTGACCGTGGACATCAAGTTCTCCAAGACCGGCGACCGGGAGTTCTCCCAGAAATTCCTCGCCGCCATCGAGGAACAGCTCCGCGCCCAGGAGTAGGGAAACGCCGCCCCGGACGAAGTGCCCGGGACGCACGGCACGGAAAATCAGGGGACGAAAGTCCTCTTCGCCTTTCCCCGGGGAGCGACACGGACGGGACTGTCACACCGCCGTTCATGCCCGTCCACCGGGAGGTTCTCCTCCCCAAAAAGGGGAAGAATCATGAAAAATTTGTTTTCCTCCCTTGATTTTCCCCAAAAAGTACCTAATAATTTCCTTGTGCCTTTCTCGTTGGTTCCCTAGGTTTCCCCCCATTCTTCGCAACGCCATGAAAAAATCCTTCACTCTCATTGAGTTGCTGGTGGTGATCGCCATCATCGCCATCCTGGCGGCCATGCTCCTGCCCGCCCTCTCCAAGGCCCGCGCCAAGGCCCGGGCCATCTCCTGCGTGAACAACATGAAGCAGGGCACCCTAGCCCTCATCCTGTATTCCAACGACTACGAGGGATACTACCCCGTCTTCAACCACTACAACGCGGGTGCCTACACCACCAATGTCATGGGCTACAAGGCCACCATCTCTACCTCCGAGTACTACAAGAGATTGGCCACGGAGGACAGAAAGCCCAAGTTCTCTCTGGGATACATCGATGACAAGCAGCTGACCTGCCCCACCGCCGTCTGGACCACCTACAACAACAACGGCACGAGCCTCCAGAACAACAACTGCTACGCCACCGTGGGCGACCAGCGCGCCTACGCCGCTTTCCCCGAAACCGGCGCCAACGGACTCTTCGACCGGGCTTGGAATGATTCCGACCGCCGTAGTTACACCGGCGACTGGCACGTGCGCCCCGATAAGTCTCCCCTCCCCGCCAACCGCACCTACGTCCTCTGGGACTCCGGCCGCAACCCCTCCGATACGGGCATGGGATACTGGTCCGGCAATCTGAACGTGGAATCCTACCGCACCAACACCACATCCTCCGCTTCCAACGAGTGGGCCGTGTGCCGTCATGACCGGAAGATGAACATGTCCTTCTGGGATGGCCACGCTGAAGCCGTGACCCCCCAGACCGCCGCCGAGCTCTTCTCCAAGGCTACCAAGTCCAACACCACCTACATTAGCGTGGAATTGGGCATTTGCACCAGCTTTGACACCAGATCCTCCAAGGACGATATGTACTAATCCCTTTCCGGGACAATCCTGAACCCCAATCCCAAGGCGGGAGGGAAGATTCTCTTCCTCCCGCCTTTTCTGTGTCTGCCCACAAACACGGGAGACACGGAGGGGAAACACGGAGGACACGGAAGGCCCGGCAAGCCGGGCACACAGAGACCACGGAGGGCGTTCCGTGCTCCCCGCATGTCCCGCCTTGGGAGAATCCCCCCCGCTTGCGGGGGGAAGGGGGGCAATCCTCCTGAACCCCGGCAGGGGTGGGAGGATCGCTAGACGGGGGTGAAGGGAGGCCCAAAGGGCCGACCGGAACCCCCGGCACGGAGATTGAAACACGGAGACCACGGGAGGCCCGGCAAGCCGGGCTCACGGAGGACACGGAGGGCGTTCCGTGCTCCCCGCACGTCCCGCCTTGGGAGAATCCCCCCCGCTTGCGGGGGGAAGGGGGGCAATCCTCCTGAACCCCGGCAGGGGTGGGAGGATCGCTAGACGGGGGTGAAGGGAGGCCCAAAGGGCCGACCGGAACCCCCGGCAGGGACAAAATAGGAATCCGAACCCCGTAGGGGTGGCAGGCCTGAATCGACGGGGGTGAAGCGTCAGCGCAACCCCCGGAATCTGATACGCTGCCGCTTTCACACAGACCACACAGATGGCTCTTTTGGGGGGGCAGGAGTTATTGGCAGTATCCCATGAGCATAATGAGGAGAATCAGGGCGGGGAGAACGTACTTCCAATAGGTTATGAGGATGCGGGGGATATGCCAGGATTGTCCTGCCTCCAGTTCTGCCAAGAAGTTTTTTTCGCCCCATCCGATGGGGGTGGCGCAGAAGAGGATGAAGGAGATGCCTCCCAGGGGGAGGAGATTTTGGCTGACGATGAAGTCCTCCAGATCCAGGATGGTGGTATTGGGGCCCAGGGGCTGGATATGGCTCCAGGGGCCGAATCCCAGGACGCAGGGGAGGGAGAGGAGGATGACCAGAAGGGTGACTACCAGGGCGGAGCAGGGGCGGTTCATCCATTTGGCGTCCATGGGGAAGGCGATGAGATTTTCGAAGACCGCGATGACGGTGGTGAGGGCGGCCATAGCCAGGAAGGCGAAGAACATGGTTCCCCAGAAGTCTCCTGCCGGCAATTGGGCGAAGATGTTGGGGAGGGAGATGAAGACCAGGGAGGGGCCGGCGGAGACGTCAATGCCTTGACTGGCGCAGACGGGGAAGATGATGAATCCGGCGGCCAAAGCCACCAGGGTGTCCAGGGCGATGATGCAGAGGCACTCCCGGGTCATGGAGACCTTCCAGTCCAGGTAGCTGCCGAAGATTTCCATGGAGCCAATGCCTACGGAGAGGGTGAAAAAGGCCTGTCCCATGGCGGCGAAGACGGTTTCCAAGGGCTTTTGGGCAAAGTGCTCCCAGTTGGGCAGCAAATAGAAGCGCAATCCCTCCATGGCATTGGGGAGGGAGAGAGCGTAGCCTGCCAGCACCAGCATTAGGAGCAGGAGCACCACCATCAGCACCTTGACCACCGATTCCACACCTTTCTTCACGCCGATGGCGCACACCAGACCGCCCACCAGGCAGGCCACCACCATGGCCGTCACCGCCTGGCGGGGATCCGCTACAATGCCTTGGAAAAGCTGGGCGAAGTCCTCCGGCGTGGCACAATGTTGGAAATCCTGGGAGATATATCCCTTGGTGTAGAGAAGGAGCCAACCCGTGACGTTGGTGTAATACATCATCAGGATAAGGCATCCCGAAAGAAGGACTCCTCCCAGAATGGCCCATAGGGTCTTGTTCCTGTGGGCCAGGCTGTGGAAGGCGTGGACGATGTTGGCCCGGCTTCCCCGACCTACCGTCATCTCCGTCAGCAGGATGGGGAAGGCCAGAAGCGCCAGGAAGAAAAGGTAGAGGAGAACGAAGATGCTCCCCCCGTATTTGCCCACGATGAAGGGGAAGCGCCACACGTTGCCCAGGCCGATGGCGCAGCCAGCGGAAAGGAGAATGAAGCCAAGGCGGGAAGCGAGGGTTTCTCTGTTGGGATGCATGATGTTTTTATAAGTGATTTATTATCAATTAGTTATGATTCTTTATGAGCAACTTCCCGAAGGCGGTGGGCACGCGGTACAGATTGGTGTAGGTGGGGAAGAGTCCGTATTGCTGGTAGCGTTCGGGGCCGATTTTCCGATTCCGGTAGAGATTGAAGAGGAAATCGCAACGTTCCGGATTTTCCAGCCCTAGGTCTCCCCAGGGGATGCGCACCTGCACCAGCCATTGGCCTGGGGTTACCTCCCATTGGTAGTCCAGGGTGGGGTCCCAGGAGAGGTCGTCCTTTCCACCGTCCTTTCCCTGCCAGGTTCCGTCATAGACATCGCCGCTGGGAGAGAGGATAAGGTGGTATCCCCGGTCTCCCTCTGGGGAGGAGAGGAGGAGTTCCACGGTGTCGTCCTTCCAGATCTGGGGATGGTCGTGGTGTTTTTTCGGGGCGTCGGGAAGGGTTCCTTCCGGCTCCTGGCAGAGGACGGTGAAACACAGTCCCCGGGGATCTGCGGCCACCTGCACCTGGGTGGAGAGCTCTCCCGGGGTGCCATCGGTGAAGACCATCTCCCGTGGGATGACCTCCTCCCAGAGACGCTTCTCCAGGGGAAGGGGGTGGGAGAAGAGAGTGGCCTCCTGGAGAGGACGCTTCTGGAGTTTCAGGAAGGCCTCCATGGAGGGGACGAACTCCGCCTGGATCATCTCCACCCGCTGCCGGTATCGGCTCTTTTCCGGGGTGGCTTCCCGGGCCTTCTCCAGCAAGGCGCAGAGGGCGATGGCCGACTCCGGATCATACTGGTAGAAGGGGTGGATGGCGGGACGCTCCATGGTGAGGGTCTCCACCGTGGTCCAGAAATCCTTCATGGGCTGGCAGGCCGGGCCATAGAAGCGGAGGTAGTAGTCTTCCAGGAGTTCCCGCACATCCAAGCTGGGGTTCCAGAGGAGTTTAGAGGAAAGGTAGGCGGTGAGGTGATTCAGGGCGGGATAGCGGAAATGGTACTGCCACCGGATTTCCGCCGCTTCTTCTCCATCGAAGGATTCCGATTCCAGGAACTCTCCCAAGACGCCCAGCTTTTGGTTCTCCCGGATGTCCTCCGCCAGAATCTGGGGATAGAAGCGGGGGAATCCCCGCCAGGGACGCCAGTAGTTCAGGTGGGGATAGGTCCAAAGGTAGACTCCCCCCGTCTTGGCACTCCACTTTTCCACGGCATTCCGAATCAGGGCCTTGCCTTCCGGGGTGCGCTCCTGCTGTCTCTGGTAGCAGATCATCACCACCAAATTGGGGGCCAGTTCCTCCAGACAATCCGGCACCTCCCGGTAATGGGAGTAGGCGAAGCAGCCAATGCGCTTGCCCGGCATGCGCTTTGCCAGTGCCCGGGCCACCTTGTCCGCAAATCCCCAGATGTAGTTGGAGAATTTTCCCGTCTCTCCCAGATGGGGGGAGAGCTGAGCCTGGCAATCGGCGCATTGGCAGATCTGCTCCAGGCAGTCGTTGGGGCACAGGGGGAAGATGTCCAGTCCCGGATGCTCTTGAAAATATTGGCAGGCCAGCTCCACCCAGGCCTCCACTTGTCCGGGGGCGGAGAGACACAGATTGCCTCCTCCCATGGTGGAGAGATTGGTGGTGTCCCGCTGGCCGTGGATCCAGGCGAAGTATTCCGGGTGTTCCTCACTTTGAGGTAGCATCATCCAATAGGAGTGGCCGATGACCACGGGGGCGGGGGCGCCATAGCCGATGCGCCGATACCACAAGGCGTCCCGGGGGGAGTTGAAAAAGTTGCCAAGCCAGGCATACCGATAGGGGAAGGCGGGCGCCACAGTGCGCTCTCCCTCCTCCAGACGAATTTCCTCCAAGACCGGAATCTCCGTTCCCACCTTGCCCGGCATGTACCAGCGGAAGCCCAGGGTCTCCAACAACTGGTGGACCCCATGCCAGGTGCCCATGTCCCCAAAGGCGCAAAGGCGCAATTCGGAGTTCCAGGCCTCCACCGCCCGGAAGGGATGGAAGTCGGTGGTGGTGTCCCCTCCCTGGCCATCCCGTCCTGCCAGACGGACCCGCCCGTCCTCCGTCAGGCGGAACCAATAGGCGTCGTGGGGCAGGGTATGGAGGGCAGGTGCCTCCACCCCTTGGCACGCCACCGGCCCAATGAGGAAGGCAGGCCCCTCTTCCGGCGCTTGGGAGGAGACCTTCCAATCCTCCCCGGTGGCCAGGGTAAGCCACTTGGACAGGGCGTCGGCGGCCTGCCGGGCGGGCTCGGGGGAATCCGGGGTCACCACAATGGGAAGAGGCGGTTCTCCCTGATGCCAGAGAAGGAGGTCCCGTGCGGCAAGGGGCAGGAGGGCGGACAGCAGGGCCGCCAGGAGGAGGGGGAGTTTGGGCATGGTGGTGTGTGGGTGGCGATTAGGGGAGACGGACGCCCTGGCATCGGGCATGCATGTCCTCGGCCCCATAGAGGAACCAGAGATTGAAATCCCGGGTGATGTCCAGTCGGTCTTCCTGGAAGACCAGGCGGTATTTGGCCAGGGTGGGTTCGTTGAGGAAGGCCATGTGGAGGAGGAGGACGGAGGGGCTTTCCCAGGCGGCGGAGAGCGCCACCTCTCCTCCCAGGGGAGTGTGCACATCGTAGAGGCCCGGGGCCTGGCACCGGCTCCAGTCTCCGTAGCGGAACTCCAGGGGGAAGGAGCGCCCCTGGCGCAGGAGGGTGATTCTGCCCCCATTGGCCTGGAACTGGCAGGTCACTTCCTGGAATCCCAGGGGATTTTCCTCCAAGCGATAGCGTCCCCCGGGCACATCGCCATGGTAGCTTCCCTGAGGACGGGGGATTTCCAGGCGGGCCAGCCGCTCTGCCAAGGCCTGGCGGCCCTGGGGATCCGGAGGTAGGGGGGCGTTTTGGAGGGCGGGCAGGAACTCATCCCACAGGGCGATGAGGAGGCGCCCCATCTCCGCCATGCCGGAATGGGTGGTGACGGCCAGCTGGTAGTCCGGAATCACCAGGGAATACTGGCCGTAGGCCCCATCCCCCCGGAAGGCCCCGGGATGACTGCAACGCCAGAATTGATATCCATACCCGCAATCCCAGTCCCGCCGGCAGTTGGCGGCGTTTTCCGATTGGAAGGAAGTGGCTTCCCGGAGATAGTCGGCGGGAAGAATCTGCTTCCCCTCCCATTGCCCGCCAGAGGCCAACAGCTGGGTGAAACGGTTCAGTTCCTCCAGGGAAAGAAAGAGCCCCCAGCCCCCAAGGCAAATGCCCCGGGAACACTTCTGCCAATGGGGCGGACGAATCCCCAGGGGGGCGAAGAGACGGGGCTGGAGATACTCCGCCACGGTCTGCCCCGTGACTTTCTGAAGGACGGCGGAGAGCATGTAGGTGCCTCCGCTGTTGTAGACAAAACTCTGCCCTCCCGGGGTGACCATGGGCGCCTGGAGATACCGCTCCACCAGGGACTGCTCCGTGGGATGGAAAAGGAAGGGACCCAGATGGCAATTCTCCTGCCCCCCCCGCATGGTCAGCAAATTCCGAAGGGTGACCTGGCCCGCCAGGGGAGAGACGCCGGGCAGGGAAGCTTCCCGGGGAAAGAACTCCGCTAGGGTCTGATCCAGGCGCAGACGCCCCTCCTGGAGGGCAAAGCCCACGGCGCAGGAGACAAAGCTCTTGGAGAGGCTGAACAGATGGTGAGGCGTCCGGCCATCGTAGGGCTTCCAACTGGCTTGGAGGAGGATTTTGCCGTGTCGCTGGATGACCAGTCCATGGAGCTGGTCCATGGCATTCAATTGGTCAAGGAGATGGAGGAGGGCTTGGGAGGGGACGCCCTGTTCCTCGGGCAGGGCAAATGGGAGAGGCAGGGAGGGAATCATGGGAGAAGGGTGGGATGAAGACAGCGGCAACGATGGCCGGGGGAGATGGAGTGCCAGGGCGGGGGCTCTTGGGCGCATTCAGGGATGGCGCGGGGACACCGGGGATGGAAAGGACAACCCGGGGGCGGAGACAAAGGAGAGGGCACCTCCCCGGAGAGAGGCGCTCCCGGAGAGGTGGGGCGCAAGCCCCCTTGGGCATCCTCCTCCAGCCGGGGGGCGGCCGCCAGCAGGGCCTGGGTGTAGGGATGGGAGGGATGACGGAGGAGTTCCTCGGCAGGCCCCTCCTCCACAATGCGCCCCAGATACATCACGGCGACCCGATCCGCCAGGTAGCTGACCACGCTAAGGTCATGGGTGATGAAAAGGTAGGCGACCCCTAGCTCCTGCTGAATGTTCTTCAAAAGATTGAGAATCTGGGCCTGGACGGAGACATCCAGGGCACTGGTGCATTCGTCGCAGAGGATGAGCCGGGGTTCGGCGGCCAGAGCCCGGGCCAGGCCAATGCGCTGACGCTGCCCCCCAGAGAATTGGTGGGGATAGCGCAGCCGGTCTTCTGGAGAGAGTCCTACCTTCTGGAGGAGGGCCTCAATGCGCTGTTTCTGCTCCTCCCGGGAGGCCTGGGGATGGCGCATCTCCAAAGCCTCCGCCAGGCTTTCGCCAATCATCAGCCGGGGATCCAGAGAGGAGAAGGGATCCTGGAAAATCATCTGGGCGCAGCGACGCAGGGGGGGTAGACCCGATTCTGGCAACTGGGCGCAGGAAAGCTTCCCTTCCAAAAGAATTTCTCCCTCCGTGGGCTTCAAGAGCCGAAGCAACGCCTTCCCCACAGTACTCTTGCCGCAGCCGGATTCCCCCACCAGGGCCAAGGTCTCCCCACTCCGTAACACCAAATCCACCCCGTCCACCGCCTTCAGCCAACGCCGAGGACGAAACACCCCCCCAGAGGAGACGGGAAACCATATGCGTAATTCCCGCGCTTCCAAAAGAATCTCCCCCGGCTCCCCCCTATGAGGAAGACGCCCGGAGGCAAGGGCGGGGGAAAGGGGCGTGCCCGCCCGATGGCAACGACATCCATGCCCCGGGGAGAGGGAAGCCCAGGAGGGCGGGGAATGGCGGCATTTCTCCGTGGCTAGGGGACACCGGGGGGCGAAGCGACAGCCGGCCAGCTGGCTCCAGTCCCGGGGCACCATGCCGGGAATGGTCTGCAGGGGGCAGGAACGCAACTCCCGACGGGGAAGGGACTGGAGGAGCATCCGGGTATAGGGATGGGCGGGGGAACGGAAAAGCTCCCGAGTCTCCCCTTCTTCCACCACCTGCCCGGCATACATGACCAAACACCGATCCGCCCCCTGGGCCGCCAAGGCCAGATTGTGGGTGATGAGCAACACGGAAGTTCCATGTCGTTTCTGCAATCGGGAGAGCAGGGCGATGATCTGCGCCTGGACCGTTACGTCCAGGGCAGTGGTGGGCTCGTCCGCCACCAGCACTTCAGGCTCCCCTGCCAGAGCCATGGCAATGACCACCCGCTGGCGCAAACCGCCAGAAAGCTGGTGGGGATAGGCCTTCAGACGACTCTCGGGATCGGAAATCTCCACTTCCTGCAAAAGCTCAAGGCATCGTTGTCGCAGAGCTTCCCCCTTCTTGTGAAAATGCGTCCGCAATACTTCCCCCAATTGCTCCCCAATGGTCATCACCGGATTCAGGGCGGTCATGGGCTCCTGGAAGACCATGGCCACCCGACGCCCCCGCAAAGACTGCCATTGGGATTCTTCCAAGGAATAAAGCTCCTTCCCCTCCAACAGAGCGGAACCATGGGTCAGACGACCCGACGGACGGGGCACTAACCCCAATAGGGATAGGGCCGTGAGACTCTTCCCACATCCACTTTCCCCTAATAACGCCACCATTTCCCCCGCCTTCAGGGAAAAGGATACCCCGTCCACGGCGGGCACAAGCCTCCTCCCCTGCTGGAAGGCAATCCCCAGGTTGCTTACGGTGATGCGTGTCTCTTCTCCGTCCATAGGTCGAATAACGTAACCCGGGTTTGAAGGACGTTGCCTGCTCACAGAGGGTTTTGAGGGAATTCCTTGCGGGAAAAACGAGAGAACGAAATGGGCTAGATGGGCTGGCCTCCCAGGGAACCCAGGGAATCCAGGGAATCCAGGGTATCCAGGAAGCTCCGGGGAGTTTGCTTCCCACCAAAAGATCTGGGGGCGTGCCTGGGCGGGCTTGCCCGGACAGGAAAGTTGGTCGCGGGGAGCCATGGGGAGAGGGTGCTCAGGCAGGAGCTTTCTCTCCCCGGAGGCGCCCCCGGGGACAACAAGGCATCCGGAGCCGGATGCCGGAACGCCCCCCCCCCGCCTTCTGCCCTCCGTGTCATCCGGGGTGGGCCGCAGGCGCCTCTGTGTGTTCTGTGTCCAAGCGGAGCGCCTCTGTGTATTCTGTGTTGAAGCGGAGCGCCCTTTGTGGGCAATATCTATCTTGGTATCCGAGGCGGGACTCGAACCCGCACGGGGTCACCCCCTAGAGATTTTAAGTCTCTTGCGTCTGCCATTTCGCCACTCGGACCCAGGATTGCGGGCACTTGGCCAATATAGAGCCCACGGGGGGATTCGTGGGGGCGTGGTCTTGGCCGGGGAGAAGTTTTTTGCCGCGGGGAGGGGAGGGAGTCCTGCCCAGGCTATATTAGCCGGGCATCCAGGGGAAGGAGGGAGTTCGTCCTCCCTCTGAATTCGTGACGTCGGGGAGGGTGCGTCCCCTTGTCGACCGGGGTTTGGTTCGTCTCCCTGGCTGGCGCGACACGTCCTGACGTCACCCATTGGGAGGCCTGGTCTTCCCTTTCGTTTTTTGTTCGTGTTTTCCGTCTCTGCCTCCCCATGGTGGGGGAGGGAGAGCGGGAAGGGGTGGCTCCCCCGGGCCGCCTTTGTTCAGACAAGGTTTTCCAGCATAGGAAGCGAAGCAGGAATGGAACCGGTAAAAGTCGGCATCATTGGTCTGGGTAACATGGGTTCGAGCATCGTCCGCATGATGCATCAGGTCCCTGGAGCGGAATTGACGGCGGTCTGTGACACCAATCCCAAGGCCTTCGAGCGCCTGGAGCCCGCCGTCCGGGAGAAGGTGGCGAAATTCACCACGGACGAGGAGTTTTTCGAGAAGTCCGGCGTGGAGCTTGCCATGATCGAGGTGCCCCATTTCCAGCATGCGGATCTGGCCATCGCCGCCATGAACCACGGCATGCATATCAACGTGGAGAAACCCCTCTGCGTGGACAAAGCGGATGCGGAGCGTCTTCTGGCAGAATGCGCCAAGCATCCGGAGCTGGTGAAGGGCATCATGCTGAACCAGCGCACCCGGGACGCCCACATCAAAATCAAGCAGCTCATCGACTCCGGGGAGCTGGGGGAGATTCGCCGGGTGAATTGGATCATCACGGACTGGTACCGCACCCAGCAGTATTATGATTCCGGGGACTGGCGCGCCTCCTGGCGCGGGGAGGGCGGCGGCGTGCTGACCAACCAGTGCCCCCACCAGCTGGACCTGATGACCTGGCTCTTCGGCATGCCCAGTCTGGTGGACGCCCACATCTTCCTGGGCAAATACCACGACATCGAGGTGGAGGACGAGGTCAACGCCTATCTGGAATATCCCAATGGCGCCACGGGGAACTTCGTCACCACCACGGGGGAGGCCCCCGGAACCAACCGCCTGGAGATCGCCGCGGAGCACGGACGGATTGTCTTCGAGAACAACCGCCTCCTCTACAAGCGCCATGCCATGACCACCCAGGAGCATATCCGTACCGCCACCTCCGGCTTCACGCCCCCCGAGACCTGGGATTGCGAAATCCACTTCGCCCCCGACGACGCGGGCCAGAGCCAGCACATGCGGGTGCTTGCCAATGTGGTGGACGCCATCCGCAACGGGACGCCCCTGAAGGCCCCGGTGGAGGAGGGCATCCGCGGCCTGGAGCTTGCCAACGCCATGATGCTCTCCGGCTTCCTGAAGAAGCCCGTGAGCCTGCCTTTGGATTCCCGCCTCTATGCGGAGAAGCTGAAGGAGCTGATCGCCACCAGCCGGTATCCCAAGAAGAAGGCCGCCGCGGCGGACGCCAGTGCCGTGGATTTCACCAAGTCCTTCTAGGGTGCGAGGTGAAGAGGGGGGATCCGAGGGGGGCGACCCATGTTTGCGGAGGTTGCGTTCAATCTGGCCACGGGGCAGTGCTTCGACTATGCGGTGCCGGAGGAGTGGCCCCAGGGGAAGGTGTATCCGGGATGCCGGGTGCGCGCCTCTTTTCGCGGGGTGGAGCAGTCCGGCTATGTGCTGAAGCTGAAGGAGAACTCCTCCTATCGCGCCCTGCCTCTGGTGGCGGTGGAGGACGCCTCCCGCCAATTCCCGCCCCAGATGCTCCGCCTTGCGGACTGGATCTGCGACTATTATTGCGCCAGCCACGAGTGCGTCATCTGGAATCTGCTTCCCGCCGTGGTGCGGCGGGGGGAGATGCAGCACCGGGAGGTGACCTATCTGGATTTGACGGAAAAGGCCCGCGATCCGGGAAGCGACGCCTTCATGGCTTTGACGCCCAAGCGCCAGCAGGTGCTCCGCACCCTGATTCGCCTGGGGGGGAGCCTCCCCCTGAAGGAGGCCCTGGGCGCCGTGGACGCCGGACAGAGCGTCATCCATGCCCTGGTGGCGGACGGCTGGCTGGCGAAATGCCGCCGGGTGGAGGAGCGGGACCCCTTCCGCAATGCCCTCATCCAACGGGATGCCCCCAAGACCCTGACGGAGGAGCAGGCCGCCGCCTTGGCGGCCGTGAAGGAGGCCCTGGAGACTCCCCGCCCCAAACCCATCCTTCTCCACGGCGTCACGGGCAGCGGCAAGACGGAAATCTATCTCCAGGCCATCGAGCATTGCCTGAACCAGGGACGCAACGCCATCGTCCTGGTGCCGGAGATCGCCCTGACTCCCCAGACGGTCTTCCGCTTTCGCCAGCGCTTCGGGGAGCAGGTCTCCGTGCTCCACAGCGGCTTGACCGACGGACAGCGCTTCGACGAGTGGACCCGCATCGCGGGGGGCAGAAGCCGGATTGCCGTGGGGGCGCGCTCGGCGCTGTTCGCCCCCTTCCGGAATCTGGGCCTCATCGTGGTGGACGAGGAGCACGAGGCCACCTACAAGCAGGACGAGATGCCCCACTACAACGCCCGGGATGTGGCGGTGGTGCGGGGCATGCTGGAATCCTGCGCCGTGGTCCTGGGCTCTGCCACCCCCTCCCTGGAATCCTATCACAACTGCACCCTGGGAAAATACCGCCTCGTGGAAATGAAGAGCCGGGTGGACGGACATCCGCTGCCCACCGTGGAGGTGGTGGACATGCGCCTGGAGCACTCCCGCCAGAAGGAGAAGGGGCAGTCCTCCTTCTTCTCCCGCCGTCTGAAGGAGCTCATCGACCAGACCCTGGCCCGCCATCAACAGGTGATCCTCTTCCTGAACCGGCGGGGATACGCCACCACGCTCTCCTGCAGCCAGTGCGGATACACCGCCAGCTGCGAAAACTGCAGCGTCACCTACACCTACCACCGGAAGCAGAACAAGCTGATGTGCCACCATTGCGACACCACGCTGGACGCCCCCTCCCGCTGCCCGGATTGCGGCAATCCCGAAATCCGGATGGGGGGATACGGGACGGAGCGGGTGGAGGCGGTCACCCGCGCCATCTTCCCCCACGCCATGGTGGCGCGCATGGATTCCGACACCATGACCAATGCGGACTCCTACCGCAAGGTGCTGGAGGCGTTCCGGGGGCACCGCATCGACATCCTCATCGGCACCCAGATGATCGCCAAGGGACTGGATTTCCCCGATGTGACCCTGGTGGGCATCATCCAGGCGGACATCGGCCTCAATCTCCCGGATTTCCGCTCCGCGGAACGCACCTTCGCCTTGATCACCCAGGTGGCGGGGCGTGCCGGACGGGGCGCGGAACCCGGACGGGTGGTGGTGCAAACCTGCACCCCCGACAACTACGCCATCGCCTCGGCGCAACGCCACGACTACGCGGCCTTCGCCGCCGAGGAATTGCCGGGGCGCCATGCCATGGCCTTCCCGCCCTACGCCCATCTGGTCCTGCTGCAATTCCGGCACGAGCAGGATGCCGTCGCCTCCCAGGCGGCGGAGCAGTTCGCCTCTCTCCTGAATCCCCTGCTGCCCCGGAACACCCATTGCCTGGGGCCCATGGCGGCTCCTCTGGCGCGTCTCTCCGGCAAATTCCGCTACCAGATCCTTCTCCGGGGCGAGAATGTCCGGGGCATTGTGGACGCCTGCCGCAAGGGGATGGCCGCCCTTTCCCCCGCCCAGCGCCGGAAGGTCCCCGTGGAGGTGGATGTGGACCCCCGCTTCCTGCAGTGAGAAAACATCTTCCGTCCCGGGCGGGATTCCCTCATTTCCCGTTCCCCGGGAGAGGAGGGGGGAGAGGCGCGGGGCTATAGTAATCCACCCGCCTTCCTCCCGGCGCTCTCCCCTTCATTCCTTCCGCTTCTCTTTTCGTGAACCTGCCCCCGGCGAAGGGCTCCCCGCCCTCCCGGACAGGATGCCATCATGTATCCCTCCTCCATATTGATTCATCTGGATAGACTGAAGGCGAATTATCGCCGCATGGCGGAGAATTTCCCCGGCCATTCCCTGGCGCCGGTCATCAAGGCAGACGCCTATGGCCACGGAATCCTGCCCTGCGCCCGCGCCCTGGAGGAGGAGAAGAGCCCCTATCTCTGCGTCTTCACCGTGGAGGAGGCCCGGCTCCTGCGGGACAACGGGGTGAGGACCCGCCTGATTCTCCTGGGGGGCGCTCTGGACCAGGAGGAATGTCGGGAGCTGGCCTGCCTGGAGAACGTGGCTGTCGCCGCCTGGAATCTTCCGGAAATCCAGGAGCTTTCCCGATGCGCCGCCGCCCTGGGGAAGCAGGTGGATCTCCATTTGAAGATTGACACGGGCATGAGCCGCCTGGGCTTCTTCCCCTGGGAATGTCCGGAGGTTGTCCGTCAAATCCAGCGGCTGCCTGGCGTGCGCCTCGCCGGCGCCTTCTCCCATCTGGCCAGCGCCGATTGCCCGGAAAAGGACTACACCGCCCGCCAGACCAAGGCTTTCCAGGAGGGATGCGCCTGCCTGCCTCCCGAAGCCCGGGAACGGCACTTGAGCGCCACCCCGGGAATGTTGGCAGGCGTGGGCATGGAATATCCCATCGTGCGCCCGGGATTCACGCTCTACGGATATGGCAGCGATCCCCGCACGCCCCAGATGCGTTTCGACCCCGTCATGGAGTTCACCAGCCATGTGATCTCCCTGAAGGAAATCCCCGTGGGCGCCGAAATCTCCTATGGGGGAATCTACCGGGTGGAAAATGCGCCGCGGCGCATCGCCGTGGTCCCCGTGGGCTACGCCGACGGATACCCCAGGGGGCTGGGCAACCGCGCCTCCGTCCTGATCCGGGGCAGACGCGCCCCCATCCGGGGACGTGTCTGCATGGGGATGCTGATGGCCGATGTGACCGAAATCCCCGACGCCGCCGTGGATGACGGCGTGACTCTTCTGGGACAGCAGGGCGGCGAAGCCATCCAGGCCGATGAACTGGCGGCCATGGTGGACACCATCCCCTATGAGCTGCTCTGCCGCCTGGGACGACACCCCAACCGCGTCTGGATGCCGTAGAAGAGAGGAAAAGCGGGTGCGGGGAAAAGTCCGCCGCCCGTCCCTCGCAAAATATTCATCTGCCTTTCGGGGCTCCGGGGAACTTGAGGCGTCTCCCCCTGCCGCAGATGGCGTGCCCAGGGGCGAAATGCCAGCCGCCCGGGGAGAAAGGGGGAAAGGATTTCCCATTCCTGAATCCAATTCCCGAAGGTCGGCGCGAAAATAAAGTTTCCCGGGGCGCGCGGACAAGACCGTTCCCGGAGAGGGGTGCGGCGCCTCCGGGTCAGGGGGACGGCGTTCCGTTGTCCAGGGCTTCCAGAAGGGTCTGGCAGCCTTCCAGGACATCCCGGTAGGTTTGCTGGAAGTTGTCGGTGTACCAGGGATCCGCAATATCCCGCGGGTGAGGCGCCCAATCCAGGAGGAGATGGATGCGGGAATGGAGGTCGGGGGGCAGGAGCCGTTGCAGGTCTCTGCGGTTCGCCCGGTCCATCCCCAGGAGGAGGTGATAGCGCTGCGCCTCCTGGGGAGTGAGGAGCCAGGCCCTTCGCGGGGAGAAGGGGATGTGGTTTTCCTGGAGAATCCGCCGGGTTCCCGGATGGATGTCGCTTCCCAGCTCGTCGGTATGGAGGGCGGCAGACCGGATGTGGAGGTCGGTTCTTCCGGCCTGCCGCGCCAGTTCCTTCATGACGAACTCCGCCATGGGACTCCGGCAGATGTTCCCATGGCAGACGAAGAGGAGCTCCATGGGAACGTTCCTTTAGGCGTCGTAGTGGAGCACCACCATCTGGTGGCAGGTGAACTCGTCCACGGTGAAGGAGATTCGTCCGTCCTGGGCCGTCTGGAAGGGGAGGGGGGCGCCCTGGGGTTCCAGGGTGATGCTCTTCACGGGCTTGTCCGGCAGGAAGGAGACCTGGGTGCCCCGGAGGGGCATCAGCTCCTCGATGACGATGCCGTTGCCCCAGAGGCCCACGTCCCGGATGGTCTTGTCTCCGCCCCGGGGGATCACGTTGACGTAGAGCAGATGGATGATGGTCCGGTTCTGCTCCGGCTGGTCCATGACATTCACCCGTCCGGTGGAGGGCAGGTTGCAGAGGAGGCGGGGAGTGCCGCCCAGGGCCAGGCGGACCACCTTCCGGAGATACTGGGCGAAGGGGACGCACCCCCATCCCTTGTAGATGGTGAAGGCGGGGTGGGCCAGGTAGGTGATCTGGCTGGTGGCGACGCCGGCGGCGAATCCGCTGGGGTCGGGCTGGTAGGGGGTGTGCTGGTGGGAGCAGAAGTGGTCGTGGTCCGTCCGGTTGAAATAGGGATCGTAGATCCGCCCCAGGCTCTTTCCGGTGGTGGGGAGGAGGCGCTGGCTGGGGAAATACATCACCATGGGGGAGTCCACGTCGTCTCCCTGGAGTTCCGGTTCGGGGAGCATGTAGTCCACCTTGTAGGGGCTTTCGCCCTGGAAGGTGGCGCCCATGTCGAAGAGGGGCTGTCCCTTGGCGTCCAGGCCGCTGGTGCCGGCGAGGAGGAGGCGTCCTCCCTTGTCCAGGTATTCCTGGAGGCGTTGCCGGAGGGGGGCGGGGATGGCGATGTCATCGGGGAGGATCAGGAGGCGGTATTTCTGGAAATCGGCCTCCGTGTCGATGATGTCGAAGAGGAAGTGTCCCTCCAGGAGGACGCGTCCCGCGCCGATGTCGCCGTGGATTTCCCGGTCGGCGCTGCCTTCCACGGCGGCCTTTGCCAGGATGGCCATTTCCGCCACGTTGTGGACATGGTTGCACCAGGGTTCCTTCCGCTCCACTTCCTGGTAGGCGCGCCCGATGAGGCGGTAGGTGGAGTCGTCCAGCTTTCCGCAGGGATGGAGCTGGTCGCCGATGCTGCATTTCGCCCCGAAGGCCAGCATGGCGGCGCACTCGTAGCGCAGGGCGTTGGGATGCTTGTAGCCGCCGAATTCTCCCCAGGAGGTATGGAACTTTCCGGTCATGCCCAGATAGTCGAAGGGGAGATTGTGGACATATTTGGCGGAGAGGGCGAAGTGGTCGTAGCCCCAGCCGCCGGTGGGCAGGGATTCCAGCTCCAGGTGGGAGAAGTAGTCCTCCAGGACCTGCCGCTTTCCGGGGGTCACATGGCCGGAGTTGTGGAAGATGGGCATGTCGGGGTCCATCTCCTTGACGGCGGCGGTGGTGAGGCGGTAGTAGCGTTCCAGCCCCTCCTGGGCGATTTGGAGGAGATGGTCGGGGTTATGGGGATCCAGGCCCTTTTCCCGGAGGCGTTTCATGCAGTGTTCGCAGGCGCAGGGGGCCTGGTGGATGATGTCCAGGAAGATGCCGTCGCAGTTGGGGAACTGGCGCAGCACCTCCTGGATTTCCCGGCAGAGATGCTCCACATAGGGGGAGTTGAAGCATGCCTTGTGGAATCCGGGGTCCAGATTGCTTTGGGCCACGGGGGTCATGGTCTTCAGGTCCACGTGGACGGCGAGCCAGTCCGGGTGTTCCGCGAGCATGGCGTCGTCCAGTCCCGCGGAGAGATAGATGGGGGCGTTCACGTTGATTTCCTTGCAGGCGTCGAACTGTGCCCGGAGGAGATCGAAGGAGAGTCCCGGATGGCGGTGTCCCACCTGGGTGTTGTTGTAGTGCCATCCGTGGTGGCACTTGGCGAAGAGGGTGATGGAGTCCACATGGGCGTCCTGGAGGGTTTTCTGCCACTCCTCCTTTTGGAAGCGTGCCCCGATGGCGGGGATTTGACCGGAGGTGTGGAAATCCAGGTGGACCTGGCGGAAGCGCAAGGCGTGCTTTTTCATGGAAGGCTGGGGGCGGGGATGGGGTAGGATAGGGCGCGAGCGGGGGGGGAGGCGCGGGAGGGGGGGAGGGGAGCTAGGCTTCCGTCTCCTTGCCCACGGCCTTGTCCACGATGGCGCAGATGCAGCAGTCGGACCAGACGTTTTCCCCGGTCTCCACCATGTCGATGACGGAGAAGATGGGGAGGATGAGTCCCATGATGCCCAGGGGGGCGCCCAGGCCCGCCATGAGGGCGAGGGTCAGGAAGTAGCATCCCATGGGGACTCCGGCGTTGCCGACGGCGGAGAAGACGGAGATGACGACCCACAGCGCCATGAGGGGGGCGGTGAGGACGATGCCGCTGTTTTGCATGACGAAGAGGGAGGTCACCAGGATGAAGGCGGCGCATCCGTTCATGTTGATGGTGCAGCAGAGGGGCAGGATGAAGCGCGCCACTTCGGGGCGGGCCTTCAGGTTGTTCTCGGCGGAGGCCACGGTGACGGGCAGGGTGGCGGCGGAGCTCTTGGTGAAGAAGGCCATGAGCACGGCGGGAAGCATGGCGCGGAAGACCGACAGGGGATTCAGCCTATGGAGCAGCAGGAAGCAGGGCAGCACCAGGAAGAACTGGATGAGATTCCCCGCCAGCACCACCAGGACGTATTTGCCCAGGGCGCCGGAGACCCAGGTGCCGAACTGGCCGGCGAACTGGCTGGCGAAAGCCACGATGCCCAGGGGCAGAATCCACACCAGGCCGCGGATCAGGGTGAAGAGCACATCCTGCATGCCCAGAATCACCTGGGTCAGCGCCTGGACCTGGGGGGACTCCCGGCGAATGGCCAGGGTGAGACCCACGGCGGCAGCCAGGAGGATGACGCTGAGCACGTTGCCGTTGAGGAGGGAGCCCACGAAGTTGTCGGGCACCACGGAGAGGAGGTGGTCGCTGTAGTGGAGGTTCTGGAGCTGGAGGGAGACGTTGGAGGTGCCCTCCAGGATGGCGCTTTCCTCCAGGTTTCCGGGGGCGACGAGCCGGAAGAGGAGGAGGCCCACCAGGGCGGAGGCGAAGGTGGTCAGGAGGGTGTAGGCGAGGGTGCGCAGGAAGATTTTGGTGGTCTTCCGGTGGGCTCCCAGGGTTGCCAGGGTGGTGGTGACAGCCAGGGCGATGGTGGGCACCGCCAGCAGTTTGAAGAGCCGGGTGAAGATGGCGGCGACGATGTCGCAGACGGCGGTGATCCAGGAGACGTTGAGGGCGCCCAGGATGCCGCCCAGGGCCAGGGCTGCCACCCAGATGAGCATCTGCTTGCCGTTGAATCCTTTGCTCGGGGAAAGTGTCATGGTGTGGGGGAATGGGGGGGGAGTTGGTGGGGGAAAAGGGACGGGAGAGAGGGGGGCTATTTGCCCATGCGCTCCTTGAGCTTCTGCTGGAGTTCCTTCGCCTCCTGGGGAGTGCTGCGGCGGTAGAGAATCCCGTTCTCCGCATTGAAGGAGTACCGGCGCTGGGGGTCGATGCCGAAGAACTGGGAGAGCACCCGCCGGAGCAGGGAAAGCTGGGTGTTCAGACGGGCCAGCTTCTCCGCGTCGTCCCCCGCTTCCCGGATGGCTTTCTCCAGCAGACCCTGCCGCGCCACCAGGCGCAGGAAAGCCTCCTCCGGGGTGCCCAGACGCTGGTAGATCAGATTCTTCTCCCCGTCCAGCAGATACACGGGCTGCCCGTCCTGGGCCAGGGCGAGGGCCAGCAGGCGGTTGTGCACATTCAACTCGTTCTGGAGACGGGTCACCTCGGCCACCTGGGCATCCCGCTTCTCCGCGGCAATCCCCTCCAGGGACGCCGCCGCTTCCTGCAGCTGGAGGGTGAGAACCCGCTGGCGCCGCAGCGCATTCTCCATGGCTTCCCGGATGGTGCACTGGGCGATGAGGACGGTGCCGTCCTCCTGGGGGAGGATGGTGGGGGATTTGGTGGCCTCCTGGGAGAAGGCGGCGGGGGCGAGGCACAGGAGGAGGGCGAGGGAGAGCAGGAGGGATTTCATGGGGGGTGTGCTAGAGGGGGGAGGACAGGGAAAATCAATGTCCGTCGTGGAGTTTTTGCAGGAAAGCCTGGGTGCGAAGCTGGGTGGGGTTGCCGATGACCTGTTCGGGGGGACCCTGCTCCACGATGACGCCGTCCGCCATGAAGACGACGTGGTCGGAGACCATGCGGGCGAAGCTGATTTCGTGGGTCACGATGACCATGGTCATCATCTGGGATGCCAGGTCCCGGATGACCTTCAGGATTTCTCCCGTGAGTTCCGGGTCCAGGGCGCTGGTGGGTTCGTCGAAGAAGAGGATGGCGGGATGTCCGATGAGGGCGCGGGCGATGGAGACCCGCTGCTGCTGGCCGCCGGAAAGTTCGCAGGGATACGCCTTCTCCTTCCCCTGCAGCCCCATGCGCTGCAGGAGCACCTCCGCTTCCCCGGTGACGACCTGGGGAGGGCGCTTCTGGACGGAGATGGGGGCGTCGGTGATGTTCTGCAACACGTTGAAGTGGGGGAAGAGGTTGAAGTTCTGGAAGACCAGGCCGAAGCGGGAGCGGATTTTCCGCAGGGCGGCGTGGGAGGCGTAGAGGGAGCCCTTGGGGGTCTCCTGGCAGACCACGTCGTCCAGGTAGCGCATGGTGCCGTGGTCCATGGTCTCCAGGAGCGTGGCGCAGCGGAGGAAGGTGGATTTTCCGCTGCCGGAGGGGCCGATGATGGAGACCACCTGGCCGGAGCGGACGGTCAGGGAGATGTCCCTGAGCACCTTTACGTTGCCGAAGCTCTTCTGGAGATGCTGCACCTGGAAGACGATGGGCTTTTCCTGGTTTTCCGTCATTGTGGGTTTCTCCTTCCTCGCTAGCGGTAGTAGTTCATGCGGCGTTCCAGGTATTCCATGAAGGCGGCCACCAGGAAGTTGAAGACATAATAGAAGACGCCGGCCACCAGATAGGGGGTCATGGATGCCTGGGCGCTGGAGAGCTGCTTGGCCTGGGTGAACATTTCGGCGCAGGCCAGGGCGAAGGCCAGGGAGGTGTCCTTGGTGAGGGTGATGACCTCGTTGGTCACCGGGGGCAAAGTGCGCTTGGCAACCTGGGGCAGGATGATCTTGTTCAGGGTCTGCACCCAGGAATACCCCAGGACCTGCGCCGCTTCATATTGTCCCTGGGGAATGGAGAGGAAGCCTCCCCGGAAGATTTCCGCGAAATAGGCGGCGTAGTTCAGGGAGAAGGCGATGATGACGGCGGGGAAGCGATAGCTGTTGGAGAGGTTGAATCCCAGGAGATAGTAGGGGCCGTAGAAGATGACCAGGAGCTGGAGCATCAGCGGCGTGCCCCGCATCACGGAGATGTAGGCGCGGGTCAGCCAGGCCAGCGGCGAGAACCGGCTCATGCGGAACAGGCAGATCAGCAGGCCCAGGGGCAGGGCGTAGAGCAGGGTCAGGAAAAAGATGGCCACCGTGGTCCCGAAGCTCTTGAAGAGAAGAGTCAGGGTGTACCGGAATTGAGGGGCGGTGAACACCTCTAGCAGTTCGGTGAGGAATGCAGGCACAGGCGGCGGGGGTTGGAGAGGAAGGAGAGAGAGGACCCGCCCCCCCGGAAACGCAGGGGGGGGGACGGGCCGGGCGGGGCGCGGGAGGCGGGGGAGCGGACTACTTCTTCTGGATGGTCACGTCCTCGCCGTCAAACCACTTGCGGGAGATGGAGGTGAAGGTGCCGTCCTGGTGCATCTCGTCCAGGGTCTCCTGCACCAGGTCCCGGATGGCGGTGTTGCCCAGCTTGAAGCCGATGCCGTACTGCTCCGTGGTGAGATTCTCGTCCAGCATCCGTGCCACGTCGTTGCCCTTCATGAGGCGGACGGCGACGCTGTAGTCGATGACCACGGCGTCGCAGGCGCCGGCCTGCAGTTCCATGTAGGCCTGGTTGAAGGTGGGCACCTCGAGGATGGTCTTCAGGGAGTTGCGGAGTTCCGCGCACTCGTCGCTCTGGAGGGCCTTCAGGCCGGAGGAATCCGCCTGTGCCTCCACGATGGTGCCGGCGAGATCCGCCTTGGTCTGGATGGGGGAGTCCTTCCGCACCAGGATGACCTGGGAGCTGTCCACATAGGGTTCGCTCCAGGTGTAGTATTCTTCCCGGCCATTGATGGTGAAGCCGTTCCAGATGCAGTTGATGGAGCCGCTGTTCAGCTCGGCGTCCTTGGCGTCCCAGTCGATGGCGAGGAGCTTGATTTTCCAGCCGCGGCGGCGGGCCACTTCCTTGGCCAGGTCCAGGTCGAAGCCCACCAGTTCTCCGGTGGCTTCGTCACGGAATCCGTAGGGAGGGAAGGAGGCGTCCAGTCCCACCACCAGAGTGAAGTCGCCGTCGAGCAGCTGGACCAGGGCTTCCTCGTAGGAGCACAGGGCCTGGTTGGCGGCGGGATTTTTGGAGGCGGGGGTCTTTTTGCCGCAGGAGGCAAGGGCGAAGATGGCCAGGAATGCGGAGAAGAGGAGGAGGGTGTTTCTCATGGGGCTGGTGGTCTTCTTGGGGAGGTGGGTTGGGGGAAAAGGCGGGGCGGTGTCGCTCTCTGGGGAGCTGGCGGGGAAGGAGGGGCGGGCGCCCGCTTTCCCGGAAGCGGAACGAGGTCTAGAATATACCACAGATTGTTCTCTCGTTGATTCTTCGGATTTTCCCTGGGGAATGTGTGGCGGCACGGTGGAAAAGTTGACGCGAAGATGTGCAGTTTGCCACTTTGGGGAAGGAAAAACAGGGTCCTGTCGGCGGCTCGGTATATTCTTTGCCGTCGCCCGGGAGTTCCGGGAAAATCGGGAAGGGGCGGGGCGCCCGCCGGAGTTTGGGACCGCCCCGCCGCCAGGCGTGAACCGCGCAAGGAGAAGAAGCATGGACGGAAAGCAAGAGGACGGTCTTCAGGGATTCCAGGGGGTCTTCACCCCGGGGGTGCGCCGGAGAATGAGGAACCGGAGAAAAGCCCTGGGGCTCAGCATGCAGCAGCTGGGGGAGACCATGGGGGTGAATTGGTCCACCCTGCGGAAGTGGGAGGATGGCACCGTGGGCTTCTGCCGCCCCTTCCACGCCAGAAAACTCTCCCGCTTCCTCGCCGGAGAACTGGACGACGCCATCCAGACGATGTCTTCCATCCCCCGCTCCCGGAACGAGGAGAAACGGAACCAGGCCCTTCCCCTGCTGGAGTGCATGGAGCGCATCTCCGGACTCTACCGGATCTGCGAGGGAAACCCCGCCTTGGAGTCGGCCATGGTCTCCCGTCTGAACGAGGCCCTGCGTCGCTCCGCGGAACGCATCCGGAAAAACGCCTCGCAACCCCGGGAGAAGGAGGACTGACCATGGACACCAGGGAAATTCCCGCCTCCGGGAAAGAGGAGAAGGAGGAAGCCTTCCGGGGGGTCTTCACCCCGTCTCTGCGCCGGCGCTTCCGGGAGCATCGCATTCGTCTGGGCGTCAGCCTGCAGCTGCTGGGGGAGGTGCTGCGGATCCATTGGTCCACGGTGCGGAAATGGGAGGCCGGCATCTCCCGCAAGTGCCAGCCCCGCCATGTGGCGCGGGTCCAGGCTTTCCTTGCCCGGGAATACGACCAACGGCTCCTTTCCCTGGCCGCGCCGGAGGTCAATGTGTCGGAGATGATGCGGAGGATGCCCCGGCCTCTTCATGCCTGCATGGAGCGGGCATGGATGGTCTATGGCGTCTCCCAATGCTATCCGGGAGAGGAAAACTGCCTCCTGGGGGAGCTGCGGGACGCCCTGGACCAGACCGCCGACCTGATTCTGAAGAGGCTGGACGAACCGCCCGATCCCCAAAGGTGAAAAAGGCAATTTTTTATGGGGGGACTTGAAATTCCCGTGTTTTTTTTTCTATACTTTCGCCGTGGAATCTCGCCGCACTGGGCCGCCGGCCCAGGATACGGTGAAAAATGGGCTTTTCTATCGTTGCGACTCCCCTACACGCCAGGTCTAGAGAACATGAAAAAATCCTTCACCCTCATCGAATTGCTGGTTGTCATCGCCATCATCGCCATTCTGGCCGCCATGCTCCTGCCCGCCCTCTCCAAGGCCCGGGCGAAGGCGCGCGCCATCTCCTGCGTCAACAACCAGAAGCAGTGCATCCTGGGCCTGCTCCTCTACGCCGACGACTATGACGGCTACCTGGTGACCGTCCCCGGCTCCCAGTACGGCTCGTACTGGTTCTATCCCGCCGCCTATTCCGATGGAAGACCCTATGTGGCCGAGCGCGAAAACGGCAACGCCGCCAACGGAGGCCTGGGCCTGGGATACTGGCCGGCCGGCGTGGAGCACTGCACCGTCCTCCGGGGCGAGAAGCCGCAGACCGACTTGATGGGCCACGTCAAGACCGCCTATGGCATGCCCACTTGCCGAAATCTCACGTCCGGATACAGCGAAAGCGACTGCACCTGGGGCAGCATCGAGCCCAAGATTCATGCTCTCCTGAACAATGGCGGCATCGGTCTGCACCCCGACTCCGGCAAGGTGCCCGCCGCCCAGCGCTGGCTCCTGGGGTGCTCCGTGCAGACCACCAACAGGACGGCCTCCAACCTGGGCGCCTCTCAGGTCGGTCCCCGCGACTACACCTACAACCCCGACTTCTACACCCTCTCCGCCCACCACTCCAACATGTGCAACATGGCGTTCTGGGATGGCCATGCCGAGTCCGTCAGCCCGGAAAAGACCGCGGAATACTGGTGCCTGGGCAGCAATGCCGCCATCACCCAGTGCGCTCTGATGACCGAGTCCGGATACAAGGAATTTCCCAGCGTGAATGTGACCGCCTTCTAAAGCGGCTGGCATCCACATTCCCGAGTGCGTGACGCTCCCCTTCCCGGCCCTCCGGGGGGAGGAGGTCCGCCCAGCGAAGGCCGGGGCATGGCAGACGCCATCCCCGGCTGACTTTATTTATGGGGGGGAGGGGATTTTCGGCGCCCCTGGCCCGGAGGCATCCAGCCTCCTCCTCCCCCTCTGCAGTTGTTCTTTTCTCCTCTTTGTCTCTTTGTCTGTATGTACGACCTTTCTTTGGGCGGCTGGATCATGGCCGGCCTCTGCGGTATTGTGGTGGGAATGGCGAAATGCGGCATTCCCGGTCTTGGCTCCCTGGCTGTCCCCCTGCTGGCGGGAGTCCTCCCCGCCCGGACAGCCACCGGCGCTTTGCTGCCCATGCTGGTGGCGGGGGATGCGGTGGGCGCCCTCCATTTCAAGCGCAGCTGCAACGTGAAGCTCCTCCTGCGCCTCCTGCCCATCTCCATTCTGGGCATCCTTCTGGGATATTGGCTGCTGGGCTTCTCCTGGATGGACGACACCGTGATCCGCTATGTGGCGGCGGTGACCATCCTGGTGCTGTTTCTGCTGAACCAGTGGAAGAGCGCCCTGCCGCTTCTGGTGAGCAAGGCCCAGGGAAGCCAGGCGGGGCTCTGGGGCATCGCGCTCTTCTTCGGCTTGCTGGCGGGCGTCACCACCACCCTGGCGAACGCCGCCGGCCCCGTGGCTCTGATCTATCTTCTTGCCATGGGGCTGCCCAAGGAGGAGTTCATCGCCACCAACGCCTGGTTCTTCCTGGTGATGAACTGGGTCAAGGTGCCTCTCATGGTGCAGCGGAACATGATCACCCGGGAGAGCCTTCTGCTGAATCTCAAACTGCTCCCCGCCCTGCTGCTGGGAACCCTCCTGGGCATGCTCCTGAGCAAACGCCTCTCCAACCAGGCGTTCCGGAAGAGCGTGGAGATTCTCACGGCGGTGGCCGCCCTCCTTCTCTTCCTTCCCCCGGGCGCCTTGAGCAACCTGATGCGGCGTCTTCTGGGCTCCTAGCCCCGTGGCATAGGCGAGGGGGGGGGGGAAAGAAAAAAGCGGGGGGAGAGGGGAGCGTGGCTGCCGGGCGGCGGCTTTTCTCCGTCTCGTCCCTCCGCGAGGGAGCCAGGGGGGCCTACATCTTCTTCATCTGCTGGATGGCAACCAGCAGACAGCGGGGCAGATGGAACATGGTCTTCCATTTGCCGCCCTTCAGGGTGTGGGTGGGCTCGCCCCGGCGGTTCAGATAGGCGAACCATTCCGGATACTCCGGATCCCGGAAATGGCTCCAGGCCCACTGGTCCATCTCCAGGAACTTGTCCAGGAAATGCGGTTCCCGGGTGAGGCGGTAGGCGAAGAGGGTGGCGAGGATCGCCTCGTTGTGGGGCCACCAGAGCTTCATGTCCCACTGGAGTTCCAGATGGGGTTTGCCCAGGGCGTCCATGAAGTAGTAGAGCCCGCCGTATTGGGGGTCGGTGCCCAGGGCGAGGAGAGCCTTCACGATATGGGCGGCCTTCTGGATCATGGCCTGGTCGTTCCGGCGCTCGGCGTAGTTCATCACGAACCACATGGACTCCAGACCGTGGCCCGGATTCAGGAAACGCCCCTCGCAGGAGTCCAGATCCAGGGTGCCATCGGGATTCACGTTCTCGAAGAGCATCTGGCGGTCCTCCTTCCAGAATTTCTCCAGCACCGTGTGGATGGCCTGGTCGCACTGGGCGTCATATTCGGAGGTGCCCAGGGCATCCCCCATGACCACGCCCAGATTGGCCAGCATCATGAAGTGGCCGTGGGAGAGACGGTGGGGTTTGGCGGGCATGGCCTTCTCCCAGCGTCCCTTTGGATTCGCCATCCGGGCGATGTATTTGTCCATGGCGCTCCTGGCCTCCTGGCGGTACTCCTCCTCGCCCGTGGCCTGGAAGAGGGCGGCCGCGCCCATGGCGGCGAAGCACTCGGAGAAGATGTTGGAGGGGGCCATGGTGGGCTCGCCCCGGCGGTTCAGGGCAAAGTAGTAGGTCCCGTCGGGGGACTTCCCGTGGGTGGTGAGGAACTGGTAGCCCTGCCGGGCGATGTCCAGCCAGCGTTCCTGGCGATAGGGGGTCATGGCAAGGGTGGCGAACATGTAGACGATGCGCCACTGCATCCACATGTATTTCTCCGTGTCGTAGAGGGAGCCATCCCGGTCAAGAAAGGTGAAATATCCACCGTACTCCTTGTCCACGGCGTGCTCTTCCCAGAAGGGGATCACGCGCTCCAGAAGTTCTTGCTCGTATCGGCGAATGTAGGGTTGGAAGTCCATAGGGAGTGGCGGGTCGGGGAAAAATCAGGGGACAATACGGAAAAAGCCCCTGCCACACCGCGATCTCCCGGAAAAAGGGAAAGGACGGCGGGTGCGAGGGGCCGGAAAGCGGGGAGGCGCTCCCGCATCCCTCCCTCCCCCTCCCCGCGGCCCGGGGGCGACGGGGAGGAGGCGGGGCGAAGAGCGGAGAAAACGCCTCCCGGCGCGGGACTCCTAGAGATACATCGGGCCCAGATACTGGCAGGCGCGGAAGTCGTCGTTGCCCAGACGCTGCCAGAGGGTGGGACGGAAGATGTCTTCCTTGGGCACGTTGCACATGTCCACGGGGATGCGCAGCATGGCCGCCAGGGTGACCAGGTCGGCGCCGATGAAGCCGTAGGAGCTGGCGTCGTGGTTGGGGCCGATGCTGTTCATGTACTCGAAGGAGGACATGCCGCGGGGAGTCCAGAAGGTCTGGGGCCAGGTGGGGTCGGTGACCTTCTTGATGTGCTCCTCCACCTTCTTGGGCAGCTGGACGGATTCGCCTTCCACGATGGAGAAGGTGAGCATGTTGTCCACGCAGTTCATGCGGTAGGAGGTCATGGGCAGCCCGCCGGGGGTGGTGAACTGGCTGGAGAGGCCGTCGCCGGGGAAGTAGGTGAGGGCGGCGTTCATGTAGTTGGTGCTCTGGAGGATGGCCTTCAGGAGGGCGTCCTGGAGCTTCTTGCTGCCGTTGTACATCTTCCACAGTTCCTGGATGGAGGTCTTGGCCGGGGTGGTCTTGGCCAGCTTCCAGAGGTCCACGCCGAATTCCAGGGCGGCGGCGCCGGAGTTGCGCTTGTCGATGATGCCGTTGGGGCAGATCTTGGAGACATCCACGCCGGTGGCCTTCTTGATGGAGTTGCAGGTCCAGTTGGTGCGGATGTCGGCGAAGAGCTGGGGCGCGCCGCCGGTGACCAGGTTGCCGAAGAGCATGCCGATGCCGTTCTTGGAGTCATTCTCCGTGGCCCAGGGGGTGGGGGCGTGGAAGCCGTTCCAGTCCCAGGAGGAGTTGATCAGGCTCTCGGTGACGTCGAAGTTGGGGTTGAAGTCGGTCCACTGGCGCTGGCCCTGGGAACCGCCCACGATGGCGTTGACGCCCTGGGCGAACTCCACGTTGGCCTCGAAGCCCTGCTTGGCCGCCACCTTGGGGTCGCACAGGCGGGGATTGCCGTGGAGCAGATCCCGGCAGATGATGGTCATCTTCAGGCACTTCTCCACCAGGGCGTCGTTGTCCAGCCCGAAGCGGCGGGCCTCCGGCTTGTTCAGCCAGGTCTTCTTGAACTGCTGGAACCACTTCATGGCCCGCGCCAGCTCGTCGTGGTCGTAGCAGTTGGCGTCGATGCGGCCGTTCAGGAGGCACTGGTCCACGGAGACCACGCCCATGCCCAGATACTGGGAGAAGAGATTGCGGCGGACATCGCTGCCGATGATGCCCATGGCCACGCCGCCCACGGAGAGGTAGTTCTTGCCGCGCATGTAGCCCACCGCCGCCGCCGCCCGGGCGAACCGGAGCAGACGGGTGGAGACATACTCGTTCAGCGGGCCTTCCTCATCCTCCAGATCCGGGGAGTACACGCAGAAGATGGGGCGGCGACGCTCGTCCATGCAGGCGCAGAACGCCTTGAGCCACACGGCGCCGGGGCGGTCCGTCTGGTTGAGGCCGTAGGCGCACTGCTGCCACTCGGAGGAGCCGATGCCCATGCCGGCGCCCACCAGCTCGTCCACATAGCTCCAGGAGCGGCCCACCCAGATGTTGGCGGAGACGCCCTGGGAGGCGTAGTATTCCTGGGCGCGGGCGGCGGTGCGGGCGCCGTAGACGATCTCGGGAGCCACCACGACCCGGACGGGGGTGCCGTCGGGCAGACGGACGTTGTCGGCGATCAGGTCGTAGACCTTCTCCGCCATGCGCCAGGTGCGCTCCACGTTGTCCTCGTGGGCGCCCACGCGGCCGTCGGCGACGGGGGTGATGGCGATGGTGGTGGTGGGACCCAGGACCTTCTTGTCGGCCTGCTGGAAGGAGCGCGCCGTCTTGGCGAGCTTGTTGAAATCAGGGCGCAGAGTGTTCTTGACCATACTTGCTCTTTGGGGTTGGGGTTGGTTGGGATTTGCCGTCAGGCTTTGGGAGGTGAGGCGACAGGTCCCGCCAGTTTCGGAAGAGGAGGCGGTTCTGTCGCGGAAAGTAGAGGGCCACGTCCCCATGGTCTTTCCAGGCGGGGAGGGCGGCGAGAAGAGTGCCGTCGGGGAAGCGGTGCTGGAAGGGGCGGTGGAAATGCCCCATGAGCAACGCCCGGGGAGGAACGGTCTCCCCCTCCTTCGCGGTCCCGCCCCAGGCGACGATGGCCTGGGAGGGAAAGAAGCGGGAACGCTTCCGGCCCCGCTTCTCCAGCTGGCTCTTGATGAGCCGGACGATGCTCCGGGAAAAGGGAAGGAAACGCAGAAGCAGACGGGCGAGGCGCCCCTTGCTCCAGCGCCGGAACCAAAGGTGGGAGGGGGTGGCGGCAATCTGGTCCCCGTGGGTCAGATACACCCCGTCCTCCCGGAGAAAATCGCCCCCGGCGCCGGAAAAGGAGGCCCCGTGCTCCGAGACGACGAAAAATTCGTGGTTCCCTTCCAGGAACAGGAGCCGGCGCCGACGGCTCTCTTTCTCGCACCAGGCCAGAAAGGCGGCCTGGGCCGGAGTCTGAAAACCGGGCAGCCCAATCCACAGCTCCATGATGTCCCCGAGAAACACCAGGGGACACTCCCACTGCTCCAGGGTCGACAGCATGGCCTGGAACCGGGAAAGGGAGGGGGAGCCCTCCGTCACATGGGCGTCCGCCACCAGAAGCCACGGAAGGGAATCCTCCCGGCAGGGCCCTCCGGCGGCGGCGCCGGGAAAGGACTCGGAAGCGGGAGCACTCACCGGGAGGACTTCTTCTTGGCGGCCTTCTTGGTGGACTTCCTGGTCGCCTTGGCGGCCTTCCTGGGGGCGGGGGGCTCCTCCTCCTCGTCCTCGCAGTCGCAGTCGCAGTCGCAGTCGCAGTCGTCATCCTCGCAGCCGCAACCGCATCCGCCGTCGTCCCATCCACATTCGTCCTCGTCTTCCGCATCGTAGTCCGCGGGATCCACGAGGAGGTGGGGGTAGAGGGCGTCGGCGGCCTGTTTTTCGGTGCGGATTTCGGGGATTTTGTCCAATCCCTGCCAGAATTCGTCGAAGGAGATGGTTTCCCCGGGCTGGATTTCGCAGAGGGGGCCCACCACTTCCATTTCCGTGAAGCCCTTGCAGGTGTAGCATTCGGTGGTGCATCCCCTGTCGGGGTATTCGCTGTCCCGGAACAGGGAGAAGTACTGGACCAGGGCCTGTCCCTGGTTGACGTGGGCGACCCACTGGCAGCGGTTGCTGTACCCGATCTTCATGGGGTTTTCCATCTTGGCGTCGTGCTTCACCATGATGAAGTCGTTGCCCAGCTTGAGTCGCTTGTCCTTCAGGTCGGTGTAGGGCCAGAGATTCAGGGTGCGGTCGGGGGTGAAGGGATCCCGGTCGCTGTTGCTGCCCATGGGCAGGATGCAGGTGCCGCCGGGGGCCATCTGGGCCAGGGTCCAGGCGGCAAGCCTCACCGGCCACATTCCGTTGTTGGTGATGTCGTGGCGAAGATAGAAGATGCCGTGCTCCAGGGGCTCCACCGCAATGCACTTGGCAATGCCCGTCTGGGGGCAGGTGGGGCTGGAGAACATCACCCGCCCTTCCTCTTCCCGCACCTCCACCGGACCGTTGTCCGGCTCGTAGGTGCGGGGCAGCGCCTCGGGAGAGTGCCAGAGACGATGGCCGCCGTACAGGGTGAACCCATTGCTCAGGTTCTCCATGGGCTCGGGGGGAAGCACCGCAAAGTGGTTGAAGGTGCTCTTCTTCCCGATGAAACAGCCAATGACCCGGGGGCCGACCTTCGTGGTGACCGCAAGACGGACATCACCAGATTGGAGAAGGATGCAGTCCTTGTGGACGCCGACGGTACATTTCTTCAGTGCCATGGAAACGCGAGGGGGATGGGGAGAGAATGGGGCAGGGAGGGATTCCCGGGACGCCCCCTGGCAAATCCTCCGGGGAAGACAATACCCAGGCCAGGGGAGAAAACGAAATAAAGTTAATCCGTTTTCGGGAATGTGCCAGACGCAATTCAAGGAAAATAAAAGAGTTTTTAAGAGATGCCGCCCTAGGCTCCCCCCGCCCAGGCCTCCCGGGAGATCCCCCGGGGGGCTTTTTTCTCCCCAGGGGAATCAAAGGGCTAGATGCTCTAGATTCCCTAGATTCCCTAGATGTTTTAGATGTTCTAGAGGGGCAGGAAGTTGTCTTCCAAGATGTCGCTCGGGGGGGCTTGCCCGTTCTGGCTGTCCGGCAGGGCCATGCGTCGCATGGGCCTGCCTCTCCGCTTCCTCCGTGTCCCCCCTCCGTGTCCCCCGTGTTTTCCGGGGAGGCGGAAAAAGATTGCAAAAAATCCTCCGGTGCGGCTTGCAATC
>JBJEVT010000016.1:0-166053 GCA_051884615.1 Oligosphaeraceae bacterium
GGGGTGCGGGGGGGGGGGGGGGGGAAGTCAGTCAGGGGAAAGGGAAGAGGGAGGGAGGGAAAGGGGGAGGGTCAGTTCAGCACCAGATAGTCCTTGTGGACCGCCTCGGGAGATTCCACGGGATGCCCCAGCAGCTCCGGCAGACGGGCGCTTTTCTCCCCGCAGATGCGCAGGAGCTCCTCGCTGGAGAAATTGGCGACGCCCCGGCCGATCTCCTGCCGCCGGACATCCAGAATCCGCACCGGCTCCCCCTTGCGGAAGACGCCGGAGACCCCCAGCACGCCGCCGGGAAGCAGGCTCCGGTTCTCCTTCAGGAGGGCTTCCCGGGCGCCATCGTCCACCACAAGGGCGCCCACCGGTTCGGAGAAGAAGGCCAGGAAGCGCTGCCAGGAGCCCATGGTCTTCCGGGAGACGGCCTGGCAGAAGAGGGTTCCGATGTCCTCCCCGTCCAGGAAGCGGACCAGGTTTCCGAAGTCCCGTCCGTCCACGATGGCCATGGCGTACCCGCCCGCCGTGCAGATGGAGGCGGCATGGAGCTTGGTCATCATGCCGCCGGTGGAGTACGGGTTTCCGTCGGTGGCGCCGGCCATGGACAGGAGGCTTTTGTCCAGGGAGGTCACCACGCTGAAGCGTTCCCCGAAGGAGCCGTCCCTCTCCACGGCGTGGAAGGCGTCCACGGTGGTCATCAGCACGGTCAGCTGGGCGCCCATCATGGTGGCCACCATGGCGGCCAGGGTGTCGTTGTCCCCGATCTTGATTTCCTCCACGCAGACGGAGTCGTTTTCGTTGACGATGGGGAGGATGTCCTCTTCCAGGAGGGCGCGGAGGCAATCCGCCACCCGGACGTTCCGCTCCCGGTCCCGCAGGTCGGCGGCGGTGAGGAGCAGCTGGGCGCAATGGGCCCCGTTGGCCTCGCAGGCGTTCTCGTAATAGCGCATCAAATAGCCCTGTCCCAGGGCGGAGAGCCCCTGGACCCGCGCCAGCTCCCGGGGACGGCGGTGCCAGCCCAGGATGGTCATGCCCAGGGGAATGGCGCCGGAGGTCACCAGAATCACCTCGATGCCCCGGCGCCGCACCTCCAGAAGCCGGGCGACAAGCTGGGCGGTGCGCTCCCCCGGGGCCTCCCGGAGAAGGTTGCTCCCCACCTTCACCACCAGACGGCGCACCCCCTTCAGCACCGTGCGCCGGGCGCCATTGTCGGAAGAGAAGACTGCCATGGACGCCCCTCCTACCCCTCGTAGCGGGAGAAGACCACGGCGGCATTGTGGCCCCCGAAGCCCATGTTCAGCTTCAAGGCGTGGCGCAGCGTCGGCAGAGACCGGGATTCGTTGGCCATGTAGTCCAGGTCGCACTCCGGATCGGGGTGGTGGAGATTGATGGTGCCGGGCGCCATGCGTTCCTTCACCGCCTGGACGCACACCAGGGACTCGAAGCCGCCGGCGGCCCCCAGGAGGTGGCCCGTCATGGATTTGGTGCTGGAGATGGAGACCCGGCGGGCGTGCTCTCCCAGAGCCAGCTTCAGGGCCTTGGTCTCCACGGCGTCGTTCATGGGGGTGCTGGTGCCATGGGCGTTCACATAGCCCACGTCCTCGGGGGTCAAGCCGGCCCGCTGCAGGGCGATGGAGATGGCCCGGGCGGCGCCGGAGCCGTCGGCGGAGGGGGCGGTGACGTGATAGGCGTCGCCGGTGGCGCCATATCCCGTCACCTCGGCCAGGATCTCCGCTCCCCGCGCCAGGGCGTGCTCCCGCTCCTCCAGCAGGAGGACGCCGGCGCCGGAGGCCGGCACGAATCCGTCCCGCTCCGCGTCAAAGGGGCGGCTCGCCCCCTTGGGGTCCTGGTTGCGGGAAGTCAGGGCGCGCATGGAGCCGAAGGCCGCCAGGCCCAGGGACATGATGCCGTTCTCCGTGCCGCCCGCCAGCATGGCCACCGCGTCCCCCCGGCGGATCACCCAGGAGGCCTCCCCGATGGCGTGGAGGCCGCTGGCGCAGGCGGAGACGATGCCGAAATTGGGTCCCTGGAGATGATGGCGGATGGCCACCATGCCGGAGGCCATGTCCCCGATCATCATGGGGATGGTCATGGGGGAGACCTGCCGGGGACCGGACTGCGCCAGACGCCCGTCCTGGGTGGAGATGGTCTGCAACCCCCCGATGCCGGAGGAGATCATGACGCCGATGTCCTCCGGCGCCACGCCCTCCCCCGCCTTCAGGCCGGCCTGCGCCATGGCCTGGTCGCTGGCCGCCACCGCATACCAGCAGAAGGGATCCATGCGCTGCTGCTCCTTGGGGGAGAGATAGTTCTCCAGGGCCAGCCCCTGGACGCGCCCCCCCACGCGGCAACGGTAGTCCTCCCCATACTCCTCCAGGAGCTGGATTCCGCTGACGCCTTCCAGCAGGTTGCCCCACACCTCCTTCAGGGTGCTCCCCAGGGGAGAGACCACACCCAGGCCAGTGACCACAACACGACGCTCGTTCTCCGCCATCATGGTTCTTGCTCCTCGCTTGACAACGCGCTCCAACGCAATTCCGAAAAGAAATCCAACCGCCCGGACAAGACGCCGGACGACGACGCCACCCCAAAGGAAAGGCCGCAATCCCTCCGGCGAACCGCCAGGAAAAAAAAGGACGGGAGGCGCTGACGACTCCCTCATCCTCTCTGCCCGGCCACCGGCATTGCAGCCCGCATTCCGACGCCACGGGACGACGACGCCCGCGCCCCGGCGATCCAAGATTGTGGAAAGGGCCATCCCTCCCCCGCACTGCTCCGGGAAAGGGATAGGCGGAAAGCAGGATGGCCCACGGACAACGCCGCCCCGACCTCCCCACACCCCGCACCCCGCCGAAAACAGACGGAAAGAGGAAGGAAGAAGAGAAGGCCGGCGGCGCAGGGAAGAATCAACCCGTCGAGACTAGAACTCGGCGGACTTCTCTCCCATGGCCTTCTGGATGTAATCCGCAGCCTTGCCCACGGTCTGCATATTCTCCACCACGTCGTCGGGAATGGTGGGAAGGCTGAACTCGGACTCGAACTTCATCACAAGTTCCACAATGTCCAGGGAGTCCGCATTCAGATCCTCGATGAAACGGGCCTCGGGAACCACCTGGTCCTCACGCACACCCAGCTGCTCCACGATGATCGTGCGAACTTTCTCAAAAACATCGTTCTCTGCTTCCATGCAACGAAAACTCCTAAATGGTTGGGGATGGATGAAACAGACTGACAACTGACAACGCCGCCTCCCCAGGGAAAAAACCCGCCATGGGACAAGGAACCGCCTCCCGGCGACCCTCGCTCATCGGAATCCTTGCTTTCCAAGGGGAGAACAGGACAGGAATTGACAATCCTGCGGTATTTCGGACAAAAAGAAAATCTCCCCCACCTTAAAAGTCAGTCGGCGTAAGATAATGCCTGCCCATGGTTTTGCAAGCCACCGCCTCCGGGGAGGGATTCCGCCGGCTTCTACATTGCCATGCCGCCGTCCACGGAGAGGACCTGTCCGGTGATGTAGGCGGCGGCGGGGGAAGCCAGGAAGAGGACGGCGTCGGCGATTTCCTCGGGGCGGGCGATGCGTCCCAGGGGGATCTGGGTCTTGAGCTTTTCCTTCAGGGCCTCCGGGAGGACCTGGGTCATGTCGGTCTCCACGAACCCCGGGGCGACGGCGTTGACGGTGACGTTGCGTCCGGCGCATTCCCGGGCCATGGCCTTGGTGAGTCCCAGGATGCCTGCCTTGGCGGCGGCGTAGTTGGCCTGTCCGGGATTTCCCAGGAGTCCCACCACGGAGGAGATGTTGACGATGCGTCCCTGGCGTTGTTTCAGCATGGGCATGAGGGCGGCGTGGATGCCGTTGTAGACGCCCTTCAGGTTCGTGTCCAGCACGGCGTCCCAGTCCTCCTCGGTGAGGCGTGGCATCAGCTTGTCCCGGGTGATGCCCGCATTGTTGACCAGGATGTCCAGCCGTTGTCCGAAGGCGGCGAGGATTTCCCCGAAGACCTGGTGGACCTCCGGGGTGTTGCGGATGTCGCATCCGAAGCCCAGCGCCATGGATTCCTCCACCTGGCATTCCCGGGCCACTTCCCGGGCGGCTTCCCGGGCGGTCTCCGTCCGGGTTCCCAGGAGCGCCACCTGGGCCCCCTCCTTCAAAAACGCCTTCACGATGGCCCGTCCGATGCCCCGGGTGCCCCCGGTGACCACGGCCTTCTGTCCTGCAAGGATGCCCATGTCCAATGTCTCTCCGTAGTAGGTTGATGAGGTGACGTTGCTACAAATCCAGGGACTGCACGGGGAAATCCCGGCGGAGGCGGCGCAGCAGCCCCGCCAGCACCCGTCCGGGTCCCACCTCCTCCAGGGCCTCCGTCCTTTCCATCAGGGCGGCGGCGCACTGTTCCCAGCGGACGGGGGAGGAGATTTGGCGCGCCAGGAGTTCCGGCAGAGGGAGCGCGGCCTCCTCCGTCCAGCCGCCGGTCACATTGTGGACCAGGGGGATTTGGGGAGTCTGGAAGGGGATGTCCGCCAGATATTCCCGGAAGGCCCGGGCCGCCTCCTCCATCAGGGGGGAGTGGAAGGCGCCCGCCACCGTCAGCTTCTGGAGCTTCAACGCCTTGCCCTCCAGCAGGGAGAGGCACTTCTCCACCCGGGCCGCCTCGCCGCTGACGATGCGCTGGCCGGGGCAGTTGTAGTTGGCCACGCAGACGCCGCTCTCCCGGCAGGCTTCCTCCAGGACCTCCTCGTCACATCCCACCACCGCCCCCATGGCGCCGGGGGTCCGGCGGCAGCATTGATCCATCAGCTCCCCCCGGCGCGCCACCATCCGCAGCCCGGTCTCGAAATCCACCGCGCCGGAGGCCGTCACCGCGGAAAGCTCCCCCAGGGAGAGCCCGCCCAGCGCCGACACCGACACCCCCTCCCCTCCAAGGGCCTCCTTCCGGGCGGCGTAGCCCGCCAGGCTGACCACGAAAATCGCCGGCTGACACCGGGCGCACGCCGTCAGCTCCTCCATGGTGCCCTGGAAACACAGGCGGGAGACACTCCAGCCCAGAATCCGGTCCGCTTCCTGAAAGAGGGCGGCGGCGGCGGGCGAACTCTCCGCCAGCGCCTTCCCCATGCCAGGATGCTGGGCGCCCTGGCCGGCAAACATGATCCCTTTTCTCACCATCGACTCCACGCCCTGAGGCTCCCCGCCCCCTCCGGGGCGTCATCCCGGAAAGCTCCGGTCCGCGGCGGGGGGCGGCATGTCAAATCCACACAAAAACGAAAGGCGGCGACTCCTCCCTCCCGTCCAGGCGGGAGAAGGGGGGAACGCCGCCGCAGGAATGGCGCCGGGGCGCCCTCGCTCAGCACAACGTGCCGGCCGCATACTGATGCACGGCCTCCACAATGCGCTCGTTCAACTGAAGCCGCAGAAGCTCGCCCACGGCGCGGATGCCATTGGCCACCCCGTGGCCCTGGAAGTTCCCGTGGCCGATGACGCAGCTTCCCTTCACCCCCAGCAGGGGGGCGCCGCCCACCTCGCTGGCGTCGGTGAGGCGCTTGATCTCCCGGAAGGCGCCCTTGCAGAGAAGGGCGCCCGTCTTCCACAGGGTGCGGCGCATCACGGTCTCCCGGATCATTCCCGAGAGGGACTTGGAGAGCTGCTCGCTGGTCTTCAGCACGATGTTGCCCACGAAGCCGTCGCAGACCACCACGTCCACCGTGCCCCGGAAGAGGTCATGGCCCTCGATGTTGCCCACGAAGTTCATGCCCGGAATCTGGCGAATCAGGGCGTAGGCCTCCTGGACCTGACGGTTCCCCTTCCCTTCCTCGGTGCCGTTGCTCAGCAGACCGACCCGGGGAGAGGAAAGACCCAGGACCTGGCGGGCGTAAAGCTCGCCCATCACGGCGAAATGGGCCAGCATCATGGGACTGCAGTCCACCGTGGCCCCGGAATCCATCAGCACCCAGGGACCCTTCTCCCCGGGCATCACCGTGGCGATGCCGGGACGGGACACCCCCTCCAGCATGCGCCACTTCAAAAAGGCCGCCCCCACGGCCGCACCCGTGTTCCCGGCGCTGAAAACCCCGCCGGCCCGGCCCGCCTTCACCATGTCCATGGCGACGACGATGGAGCTGCGGGGTTTCTCCCGGATGGCTTTCACCGGATGCTCGTCCATCCCCACGGTCTGTGGGGCGTCCACCAACTCCAGGCGGGAATCGGAGAGGGAGACCTCCCGTTCCTCCAGCCCGCGGGCCACCTGTTCCCGGGGGCCGACGAGAAGGTAGTCGTAGGCGTCGCCAAAGGTCTTCAACGCCTCGGCGACACCGTCCAATACCGCAGACGGCGCATGGTCCCCCCCCATCATATCCACCGCAATGACAACCCTTGAGTCGGACATTGTTCCAGGGGGGCCTCGCGGCCCGTCTTGTTCCTGCGGGGGCGCTAGGCCTGGGCCTTCTCTTCCTTCACCTGGATGACCTGCTTGCCATCATAGTAGCCGCAGGCGGAGCAGGCGCGGTGAGGCAGACAGGGAGCGCCGCAGGCGGTGCAGGTGTGGGGCTCCAAACCACGATACCGGATCTGGGCCTTGCGCTGACGGACACGCATCTTGGATTTCTTGCACTGCTGAACAGCCATGGTTCCTTAATCTCCTAATCGTTAACAATGGGAATGACTCAATGAGCAAAAAAAATGGCGCGACACCCCGGAGGGACCGGCGGCGGGAAGAGGAGGAAGAAGCGCGACGGCCTCCCTCCCTCTACTCCCGGGGAACCACCCCGTCCAGGGCAGCCCAGGGATCCTCCTCCGAGGAACCCCCGGCGGGACAGCCGCAGGGCCCCTGGTTCAGGTTCGCCCCGCAGCGGGGGCAGAGCCCCTGGCACTCCTCCCGGCAGAGAAATCGCTGGGGAAAAGTCATTAATATATCCTCTCGAAGTCCATCTGAAAGGTCGACGGTCGTCCCAAAGGCATTCTCCACCTCGTGACAGACGTCGTCGGTGGTCAGATTCCAGGAGAAGGGTTCGTCGCATCGGTCGCAGAGGGCCTCCACGGTCACGGCGAGGGTTCCCCGGGCCAGCAGGTCGGCGCCGCCGTTGATGGCCTCCAGGTGGAGACGATACTCCACGGGAGAGAGATAGCGCAGGCGTTCCTCGTCCTCCAGCCCCAGTTCCCCCGGGGGGACGCTTCCCGCCAGATCCACCCCTCCGGGGGGCAGATCCACCAGGTCGAACTGGACGCCGCGCATGGCCTTGTGGGAAAATTCGCCCATGGCTTCCTTGGAAAATCAGATCAGCTCCAGGGCGCGGAGGGTCTTCCGGAGGGTCTCCCGGTTGGCGGCGCCCATCTCGCAGAGAGGCAGGCGGTATTCCTCCTCCATGAGCCCCATGTCCGCCAGGGCGGCCTTCACGGGGATGGGGTTGGCCTCCAGGAAGAGGTCGTGCGCCAGGGGATAGAAGCGGCGATGGATGGCCTGCGCCCCGGGAAGATCCCCCGCCAGCATCAGGCGGCACATCTCCACATAGGGCGCCGGGGCGACGTTGGAAAGGACGCTGATGACTCCCTTCGCCCCCACGGACATCATGGGCAGCGCCAGGCTGTCGTCCCCGGAAAGGATGGTCAGGTCGCAGAGGCGGCCGATGGCGTTGACCCGCTCCACGCTTCCCGCCGCCTCCTTGATGGCCGCCACCTGGGGATGGGAGGCAAGACGCGCCACCACCTCCAGGGGAATCTCCTTCCCCGTGCGCCCGGGAACATTGTAGAGGACGATGGGCAGGCGGGTACATTCCGCGACCGCCACGAAATGACGGTAGAGCCCCTCGGCCGAGGGCTTGTTGTAGTACGGGGTCACCTGGAGCGTGGCGTCCACCGGCATCTCCTCCACCGCCTTCGTCAGACGAATGGCCTCCTCCGTGGAGTTGGCGCCCGTGCCCGCAATCACCTGGCAGCGACGCGCCACCTTCTCCGCCACAAAGCGGATGACCTCCAAATGCTCCTCCACCGAAAGGGTGGGGGACTCCCCCGTGGTCCCCACGGGAACAATCCCCGCCACCCCGGCGGAAACCTGACGCTCCACCAGGGCATCCAAGGCGGGATAGTCCACCTGGCCATGACGGAAGGGGGTGACAAGCGCAGTGTAGCAGCCCTGGAGTTTCATAGTTGTAAGTTGTTGAATGGCAAGATGTTATATTGTTTTGTAGAGAAAATGCGCCGGCATCGCCGCGCCCGACGCCCCGGGCGTTGGCGGAAAGACGCAATACTATAAGCCCCTTTCCCCGCCCCATCCCCCAGGCCAGAGGCGGGGTCGTCCTGGAGTTTCCCCGGGCGTCTTCCTTGAAATTCCCCCGGGATTTTCCTATACTTTTCCCTGGAATGGCGGTTCCGGCGGCGGGCGGGGCTTCTTCTTCCCCTCCCCCCGCCCTTTGGCGGGCCGCGTTTTTCTCCAGCGGGGCAGAGAGATTCGGGAGGTGGCGATGGCGGCGAGAGGGAGTTCCCCTTTGGAGGTCCCGTGGGACCTCCGGCAGTTCCTGGACGAGACCTACGCCTTCCTTCCCGAGGACCGGAAGATTTCCCGCCGGGAGGGGCGTCTCTTCCGGCGGCGGCGCCAAAGCCTCCGTCTTTCCCTCCAGGAGACCGCGGAGCTTCTCCACCTTCATCCGTCCACCCTGGGAAAATGGGAGCGGGGGGAATGTGGCTTCTGCCAGGTGCCCCACGCCCCCTCCCTGCAGGCCCTCCGGCTCTGGAAGAAGCAGGGCGACCTCCGGCGCTGGCTCTCCCTCCTCCAAATGCGGAAGCGCCTCCGGACGCTCCAGGACCCCGCCCTGAAGACCCTCTTCCTCCAAATGCGGAAGCTCTGCCTCCTCCCCGGAGGCTACGACGGCCTCCTGCCTCACCTCCGCGCCCTGATCCGCTCCCTGGAACAGGGCATCCTCGCCTGGGTCCTGGAGGAGGATGCCTCCCTGGAGGAGTGGCTCCCCCGCCCCTACGCCAGGGAACGCCCGGGAGGCAGCAAAAGCATGCAGTCCCCGTAGCTGAAGAAACGATATTTTTCCTGGACCGCCTGCCGGTAGGCGGCCATCACCTGGTCGTGGGGCGCCAGGCAGCACACCAGCATCAGGAGGGTGGACTGGGGCAGATGGAAATTGGTCAGCAGTCCGTCGGCCACCTTCAGGGTCTTGGGGGGATAGAGGAAGATGCTGGTGCGTCCCGTGCCGGGGACCACCCGTCCCGTCTCCCCGTCGGCGCAGGTCTCCAGGGTGCGGACCGAGGTGGTGCCCATGCAGAAGACCTTGCCGCCCCGGGCATGGGTGCCGTTGATGACCGCCGCCGCCTCCGGGGGAAGGAAATACCGCTCCTCGTGCATCACATGCTCCTCGATGGTCTTGCTCTCCACGGGACGGAAGGTGCCCGCCCCCACATGGAGAGTGACCCGGGCGATGGACACCCCCTTCTCCTCCAGCTGGGCGAGAATCTCCGGGGTCAGATGCAATCCCGCCGTGGGACAGGCCACGCTGCCGGGATGGAGGGCGTACACGGTCTGGTAATCCTCCTTGTCCGACTCCTCCGCCTCCCGGTTGATGTAGGGCGGCAGCGGAGTCTTCCCGTATTTCTCCAGAAGCCCCAGCACATCCTCCTGGTCGAACTCCACCAGGCACGCCCCGTCCGGCGCCTTCTCCAACACCGTCAGACCACTGCCATCCCCCTCCAGAACCACCCGGGCGCCGGGACGCAGCCGGCGGCCCGGCTTCAAAAAGGCCTGCCACCGCCGCCCGCCCCGGCTCTCCAGCAAAAAGACCTGGACCCGCCCCAGGGTCTCGGGACGATGCCCCCACAACCGGGCGGGAATCACCTTGGTGTCGTTGAGCACCAGGCAGTCCCCCGGCCGCAGATACTCCGCGAAGTGGTGGAAATCCGTGGACAGGCGCCGCCCGGTGTCCCGCTCCATCACCAGCATCCGGGCGGCCGCCCGGTCCGCCAGGGGGCGCTGGGCAATGAGCTCCTGGGGCAATGGGAAATCGAAATCGGAAACCAGCATCTCTTCTCCTGCAAATCCCCCGGGGGCGTCAGCCCCGGATCCCCTTCACGGCCCGCTCCGCCTCCCGGCGGTCCATCTGCTCCTTCATGGCGTCCCGCTTGTCGTGGAGATTCTTGCCCCGGCAGAGGCCGATGTCCACCTTGATGTGTCCTCTGGGATCGAAGTAGGCCTCCAGGGGGATGATGGTCAGCCCCTTGGCCTCCACGGAGCGCTTCAGCTTCCGCAGTTCCTTCTTGTGCAGCAGCAGCTGGCGCTGGCGCAGGGGGGGATGGTTGTTGTAGCTGCCCATGGCGTAGGGGGCGATGTTGCACCCGATCAGCTGGGCGTTCCCCCGCTGGTCGATGGACACATAGGCCTGGGCGAGGGACATCCCCCCGTTCCGGCAGGACTTCACCTCCGTGCCCGTCAGGGAAATCCCCGCCTGCAACTTCTCCAGCACCTGGTAGTCGTGGAAGGCTCGCTTGTTCTGACAGATATTCTTCATCGTGGAAACCGGATTCCCGGCGGAAATCCCCCCGTCGGGAAGGGCCGCTTAATATAGCCCGCCACCCCTTCCCCCCGCCCTCGGGGACACGGAAGGGATTTGCGCCGGAGAAGCAGGCGACGCCCCGAGGAAGCCCGGGGGACGCATTAGATTCTGCCCTGCGCCTTCTCCAGGAGAGCCGCCGCAATCTCCACGCACTGGACACAGGGCGTCAGCGCCCCGCCTTTGATCTCCCGGCAGGTCAGCGCCCCCGCCTCCTTCCGGAACGCCTCCTGCAAAGCCGGACGCTCCTCCTCCGGCGCCAAAAGCAAGGCGGCGTGCAACGCCCCGCAGATCCCCTCCGGCGCACGCCCCCCGCCGCACCGGGAAAGCTCCTCCACCAACTCCTCGCGCCCGTTCCCCAGGGCCACGGACTGGGCGCAGTTGTAGGGATGCCCTGGCGCGGTGAAATACTCTCCGTAACGACTCATGCGATTCTCTCTCCTCTTCTGACCACAGGACACGACACGCCCATGGATTTCTTTGACACCCACACCCATTTCCCGGATGATTCCACCCCGGAGGAACAGGAGGCCCTGGTGACGGAGGCCCGGCAGGCCGGGGTGAACCAACTCCTGCTGGCGGGCACCTCCCTGGAGGACGTGCCCCGCTATCTGGCCTTCGTCCAGGCGCACCCGGGAATGTATACCAGCGTGGGAATCCATCCCGAATGCTGCGGAAATTTCGCGGGGGACGCCGCCCAGATGGCGCAGCTGCGCCAGTGGTGCGGGCGGCCCGGCGTGGTGGCCGTGGGGGAGGTGGGGCTGGACGCCCACTACGAGGACACCACCCTGTCCCAGCAGGAGAGCTGCCTCCGCGCCATGCTTTCCCTGGCGATGGAGTGTTCCCTGCCGGTGGTCCTCCACTGCCGGGAGGCATTCCCCGCCTGCTTCCCCATCGTGGAGGAGCTTCTGCCCCCGGAACACCCCATCCAAGTCCACAGCTTCGCGGACGGCCCCCGGGAGATGGAGATGTGGCTCACCCGGAACGCCTACTTCTCCTACAACGGGATGGTCACCTTCAAGAAGGCGGAGAACATCCGGGAGACCCTGCGCCTGGTCCCCCTGGAGCGGCTCCTCCTGGAGACGGACGCCCCCTATCTCACCCCCGCCCCCTTCCGGGGGACCCCCAACGCCTCGAAGCACATCCCCCTCATCGCCCGGCGCATCGCCCAGGAACGCGACCTCTCCCTGGAGGAGGTGGCCGCCCTCACCACGGCAAACGCCCGCCGCTTCTTCCGGCTCTGACCTCCCCTATCTCCCCTCCTTCTGCAGGCTCACCTGGGCAAGGTATTTCTTGGGGCTCACCCCCACATACTGCCGAAAGCACTTGGAGAAGTGGAACTGGTCGGCGAAGCCCATCTGCACCGCCTTGTCCTTCAGCAGGACCCGGGGGTTGTCCACCAGATCGGACTTGACAATCTCCATCTTCAGCTGCAGGAAGGCCCGCATGGGCGACATGCCGAAGAAGCGGCGGCAGACCCGGTTCAGGCTCGAGGCGCTCATCCCCAGGGCGCGGCAGAGATCCCCGACCTCCATGTGCTTCGTGCAGTTCGCCTGGAAACACTCCAGCAGACGCTGCTTCTGAATCTCCTCCTCCCCCCGCAGACCGTGCACCTCGTCCAGCTGGGTCTGCCGCCCCATCTGCAGGAAGATGAGCCAGAACAGTGTCTGGAAGAGACCGTCCATGATGGGGAAGAAGCCGCCGGGATGACGTTGCAGCTCCCGCTGGAAGATGTCCAGCAGGGAACGCACGTCCTCCGGATTCTGGATGGAGAAGACATGCTCCTGCGCCGTGCTGCCCCGCCGGAGGAAATGGGGGAAGAGGAGCCCCGTCTCCAGACGCTGCAGGCCGAACTCGAAGGCGAAATATTTCTGCACGCCCAGGAAGTGGTCCTGGTGGTTGTCCCCCGGCTGAATCAGGAGGGCGTCCCCCGGACGGAGGGACACCTCCTGGCCGTTGAGCTTGCAGTGGTAATCCCCCTCCTGGGGAAAAATCAGCTCGTAGTGGCTGTGGCGATGGAGGGGGTACACCCAGGCGTGGTCCGTGTAGACGATGCTTCCGCTGAGCAGACGCACGGAAAGCCCCTGGTGGCGACGCAACTCCTGGAAATAGAAGTGGAACGTATTGATTTGCCGCCCCTTTCCCATAAAATCCGCGGAGCTGGGAAGGGCATATTTCTCGAACTCACGGGGAATTTTGACCGAATTTGACATAAAAACCTCTCCCGATCCGGAACACGCCGCCACACCCCCGCATCCTCCCCCTCTCCAGGGGGAAAAATCAGGGAAAAACGGGGAGAATATACCCCCTTTTCCCCCATCCCGCCACCCCCTCCCCTCTGTAAGATTTTCTGGGAATTTTGGCGGAAATCAACATATTTTGGATTTGGAAAATTCCCCAAAAATGCCAATAATTTACAGGAAGCGCAACTCCCCCTCGGGAGGCGTCCCCCTTTTCCTGTGTTCTTTTCCTTCCCTCGACAACCCATCCCTTCCCTGTCATGAAAAAATCCTTCACTCTCATCGAACTGTTGGTCGTCATCGCCATCATCGCCATCCTGGCGGCCATGCTGCTGCCCGCCCTCTCCAAGGCCCGGGAGAAGGCCCGCGCCATCTCCTGCACCAACAACCTGAAGCAGCTCTCCCTGGCCTTCATCGTCTACGCCGACTCCAACGAAGGCTACATGTGCATCGGCAGCCGGGACATGTGCTGCTGGCTCGCCCAAAACTGGCGCAACGGACTCTTCTCCGGCATGGAGAACAACTATGACGCGGACTGGAACACCGCCACCTACCTCAAGTGGTCCAAGGCCTTCCCCGTCGCCTTCTGCCCCAACGAACGGATCAAGAAGTCCGAGCATGAATACGGCATCATCTCCCAGAGCAACGTCCGCGCCTACGGCCCCGCCTGCTATCGCACGCTTGCCGCCTCCCCCATCTGGCCGGACAGCGAAGGATGGACCGCCGTCTTCACCCGCCCCGAACAGTACAAGGCCCCCAGCAGCTTCTTCATGTGGGGCGACTCCACCCATGTGGGCGATGAAAACGCCTACCACGCCGGCAGCGTGGAACCCCGCTGGGGCGACGTCCACCACGACCTCTCCAAGCATGGGGACAACGGCTGCAATCTGGCCTTCGCCGATGGACACGTGGAAGCCATCAAGAACGGCGTGAAGTACGCCGAGCTGGCGGACCAGGAAGCCCAGAACTACGGATACTGCGCCTGGTACCCCTACGGCGGCACCGCCACCAACAATACCTGGATGGCCAAGGACGGCGTCAACGTCCAGTTCACCTACAGCCGGTAATCCCGGATTCCCCCCAAAACGCACCAGGGCCGTCTTTCTCCCGCGCGGGAGAGAGGCGGCCCTTCTGTTTTCCCCTCTTCCCGGGACAGCACTCCGGAGAGGAGGGGGAAAACAAAAAGCGCCCCGCCGCAAAACGGCGAGGCGCAAAGAATGGTACCGGGCATAGGACTCGGACCTATGACACGTGGATTATGATTCCACTGCTCTACCAACTGAGCTAGCCCGGCACGGAAAACGCCTTAACATAGCCCCCTCCCTGAATTTTTCAACCCTCCCCGGAGAAAAAGGAGATCCCCCATGCCCCCCCGTCATCGGCGAGGGGGGCTGGATGCCCTCTGTGTACTCCGGGGTGGGCCGCAGGCGCCGACCTGTGCTCCGTGTTGAAGCGGCAGCGCCTCTGTGTACTCCGTGTGCTCCGTGTTGAAGCGGCAGCGCCTCTCGACGCCCCCCCGCTCCAAGTCTCCTGTTTCCCACACATTTTTACGGGAGAACTCTTGGAATGGATAGAAAATTTTTCTATAATATCCCTGTTTTCCTTTTCCTCCCCATCCATCCATGCCACAACACCTCTCCGAGAGACACCCCCTGGAATGCACTTTTCCGCAACCCGTGTATTCCCGCGGCTCTCTTTCCCCTCGTTTTTCCGTCGGGACATGCCTGGGTCTGGAACTCCAGGAGGAGGGAGACCAGGACAGCAGCAAGCGCACTCTGGCTCCCTGGCACCGCCCCTTGACCCGGATTTTCCTGGTGGATGCCCGGGGAAGGATTCGTTCCCGGGAACATTACGACGCCTTCGGGAAGCGGGTCTGCGCCAGAACCTGCGTCCTCTTGAGAGAGACCCCCGGGAAAACCATGGATTTCCTCCCCCCGAAAGCCATCCTGAAAGCCTGTTCCCCCCTGGCGTTCGCCTGGTGGAGAGAAGATATGAACTGGAGAAAACAGCCCGTGGCCAAAGCGCAGGCCCCTGCGGAGAAATCCCCCAGGGAACCCTCCTCTCTTCCTTGGCATAAGAGCGGGCGAGGACGAGGAATTCTTCTTCGTCTCCCGCTGGGCGGGAGCCTGCTGCCCCTCGGAGGAGCGGCCCTCTTGAAAAGGAGGCGAAAGCAATGACCACCCTCCCCAGGGAAAAATCGGGCGGCAGGGGAAGAGGCGCCTTTTGGTTTTGCCTGACCGGGGTCTGCCTCCTGGCGGCGGCACTCCTCATGTTCTGCTTCTGGCAGGACACCGGCGCCATGGACCTGCGCCCCCGGAAAATCCAGGAGAGAGTCCTGCGACGGGATGGCACGACCCTCCTGGTGGGACGCTTTCACCTCAAGGTCAACCTCCCCCTGAATCCCTGGACCACGGTCCACTATGCCATCCCCTGGGACAAGGAAAACAACCGCCCCCTCCCCAGCGCCTCCCGGATCTGCTTCTGGGCACCCTACGACAACGAAATCTCCAGCCTCCGCGCCGGCCTCTATCCCCGGCACCTGGACTTCTGCCAACGCTTCGGCTGGACGGTCTTCACCCTGGGCATCGACACCCCCTATTCCCAGGGATACACGCCAGAGGGCTACTTCTCCTACGTCTCCTCCGATGGCGGCTGGTTCCCCGTCTTCCATGCCATCCCCCAAATCCTGCGGCAACGCCACGGACTGGCCGAGGAAAAGCTGGTGGTGGCCAGTTCCTCCTCCGGGGGCGCCCTCGCCCAGAACCTCTGCCTGGCCTTTCCCCAGGAGATTCTAGCCGCCACCTGGTGTGGTTCCCGCGCCCTTCTCCCCCTCTCCCGGGAGCTCCCCCCCGTCCTTGCCACCTCCGTCTGGGGAGACCTGTCCGGAGTCCCCGCCGTCCAGCGGTATCAGGAGTTGGCCGGGCAAGGGGACCTGCCCGGAAAGATCTGGACCGCCATCGGCCCTCCCCAGGCCGTCGAGCTCCAGCAACGACACCCTCCCGGCGAGGAACTCCTCGCCTTCATGCAGGATTTCCTGTGGGAGGCCACCCAGCAGAAAGAACGCCTCGCCCAGGGAGAGGGACTCGCCCCCAGCCCTGAATTTCTCCGAAAATGGCAGTGGTTCCCCCAGGAGGAGTTCTTCCCCAAACCCTGGAACTCCTCCGACCCCCAGGTCCTTCCCTGGCCCGCCTGCCCCCAGGACGCCCAGGACCTGGTCTTCTACTTCCCCGGTCAATCCTCACTGTGGGACACGGAATACGACGACACGCTGTACTGGCTGGGAAAGTGCGGGATGCGCTCCTTCCTCTGCCTGGGCGCCCACCAGGACCGGGAGCTCTGGAAAACAATCCTCTCCCGCACCCTCGCATCCCAGGAAAAGCCGCCACGACATATCCTCTTCCTGGGACGGGACCAGGGAGCCGATTTGGCCTGGAGCCTCCGGGAAGGGCTGGACCCATCCTGGAAAATCCACCTCTGCGCCCTGGAACCCAATGTCTCCCCGGAAACCCTGGCACACGCCTCCCCCGCATACAACGACTTCTACTATCGGCGCCCCCTCCTGAACACCCCCGCTCTCCCCTTCTTCCATTTCCCGGACACCCCCTGGGACGAAACCCGGGGAACCTGGCTGCGGTTCCTGGAGGAAAGATGCGCAAAGCTACTTGAAAATAAATAAGTTATAAAGAATAGATCCAAGACCGGGCGGGACGACAAGGCATCCGGAACCGGATGCCGAAACGCCCCCCTCTGTGTGCTCTGTGTTGAAGCGGCAGCGCCCTCTGCGTGCACCGCAGGGCTATGTGGTGGTTTTCATGAAATCCAGGATCATCTTCTGGGGTTTCTGCTCCGGGAATTCGATGCGGTACGGGATGCCCTGTTTCTGGAAGATGGGATCCAGGAATTGGAGGATTCCCTCTTCCAGCTCCTGGATGGGCAGCTCCTTTTTCTGGAGCATATCCAGGAGCACCTCCTGTTTCAGGGAGCCGAGGCGTTGCTGGAGTTCACGGTCCTGGTCCTCCACCAGTCCCCGGAGGAACATCAGACCGGTGCGTTTGGTGACGGAGGAGTAGGTTTCCGGGCGCAGGGAGAGGGTCAGGATTCTGGGGCTGGGGAAACGGATCACGACGGTGCCGTCCTGTTCCTGGTAGACATCCTCCTGGGAGAGTTCGCTCATATCGAAGCCGTAGAAGACATCCGCCAGGATGGTGCCCTGGGATTCCTCGATGCCGTACCAGGCGGCCTTGGTGGAGCCCAGATTGGCCTGCCACTCCTGTTTTTGGGTGGCGAGGAAGCTGAGCTTTTCCGTCTTCAGCACATCCCAGGTCATCTGGACGCGCTGGGTGGGGGTGGATGTCCAGATTCCCCAGAGGAGGAAGGCGGCGACCGCCACCACCAGAATCATGACGGCCAGGATGAGCCATGCCATGCCCATGGAGGGGCGGGAGGAGGGTTCCTTCTGCAGTTTCATATTCACTCTTCCGTTTGTGGCGTCCATGTTTGCGCCAGTTCGCGGGTCCATTCCCGCAAGGAGGCGTCCCGTGCCCCGAGGACGAGCCAGGCATGGAAGGGGGTTTGTCGCAGGGCGTGTTCCGCCTGCCGGCGGTCCTCCAGGAAAGTGGCGGGGATGCCCTCCCGGGCGAAGCGTTGAGCCACCTCCTGGGAGGTGGGGGAGAACTCCACGGTGCCTCCGGCGTAGTAGACTGGCAGGAGGAGCAGCCGGTCCCCGGGTGAGAGGCACGCCTTCAGCTGGTCCCGCAGGGGTTCCTCCATGAAGCGCAGAGCGCCGAAGCCATGGGGCTGGAAGACGATGCCCAGGGGGGAGCCGAAGCGTTCCCGGGCGGTGGAGATGGCGGCAAAGATCTTCTCCGGATTGTGGGCGTAGTCGTTGACGATGCCCGGGGCGCCGGCGGGGGTGGGGAAGACCTCGAACCGCTGGCGCACTCCCTGGAAGCCCGCCATCGCCTCCCCGATTTCCTCCGGCGAGGTTTCCGGCAGGGCCATGCGGAGCAGCTGATAGACCGCCATGCCATTGAGGGCGTTGTGGCGGCCGGAGAGCCGGCTGCGGAGGGGAGTTCCCTCCGGTCCCTGGAAGGAGATTCCCCGGGCGTCGGCGTGGTATCCTCCCGGCTCCCCGGGGAAGGTGTGGAAGGTTGCCGCGGCGTCTGGTCCCTCCAATTCCGGCAGGGCTTCGGGGCGCAGGGCTCCCTTGCGGCAGCGTCCCAGGAAGTGTTGGAAGACCTGGACCAGCTCCTCGGTGCTGTAGTGGTCGTCCCCCACATTGAGCACCACGCCGTAGTCCGGGGCGAATTCCCGGATGGAGCGATCGCTTTCATCGATTTCCACCACCGTGAAGCGCGGGCGGGTCGTCTGGGGGGTGGCGTAGAAATTTCCGGGGGTGTCGGGCGTCTCCCATTCCGGGAGATAGCCGCCGTTCACCAGCACCAGGGAGTGTCCCAGGCGGCGCAAAGCGGAGCCCAGCCAGCCGGTGACCGTGGTTTTGCCGCAGGTTCCCGCCACCCCGACGAGGGTGCCGCCGGTCTGGGCGCAGAGCCGGGAGAGAGCCAGGGCACGGTGGAAGACCGGCAGACGGGGCATGGCCAGGGCATCGGGATTTCCCGGCTCAATGGCCGTGGTGAAGATGAAGCCGTCGGGCTGGAAGGCCCGGGGGCCGCTCCCATCCTGGGGAAAGACCGCAATCCCCTGACGCTCCAACGCCCGGAAAAGAAATTGGCGGGACGGCTCCTGCCAGCCCCGGTCGCTGCCGGCCACCTGGTATCCCTGATGCTTCAGAAACTGCGCCAGCCCGCTCATGCCGATTCCCCCGATGCCCACAAGAAAGAGGCGGGCCGGCGGCGGGGGAAATGCCTGGGAGAAGACAATGGGAGAGGAGTCAGACATGGGGGGGGGAGAGAAAGGAGGAGACGGGGGAGAAAGGGGCTATCGGGAGCGGCGGGGACGGATTGCCGCCAGCTGGGCCGCGGAGAGCTCCCGCCAGCCGGGGGCGGCGAGAAGCGTCTCCAGCAGGGTGGCGCATGCCACGGCATCGTAGAAGGCGTCGTGGGCGTTCAGGCCGGGACATTGGGTCTGGAGCACCGGCAAAAGCCCCAGGGCGGGCGCCAGGTTCTCCAGCTTGAAATCCTGTTGCCGGGGAAAGGCGGCGCGGGCCAGGGTCAAGGTGTCCAGCCAGGGTCCAAAGGACTGCAGGGGAAACTCCCGGGAGAGGATGCCCCGCTCCGTGGGAACGTTGTGCGCCACCAGGGGACGCCCCTGGAGCAGGGGACGGAGGGTCGGCCACAGCTCCTGGAGCGTGGGGGCGCAAGCCAGTTCCTCCCGCAGCCTGGCCCAACGGCCGGGGGTGTAGGGATTGAAGGCGTAGTCCCGTGGCACCCGCAGCAGGGATTGGAAGGAGCGGGAGAGATCCACCTTTCCCCGGGCGAGAAGCACCACGCCGATTTGCCAGGGGGCGTTGGGGTTTTCCGCGGCTTCCCCGGTGGTCTCGAAGTCCAGGACCGCGGCCTCGGTCAAAGCCAGAGGGATGTCCGTTGTCAGAGCCATCGTTCCCAGAAGAGGTCGGTGAGGATTTCCAGGGCGGCCCAGGCGCGCTGTCCCTTTTGCCGGGCGTATTCGGGATAGGTCACATGGACGGGGAGTTCCCGGAAGGCGAGGTTTTTCCGTCGGATTTGGAGGAGGATTTCCGTGGCGTGTGCCATGCGGTCTTCCTGGAGTCGGATGGCCTCCAGCGCCTGGGGTGTCAGGAGCCGGAAGCCGTTGTGGGCATCCGTCAGCCAGAGTCCCGTCAGGATTCCATTGACCCCGCGGGCAAGCTTCAGCAGGGTGCGGCGTCCCCGGGGAATGGCCTGGAGATCCTCCTGCCGGAGGAATCGGGAGCCCAGAATCACCTGCGCCCCGCTTTCCTGCTGCAACCGCCATGCCCGGGGAATCGCCGCCGCCTCATGCTGGCCGTCGGCGTCGAAGTGAACCACCGCCTGGGCGCCCTGCTCCCGGGCATAGTCTCCCCCGGTCTGCAAAGCGGCGCCCTGCCCCCGGTTGATCTCGTGGCGCAGGATGGTCACCGGGAGGCCCGGAAGCGCCAGAGGGACGGGGGAGCCGTCATCCACCAGCACCACGGAGTAGCCCTGTTCCACCAGGGGGCGCACCGTGCGCTCCACCACCGCGGGATCCTCCCGGTAGCAGGGGATGACCACATAGATTCCCCGGGGATTCCAGGGGATCGTGGAAGTGGCGGGGGACGGGCTCATGGGGCGGGTTCCTCCAGGAAATAGCCGTGGCCCATCTGCCAGGCTCCCTCTCTGCGCCAGCCTTCCGAGGCGGGATTCCACGCCCCGCCCCCGGGCGGCGCCTCCTCTCCCAGCAGGGGGCCGGTGAAGGGAAGCCCCGCGGGCCGCTGGCAGGAGGGCGTCAGCACCAGGGAAACTTCGGCGTCGTCCAACGCCGGGCCGGGCATCGCCCAGAATCCCGTTCCCCCTGGCAGCACGCCCTCGCCCCGGAGGGGCACGAAGGCGCCGCCGTCATAGACATAGAGGACCTCCACGTCCAAAGCCTGCCGCAGAGCCGCCAGGGAGACATCCCCCGGCAGGGACAGGGCGCTGTAGCCCCCCAGGGGAATCTCCTGCCAGCAACCCGCCAGGGAAGCCAGCATCTTCTCCTGGACGGTGGCGGGCGCCTGGGGCGCCTGGGAGGCATCCCGCAGCAGAGCCACGGAGACGGTGACTTCCGGCAGGGACTGGATCTGGAGAAGGAGATTCCAGGTCGCCGTCTCCCCCGCCTGGTCCGTGACCCGCACCGACAGGGGATACTCCCCCGGGAGGGTGTTCATGGGGGGCGCGAGGCGGAGCCATCCCTGGCTAGTGTTTTCCTGGCCCACCTCCGCCCAGGAGGGAGCCCCCGCCTCCAGGGAATAGGTCAGGGAGTCGGGGGAGGCGTCCTCCAGATCCGGGTCCTGGGCGGCAAGGGTGAGCTGCCGTTCCTCTCCCCCGGTGAGGGCGAGCGTCTGGGGCAGGTCCCCGGGCCAGGCGGGGGCGTCGTTCACGGGAGTGACGGTGAGATTCCAGGTCTTCACCACTTCCCGTTCTCCATCGAAGAGGCAGAGGGCGAAGACGTCCGTGCCATTGAAATCGGGGTCTCCCTGATAGTAGACCCGGGGGAAGGAGAGGCGGGTGTCGGGGGGAGCCGTGCGGAGGGTGCCGTGGGCGGGCGGGGTCACGGTCCACAGAGCCACCGCATCGCCGTCCGCATCCAGGAGAGGCGTGAGGCGGAGATTGGTTTCCGTCCCATCCTCTTCCAGGGAATTCAAGGAGGTGACGGGGAACTGGGGAGCGTCGTTGGCCCACAGGGGGTCGTTCCAGAGATGGAGGTTCCAGTGGCCATTCTCCGCAGGCGTCTTCCCGCCCTCCGTTTCCATGTCGGCGCAGGAGGAGAAGGCGATTTGACGCCCGGAGGGGGAGATGGCCAGGGCGCCGGGGGGCAGAACCGCCTCCGGGGTCAGGCACCGCACCTCCGGGGAATCCGCCAGCAGATCCCAGACCCCGATGCGCTGCACGGTCTCTCCCGCCGGCACATAGAGGAAAGCCAGGCGACGCCCGTTGGCGGAGAGGCAGACCTGGCTGGCGTCCTCCGGCAGGGCGAGAACGGAAATCTGGGGAGAAGAGGAGAAGGGAGCCTGCAGCAGGCGGAACACCCCGTCCTCACCCCGGAAAAGAATCTTCCCTCCCTCATGGGTCATGCCCAAAAGGGCGGCGACGGAATGGCTGGTCAGGACGGAGGGCTGGACGCCCGCGCCCCCCAGGCGCCCCATGAGCTTCGCGCCCTCCCGCCAGATCACGGTCGTGCCCGCGGCGGAAAGGAAAGGAGAGTCCGCGGAAGCGGAGAGAGTCTCCCAGGTGTCTCCCCCATCCGGGGAGAAGCGGAGCTCTCCCGTGGCCAGCAAAGCTGCCACGGCGCCGCAGCGGGAGACGGCAAGGGCGCCTGCCGTCTGGAGATGGGCCGAGGCGTCCACGCAGGTGTCATCCCGGAACAAGGCGCCATCCTGCTTGCGAATCCAGAAGGAAGCCAGGGGGCATCCCTGGGCGAAAGCCACCTCGTCCTCTCCCGAGAGGCGGGTCCAGAGGGAGGAGCGGGTCGTCTCCCTGCCATAGAGGGCCTGTCCCGAGGTGTTTCCCGCCAGGGGGGCGTCGGTCACCGTCTGCACCTGTCCATCCTGGGGGAAGAAAAGGGAGGGATAGCGGTAGACATTGAGGGAGGGCGCCAGGTATTCTGTCAGACCCTGGAAATCCGTGATGCGAATGGTCAAGGAGCAGGCGTCCCCGGAATCCAGGAGCAGGCGGAGAGTCACTTCCCCGGCGGCCGCCCCCTCCTTCGCGACCACGCTCCAGGGAAGGGTCTCCCAGGGCATCTCCTCCCCGGCGGGAATCGTCTCTCCGGTGACCTGGGAAACCACCAGAAAATCCACCGTCTCCACCCCCTCCGGCAATTCCCAGCGGAGACAGGTGGAGTCCCGGGCGCCGCCCAGCTGAATCCCCATGTCCCCCTCCCCCCTCGTGGGGATGCGCACCACGGATTCCGTCACCCCGATCCGGGGTCCCAGGTCCAGGAAGAAGAGCTGTCCTTCCTTGTCCAGCCATGCCGCATACCGTCCATTGGGGGAGAGGAGGCAATGGGGTCCGGTCTGGGCGGTGGTTTCGGGGAAGGCCACATTGTCCGCCAGAGTCTGCAGGGTGTCATCCCGGCGGTCCAGGAGACAGAGGCTTGTCTCCGTACGGAAGAGGAGGAGCCGCCCATCCTGGGAGAATGTCGGTTCCAGGGCCTTTCCCGAGGAGACCCAGCTCCACTGCCAGGTGGCCGCCCCGGGCTCCCGTGTGGCAAGACGGAGGCGCATTCCCCGGGCGCCGTCCACCGCGGGATACGCCAGGGCATTCCCGGAGGAAGAGGCGGCGATCCAATGGAAGCTGGACAGATATTCCCCGTTGAAGACCCCCAGCTCCTGGCGCCGCCCCAGCAACTCCACCAGTTCGTTCTCCCCCGTGGCCAGATTCTGCCTCCGCAGACCGTTCTGACTCTGCTCCTCCTGGGAAAGATAGACCAGAAACTCCCCGTCCGACACCAGAATCGCACGCATCCCCGTGTCCTCCGGCAACGCCTCCCCCTCCCTGTCCGTCACTCCCTCCGAAGACAACATCCGGGTCAGGAGCCGCTCCCCCGCCCCCCGGTAAATCAGCAGCTCCTCCTCTTCTCCCTTCGACGGACGGAACCAAAGCTCCCGCCACGTCTGCGCCCCCAAGCTCCCCTGCATCTCCTCCCCGCTCCCCCGCAAAAGACGCATCACCCAGTTGACGCCCGTGGCATCCGTGGGCTCCCGGCGCAACCCCCACGCCACCCCGTCCTCCAGACCATGCCCCATCCGCAGGACACGCCAGGACCACTGCATGGGATTGGGAGTCGGCTCGCAGGGAACAAGACACACACTCCTCCCCGTCCCCAAGGAGAATCCATAGCCCCCCACGAAAGCCTCGTCCTTCCCCGCGGGAGTCCCCCGGAACAACAACTCCCCCGAATCCCCCAGGCTCTCCAGAGAATGAATCCGTCCAACCCCCTCCACCTCCACCTGGCCCAGGGCGGCCAGGGAGAACCACAGCATCACGGCAAAGATGGCAGAAAGACGTCGACGCATGTCACCAAAAAGTCAGCACAGAAAGTCTGTTTATTATAACATATTGAATATGAATATGTTATGGCATTCTCCACCTCCCCCGCGGGCGGAAGAGGAGAGATGAGGGGAAACAGGAAAGGCGGAACCGGTGGAAATCCGGTGCCGCCTTTCCCGATGAAGATTCCTCCGAGGCGGGGAGGCCCGGGAGGCGGGCGATTCTCCCCTGTCGGGGGATTAGAAGCGCATCTGGAGCTTCATCATGCCGCCGAAGGTGTTGAGGGACTGTCTGACGTAGCGGGTGCCCACGTCGCCCAGGCCCTTGTCGTAGCGGAGTTCGGCGGAGAGGCCGATGGTCTCGTTGAACCAGTATCCGGCGCCCGCGGAGGCGTAGAGGCCCCAGTTGAACTCGGTCTCATTGGCGCGGTCACGGCTCTGCATGCGGTTTTCCCCGGTGGTGATGCCGGCGTAGGAGGTGGTCTCCATGTCAGCCACGGAGAGGGTGGGGCCGGCGGCCACGAAGGCGCGGATGCCGTTGTCCAGGTTGTAACCCAGGGAGACGCCCAGATCCACCACATAGAGGTCCATGTCGAACTTCACCCGGGAATTCAGCAGCAGGTCCGCCGCGCTGGTGGAATCCAGGATCACGTCGGAGGGAGTGAAGACATTGCCCACGTTGCTGACGTAGCGGTCGTAGCTATTGGCGAACGCGCCGGTCACGGAGCCGCCGTCCTGGGTGCCCATGGAGTAGTACTGGAAATTCGCCACCAGCTGGAGGTCCAGATTGTCCTGGCTCCACAGTCCCTTGGCGAAGGAGAGGGCGGGGGCGGTCTGCTCCCGCACGCCGTAGTCGCCGCGGCCCTTGCCATAGGCGCCGGGGAAGCTGGCGAAGGAGAGGCGGTTGACGCCGTCCCCCAGTCCGGGATAGCGTGCGTTCCAGGCTTTCTGGAGGTTTTCATTGGTGGTCTCCCGATAGGTGCCGGTGCTTTCATCCAGGACGAAGTTCGTCATGGAGGGGGAGTGGCCGGACTTCACATGGGGGCTGTGGAAATTGCGGTAGGCAACGCCCACGGAGACGGTCCAGTCGGCTTCGGCCTCGCCCTGCTGGAAGGTGGGCGCGGCGGGTTCGCCCGCCTCTTCCTGGGCGAAGAGGGAAAGGCTGGCCAGGAGGCTGAGAATCAGGAGCAGATGTTTCTTCATGGAAAATCTCCTTGTTGGGATGGATTCAATCGTAGAAAATTTCGGAGGGGGGGAAGGGGGAGAGGGGGAGCCTCCCGCCCCTTCCGGGGAGCCCGTTCTTCGCTAGAGGGAGGGGTCCTTCTGCACCAGGTAGACCACATAGTCGCCCACCTTTTCGCCGTTCACGTAGATCAGCAGCACCACATAGTCGCCGGCGGCCAGGGGCAGGTCATCCGACAGCTGGAGGGCCAGGCCGCCCAGGTAGTGTTCGACGGGCGTCTGGAATCCGTAGAACCACTTCATCTCGGCGATGGAGAAGTACTGGTAGTCGAAGGTGACCTGGATGGAATCGTCCAGCACGCCCTCGGTGAAGACCACCATCTTGTCCATCATCTTGTAGACGCCGGTGGCGACCGGGTTGCGGGTGGTGGCTGCCAGGGTGAACTGCATCTGGCTGCTGGAGATGGCGTCGTCGCCCGCCTTGGCGACCACATACCAGGTGTAGCTGACGGGGTCCTCATCCATGGCCAGTTCCAGGGTGGCGTTGTTGGCGGTCAGGCCGCTCGCCTCCTCCACCAGCCGTCCGTCGGGGCCGTTGACCCGGAGCACGTACTCCTGGGCATTGGTGGCCACGGGCCAGGAGAACTTCACCGTCTCGGAGGTCAACACCTTTCCGCTGGCGGGAGCGAAGGCGGGGGCGTTGCCCCAGACCAGCTCCTGGGCGGTGGCTTCCGGCACCTCGATGGTCAGGACGGGCGTCTCCTCTCCTTCGCCGGCGGGGTTGATGCCCTGGACCAGCAGGGTGAACTCGCCCGCCTGGGGAATCTGGAGTTCCTGTCCGGTGATGGTGGGCAGGATCATGCCCTTCTTATCCGCCTGGAAGTCCACGGGACCCACGCTCTGGAGGGTGACGCCATCTTCATCCACCACCTGCATCTGGTAGGAGCGCGCCATGGGCACCTGGATCTCGGGGAGAGTGACCCAGCCGTTCTCGTCGGCGGTCACCCGGTCCACGGCGCAGGTGGCACGGCCAGGCAGCCCGTATTCGCCCACCGACAACTCCCGCTCGGCGCAGATTTCCTCGGTGGTGCCCTCGGTCATGGTCCACACCAGGATGGTCACCTTCAGATCGGTGTTCTCGGGATACCCCTCGAAGCCCACGGCGGCGTAGTCCTCGGGCAGCAGCTGGGTGCGGTCGTCCTTCACGGTCAGCTCAAGGACCTCCTCGTCGCTTTCCAGGACGAAGGTGTGCCCGAAGACGTGCTCCTCGGGGGAGGCGCAGGTGAAGGAGATGATGGGATACCAGGGGGAGGCGCCCACGAAGATCGTGATGGTGACGGCGGAGCTCTCCTTGGGATCCTCCACGCCGCCGCTGGTGCCGTTGTCCTTCACGCAGAACTCGACGGTGGCGCTCTTGCCCAGCTCGGCGTCCGTGTTCACGGTGTAGGTCAGGATGGCGCTGGTCTTCCCGTAGGAGATGGAGGGCGCCACGGCGAAGATGTTGTCGGGGTCCGACACCTCGAGGATGCGGGCGTCGATCAGCTCCTGGTCACTCTCACCCGCGCCCATGTCCACGGAGAAGGTGGCGGTGAGTTCCTCGCCCCGCTGATCCGGGAGGACATACTGGTCCTCGGCCTTCACCACGGGAGCGTCGTTCACGGAGATCACCTTGAGGGAGATCACAGGAACCTGCTCGGCGGCGGCGCCGGACTCATCCACCGCGGAGACCACCACCTGGGGCATGGACACGCCGTCGTTGAAGTAGTCCTTGGCGGGAGTGAAGGTGAGTTTTCCCGTGGCGGCGTCAATCTGGACGACGCCCACGGAGGCATCCAGAGCCTGCACGGCGTAGGTCAGGGAATCCACGCCGTCCTCCACGTCCACGTCATAGGCGCCCACGTAGATGGACTGGGCCTCCCCGTCCTCGTTGATCTCCCAGGTGAACTCCTGGGGCTTCTCGGGCTTGGCGGGCACCGTGTCGCCCGCCGAGGGCTTGTCCGACCCGATGTAGTAGAAGTAGGGAGCGGTATTGCCGATGATCCAGCCGACGGACTCGGAGAAGTCGGAGAGGACTTCAGACTTCCCTGCCCCATAGGGAGCGGTGACGGCCTGCGCCGCCACACTCACGGTGTATCCCTTCTTGATGGCGGTGGCAAGGCTCAGGCTGTCTCCCGCCTCCCCTTCTCCATTCACCGCGGTGAAGGTCTCGCCATCCTCGCTGTACTTCCAGAGGTAGGCGTAGGTGATGGCGTCCTGGTCGGCGTCTTCAGAGCCGGAGGCGACGACATTCAGCGTGGAGCCATGGACGGCCTGCGCGGGCGACAGGACAAGTCTGGTGGGGGTGGAAGGCGGGCGGTCCACATCGTTGACCGTCACAGACACGTCCGCGTAGCCTTTGCCATCGGTCGCCCAATCGACGGCGATGATTCTCACGGTGAACACATCGGATGCGTTGCGGGGGCCGTCGGAGGAGTTGGCGATGGTGTCATACCCGTTGTTGGTCACCTCCCACGTGGCGTGGCATTCATAGGAGCCAGTGGACCACGTTGCCGTTTCCTTTTCCCTCAACGTATAGCTCCAGCCCTTGGGAACCTCGATCTCCCAGTCCTTCACGCCGGCGGGGTAGACATCGCCGTCGGTGGCCTTGGCCGTCACCGTGAATGTGACGGGGTTGCCCTCTTCATCCACCTCGGAGATGGTCACGCTGGCCTCGCTGGCAATCGTGACCACGGGCACGGGATTCTCCTTGAAATCCACCACCAGGTTGTAGGTCAACTCCTCCCCTTCGTCTGCGTCGTCATTGGTGATCGTCAGCTGGTAGAGAGCCTGGAGATCCTGCGTGCTCGAGAGGTAGGCCTCGGGAACGGTGTAGGACAGGGTGAGGGTGGCCACATTCCCGTTGTTCTCCCGAGTCACCGTCAGGTTGTCGGGCAGGGTGGACGTCTTCTGGTAGCTGACGCTGTAGATGACATCGGTGGCGCCGTCCACATCCGTGACATTCAGGGTGCAAGTTCCGGTGGCCGCCGTGTCCTCGCCGCCGCGACGGATGAAGATGCGGCCCTCGTTCTCCGCCAATGCGGGGGCTTTGTTCACCACCTGGTAGTATGCGGACGCACTGGTGCTCAGGCCATTGGAGGACGCGGTGGCGACATGGACCACAACCTTGCCTTTTTGCAGTGCGGGCAACTGGCCGAAGGTCATCCCCGGCGTATCCTGGTAGTAGAACTCCTGGGAAACGACAACCTCGTCTTCCTCGTCATCGTCCATGGCCGCCGCCACCACCTTGAAGACGGAATCCGCCTGGACCAGCCAGGTGCGATCCTCTCCCGCCACGGGCTCCATCATGCCGGAGAAGTGCTGGGATCCCATGCCGGTGATGGAAGGCGTGCGATCCTGATCCCTCACAATGGCGGTGAATCCGGTCAGCTCCGCCGTGTATGCGTTCGGGCCGCCGTCGGTGACCTTGAGGACTCCCGTGTACTCCTTGCTCGTGGCGGGGTGCTTCACCGAGGTGTAGGGGATCACCACATCCACCTGGGAGAAATTCACGGAATAGGTGTAGTCTCCGGGATCCCGATCCGTGGTCACCACAGGGGTGAGGGTCACGAGGAAGGAGATGTCCGCCCCGTCTTTGTCCGCGGGGGTCAGGACCATGGTGGCAATCTCCTTCAGAGAGGGCTCCCGGTCCAGCTCCATTTCGGTGAACCTCAGGGAGAGGCCGCTGCAGTCTTTCACCTTCATGCCCTCGGTCAGGACAAGGCTGTATGAGCTGACGTCCAGAACAGGCTTGTCATCCACCCCCGTGACATCCACGACGAAGGACCCGGACTCCTCTCCCTTGCCCTCGGTGGAGGTGGCGGTGAAGATAATCGTTCTCTGTCCGAAGTAATTCGAATCGGGAACGAAGACGATCTCCCCCTTGTCATTGATGCCCACGTCGCCGTTGCGGGCGTCCGTCTCGTCTTTCAAGTAGATTTCCACGCCGGTGAATTTGACCGCCCGGGAGGCGACCAGGTCCGTGCCATTCCATGCCGTGCAGGAGAAGGCGTCATCCAGGGGGGAGATGGTCAGGGCGGTTTCCTCCTGCGTCGTGAAGGAGGCGCCTTCCGTCACCGTGAAGTTGAATCCCTTCAGCATCGCCACGCTGCCGGGCCCCGTCACAGAGACCTTGGTCGTGTACATGCCCGCATTGGCGGACTGGGCGGCATTCAGCTTGTTGAACTTCACGGCGGGGGTGGAATCCATGCCTTTGGTCAGATTGTAGCAGACCGTGCCCAGAAGCACCCGGGTGCTGTTGGCGGGAATGAGGACCTGGCCGACGCCGGCGTTGGGATACAGCTGGATGCTGGTGGAGGTCAGAACGGGGGTGTTCCCGTAGCCGCCCACCGCGCTCTCCCAGGTGATGCCCGTCCATTCCTGGGTGTCGTCCCGGAGGAGCAGGAGGTTCAGCATCTGGCAGCTGTTTTCGTCGGTGGTCAGATACACCTGGGTGGCGCCCTGGGTGGAGATTCCCTCGATGTATTTGCCTTCCAGGAAGGTGCCGTTGACCATGGAGCCGGCGACCAGCTCCACGGTCCAGTCGGCCCTCGCTCCCTGGGAAAGGAGAAGAGTGGCGGCAAGGAAGACCAGCCAGGCGGCTCCCTTGCGGAAAGTGGCGGCAAAACGAGAAATCATGGTGTGACTACTCCTTCAGGGTGACGATGGGAATGACAAAGAGAAAAGGGGTGCGTGGTCGCCAGAGAGGGTTATTTCTGGTCGCGGAGGCTTTGGAGGGTTTCCAGGGCGGTCTGGAGGCGTTCCTGCGTGGCGTTGGTGGTGAAGGGCTGCAGGTCGGCGGACACGAACCAGTCGTCCTCGGCGGCGGGGCAGCCGGCGCCCACATAATTGTAGAGGTACATGGCGTCGTCCATGTCCACCTCTCCGCTGCCGTCGAAATCCAGCTGGGAGGGGAGGCCCTGGAGGGTTTCCAGGGCGGCCTGGAGAAGTTCCGACGTGGCGTTGGTGGTGAAGGGCTGCAGGTCGGCGGACACGAACCAGTCGTCCTCGGGAGTGGGGCAGCCGGCGCCCACCAGATTGTAGACATACATGGCGTCGTCCATGTCCACCTCTCCGTTGCCGTCGTAGTCCAGGGTTCCGGAGGGGAGGATGACCCAGTTGACCGTGGCGATCCGCTGGCCGTCCTCGTTGAAGAGGGAGGCGGAGATGGGCTTGTATCCCCCCTTCAGGGCAAGGGCCGCCAGGGTGACGCCGGTGGCGTCCGCCGCCAGGGTGATGGTGGCGTCCTCCTCATAGTCGAGGGAGGCGGCGCCGCCCCTCACCTGGAGAATCCAGCCCGTTTCCGGCGCCTTGTCGGAGGTGGTGCCGTCGGCGAGGTGGAAGGTGCCGTAGAGGTCCTGCAGGGTCACGGGGTCCGTGTTGCCGTTCACCAGTTTCAAGGTGAGAGTGCTGCCGGAGGCGGCCACCTGGGTGTCCTCTCCGTGGAAGACCGTCTCCCCCTCCTCCCGGTCCAGGAAGACGAGCACGTTGGCGGGATCCTGGGCGGGGGTGATGGCGGAGCCGCTCCGGGTCTTTCGCAGGGTGTAGTTCACCCCCGCCTTGGCGGTGAGCGCGTAGGGGAAGGTCACTTCCACGGCCTCCTCGTCCTGGGCGTCGTCCTGGGTGAGATAGAGGGTTTCGCCCTTGCTCTCCTCGTCGGCGGGCTGGAGGACCAGGCGGGCGTCGGTGGCGGCCACCAGCACCCAGGCGTTGTCCTCATCGGCGACGCGCAGATCGGTGCCCAGGCGCGCCAGGTCGCCGCTGACCTTGGCGGTCTCCCCCAGGTTGTCGGGATTGGCCAGATAGACATCCTTCACCCCGAACATGGCGGAGAAGGGGGGGAAGGGGATCGCCTTGGCCTCCGCGGCCTCCCCGAAGATCAGGGAGGGGGACTCGGTCTCGCCGCCCATCATGACATGGATGGTGAACGCCCCCGCCGCCTGCGTCCACACGCAGGCGAGGAGCAAGGCGGCCAGAAGAAAGCTGCTTTTCTTTGTCATCTTCATGTTCTCAGTCGATAAAGAATGTGGGAAAGGGTCAGGAATACAGGCATTCGCCCCCCATGATGAAGGCAAGTCCTGTACTATAAGCGAACGGAGGGAAAATTTTTCGGAGGCGGGGCGGCGGGGAGGGCGCCCCGGCGTTTCTTCAGGGGAGCACGTATCCCGTCTTCAGCTCCGGCAAGCCGGAAGCTTTGACGAAGCATCCCTGCTGCGGGTTCCAGCGGTATGCGCCTTCGGGAAGGGGCTCCCGGGAGGCCGCGGGCTCCCCGGTCTCGCTGTCCCACTGGGCCACAAGGCCAAGGAAGCGTCGGGCGCCGTTCTTCTCCGCCTCGGGGAAAGCCGTGTCCTCGCCCTCGCGGCCCTTCCCCTCCAGACGAAGCGTCAGCTCCTTCTGGAAGGCGTAGACCCAGAAGACCCCGCCGCCCGCCAGCTCGTCCAGCGAGGCGGGGCGGGTCAGGGTGCGAGGCAGCAGCGGAGCCGCCAGGTTGCTGGCCAGCAGGGCTTCGTCCCCCACATTGGCCTGGGAAAGAATCTCCAGATTGCAGGAGACCAGATTCCAGCCGGGCACCAGGGAAATCTCCTGGACCACATCCTGGTACCGGTAGGTGGCGGAGACCTCCATGGTCATCGTGCCCCGCAACTGGGAGCAGGTCAGGACGGCCTCCGGGGAAGTGAGGCCATCCCAGCGCATCAGCTCCTCCCCCGCGGAACTCCACAGCACCATCTGCACCCCCTCGGGCATCTCCCCCTGGCGCAGACGCAACAAAAGCTCGCACTCCCCGCTCTCCTCCGGCTGGGAAAGGACAACGGTCCACTTCTGGGAGGCCAGGGCCAGCTTCTGGTAGGGAAGCACCATGGCGCCGTAGTATTTGGCGCCGTGGGAAAGCACCAGGCGCTCGTCATGGGCGGCGTCCGGGGAGCCGGGAGGCGCCACCCAGTTGTCCTCCGCGGTCAGCTTCTGCCCCAGCGCCAGAAAGACGCTCTGCCCCTCCGTGGGGAAATTGGCGGTCAGCTCCCAGATGGCGCACACCCCCGGCTGGGAGGCCAGCCCCGCAGGAAGGGAGGTCTCCTGCCCCGTCGCCCCCATGGGCAACAGGACCAGCCACAAAACCAGACCCAGATTTCTTATTTTTGAGAAAATTTGCATTTTTGTCCATCCGCTTGCCGGAGATGCCGACCACGGCATGCCTCCGGCGGTTCTCCGGGGCGCAGGGCGGGAAAGAGGCGTTTCCGGAGTCGGGGCGTTTCCGGAGATTCCCCCCGGGGAGCCGCCAGGCATCTCCGCCGCCCCGGCCTGCTGTCGCGTCAACTACAAAAGATAGCAACGGCCATGCCAGCCCCTCCGCCTCCCTCTTCCGGGAGAGGCAAAACCCCGAGGCGCATTTTCCATAATGTATGCCCCCGACCATCGGATGCCCTTGTTGTCCAAGGAACTTTTTCCTCCCGTGCATGGCATGGGTTTTCCGGGGGGGTGCGGGGTTGCCGCCTGTCTTTTCCTGGCCTTGGCGCGGCGCATTTGTCCGGTTCTGTGCAATCCCTTGAGAACAGGATACATTATCGCAATATGTCTGAAGAAGCAAGCCAATCCATAGGGAGCGGGCCTTTGCGGGTCCGGATTCTGCTCTTGGAGACGGACGAAGGCCGCGGGGAGATTCTCCGGGGTCTTCTACGGAACCAGGAGTGTCGGGTACGCACCGCATCCCAGCCGGAAGAGGCCAGGGAATTGCTGGCGGCGGGGGGATGGGACGCGGTATTTTGCGACATTCGCCTATCCCAGGTGCTTCCCCCTGGTTCCTCCGACGCCGACGCATGTCCCGTCTTCCTGCTGGCCCCCTACGACGGAATCTCCCGGGCCAGGGAGCTTGTGGAGCAAGGGGTGGCGATGCAATGGGTGCCCTCCCCCATCCGGGCGGAGAAGTTGCTCCAGTCTCTACGGGCGGTCCTGGGGAGCCGCCAGGGGGTCCGAGGCGGGGAGCAGGAGACCGGGGGGGACGGGAAGCCGGGGGGCGAAGGGGAAAGCGGCAAAGATATTCAACGTCATTTTGGCCTGATGGTGGGGGAGTCGGGGCCCATGCGGGAGTTGTATCACCAGATCGAGAAAGTCGCCGATTCCGACATGTCCGTTCTGATTCTGGGGGAGAGCGGCACGGGGAAGGAGCTGGTCGCCAAGGCCATTCACCAATCGGGGAGACGGGCGGGAAAGCCCTTCATCCCTGTCAACTGCGCCTCCCTGCCGGAAAATCTTCTGGAGAGCGAGCTGTTCGGCTATGTCAAGGGGGCGTTCACGGGAGCCGTCCGGGACAAGGACGGCCTTTTTGTTGCCGCGGACGGCGGCACCCTCTTCCTGGACGAGATCGGCTCCATCCCCCTTGCCACCCAGATGGCGCTGCTCCGGGCCCTGCAGGAGCGGGAGGTGCGTCCCGTGGGCTCCACCCAGCCCCGTCCCGTGGACGTGCGGGTGGTGGCGGCCACCAACGAGAACGTGGAGATGCTCCGGGAGCAGGGGCGCATCCGCCAGGACCTCTTCTATCGCATCAGCGCCTTCCCCCTCCATGTGCCCCCCCTCCGGGAGCGCGCCGGCGACCTTCCCCTGCTGTGCCAGGCCATCCTGGAGGAGCGGAGCAAGGGAGGGGAGGCGGCGCCCCTCCAGCTTTCCCCCGCCGCCCGCCTTCTTCTGGAGCGTCACCGGTGGCCGGGCAACATCCGGGAGCTCATCCATGTGCTGGAGCGGGGCGCCACCCTGGCGGAGCGGGGAATCATCCGTCCCCGTGACCTTCCCCGGGAACTGGGGGACGGCGGGCAGGACGTGCCGGAGCCTCCCTCCCCCTCCTCTCCCGCCCTCACCCTGAAAGCCTACCTCCGGCTCTGCGAGCGCCAGTTCCTGAAGAAGGTGCTGGAGGAGCAGGGAGGGGACAAGGAGAAGGCGGCGAAGATTCTCGGCATCAGCGTGGCCACCCTCTACCGGAAACTCTCCGAGGTCTCCTGACTTCCCCCCACCCATGAAACGCCACCTCCTCCCCCTCCTTCCGCTGGCACTCCTGCCCCTGCTCCTGGCCACCTCCTGCCAGACCTACACCCCCGCCTTCGTCCTCTCCCTCCACGAATTCGCCGACCCCCAGATCAGCACCCGCCTCAGCAAGCAGGTGCGGAACTCCAGCCGGGAATGGCAATACACCATCCAGAACTTCCCCTTCCTGGACGCCCGGGACTTCCTGGACGGAGAGATCTACGGACCCGACGAGAACGGATGCTACGGCCTCCGGCTCCAGGTGGACATGTGGTCCCTGAACCGGATGCACCACACCGCCGGCGCCAATCTGGGCCTGGTCTACGCCGTGGTGGTGGACGGCACCTATGTGGGCACCTCCCATTTCACCCCGGAGATGCGGGACCAGAACATCCTGGTCATCGAACCCCTCTGGAATCTCTACGACGCCAACCACATTCTGGAAAACCTGGAAGACAACCGGAGCCACCTGCGCCCCTGACCTCCCTCCCCCCCCTTTTTTCCAACCACCCGGCCATCCTGACACCCCCACTCCCCTGCGGAACGGCAGCGCCAGAAGCGCCATTCAACGAGCAGCACCCCCACGAATCCTATGCCGACCACCTATCGTGATCTCCATGCCCTGGACGAACTCTTCGCCCAGGCCTCCAAGAACCCCGCCATCTGCGAAACCCTGGCCCAGCTCCTGGACGCCGCCCCCGCCCGCGCCCACGCCTGGCCTCCCTTCCTCCAGGCGCAATGGAAGGATCACGCCGCCAAATATTTCGAGAGCCTGCCCAAGACCGCCTCCCTGGGACGCCCCCAGCAACGCCTCCTCCAGGCCATGCTGAACATGGGGCTGGACGACGACGAGAACCACAAGCTGCGTCCCCTCTACATCCGGCTCTTCCACGCCCTCCATCCCCAGTGCCCCAACGCCGAGGGAATCCTCCAGGTCACCGGGCTCACCCTGGACAACCCCGCCCCCGTCCTGGCGGCCGCCGCCAGACTCCAGGTCTTCCACGCCCTGCGCGCCGGCATCCGTCTCTGGATTCCCGGAATGGGCGTGAACACCCTCCAGGAGCTGGATGAAAAGCACTGCAGCATCACCCTGGAGGAGGACCCCGAGAAGCACCTGCCCCTGGCGGACCTCCTGGCCCGCTGCGTGGTGATCCTGCCGGTGGGCACTCTGGAATCCCTGGTGCTGAAGAAGAAGGTCGCCTTCGCCGGCCTCCCGGAACTCTACCAGGCCGCCTGCGACAGCATCATCACCTGCCAGGACCCCTCCCCCTCCCTGGTGGACAAAATCCTGATCCCCGCCTTCTACGGAGCCACCGAGCTGCGGGCAATGTGCTCCCCCCAGAAGCAGGAGAGCCAGGCCAGCGAGAAGAACCAGGCCGCCCAGGCGGGACGCTGGGACTACAGCCGTTCGCTGGTGGAGATGCTGGGACGCCTGGAGAAGGCCGCCATCACCGAGGGCGCGCCCTGGAACCGGGAGAATCTGAAGACCCTGCTGGCCCGGGAGGCGGGACGCGCCGACATGGCCGTCCGCTGCGCCAGCGCCTTGGCCCTCCTCTTCAAGAACGACCTGACCAGGGACCTGATCCAGGATTTGTGCCAGGAGCTGCAGGGGCAGTTCCTGCCCTGGCATGAGCTCGCCCTCTTCGTCAAGGTCTCCGACGCCCTGCCCGGCAAATATGTGAGCGAGTGGTTCAACCTGAGCCGGGAGCTCGTCGGCGCCGACTACCTCATCGAGGCCACCCTGCAGATGCCCTGCCATCTGTGGGCCTACACCGAGAAGACCCTGAAGAGCAGCGAGGAGCACAAGACCTTCGAGGAGCGCTTCTTCAAGGACTTCAAGGAGGGCCGCGCCACGTCGGACCACTTCATGTGGCTGTGGAAGAAAGTCAAGCACAGCGACGAGCGCGCCGCCATCCTCTCCAACAGCACCCTCCTCTTCAAGATTCTCCACCAGGACGTGAAGGGCAACTACCTGAAGAGCCAGCGGAATCTCCGCAAGGCCCTGCTGGACAGCGAGGAGTTCCTCTATGAAGTGGTGCAGCTCCCCACCGACCTGGTGGGCAAGGGCACGGCCAAGAAGCGGATCCCGAAGGCGGGCAGCCGGCCCGACCTGAACGCCATCCGCGCCCTGGTGCGCTGCGCCAAGCGCATGCCCCTCCTGGACACCCGGGAGAAGCAGTCCCTCCTGGTGAAGATCGCCCGCCTGGGCGACGAAGCCAAGGCCATCGTGGAGGAGAATGTGACCACCCAGGTGAAGCAGACCATCGACCGCCTCACCTCCCAGCGCAGCTTCCGTCAGCTCCAGGCCGAGCTGGAGAAGCTCCTCAACGAGGAAATCCCCGCCAACACCGCCGCCATCGAGGACGCCCGCTCCCGGGGAGACCTCTCCGAAAACTCCGAGTACAAATACGCCAAGGAAGTCCAGCGCAATCTGGCGCGCCGCCGCAACACCCTCCAGCAGGAGCTCAGCGTCTGCCAGCCCATGGACTTCTCCACCCAGGAAGTGGGCGAATACGTCATCCCCGGCAGCGTCATCACCCTCCGGGAGGGGGATGGCACCCTCCAGCAGGTCACCCTCCTGGGACTCTACGACGGCGACAGCCAGAAGAACTGGTACTCCTACGACTCCCCCATGGGCCGCATCCTGCTGGGGAACAAGGCCGAGGCGAAAGTCACCCTGCCCTCCGGCAAGGCGGTGGTCATCCAGGCCATCTCCCCCCTGCCCCAGGACGTCCTGGACTTCCTCCGGTAGCCCGCCTCCCCCGACTCCCTCCGTCCCCGGAGCCGGGGAGGGGGAGCCCTTTCGTTGAAAATCGGCGCAATCTGTCCCTCTTCTCCGGATTTCCGGAAGAAAGAGGGGGGTTGCGCCTAAAATTTAAGGGGAAGCCCCGGCGTTCCCCTTGGCGAAGGCCGAGGAGCAGAGTATATTCCCGTCTCGCCCCTCTTCCTTCCCGCGCCTTCCTCCCCGGCGGCACCGTCTCCCGAAGGAAGGGAACCCCTCTTCGCCCCATGAATCCCTCGGACAAAATCATACCCTTCGACCAGCTGCGGCAGTGGCGGGAATCCCTGCGCCAGGAGAACCGGAGCCTGGTGGTCACCAACGGGGTCTTCGACCTGATGCACCGGGGGCACGCCGAATACCTGGCGCAGGCCGCCTCCCTGGGAGACGCCCTCCTGGTCCTGGTGAACGACGACGCCAGCGTCACCGCCCTCAAGGGACCCACCCGCCCCATCCTCCCCCAGGAGGACCGGGCGTTCCTGCTGGCCTCCCTCCAGTGCGTCGCCGCCGTCTCCGTCTTTCCCGGCCCCCAGGCCACGGAAGCCCTGCGCCGCTGCGCCCCGGACGTGTATGTCAAGGGAGGGGACTACACGCCGGAGAGCCTCAACCGGGATGAATTTCAGGCATTGCAGGCATGCGGGAGCCAGATCCGGATTCTGCCCCTGGTGCCCGGATGCTCCACCTCCTCCATCGTGAAGAAGCTGCGCCAGGGCGCCCCGGAGGCAGACGCCTCCTCTCTGGACCGCCGTCTGCAGCCCATCTTCCGCCGCCGCTCCATCCGCGCCTTCCTGCCCCGCACCGTGGAGCAGCAGGAGATCGGCCTTCTCCTGGAGGCCGCCATGGCGGCGCCCTCCGCGAAAGCCTGCTATCCCGCCCATTTCCTGGTGCTCACCGATCCCCAGGAGCGGAAGGCGGTGGCGCAGTGCCTCCCCAATGGCGCCTTCCTGGCCCAGGCTCCCCTGGGCGTCCTCGTCTGCGGAGACCTGGAGAAGAGCTGCCACCAGGCCCTCTCCTACCTCATCCAGGACTGCTCCGCCGCCGTGGAGAATCTCCTCCTGGCGGCCAGCATGCTGGGCATGGGCGCCTGCTGGCTGGGCGTCCATCCCAACGAGGACCGGGTGACCGCCCTGCGAAACCACTTCCGCCTTCCCTCCCGGATCATCCCCGTGGCCGCCGTGGCGCTGGGTTGGCCCGGGGAGACCAAGCCCCCCCGCACGAACTACCAGCCCGAACAGGTGCACGTGAACCTCTGGTGACTCCCACGCCATGACCGTCGCCCTCGCCACATCCCAACCCTTGAGCCAGGAGCTGAAAAACCGCCGTTTTCAGCGCCGGTGGGATTTTTTCGTGCTGATCACGCTGCTCTTCTTCTCCCTGGCTCTCTTCCTCCCCGTGCTGGTGACGCGCCGCCCCGTGCCCTGGCGCCCCCCGGACCGTAAATCCTTCGTCCACTCCCTCCAGGCCGCCTTCGCCCCCCAGGACCACAAGGCATGGACCCCCACCGCCACCGTCTCCCTGGTGCTGGACTACTTCACCTTCGGGGACGACCACATGGTCTTCTACCGGGTCCACAGCCTCCTGGGCCATCTGGTGAAGACGGCGGTGCTGTGGCTGCTGCTGCGCCGGCTCCGGGTCTCCAGCCACTACGCCATGGGTTTCGCCTTCCTGGTGGCCATCTGGCCCAGCCGCATCGAGGCCGTCATGACGCCCCACATGCGGGGCGTCATCGCCCTCACCCTCTTCTCCTACCTGGCCATGCTCCTCGCCACCTACATCAACTCCCCCCGCTGGCATCTCTGGATGGCCCTCTGCACGGTGTGCTGCGTCTTTGCCGCGGGAGCGTCGCTCTGGGCGGCGCTTCTCCTCACGGCCATGCCCGCCGTGGCCTGGTGGCGCACCCCCCGGGGAGACGTCTTCCCCTGGCACCGGCTGGTGCTGCCGGAGCTGACCCTGCTGGGCTGCCTCTTCCTCTCCCTCCGGATGTCCGGCTATCTCGGCTAGCCACGCCCACCCCTTTTCCCGTCGTATCCAACGCAATCCCTCCCCTCCCCCGCCTCCCCTCCATGAGAAAACTCCTCTTCCTCTTCGCCTTCAGCCTCCTGCTTCCCTGCCTCCTGGCCGACCGCATCGTCTTGAACGACGGCTCCGTCCTCAACGGAACCCTGAAGAGCATCGCCAACGGAACCCTGGTCCTCGCCACCGACTTCGCCGGCGACCTGAAGATCCCCGCCCAGCGGGTGGTGAAGCTGGACACCGTGGGCGCCGTGGAGATCGCCACCCAGGACGGGCAGCGCGTCCAGGGCCGCCTGAACACCCATGAGCCCGCTCCCGCCGCCGGCGAAGCCACGGGCGACGCCCCCGCCGCCGCCCCCATGGCCCTGGCTCTGGGCAACGTGAAGTATCTGTGGACCGCGGGCATGGAAGACCCCACCCTGCCTCCTGCCCGGAAGTGGGACGGGGAGTTCTCCCTGGACATCTCCGGCAAGACCGGCAACTCCGAGAAGTTCAACGGCGGGGCGGGCGCCCTGGCCACCCTGGCCGGCCCCGTGGACAAGCTGAAGCTCCACGCCAACGCCTCCTACGGACGGGAGGACCACAACACCAACACCAAGAAGTATCTGGCGGGCGCGGACTATGAGCACAAGCTCCTGGATTGCCCCACCACCTGGTATGTGAGCGGGGAGCTGGAGCAGCAGCCCACCAGCGGACTGCGCCTGCGCCAGGAGGTGGGCGCCGGTTTCGGCTACTACCTCCTCCAGCAGGAGAACAGCAGCCTGCGCCTCCGCGCCGGTCTCTCCGCCAAGGCCCGGAAATACACCGACGGCAGCCACAACGACACCATGGGCGCCCAGCTGGGCCTCCGCTACGAGCGCAACATCCAGGAATGGGGCAAGCTGGTCACCGAGCTGACCCTGCAGCCCTCCCTGGAGAACTTCCACGACTACCGCGCCCTCCACGAGTCCTCCCTGGACATCCCCCTGGTCTTCCAGTATCCCCTCAGCCTCCGCCTGGGCATCTCCAACGAATACAACAGCCGGGTCTCCAAGGGCTCCGAGCGCATGGAAACCAACTACTTCGCCAAGATGGTCTTCAAGTGGAAGTAGTCGAAACGCCCCGCTCCCTCCTCGTTCCATGACGCCGGCGCCCTGCCCCTTCCTTCCCGGGAGGGAAGGGGCGCCGTTGCTCTTTTCCCCCGCCTCGTTTCCATGGAGATTCTCGCCCCCGTCAACGCCTCCACCCTGGACGCCGCCCTGGACGCCGGAGCCGACGCCGTGTATTTCGGCCTCAAGCGCCTGAATGCCCGGCGGGGCGCGCTGAATTTCACCCAGGACGAATTGCCCGAGGTGGTGGAGAAGATCCATGGGCATGGGGCGAAGGCCCATCTGGCCCTGAACATCGATTTGACCCAGCGGGAGCTGGGACTGGCGATACGCACCCTGGCGTTGGCCAGGGCGACCGGGGTGGATGCGGTGATCGTCCGGGACCCGGCCATTCTCTCCCTTCGCCCCCGCTTTCCCCAGCTGGAGTTCCACCTCAGCACCCAGTCGGGCGTCTCCTCCCTTGCGGGCGTCCGCATGGCACGGGAGCTGGGATGCGACCGGGTGGTGCTGGCGCGGGAGATGACCCGGGAGGAGATCCGCGCCTGCTGCCGGGTGGAGGGAATCGCCATCGAGGTCTTCGTGCAGGGCGCCTTGTGCTTCTGCGCCTCGGGACGGTGTCTTCTCTCCAGCTGGGTGGGAGGGCGCAGCGGCAACCGGGGCGCCTGCGCCTCCCCCTGCCGGGTGGCTTGGCGGGGCGAGGACGGGGAAGCCCCCCCGGCGCATCCCCTCTCCATGAAGGATTTGTGCCTGGTGGAGCGCCTTCCCGAACTCCAGGAGATGGGCGTGGCCTCCCTGAAGATCGAGGGGCGCCTCAAATCCGCCGCCTGGGTCTCCCAGGCCGTGCGGCTCTACGCCGCCGCCCGGGCGGGCGCCCAGCCCCTCCCCGCCTTGAAGGAACAAGCGGAAGCCCTGGGCGGCTACACCGGACGCGCCCTGACGGAAGGATACTACGCCGGACTCCGGGAGGGGCTGACGGACGTCAGCCTGGGACGGGGCCAAAAGGCCGCTCCCGCCTCCCCCTGCGCCGCCTCCCCTGCGGAACCGCCGCCCCCCGCCCCCGCTCTTCTCCTCCGGGTGACCCAGGATGAAAAGGGCGGCACCTGCTTCCAATGCCAGCGGGGAAGCCTCGTCCAGAATCTCCGGATTCCCCCCCAGCGCATCCCCAATCCCCGCCGCGCCCTCCCCCTGGGGGAAATCCTCCAGCAGGCCCGTCTCCTCCTGGCCGCCCTGCCCCATCAGCTCCAGGTGACGGACACCCTGGAAGCCCTGCCTCTGCCCCGGAGATGCCAGGAGACCGTCCTCCAGTTCCTCCAGGAATTTCTGCGCAGGGCAACCAAGGAGGACGACGGCACCATTCGCCAGGAGCTTCCCGGCGAGCTCCAGGAGCTCCTGCGCCCCGCCGCCCCCGCCCCGGAGAACCGCTTTCCCCTGGGAGGGCAGGCGCCGGGCGTCCTCCGTCTGCGTCCCGGCCAGCTGAAGGACTTTCTCCGGCGGCCTCCGACCCCCGGGCTCTCCCTGGTGCTCGCCCTCCAGGGCGACGAATCCCCGGAGGAGCTGGAGGCGGCCCTGGCTCCCCTCCCCCTGCCCCCGGAGGCCCTAACCCTCGCCCTCCCCTCCGTCTGCCACGACGACGCCCTGGCGACCCTGGAACCTCTGGTGGTCTGGGCGAAAACGCGGGGGCATCTTCTGGAGGCCAACTCCTGGGACACCCTGGAACTCTGCCGCGCCCGGAAGGCCCCCTTCGCCACCGGCCAGGGCATGGCCATCCTCAACGCCATGGCAGCCGCCTTCCTCCAGCGGCTGGGGGCGAAGTGGTGCGCCGCCTCCTGGGAAATGGACCAGAAGCAGCTCCAGGAACTCTGCGCCCAGTGCCCGGCTCCCCTCGCCCTGACCCTCTTCAGCCGCCCGCCCCTCATGGTCACCCGCGCCAGGCTCCCGGAAGCCTTCCCCCCGGGGCAGATCCTCCAGGACGCCCGGGGAATCCGGCTGCGCCACGGGCGGGAGGGGGAATCCACGGTGCTGCGCCCCGTCACCCCCATGGACTGGCGGGGCCTGCGGGACGCGCGGATCCGCGCCTTCCGCTGGGAGGTGGACCTGACGGGGATGGACAGCCCCGTCCCGCCGCCCCCCGAGCCCTCCCCCTTCCTCTTCAATTTCGACCGAACCCTCCGCTGATCTCCCCCATGCCCCGTTCTCTTCCCCTGCTTCTTGTGGCTCTCCTCGCCCTCCTCTGCCCGGGACGCGGCGGCCGCCTCCAGGCCGGAGCATCCCCCAACTACGTCACCTACGAGCGCTTCGGCGCCAAGGGAGACGGCAAGGAGAACGACCTGCCCGCCATCCGGGCGGCGCACCAATACGCCAACGAGCACAACCTGCCCGTGCGGGGGAAGAACGGGGCGGTCTACCGGATCGAGGCGGGGGAGCCCGCCATCATCAAGACCGACACCGATTTCCAGGATGCCAAGTTCGTGATTGACGACAGCCGCCTCACCGTCAAGGAGGGGCAGGTGGACGTCTTCCGGGTGGAGTCGGACACGCCGCCCTGGGACGTGCAGGTGCCCGCCCCCCTGCGGCAGGGCGCCACCCAGCTGGGGGCGGCGCTGCCCCAGCGCGCCCTGGTGGTGCTCTCCAACAAGAACAAAAAACACTTCATCCGTCTGGGACTCAACCAGAACGACGGGGTGCCCGCCTCGGACACCATCCTGGTGGAAAAGGACGGCTCCATCCACCCCTCCACCCCCCTGCTGTGGGACTTCCCCGAAATCACCTCCGCCAAAGCCTATTCCGTGGAGGACCGGCCCATCGTCATCCGGGGAGGCATCTTCACCACCATCGCCAACCGCGCGGAACCCAAATACACCTACTATTCCCGGGGCTTCCTGGTCCAGCGCTCCAACGTCATCCTGGAAAACCACCTCCATGCCGTGACGGGAGAGGGGCCCCAGGGCGCCCCCTACGCCGGCTTCTTCCGCTTCCAGACCTGCTACAACAGCATCCTGCGCAACTGCCGGGTCAGCGGCCACAAGACCTACTCCACCATCGGCTCCGCCGGGAAACCCGTCACCATGGGCACCTACGACCTGGGCGCCAACCGGGCGGTGCGTCTGGTCTTCCAGAACGTGAAGCAGATGAACGACATCCACGACACCACCAGATGGGGGATCATGGGCACCAACTTCTGCCGGGATCTCATCCTGGAGGGATGCACCCTCTCCCGCTTCGACGCCCACCAGGGCGTGGCGAACGTCATCATCCGCAACTGCGTCCTGGGCCATGCCGGCGTCAACCTCATCGGATACGGCAACGTCCTCATGGAAAACACCTGGGTCCACAGCCCGTGGCTGATGAATCTCCGGGGCGACTACGGCTCCACCTGGCGGGGCAATCTCACCGTGCGCAACTGCGTCCTGGCGCCGCCCAAGTACAGCGGGCAGGGCGGCATCCTCAACGGATACAACACGGGCACCCATGATTTCGGATATCCCTGCGTCATGCCCGACACCATCACCCTCCAGAATCTCACCATCCTGGACAGGCTGCCCAAGGGGAATCTCCCCATCTACTTCTTCGCCGATTTCCTCCAGAAGCGGGACAAGCCGGGACGCGTTCCCTATCTTCCCACCCGGCAGGTCCTTGTGCAGAGAGTGGCCACGGAGAGCGGCTCCCCCATCCAGATCTCCCCCAATCCCGTCCTCTTCTCCCAGACCAGAATCCTCCCCCTGGCTCCCCGCTAGAGAAGGAGCCGAGAAAAACTCCCCGCCATGGCACGACCCCGCCCCCTTTTCCTCCCCGCCCTGGCCCTCCTCCTGTGCCTGGGCTGCGCCCGCTGGCAATATCTTCCCCCCGCCCGCCCCGTGGCCGGCATGTTCCCCACCGTGGTCTCCCCCCAGTGCCTCGAACAGGCGGTCCGCCTGACCCTCTCCCCCCGGGAGCTCCAGGAACAGCTGGACCAGGCGGCGCTGTGGGAACCCCTGGCCCTGGCCGGCTTCCCCCGGGAGGAGCTGGCGCTGCTCTCCCGCAGCCTGGAACGCCGGGGCTACGGAGAGGTGGACGGGCGGCGCTGCCCCGCCTCCGCGGTGGAATGGGTGGCGCTCCTGGGCGCCGGCCCCCGCGCCCTGCGCCTCCAATACCAACTCCGAAAGGAGGACTCCCCCCGGGAACTCCTGCTGATCCTCGCCCCCGCCCCTGACGCCCCCGCCCAGCCATGACCTCCTCCCGCCAAGGACTGTTCCGGACACCCTGGGCCCTGCTTCCCCCGCTGATTCTCCTGTTGGTCTGGGGGCTTCTTTCCTGGCTCAACCAGGGAAGAGTGCTTCCCTCCCCCCGGGAGAGCCTTCTGGCCCTGGGGCGGCTGCTGTGCACCGGGGACACCTGGCGTTCCCTGGCGCTGACCCTGGCGCGGGGAAGCGGCGGCCTGGCCCTGGGAGGCACCATCGGCCTGGCCCTGGGCCTGTTCTGCGGACGCCATCCCCGCCTCCATGACGCCCTCTCCCCCATGGTCACCCTGGCGCAGGGATGCCCGCCCATCGTCTGGATTTCCCTGCTTCTGGTGTGGCTTTCCCTGGGCGGCGCCATTCCCCTGGCGGTCTCCACCCTCTCCGTGCTGCCGGTCATCTTCATCCAGACCGCCAATGCCGTCCGGGGCATGGACCCCCGGTGGTTCGAGGTGGCGCAGGTCTACCGCGTGGGGCCCTGGCGACGCTGCCGCCACCTGATCCTCCCCGGCATCGCCCATCCCCTGGCCGGCGCCTTCTCCTACGCCTGCGGCATCACCTGGAAGGTCACCGCCACCGCGGAATTCTTCGGGGCGACGGACGGCATCGGCGCCCAAATCTACCAAAGCTACCGGGATCTTGCCCTGGAACGCCTCTTCGCCTGGACCCTCCTCATCGCCTCGCTGGGCATCGCCATCGACGCCCTCCTCGTCCGGAGGCTCCGAAGACTATGACCCCTCCCCTCCTCGCCTTCCACAAGGTCACCTTCCAGTGGCCCGGCGCCCCCGCCCCCGTCCTCCGACGCCTCCAATGGGCCGCCCGGCCCGGGGAGACCTGGCTCCTCCGGGGGCCCTCCGGCTGCGGAAAGACCACCTTCCTGCGCCTGGCGGCACGCCTCCTCGCCCCCCAGGAGGGCGCCATCCGCACCCCCTTCCCCCTCGCCCTGGGATTCGTCTTCCAGGAACCCCGCCTCCTCCCCTGGCTCACCCTGCGCCAGAATCTCCTCCTGGCCGCCCCGCGCGCACCCCGGGAACAGCGGGAGGAACTCCTCCGCAAAGCCGGGCTGGAGGACAAGGCGGACTGCCGTCCCCCGGAGCTTTCCGGGGGAGAGGCACAGCGGGGCAATCTGGTGCGGGCGCTTCTGGCCAGCCCCCACCTCCTCCTCCTGGACGAACCCTTCAGCGCCCTGGATCCCCAAAGCGCCCGGCGATGCGTCGACCTCCTGGAGGAATGGAACCGGAATCCCGCCCCCCACGCCATGATTCTAGCCACCCACCAGAAGGACTACCAGGGAATCTGCAACGCCATCCCCCTGGACTTCCCCCTCCCCGCCCCTGCGGAATGACCCCGGCACGTCAAAAATTCCCCGGACGGGAGGGCGTTTTCCCCTGGAAAAAGACATTTCTCTTTCTTTGGCAAAGATTTTCACCCCCCGTGGCTTTAAAATTATCTTTCACAGGCTAAATTTGGGGTTGTTTGAATTTTCCTGCATGCCGTCGTGTACGCCTGTTCCTCCCCACCGCCCTGGCACGGGAGGGACGGGACGCCCCCGCGGCTTCCCGGCCCATGGCCGACCACTCCATAAAGGACCCACCCCACATGCGTAAGAGCCAAGTCAAACTTCTCTTCGGAATCCTGACCCTGGTTGCCGCCGCCAGCCTCATGCCCCTGAAGGCCCAGGAATTCCAGTCCTCCAACGACCTGCTGGATCCCAACGCCTTCCTGGTCAGGTCCGAACTCTATCTCTGGAACCGCTTCTCCGACCTGCTGGACACGGTCCGCTGCGGCATCGCCGTGGGCCCCGGCCTGGGCGCGGAAGTGGCGGTCACCGAATACGCCCAGCTCTCCCTGTATGCCAACGCCGAGACCGGCGTCGCCTTCCCCCATTTCCTCCCCCCCCTGTGGCTGGTGGACAAGTACGAGAACAACGTGAACGCCTTTGAGTACCACAGCGGCAAGTACGCCACCGCCGCCTTCGGTCCCTGGCGCGCCGAGTCCAACGCCTACGCCCTGGACGACCGGGATGTCCATTTCCGCCGGGACAAGTGGGATGTCCGCCTCCAGTTGGATCTGCTCCTGGTCCACTTCTACGTGGCCATCCGCCCCGTGGAGATCCTGGACTTCTTCACCGGCTTCGCCGGGCTGGACATCTCCCTGGACGACGCCCAGCTGAACCCCGTGCTGGACCGCTGCCCCGCCGACCAGTTCGGCCGCGGTCTGTGCAACATCATCTTCGGCATCGTGGAAGTGCCCAACAACATCTTCCGGGTGACCAGCAACGAAGGCGACCTGGCCGGCTGCTCCAAGGGCGTGGGCCTGGGCCTCTGGCGCTTCCTGGTGCGGGAGTGCGTGGGCGTGGTGGAAGTGGTCACCTTCCCCTTCGGCTGGGAACCCATCATCGAGCCCGCCTACGTCATCAACGACACCGACCAGGCCACCAACTGGAAGGTCTACAAGCCCGCGTTCCACAAGCGCTACTAATCCAAGATTCCAGGGAGAGAGCCTCCGGCCTCCGGCGCATCCTCTCTCCCCTCCCCTCCCACCTTGCCGACGGCTCCCCCGACGTTCTGACGCCGGCGGGGTCCGTCGGTTTTTCCATATCCCCGAGGTACCTCTCCGCCGCCTTCCATGTCCTCGCGCAACACCAAAATCCGCACTCGTCTCCTGGACAAGCTGGACACGCTGGACGCCCCCACCCTGCGAAACTGCCTCCGCAGCCTCCTCAACGAGCAGGGGCTGCTGGAGGAGATTTTCCGGGACATCTTCAAGACCGTGCGGGAGGGGATCATCGTGGTGGACCGGGATTTGAACATCTACCTGGTGAATCCCACCGCCCGGGAGCTCTTCGGCATGCCGGAGAACGCCGAGGGCCAGCCCATCGCCCAGTTCTTCCGGCAGTTTGACTGGGAGGAGCTGAAGAACACCCCCCCGGAGCACTGGGGGCGCTTCAGCCGCACGGAAGTGGAGGTCACCTATCCGCAGCGACGCTTCCTCTCCCTCTATTTCCTGCCGGCCGCCACCTCCCCCAACCTCCCCAAGAAGGGCAAGCTCCTCGCCACCCTCATCTTCCACGACATCACGGAGCGGAAGGAAAACAACGAGAAGAATCTGGAGACCCAGACCTTCACCGCCATCACCCAGCTGGCCGCCGGCGTGGCCCACGAACTGGGAAACCCCCTCAACACCCTGGGAATCCATCTCCAGATCCTGAAGCGAAAACTCCGGGGCGGCACCCCGGACGCCGACGCCGCCCTGGAAGCCTCCCGCCATTTCGTGGACATCGCCGGACAGGAACTCGCCAGGATGGACGGCATCGTCAAGAATTTCCTCAACGCCGTCCGCCCCGGCCACATGGAGAGAGTGCCCGTCAACGTCCAGGACCTGATGGTCAACACCCTCCATTTCCTGGAGCCCGAACTCCAGGCCAAGGAAATCCAGGTCAACCTGGACTTTCCCGTCTTCGTCCCCTCCATCTCCGGGGATCCGGGCCAGCTCACCCAGGCATTCTTCAATCTCATCAAGAACGCCATGCAGGCCATGGAAAGCGGCGGCAATCTCCAAATCCTCTGCACCGTGGACGACACCTCCGTGCAGCTGCGCTTCGCCGACAACGGGCCCGGCCTCACCGCCGAGCAGCTCTCCCACCTCCTGGAACCCTACTACACCACCAAGGCGGAAGGACACGGACTGGGGCTGCTCATCGTCAACCGCATCGTCCGCGCCCACGGCGGCATCCTCTCCATTGACGGAAAGCCCGGGGACGGGGCGGCCTTCACCATCAGCCTCCCCCGCTACTCCCGCATCGTCCGACGACTCTCCGGCCCTGAATCCTGATCCCTCCCATGCCATCACTCCCCGTCATCCTCGTCATCGACGACGAACGCAACACCCGCGAGGGCCTTCGGGACGCCTTCGCCGACAAATACCAGGTGCTTCTGGCCAACGACGCCCTCCAGGGCATGGAGATGCTGAAGAGCGGGAAGGTGGACATTGTCCTGACGGATCTCCGGATGCCGGGGATGGACGGCATGGCCTTCACCCGGGAGATCGCGGGGCGGGAGGGGGCGCCGTTGATCATCATGCTCACCGCCTACGGTTCGGTGCAGACGGCCATGGAGGCGGTGCGCGCGGGGGCATACGACTATCTGACCAAGCCGGTGGATCTGGACGAACTGGAGATGATGATCGACCGGGGGCTGGAGGAGTTGTCCAAGCGCCGCGCCCAGCTGCGGCGGGGGGGCGGGCAGGCGCCGGAGGGGATCATCGGCTCCTCTCCCCAGATGCGGCAGCTTCTGGAGAAGGCGCAGCAGGTGGCCAACTCCCGTTCCACGGTGCTCATCACCGGGGAGAGCGGCACCGGCAAGGAGCTCTTCGCCCACGCCCTCCACGCCTGGAGCCCCCGGAAACGGGGCCCCTTCGTGGCCGTCCACTGCGCCGCCCTGAACGAGAATCTGCTGGAAAGCGAGCTCTTCGGCCATGAGAAGGGGGCGTTCACCGGCGCCCAGGAACGGGTCATCGGACGCTTCGAGAAGGCAGACCGGGGCACCCTCTTCCTGGATGAAATCGGGGAAATCTCCCTCTCCACCCAGGTCAAGCTTCTCCGGGTGCTGGAGAACCGCACCCTGGAGCGGGTGGGCGGCTCCACCACCATCCCCGTGGACGTGCGCCTGGTGGCGGCCACCAACCGGGACCTGAAGGCCATGGTGAAGGAGGGCACCTTCCGGGAAGACCTCTTCTTCCGTCTCAACGTGGTGAATCTCCAGCTGCCTCCCCTGCGGGAGCACCCGGAGGACATCCCCGCCCTCCTGGACCACTTCCTCCAGGAACTCTCCCGGGACAACGGAAAGGAAATCCACGGCATCGCCCGGGACGCCCTGGAGGTGCTCGCCGCCTACCGGTGGCCCGGCAACATCCGGGAGCTGCGGAACTGCGTGGAGCGCATGGTGGTCATGACCCGGGGAAGCCTCCTCACCGTCACCGACATCCCCCGGGAGATCGTGGACGCCTTCGCCACCTCCCCCGCCCCGGAGACGAAGGAGGAGAAGCAAGAGAAGCCGGCGGAGGCGCCCCCCCGGGAGCCCGCCCCGGCTCCCCCCATGCCCCTGGACATCCGCTCCAACGAACTCGCCGCCATGAAGCGCGCCCTGGAGCAGGCCGGAGGGAACCGGACCCGGGCGGCGGAAATCCTAGGCATCAGCCGGCGCACCCTCCAGCGCCGCATCCTCCAATATCCCGAGCTGGACGGCCTCCGGGAACGGGAGGAGTGACCCGCCCCCCGGAAGAAGACCAGCCCCACCCACGCTCCCCCATGCCCCTCGCCTCCCCACCTCCCAAGCCCAGGGGTGCCTTCCGTATCCTCCACTTCTCCGACATCCACGTCGGCATCCCCGACTGGTCCTGGCGCTATCTCCTGGACAAGCGGTGCCTGGGCAGGCTCAACCACGTCCTCTCCCGCCACGGCCGCCTCTCCCTGGAGCTCCTGGAGGAACTCCCCGCCTGGAGCCGGAGCATCGGCGCGGACGCGGTCCTCTGCACGGGAGACCTCACCTCCATCGGCTCCCCCGAGGAATTCCAGCGCGCCCGCGCCTTCCTGGCGCCCCTGAAAGACGCCTACCGGGAGAACTTCCTCTATGTGCCGGGAAACCACGACGCCTATGTGCCGGCCAGCCTCCCCCCTCTCCGGGAGACCTTCCGCGCCCTCAACGGGGGCGTGGAGCTGGAGGAGCTGCCCCTGGCGCGCCCCCTGGGCCCCCTGGAGGTCGTCCTCCTCTCCCCCGCCACCCCCTGCGCCCCCTGGCTCTCCCACGGAGCCATGCCTCCCTGCGACTGGGATAAACTGGGCTATATTCTCCAACGTCCCTCCGGCGGCGCCGCCCGCCTGGTGGCCTGCCATTTCCCCCTCCTGGGCGCCCGGGGAAAACCCCTCTTCTGGCGCTCCCGCCTGGAGGGCTGGGAGCGACTCCTCCAATGGGGCGGAGACGGCCTCTTCCAGGCATACTGCGCGGGCCACGTCCACCGCCCCTTCCTCCTCCCACCCCGCCAGGGAGGCCCCTGGCTCGTGGGCGCCGGCTCCCTCACCCTCCACCAATCCTGCTCCGTCCTGGATTTCCAGGCGGAGGACGGCACCTTCACCCCCTATCTCCTGCAGCGGAAGGAAACACCATGAAACACTTTCTGGCCTTCGACTTGGGCGCCTCCAGCGGACGCGCCATCCTGGGTAACTTCGACGGAAAGACCATCGACCTGGAGGAACTCCATCGCTTCGCCAACGGCCCCCATGAGGTGGAGGGGCACCTCTACTGGGACATCCACACCCTCTTCGCCGAAATCCGGGAGGGGCTCCGCAAAGCCCTGGCCACCGGAAAGGCCATCGACGGCATCGGCATCGACACCTGGGGCGTGGACCTCTGCTATCTGGGCGCGGACGGCAAGCTGATCGGCCTGCCCCACCACTACCGGGACCCCCGCACCGACGACGTCATGCCCTGGACCTTCCAGCGGATTCCCCGGGAGGAGGTCTACCGGGAGACGGGCATCCAGTTCATGAACCTGAACACCATCTTCCAGCTCTCCGCGTCCCTGCGGGACGGCGAGGAGGCCCTCCAGCAGGCGGACAAGCTTCTCTTCATCCCCAACGCCCTCACCTATCTCCTCTGCGGAAAGGTGGCGGCCGAATACTCCATCGCCACCACCTCCCAGCTCTTCAATCCCCACACCGGGGACTGGTCCTGGAAGATCATCGACGCCCTGGGCCTGAAGCGCTCCCTCTTCCCCGAAATCCTGCCCTCCTGCACCGTCGCCGCCCCCCTCTCCCCCGAACTGCAGAAGGAACTGGGCTGCGGCCCCATCCCCGTGATTCTCATCGGCAGCCATGACACCGCCTCCGCCGTGGCGGCGGTCCCCTCCGGCGGCGAGAAGAACTGGGCGTACCTCTCCAGCGGCACCTGGAGCCTCATGGGCGTGGAGCTGGACTCCCCCCGCACCGACGAAAGCGCCCTGGCCGCCAACTACACCAACGAGGGCGGCGTGGGCAACACCATCCGCTTCCTGAAGAACATCATGGGCCTGTGGCTCATCCAGGAGTGCCGGAACCAGTGGCTGCGGGAAGGCAAGAAGTACTCCTTCGGCGAGCTGGCCGACATGGCGCGCAACGACGCCACTCCCTTCCTTGCCGTCATCAACCCCAACGACCATCTCTTCGAGGCCCCCGGCGACATGCCCGCCAGAATCCGCCAGTTCTGCCGGGAGAGCGGCCAGCCCGAGCCCGAAACCCCCGCCCAGATCATCCGCGTCGCCCTGGAATCCCTGGCCCTCCGCTATCGCCAGACCTGGAATGAACTGGAAGACCTCCTGAACACCAAGCTCACCGTCCTCCACCTGGTGGGCGGCGGCTGCCAGAACGTCCTTCTCAACGAGTTCACCGCCAACGCCATCCAGGCTCCCGTGGTCACCGGCCCCGTGGAGGCCACCGCCATGGGCAACATCCTGGGACAGGCCATGGCCACCGGAGACATCCCCGACCTGGAGACCGCCCGGAAAATCGTCAGCGCCTCCACCCCCACCCAGCGCTACGAGCCCGCCGACGCCCCCCTCTGGGAAAAGGCCTTCCTCCGCTATCAGGAAATCTGCAAGGGAGGCAAGTCCATCGGCTAGCCCCCGCCACGCGCCACGAAGGAGACGGGCGCCACGCGCCCGCCCCCTTCGGAGGCACGCCTGTCTCTAAAAAACTATAAGTGATTGCATATAAGCAAGTTATATACATCACACACTCCCACCCATGACCCTCCTTCTCCTCCTCCTTCTTTGCCCTCTTCTCGCCGCGGGGCTGCCCGCCCAGACGGCCCAGCAGAGCCCCAAGAGTTTCCAGGAGCTGCAGGAGGACTTCGCCATCCTCCAGAACGTCCACCAGAAGAACGCGGAGGACTACCTGGACTTCTTCAAGGCGGTGCATGAGGCGTTCCGCACCCCGGATCCGGAGGAGGCCGCCCTGCAGGCCCTGCGGCTGCGCCGCCAGGGGCTGGTGCTTCTGGAGAGTCTGGAGCGGGACCAGCAGCGGCAGGTGGAATTTCAGAACGACCTGTCGTTGTACAGCGGGAAGCGGCAGCTGTTGAAGCAGGAGCGCAGCTACATCGCCATCTATCTGGACAAGCTCCAGAAATACGGGGCGGAGCAGCAGAGCGCCATTCCGGCGTTGCAGAAGCAGCTGCACCAGATGGACATCCAGTTGACCCAGCTGCCGCCCCCCAGGGACTTCACCAGCGTCCACGGCGTGAACTTCAGGCTGGTGGTCTCCAAGAAGCTCCCCGCCTTCTACGTCAGCGGCGAGCCCTTGGGCGAGGAGCAGTTCCGGGCCTTGACCCAGGCCATGGACGGCGCCCTCGCCGCCCAGGAGCTGGAGCGCCTCTGCCAGCGCTTCCGGCAGGAGGGGCTCTCCCTCCCGGAGGCCCAGACCCTGGCACGCGCCCTGGGCAAGATCGGCGGCTTCCCCTGCACCCTGCCCTCCCCCGCCCAGGCCAAGACCCTGGAGACCCTGGGCATGACCCCGGAAAAGGCCGTCTGGCTGGAGGGAGGCAAGAGCGACGACGTGGTGGAGAAGGAGGCCTGCCAGCGCTTCGGCGCCGCCATGGGCCAGCTCTGGGATCCCCGGGAGGTCCTGGCCTCCGGCAGGCAGAGCCACATCCTCCAGGAGCTGCCCTGGGCGCGCTACCCCGAGCTGGGGTGCCTCCTGGTCACCCCCGCCCTCACCGGCCAGCACCATAGAATCGCCCAGCTGGAACAACGCCTCCGGGAAGAGGACGAAGCCCTGCTTCAGGAAGCCGCGGAGACCGGCGCCCCGCAGGAAGAGCCGCCCCCCGCGGAGGAAGCCCCTCCGGAGGCGCCCCCTGAGCCCGCGGGGGAGGAAGAGCCCCAGCCCCCCGCCGAGACCCTCCCGGAACAAGCACAGGAGGACGCCCGATGACCAGACTTTCCTCCGTATCCCGGCTTCTGCCGGCCCTGCTGTTCCTCCCCTTCCTCCTGAGTGCCCAGACCCCCGCCCCGCCTCTGGGAGACGGCATCGGCATCTCCCCCGCGGTCCTGGAGAGCCTCGCGCCCCAGAAGCGGGATGACAACTCCTCCATCAGCCGCTGCAAGGGCCCCTTCCTCCGGGAGGAAGTGCGGGGCAAGCAGTCGGAATACCAGCTTTCCGCCGCCCTGACCATCGCCGGCCCCCACCGCCAGCCCACCGTCAGCCTGAAGACCCTGGAACGCCAGACCCTGAGCATCGTCCGCGTCTACGAGGCCTATCTCCGCACCTTCATCCCCGGCGACGCCCCCAACCAGGGCACCTACGAATACCGCCGCCTGGAGGGGGAGACCTGGGAGGAGGAGGCAAAACCTCAAATCCGCTATGTGGACGGCGGGCCCCTGGCCAACACCAAGATCCTCCTGGACGGCATCCCCCTGGCCACCGACGAGGACGGCGTGGTGCAGGACCCCGACAACCGCCTGGACCTCCTCTCCCGCTTCGACGCCCTGGGCAGCCGGAACAGCAAGCTCCACATCCAGGCCCAGGGCTACGGCGATCTGATCCTGCCCATGATGCGGACCATGCCCCAGCGGGCGGAAAACGACGAGCGCCGGCTGGAGGAGGACGAGGCAGGCGAGCTGCTTCTGGCATACGGGCTGGACTTCCGTCTCAGCCGGGGCAAGCCGGAGCAGGAGGCCCTGCGCTGCCGCGCCATCCTTCCCAAGGGCATGGTCTACGCCACCACAGGGGAGGCCTTCCCCCTGACGGTGGAGGTCACCAACCAGGGCGCCACCCAGACCTCCTGCCTCATCGCCCGGAGCTTCTCCCGCACCGCGGGACTCCACGGAAAGCTCTTCTACTTCGGGGCGATCCCCCCCGGAAAGACCGCCACCTTCACCCGTCTGATCACCATCTCCCCCCAGGAGAAAAGCAGCAAGGCCCACCTGGAAATCCGCTTCTCCGACAGCTGGAGCATCCCCCAGCAGCAGATTCGCCTGGAACTGCCCCTGATCCACGGAAATCTCTAGCCCCCCTCCATTTCCCCACTCCCCACTCCAACCCCATCCCCTGACACGATATGATGAACTTCATCCCCATGACCGACGCCGAAGTCCAGCAACGCTATGAACTGGCGAAGAAATCCTTCGCCGACATGGGCGTGGACACCGAAAAGGCTCTCGACACCCTCGCCAGCACCCCCATCTCCCTCCACTGCTGGCAGGGAGACGACGTCCACGGCTTCGAAGTCCACGAGGGCGCCGTCAGCGGCGGCGGCATCATGAGCACCGGCAACTACCCCGGCTGCGCCACCTCCCCGGAACAGCTGCGCTGCGACGCGGAAACCGCCCTGAAACTCATCCCCGGCAAAAAGCGCTTCAACCTCCACGCCATCTACGCGGAGACCGATGGCAAGGTGGTGGACCGGGACCAGATCACCCCCGAGCACTTCGCCCGCTGGATGGCATGGGCGAAGGAACAGAACGTGGCGCTGGATTTCAATCCCTCCTTCTTCGCCCATCCCCTGGCGGACTCCGGATACACCCTCTCCAACCGGGATGACAAAATCCGGGATTTCTGGGTGCGCCATGACAAGCAGTGCCGCCTCATCGCCGCCGAAATGGGCAAGGCCCAGGGCTCTCCCTGCATCGTCAACCACTGGGTGCCCGACGGGGCCAAGGACCAGCCCGTGGACCGCCTCACCCCGCGGAAACTCCTCAAGGACTCCTACGACCGCATCTTCGCCGAAACCATGGACCCCGCCTGCATCCGGGACGGCGTGGAAAGCAAGGTCTTCGGCATCGGCCTGGAAGACTACACCGTGGGCTCCCACGAGTTCTACATGAACTATGTGGCCACCCGCCCCCAGAAGGACGTGATGATCACCTTCGACATGGGACACTTCCATCCCACCGAATCCATCCACGACAAGATCTCCTCCGTGGCGGTCTTCCAGGACGAACTCCTCCTCCACGTCTCCCGCCCCATCCGCTGGGACTCCGACCATGTGGTCAACTTCAACGACGACCTCCGCAACCTCTTCCTCCAGCTGGTGCGCTGCAACTTCCTCAAGAACACCTACCTGGCACTGGACTTCTTCGACGGCGCCATCGACCGCCTGGGCGCCTGGGTGGTGGGCACCCGCGCCGCCCAGAAGGCCCTCCTCTACGCCCTCCTGGAGCCCACCCCCATCCTGGACCAGTTCGAGAAGGACAACGACAACGCCATGAAGCTGGCGCTGCTGGAGGAGCTGAAGGGCGCTCCCTGGGAAGCCGTCTACGACGAGTTCTGCCGCCGCCAGGGCACTCCCGTGGGCAACGCCTGGATCAACCAGCTCTTCGACTACGACCGCAAGGTGGCCCGCACCCGCTAGTTCCCCATGAAGAGCACCCCCGTCCAAGAGCCACGCCCCGCCGCCACCCGGCGCTACGCCATCTCGGTCATGTTCCGGGACCAGGTGGGGATTGTGGCCGATGTCGCCTCCGCCATCCAGCGCCTCCAGGGCAATCTTCTGGATGTGAGCCAGAGCGTCCTGCAGAACTACTTTTCCATGATTCTCCTGGTGGATTTCCATCAGGAGACCCGGGAGGAGCAGATTCTCCAGGCGCTCCGTTCCCTCGCCTCCCTCCAGGGCGCCTCCTTCGGCATCCTGGCGTGTCCCGAGGCCGTCGAGGACGCCGTCCCCGTGTCCCGGGAGGACACCTACGTCCTCACCGCCTCCGGCCCGGACCGTCCCGGCATGGTGGCCTCCCTCTCCGCCTATCTGAAGGAGCGGAACATCAACATCGTGGATCTTTCCAGCCGCAGCCACGAGGGAATCTACACCATGATCTGGCAGATCCAGATCCCCCCCGCCCTGGATGTCCAGAAGTTGCAGAGGAGCATGCAGCTGGCTTTCCAGCCGCACATGGAAATCGGTCTGCGTCACGACGCCCTGTTCCGGGTGACCAACGAAATCTGATTTTTCCCCCGCCTCCTGTCGCCCCTTCCTCCCCCAAGGAAGGGGCAATTTCATTTTCCTCCATGAAGCCTTTCCCCGTCCTGCCCCGCCTTTGTCTCTGCCTCGCCCTGGGAGGAACCCTCCTCCTCGCCCAGGAGCGCCCGGAAGCCCCCCTGCCCCTCTCCCTGCTGACCACAGGCGATGTCGCCCTCTCCCCCCTCCGCTCCGGGGAAGCCCGGACGCGTCGGGAGGAGGGCTATCGGCTGGAGGGAAGCCGCCTCCTGGACACGGTCTCCCTCTTCGGCGGCGACGCCCTGCCCGCCGCCGGGGATGTCCTTGCCCTCCGGGCGGCGGAGGGCGCCTCGGGCTTCTACAACATGAACCAGGACTGGGACACCTCCCGGATCCGGCAGCTGGAATTCACCCTGCGTGCCGACAAGCCCGGTTTTCTCCAGTTCTCCGGGAATCTCCTGAAGGACGGGAAGAAGAGCCCCTACCAGGCCGCCATCCAATCCCTCATCCCCGACGGCGAATGGCACACCCTGGTCATCCCCACCGAGGACACCGCCTGGCAGGGCACCCTCACCAACTGGGAACTGCGCTGGATGGGGGCGACGGACGCCCGCCTGGAACTCCAGGCCGTCGACGCCCTGCCGTTCCGCAACGCCTTCCCCAACGCCGCCCTCCGGCAGCCGGGCGCCCCCCTCGCCGCCCCCGTCCTCCGCCCCCGGGCGCAATGCCTCCTTTCCTGGCGGGGCGAAGAGCCCAACCCCGGCGTCCGCCTCCACTTCCTGGACCACCGCCTCCAGGAGATTCCCGGGACGGTCCAGGAGCTTCCCCCGGGCAGGCGGGAGCCCCTGGCGTTCACCACCCCCGAGGAGATGATTCTCACCTACGGCGAGCTCCTGGGGGAAGCCGACGGCGTGCCCGTCCTGGAGCAGACGGCCTACTGGACCCGCTTCGAGTCCCACGGAAAGTGGCGCGGCTCCTGGCTTTGGTTCCAGAAGGAGGAGGGGCCCAACTACTACAACATGTGGCTGGAGCGCACCTTCGACCTCCCGGAGGACCCGGAATACGCCGTCATGACCTACCTGGCGGACGACGTGGCCTTCCTCTACATCAACGGGCAGTATTGCGGCAAGAACGAGACCTGGCAGGTCCCCCAGCGCGCCAATCTCACCCATGTGCTGAAGAAGGGGCGCAATGTCATGAAGATCCGGGTCTACAACGGGGAGCAGGCCGCGGGCTTCGTCGCCGACGTCTATGTCCGGGCGGGCGGGAAGGACTACACCTTCGACACCGATGAATCCTGGCGCTGCGAATCCAAGCTGAACCAGCCCCACACCATCCCCGACGTCGTGGAGGAGCCGGTGGTGGTCCTGGGCAATCCCCACGTCACCGCCCCCTGGAAGAACGGGGCGGGCTACCGGTATGCCGGCCCCCGGGGCATGCTCGCCCTGGAGGGCGACCCCGCCCCCGGCGTCTTCCAGGCCAAAGTCCTGGCCCTCCCCCCCGAGCCCCGCTCCCTCCTACGGATCACCTTCACCAGCACCGGGGAGGAAAAGCCGCCCCGGGAATATCTCCTCCCCCTCGCGCCGGACTCCTCCCGCTGGAAGGTGGGGGAGACCCTCGCCTTCTCCTATCCCGTCCCCCCCATGGAGGAGGGCACCTACCGCATCACCGTCGATGACGACTTCCTGGGCATCCAGGACGAACGCCCCCTGGGCGTCCTCGCCTCCCCTCCCCGCCCCGCCACCTCCTTCCTCAAGGCCGCCTTCCAGCAGGTCGGCACCCGCCCCGTCATCCGCCTGGGGGACAAGACCTTCAATCCCTGCTTCTGGCACTCCGTCTCCATGGTGCGGGGCCGCCGTTTCCAGGAAATGCCCCTGGCGCCCCAGGCCGGAATCCGCAACTACCGCCTGATCCTGGATCTGATGGAATGTTGGAAGGGACCGGAAACCTTCGACTACACCAAGCTGGAGGAGGCGGTGGACGCCATGCTGGGCGCCTGCCCCGAGGCGGTCTTCTCCCTCCACATCAACACCCAGATGCCCTCCTGGTGGCTGGACCAGAATCCCGACCAGGTCTGCACCTTCGCGGACGGCTCCCGCACCGGCGCCGACCGCTATATGCAGAGCCTGGCCTCCCGGAAGTGGAGGGAGGACGCCTCCTGGGCCATCCGGCAGGTCATCCGCCATCTGGAGACCCGCCCCTACGCCAACCGACTCTGGGGAATCTCCATCGCGGAGAACCACAACGGGGAATGGTTCTGGGCCTCCGAGGACAGCAACCGAAAGCGCTCCTGGGGCGGCTACAACCGCTGCGACCAGGAATATTTCCAGGAGTATCTCCAGCGGAAATACGGGAACGACCAGGCCCTCCGGGAGGCGTGGCGCGACCCGGAAGCCACATTGGACGCCCTGCCCGCGCTCCCCCATTGGCAGGACGCCCTCCATGCCTCCCTGGGAACCCTCCGGGACCCCGCCGCCGAACAACCCCTCATGGACTGGCTGGAATCCCGGAACGACGCCCTGGCGGAAGCCATCTGCGCCTTCGCCCAGGCCATCAAGGAGGAATCCCGGGGGAATCTCCTGGCCGGCTTCTACTACGGCTACCTCACGGAACTGGGATGCAACAACACCCTCCCCCTGGCCCTGGTGGGACACAACGGACTCCAGAAGGTCCTCCAATCCCCCCATGTGGATTTCCTGGGCGCCCCCTCCCGCTACCTGCAGCGCAAAATCGGGGACGCCGACGGCCTCATGCACCCCTGGAGCTCCCTCTCCCTCCACGGCGTGGTCACCTACAACGAGATGGACTACCGCACCGCCTACTGCCGCCTCCCCGAGGCCAACCCCATGCGCCTCTATGTGGCGCAGGCATCCTCCGCCTATGAAAGCGTGGGCCAGCTGAACCGGGGCTTCGCCATGAACCTGGCCTGCGGCATCGGGGGATATTGGTACGACCTCACCGCCGGGGAGCTCTACGAGCCCGCCCTCCTGAAGCTCCTGCAGGAGCAGACCCGGGTCTGGGAGAAGCTCCCCCCCGTGCAGGGCGCCACCCCCTGCCAGGTGGCCATCGTGGGCAACAGCGAGAGCCACTACTACACCACGCCCCCCGACGGCCAGGGCATCTTCGCCCACGCCATCGAGGGACTCTTCGGCATCATGAACCAGCTTGCCATCCCCTTCGACAGCCTCCTCCTGGAGGACCTGCTGGATCCCGCCCTGTCCACGCCCCCCAGAAAACTCTATCTGATCCTGCCCACCCTGGTCCTCACCCGGGAGCAACGGGAGGGTCTGCTGGCCCGCTTCGCCCGGGAGAAGGCCACGGTGGTCTGGCTCTACGCCGCCGGCGCCGCCTATCCCGGCGCCGCCCCCTCCCCCGAAAGCAACGGGGATTTTCTGGGATTGCGCACCGTCCTCCTCCAGGAGGAAACCCGCCCCGCGGCCACCACCACGCCTCCCTTCGGGATCCTCCGCTGCGAAAACCGGGGAGCCTCCTCCGTCTGGTTCCCCCCCGTGGAGGGCTTCTCCCAGGTGGTGGCGCAGGATGACCGGGGAACCCCCTGGGTGGTGGGCAAGGAAATCCAGGGCGCCACCCACTACTACTCCGCCTTGATGAACCTCCCCCGGGACTTCTACCAGCTCCTCCTCCGGAAAACCGGCGTCTGGCAATACGCCGACAACCAGGACGACGACCAGTTCTGGATCGGAAACGACCTCCTCTTCCTCTACACCAGGACCGGCGGCGACAAAACCCTCCAGCTCCCCCCGGACATGACCGCGGAAGCCATCCTGGGACCCTTCTCCGGAACCCTCACCCCCGAAAACAACTCCTTCCCCGCACTCCCCGCGCAAACCTACGGTTTTCTCTTGAAACCTTTGCCCTGAGGGCAGTGTCCAAACCCCCGATTCCCCTCGCCCGAAGCCCGGGGGAATCCCCATTCCCAAAGTTCCCTCCCCGCCTACGAAAATTCGGGATATATTACACACTCTGTTTCCTGGATTTTCCTGGTATTCGACGCCCCCTCTCGCCCATGATAAAAGAAATCAGCTATCGTCCCCGGAATCTGGCGCTTGCCGTGACCTGCAGCGGCATCCTCTTTCTGGCGGTGGGACTCTTCCTGGCGCAGTCCGGCCATGCCAAGGCCATGACCCCCGCCTGCATCAGCGCCGTGGTGACGGCGCTGATGGGGCTGCTGGCCGCCGGCCGGGTGATCTTCGAACGACGACAGCGCCAGGAGGAACGGGACGCGGCGGAATATCATCGCCAGCACGGCTCCACCGAACTGTTCGGGGACGCCGACGAGGCCGTGCGCCTGGCCACCCGCGCCAACCAGCAGTTCACCAAGTATTTCATCCCCGTGGCCACCATCCTCATGGGTGTCTCCCTGGGCCTGGTGGTCCTGAACCGCTGGATCTCCCTCCGCTACCTGGACTACCAGTACACGGTGACGAATCCCCTCTCCCTGGCCATCCTGGCGTTCTGCTGCTGCATCGCCACCCTGGTGGCCGGCAGCTTCTTCATCGGCGTCTCCCGGGAACCCGGATGCCGGTGGATGCGCCCCGGCGCCGCCTGGCTCCTCCTCACCGGCTTCCTCTTCCTCCTGGGCAGCTTCATCTACTTCTGCCGCCATTTCCAGCGCTTCCAGGAAAGCATGGACCGCTCCCTCTCCAAGGCCGGGCTGGCGGTGCTGGCGGTGCTGGCGGCGGAGATGGTCCTCTCCTTCGTCATCGAATTCTACCGCCCCAGGATGCCCAACGAGGAGGAACGCCCCCTGCCGGAGAGCCGTCTCCTCTCCCTCTTCACGGAGCCGGGAAGCATGGCGCGGAACGTGGCCAACTCCCTGGACTACCAGTTCGGCTTCCGGGTCTCCGACGCCTGGTTCTACCACTTCCTGGAACGCACCATCGTCCCCCTCTTCATGATCATGGTCCTGGCGTTCTGGCTCATGACCTGCATCGTGGTGGTGGATTCCTCCGAGACCGCCCTCCGGGAACGCTTCGGACGGGTGATTGACAACGAGCCCGTGGGCCCCGGCGTCTATTTCAAACTCCCCTATCCCTTCGAACACTTCTACCGCTTCTCCTCCGACAAGGTCCAGGAACTCACCATCGGCGGCCACGACGAGGAGGAACACCACGCCCCCAAGCCCAAGAAGGACGACGGGCACGGCCATGGACACGGCCAGGAGGAGGAGGAGCGGAACGAGGCCGTCATCCTCTGGAATGTGAAGGAAGACCACGCCGACGAGGGACACTTCCTGGTGGGCGCCAAGAACGTGGAGCGCCTGGAGCTCTCCATCCAGGCCACCGCCCAGCAGATGGGACAGCAGGGCGTGGGCCTCTTCAGCGCCCACATCCCCCTCTTCTTCCGGGTGAAAAACCTCTTCAACTACGCCTACAAGAACCGGAACGCCGCCGACATCCTGAAGAATCTCGCCCAGCGGGAACTCCTCCAGTACTTCATCCAGTGCGACTGGGCGGACCTGCTGGGGCCCGGACGGGGCAAGGCCATGGACGTGCTCAAGACCCGGATCCAGGACGCCGCCGATGAAATGGAGCTGGGCGTGGAAGTGGTCTTCGTGGCCCTGACCGGCATCCATCCCCCCTTCGGCGTGGGAGAATCCTTCGACCGCATCACCAGCGCCACCGTGGACCGGAAAAAGGCGGTGCAGGACGCCCGCACCGTGGCCAACAGCAACCTGGTCATCTCCCAGTCCATCCAGCGGCAGATCCTCAACGAGGCCGGCGCCTACAAGGAAACCCAGGTGGTTTCCGCCCGCGCCGACGCCCAGCGCTACGCCGGACAGCTCCTCTGCTACCGCGCCGCCCCCAAGCAGTATATGCTCAACAGCTACTACGATGTCTTCCTCTCCGAGGGAGACGCCGTGCGGAAGTTCGTCATCACGGGCAACGCCGCGGACCAGGTCCTCTGGCTGAATCTGGACCGCAAGGTGAAAAACGGCCTCCTGGATCTGAACCTCTCCGAATAGGCCGCGCCACCACCACCCCTTTCTCATTCCCGATCCCCCCTCCCCTCTCCATATGAACATGAAAGACGATACGCAGAAGAAGACGATGACGAAACACTGGCCGGTGGTGCTCCTGGCCCTGCTGGTGGTGGCCATCTTCCTGGTGGTCATGGTCACCTTCCAGGTGAAGGAAACGGAATACGCCCTCCTGAAGACCTACTCCGGGGAACTGGTGGAATACGGCAGCGGACTCCATTTCCGCTGGCCCTTCGTCAACTCCATCTGGCGCCACGACAACCGCATCCAGTGCTACGAACTGGCCGTGGGACACGACGAACAGTACATGACCAGCGACAACCAGCAGATCGTCATCTCCACCTACGTCCTCTGGAAGGTGGGAGACCCCAAGACCTTCCTGCGCTCCCTGGATTCCACCGAGGCCGCCGAACGGAAGCTCTCCGACGAGGTCCGGGGCGCCCGCTCCGCCGTCATCTCCCGCTACGCCTTCTCCGACATGGTCAGCGAACAGGACGGCACCAGCGTCCTGGCGCGCATCGAGGAGGAGATGCGGGAGGCCATCCATGACAGCGTGCTGAAGCAGTTCGGCATCGACATCGTCCGCATCGGCTTCCGCCAGCTGGGCTTCCCCGCCGCCGTCACCCAGAACATCTTCGCCGCCATGATCTCCGAGCGGGAGGCCAAGGCCAAGCGGTTCGAGGTGGAGGGACAGGCGGAGGCGGAGCGCATCCGCAGCGACGCCAACACCGAGGCCCAGAAGATGCTGGCCAAGGCGCAGGCCGAGGCCACCAAGATCCGCGGCGAGGGCGACGCCCAGGCCGCCGAAGCCTACCGGGTCTTCTCCCAGAACCCCGAACTGGCCAGCTTCCTGCGCAACCTGGACGCCCTGAAGGGAGCCCTGGGAGAAAAGGACACCCTCATCCTGGACACCACCACCGCACCCTTCAACCTGCTGACCCCCCAGGCCCTGGACGCCCTCCAGAACAATCCGCAGTAGCCCCCGGCGGGAGGAGACATCACCATGGAACCCCACACCCCCGTCACCGAAACCCCGCAGGCCACGGGCATGGCAAGCCTGACCAGGATGCTCCGCATCCTCTTCTTCTGCTTCCTGACCCTCATCGCCGGCGTCTTCATCTACTACTTCATCTTCAGCGGAATCATCCGGGTGGAGGAGCAGTACGAAGCCATGCAGCTGCGCTTCGGCGTCCTCCAGAAACACGCCACCGACACCGGCGACTCCCCCATCCTCCAAAGCGGAAAATGGTACTGGTCCTACCCCTATCCGGTGGACGAGGTGATCCTGGTGCCCGCCAACAAGTCCATCTCCGTCTCCACGGAAAACACCTTCAAGGCCTGGGTCAACCCCAGCGGCAACATGGCCATGGCCAGCGCCAGGGAACTGCGCAACGGCGTGGACGGATACCTGGTCTCCGGCGACATGCACATCTTCCATGCGGAATGGGTGGTCTCCTACCGGGTGGAGGATCCCGCCAGCTACTACCTGAACTTCTACGACGACAACAACACCTCCGGCTCCACCACCTTCTATCTGCCCTCCTCCGAGCAGGTCAAGACCCAGGACCGCCTCCGGGGCCATGAGCTGATGATCCGGAACATGCTGGCGGACGCCGTCCTCTCCGAGACCGCCAACTGGACCACGGAGGACTTGATCCGCACCAGCCGCACGGTGCCCGACGGCAAGGGCGGGGAGGCCACCGTCCGTCTGGAGGACCGGATCCGGGGCAGGCTGGCCAGGATCGTGGAGGAAGTGGGTCTGGGCATCCAGCTGCAGACCGTCACCCTGGTGGGCATCTACCAGCCCCCCGCGGCTGCCCTCCAGGCCTTCAACCAGGTCAACGCCAGCGAGCGCAACCGCCAGACCCTCATCCAGAACGCCAGCACCTACGCCAACCAGGTCATGGCGCAGGCCAACGCCGCCTGCGACCGCCTGATCAACGAGGCCAAGGCATATCAGGAAACCGTGGTGGGCGAACTCCAGGCGCAGGCGCAGTACTTCTCCTCCATCCAGGCGGAGTACGCCAAGAACCCCCGCTCCACCATCACCGTCCTCTACGCCAACGCCATCCGGGACATGCTCCGGGGAGTGCCCAACAAGTACGTCCTCCACCAGACCCCCGACGGCACCAAGCAGCAGCTGCGCCTCCAAATCTCCCAGATCCCCGAGGAACGCCAGCAGGGCGTCGCAGGACAGGAGGCGTCCTACGCCCCCGCCTCCGCCCAGCCCACAGGAGACGCGCCCAGGGAGTAATCCCATCCCCCACGCCACTCCGCCGGCCGATTCCCCGCCGGTGACGGCCCATGACTTTCCCCCCCTCCTCTCAGGTTCCCATGGCAGACCCCACCCCCACCAACGCCAAAGCCCATTCCCCCACCACAGCCGTCACCCGGGTCACCCGCTCCGACATGGGACGGCTGGGCGCCGCACTCTTCGGAGGAATCCTCGTCCTGGACTCCTATCTGGCGGGACTGCTCTTCGCCAATAGCATCGACCAGTTCACCATGGATCTCTTCGCCCTGGTGGGCGCCATCATCCTCTCCATCCCCATCTACTGGGAGGCGGGACGCGACCTCTTCCGGGGCGTGGTGGGCATGAACGAGCTGGTGGCGCTGGCCCTTCTGGGGGCTTTCGCCTCCGGCCCCAGCAACTACCGCACCGCCGGCGCCGTGGCCTTCTTCATGCTCATCTCCATCACCATCGAGAAGCGCACCGCCATCGGCGCCGAGGCCGCCATCGAGGCCGTGGTCCGCATGACCCCCCGCACCGCCCGCCGCATCCTCAAGGACGGCACCGAGGAGCAGTGCGACGCCATCCACGACCTGAACGTGGGAGACACCTGCCGCGTGCGTCCCGGCGAGAACTTCCCGGCGGACGGCAAGATCACCCAGGGCGTCTCCACGGTGAACCAGGCCTCCATCACCGGCGAGAGTCTTCCCACGGACAAGGGCGTGGGCGACGAGGTCTACGCCGGCACCCTGAACCTCACCGGCCTGGTGGATTTCCAGGTGACCCGGAAGGGCACCGACACCACCCTGGGAAAGGTGCGGAACCTCATCGCGGACGCCGAGCAGTCCAAGATGCCCATCCAGCGCATGATCGACCAGTACATCGGCTACTACACCCCCGTGGTGCTGATGATCGCCGGCCTCACCTGGTTTGTCACCAATGACATGAGCCGGGTCATCGCGGTGCTGGTCATGGCGGTGCCCGCCGCCCTGGTGCTGGCCCATCCCTCGGCGGTCATCGCCGCCATCTCCGCGGCATCCCGCCTGGGCATCCTCATCAAGGATGTCTCCCAGATCGAGCTGGTGGCGAAAATCAAGGCGGTCATCTTCGACAAGACCGGCACCCTCACCGAGGGCAATCTGGAAGTCTCCCGCCTGGAACCCGTCAGCGACGGCGACCTGGCCCAGCTGGTGCAGGTGGCGGTCTCCGTGGAACACCACTCCAACCACCCCACCGCCGTGGCCATCAAGAAACTGGCCGCCAAGGTGGGCATCGATGTGGTGATCCCCGAAAAATACGAGGAAATCCCCGGCAAGGGCGTCTCCGCCATCGTGGACGGCAAGTCCTGCCTGGTGGGACGCGCCTCCTGGCTGGCGGAACAGGGCGTGGATGTCTCCTCCCTGGAGGAAAGCCGCCAGCGGGTGGAGAAGGAAGGCATGTCCATCGTCACCGTGGCCTGCGACGGCAAGCCCCTGGGCTGGATCGGACTGCAGGACGCCATCCGCGCCGTGACCGAGGAAGCCGTGGCCAACCTGAAGGAAATGGGCGTGGAACACTGCTGCATGGTCACCGGTGACAACCAGCAGGTGGCGGACGTGGTGGCCCGCAAGGTGGGCATCACCGAGGTCTACGCCGGCTGCCTCCCCGAGGAGAAGGCCAAGGTGGTGACCCAGCTGAAGCAGGAAGGCAACATCGTGGCGGTGGTGGGCGACGGCGTCAACGACGCCCCCGCCCTGGCGGCCGGCGACATCGGCATGGCCATGGGCGCCTTCGGCAGCGACATCGCCGTCCAGTCCGCCTCCGTGGCGCTGATGAACAACGATCTGCGCCGCATCCCCTTCTTCATCGGCCTGGCGCGGCAGACCCGGATGCTCATGAACCAGAATCTGGCGGTGGGCCTCACCTTCATCACCGTGGGTGTCTACTTCGCCATCGCCGGCGACCTGGGCCCCATCGGCGCGGCCCTGATCCACACCGTCTCCAGCCTCCTGGTCATCTTCAACAGCGCCCGCCTGGTGCGCTCCGGCGAAAGCCTGGAGGCCGCCGCCGCCGCCACTCCCCAGGAGCCCCGCGCCTGACCCTGACTTTCCCGTAGCATACAAAATCCCCCGAAAGAGAACCCATTTCCCATTATGGCAGACGTGAAGCGCAAGGAAGAACTGGTGGTGGAGGCGGTCGGCCTGACCAAAATCTTCAAGGATTTCTGGAACCGGCCCAAGGCCCGGGCCGTGAACGGTCTGGATCTTCAAATCCGGAAGGGCGAGGTCTTCGGCCTCCTGGGCCCCAACGGCTCCGGAAAATCCACCACCATCAAGATGATTCTGGGCCTCCTCTACCCCACCCGGGGAGAGCTGAAGGTCTTCGGCCAGGATCCCCAGAATGTCTCCATGAAGAGCCGCATCGGCTATCTGCCCGAGGAAACCTACCTCTACAAGTACCTCACCGCCTTCGAGACGCTGGACTTCTACGGCGCCCTCTTCGGCCTGGAGGCCGAACAGCGCCGGGAACGGGCCAGCCAGCTCCTGGAGATGGTGGGCCTGGCCCACGCCGTGGACCGCCCCGTGGGCGAGTTCTCCAAGGGCATGGCGCGGCGCATCGGCCTGGCGCAGGCCCTGGTCAACGACCCGGATCTGGTGATCCTGGACGAGCCCACCAGCGGCCTGGATCCCATCGGCTGCCGGGAGGTGAAGGATGTGATCCGCCTGCTGGCCAGCCGGGGCAAGACGGTGATTCTCTGCAGCCACCTCCTGGCGGATGTCCAGGATGTGTGCCAGCGGGTGGTGGTGCTCTACGGCGGCCAGATCCGCGCCCAGGGACTCCTGGAGGACATCCTGCGCCAGGAGGACCAGACCCAGATCATCACCCCCAGACTCTCCGAGCAGACCCTCGCGGAGCTGAAGGACTTCCTGAAGGCCCACGGCGTGGAGGACCCCTCCCGCATCCAGGTGGACAACCCCGGCATGGATCTGGAAAGCTACTTCCTGGATGTGGTCCGCAAGGCCACGGAGCAGAAGCTCTCCACCGCCGGCGCACACGCCCCCGGCGCCATGCCCGAATATCTCCGCAAGGACGCTCCCGACAGCGCCCAGGAAATCCTCCGCCAGCTCCAGGGACGGGAGGAGGAGGAGAAGCGCCGGGCGGAGGCCGCCCGCGCCGAGGCGCAGCTCCGCGCCGCCACCAAGGCCAAGGAGGAGGAGAAGCGCCAGAAGCTGGAGGAGCTGACCGCCCAGCAGCAGCCCAGCGAAGACGAAGTGGCAAAGGCGGAGGCCCAGGCGAAGGCGGAAGCCGACGCCCAGGCGCGGGAAGAGCTGAACAAGAAGCTCTCCAACCTCAAGCTGAAGTAGTCCGTCCAGCCACGCCCCCTCCCCTCCCTCCCATGGGCATGAAGAACGACGAGCGCCTCCAGGCGTTGCTGGAGGCTTCCCAGGCCAGGGAACGGGGGGAGCGCGCCGCCGCCAGAACCGGCCCCTGGGAGGTGCGGCAGCTTTCCCGGAAATCCGCTTTGCCCGCCGTGGTGGACGCCGCGGGCGTCCAGGGCAAAGTGCGGGTCCTGGGAATGGACACCGCCTTGCGGAAGACCGGCTGGGGCATTGTGGACGTGGTGGGAAAGAAATGGATTGCGGTGGACTGCGGGGTCGTCGTCAATCCCCCCTCCGCTTCCATCACGGACTGCATGCGCCATCTCAACAACGCCATCAAGGGCCTGATTGAGCGCTACTCCCCCGATGCCGCCGCCATTGAAGGCGGCTTTTATTGCAAGAACGCCCGCACTGCCATCCTTCTGGGCACCTCCCGCGGGGCGGTGCTGGGCGTGCTGGCGGAGGCGCAGCTGCCGGTGTACGAATATGCGCCCCGGCGGGTGAAGCAGGTGGTGGCGGGACGGGGGGATTCCACCAAGGAGCAGGTGGCCCTCATGGTCTCCCGTCTGCTGCGCATCCGGGTGGAGAATCTTGCCAACGACTCCACCGACGCCCTGGCTCTGGCCATCTGTCATGCGGCGGCGCTGATGAACCCCGCCGTGGAGCTGGAAAAGCCCCTCTGATTTTCTCACCCCCCCCTCTATCCTCTCCCATGGCAGACCTCTCCGTGAATCTCGGGGGCATCCCCCTGCGAAATCCCATCATCACCGCCTCGGGCACCTTCGGCTACGGCGAGGAATACGCCTCCCTGGTGCCTGCGGAAAAGCAGGGAGCCATCACCGTCAAGGGCGTCTCCCCCTTCGAGAATCCCGGCAATCCCATGCCCCGCACCACCGAGGTCTTCGGGGGGATCCTCAACGCCATCGGCCTGGAAAATCCCGGCATCGAGAAGTTCATCCACGACCCCCGGTATCTTCCCCGTCTCCGCACCCTGCCCTGCCCTGTGATTGTCAATATCTGGGGGCGCACCGTGGAGCAATACGGAGAGGTGGCGGCACGCCTGGAAGCCGAGAAGGAGGGCATTGCCGCCCTGGAAATCAACATCTCCTGCCCCAATGTGAAGGCGGGAGGCATCGCCTTCGGCACCGATCCCCGGGAGGCGGCAAAAGTCGTCGCCGCCGTGCGCCGCGCCACCACCCTCCCCCTCGTCACCAAGCTCTCCCCCAACGTGACCCATATCGCCGATTTCGCACGGGCAGTGGTGGACGCCGGCTCCGACATGCTCTCCCTCATCAACACCCTCACCGGACTCTCCATCGACCTGGAAACCCGGCGCAGCCGACTGGCCAACTTCACCGGAGGATTCTCCGGCCCCGCCCTGAAACCCATCGCCCTGCTGAAAGTCTATGAAGCCCACCAGGCCGTCCCCCAGGTGCCCATTATCGGCATGGGGGGAGTCTTCACCGGAAAGGACGCCCTGGAGTTCATGATGGCTGGCGCCACCGCCGTGGGCGTGGGAACCGCCATCTTCGTCAACCCCCAATGCCTCCTCGCCATCCCCCGGGAAATGGAGGAATGGCTGGACGCCCACGGCATCCAATCCGTGACCGAAATCATCGGCACCCTCCAACGATAAGACTGGGGAGCCAGGTCGCACACGGAAGGCCCGGCAAGCCGGGCACACAGAAACCACAGAGGGTTAAAACAGGTCGGACACGGAAAGCCTGGCAAGCCGGACTCAGGTCGAGCACAGAGAGGGCGGTTCGTGCTCCCACACGTCCCGCCCCGGGGGGCTTTGAAGCTACATCCCCCCCGCTGGCGGGGGAAAAGGGGGGAAATCCTCTTGAACCCCGTAGGGGTGGGAGGCCAGGCCTTTGCGACGGGGGTGAAGCGTAGCGAAACCCTCGTCGCCTTGGTTCGTATCCATAGACTACGCAAAGGAGAATGTCCTTACTTCTGTCGGACGGAAGCACTGGCTTCTCGTGAACTCCCAGAAAGAAGGCGCCAGCCTGGCCTTCCTGGCCGGCTTTGCCGCCACCGGAAAGGAAAACGCAGTGGACTTCGAAAAGTGGCTCCTGGATGTCATGGAAAGGCTGGACACCACCCCCGCGGAAGACATCGACTGCCTCCTGCCCCATCTGTGGAAGAAGGACCGGGAGAAGACATAGAGCACAAAAGAAGATCCTATTCAGAAACAGAAAGAAGGCCCCGAGGCATCCCCTATGGACGCCCCGGGGCCTTCTCTTTTTCCACACGGAAAAGAAAATCCTCAAAATCTGCAGGGGTCAGCAAGCCACTAGTCTGATTGAACGCTTACCAAAGTAAGGGGGGAGCCTCCGGTGCGGCAACGCATCGGAGGCATGCGAGGGAATCAGTCCATCGCAAAGTAATCGAGGTCAGTGCGCCGCATCAATTCGCGCGGGGACATGCCATCCTCGAGTACATGCGCATCCATCATCGTCTCGACATCGGGGGGAAAACGGAACGTGTGCTCTTTGCCATCGCGGTCTGTGAATTCAATCCAGTCGCCATAGCTTAGGCAGTATTCAATGCCTTTAAAGCCAATGCGAACGGCATTCCATCCTGGTTTTTTCAGATAGTCGTAGAACACCTCTTCCCAAGTGTCCAGTTCTTTGTCTTCGTTGTAATTCTTCATTTTAGACTCTCCACTTTTACGCCAAGAGTTTCGAAAAGCACTTTGAATCGCTTCACTTCTGATGGCGTTAACCCTCTTGGCTCTGTTTCGCGTTTCAAACTACCATCAGGCAGTTTGTGCCATTCCTGAACATGAGGTTCACCTTTGCGGAATTTACCATGACTGTGGCCCCAATCCACATCTAGACACAATCATTCAGGTTTATACGGATATCGGTCGGTTTCGTCGGCGGGAATGGCATCCCGTGGGACGAAATCGATCCTTTTCAGGATCTCGAGGTCTTTCCTCCTCGTGTTCTTGAGAAGCCAGAAATCGCCTCTTCTCTCCAGCTTCATGCGTCTGGCCATGAGGAGGAGGTCCCTCGTGGACACCGTGGAGTCCCCGAGTTTTCTTGTCGCGGCGAGGACGGCCTGGTGGATCTGCCCGGCGACGAGCAGGATGAAGGCGAGTCCCTGCTCCTTGTAGTAGTCCTGCATCATGAGATTCTTGTAGTCGCCCACGTTGGCCACATACTGGTAGAAGGTCTCGATTCCCCAGCGTTTCTTGTAGTGCTCGAAGGTCTCCTGCGCCCCCAGCTCCCCGTTGGTCTGGAGGACGTACACGCCGAAGAAGTCCTTGGCGGCCTCGAACTTCTCCCGGGTGTATCCGCTTCTTCCCAGGTCCATGCAGTGCAGATAGTTGTATCTGCATCTCTCGTTCTCCTCGACATCGCGGAACACGTAGACCGTCGTGTGTCCGCCTTCGCGCGTCTCCAGAGTCCTCCTCCGGCATTCTATCCTCGAGCGCCCGGCGCCGGAGCGGCGGTAGAAGCTTTCCGTGTATCCTTCCTCCGCCATGCACTCCCTGTGGAGCCGCGTGCCGGCCGGGACGGGAATGATGTACGTGTTCCCGTTCGCCGAAAGCAGGGAGAGGTTTCCCTTGCTGTAGAACCCGCGGTCCACGACGAAGAGCACGCCGCGGAACTGCAGAAGACTGTCCAGGTCCTCGATGGTGGACTTGTCGTTGCAGGTCCCCCGGTACATCCTCGCGAAAAGGGGCGTCCCCGTGTTGACGTCGTATCCCATGAGAAGATTGACCTGGTCCTCGTTCAGCGCCCTGAACCTGGAGCCCGTCTCGGCAAGATCGTTCTCCCCGGAGCAGGAGCCTATCGCATGCCCGTCGATGGCCAGGCCGCCGGAGGACGCCTCGATCATCTCACGCTCGTAGCCGACCACCCGGGCCGTCCTCCTCCCGAGGTCGTCGAGAAGGCCGCCCGCCGCGGTTCTGCCCAGCCGCAGGGCAAGACTGCCGAACTCGAGGCTCAGCCAGCTCTGCTCGTAATACATCCGGATCTGATCCATGTGCACGAAATCATTGGCATACAGGATGGCGGCGACGCTGAAGATCCGGGCGGCCGCCCCCGCGGGGAAATGCCGGCGGAGTCGCTCGAGGACGCCTCCCCCCAGGGAGTGGATCAGCGCATACTGGCCGTATTCAAGCACGGTGATGGCATCCTCGCCGGCGTCCTGCACGCCCTGGTTGTAGTTTTTGTTGGGGATGAAGCCGACTCCCTCCACGATCTTGCCGATGCACTTGCCGTTCCGTTTCCCCCACCTGCCGCCGGGGAGGCGGCAGGCGGCATACGTGTACACGTAGTAGTGGTGGTTGATGGGCTTGATCTCCGTGCACGGGCCGGGCCTGTGGCGTCTGATCTCCTCTGGAATGCGATCTTTGGGCATGACGGCTCCTTTTATATCGGTAATATCGATATAAAATATACCGCAAAAAGACCGGTTTGCAAGAAAGCCACGCAGAAATTCATCCCCAAAAAGACCGGTTTGCAAGAAAGCCACGCAGAAATTCATCCCCCGAAAAGAAAAAAATTCAATGAATATCGGTAAAAATATGCATGATCGTGTTTAAAACTCCATGTTGCCTGGCGGGGAGAAGAGAAGGAAGGTAGGGAATCCGGGCACGTTATAGTGTTCCGCCAGTTTTGCGCCCTCTCCCCGATCCCCCTGGACGGCCACGCAGACCACCCCCTTCAGCTTTTTCTGCACCTCTTCCTCCTGGAAGGTGGTCTTCTCCATTTCATGGCAGGCCTTGCAGGCGGCTCCCCAGAAATAGAGCAGCAGGGGCTTTTGGAAGAGCGTCGCTTCTTGGAGCGCCGCAGAGTAGTCTGTGCGCCAGATTTCTCCCTTCGGGGGAGCGGGGCGGAGGAGTTGCCATCCCTGATAGACCGCTTGGAGAGCGCACACCAGAATCACCACGCCCATGGCCCGGCGCAGGAGAGTCATCCAGCGCCCGGGCTTGGGCAGGAATCCCAATCCGGCCCCCAGGAGCGGCCAGGGTGCGCCGAGGCCCATGCCCAGGAGGACGGGGAAGGCGAGAGCGAGAAGGTGTCCCTCTCCGTAGAGTTTTGCGGAAAGAAGAAGAACCCAGATGAGGACCGGGGCGATGCAGGCTCCCGCCAAGAGCGCCGTGCTCATGCCCAGGAGGGCGGCCGTCCCCAGAGAGCCCCGGGATTCTTGGGAGAGGGGGACTTTGCGGAAGCGGGAGAAATCCAGGAGGAGCACATCGAAGAGGGAGAGTCCCAGAAGGAGGAAGACCATCGCCAGGAGGAAATGGAAGACAGGGGTAGCCTGGAGAGCGCCAAAGCGTCCTCCGAAAGCCACCACGGCGGCGCCCGCCACTCCGTAAGTCAAGGCCATGGTTCCCCCATAGACGGCTCCCAGACAAGCTCCCCTGCCCCGCCCGATTCCTGCCCCACGGGCGCCCAGCACCCCCAAGGTCACGGGAATCATGGGCAGGACGCAGGGAGTCAGATTCAGCAGAAACCCCAGCCCCACCGTCAAGAGAGCGGCCAGGAGCCATCCTCCCTCCTGCCACACCCGTTCCAGGAGATTGGTCTCCCTTTCGGGGGAAGCGGGGTTGTCCTGCCCGGAAAGCCAGGCGCGGAACTCCGTCGCATTGGCGTAGCCGTAGAGAGGGGGAGCCAGGAGAGTGTCCTCCCGGGCGTCCACGGCCTCCTTTGGCGGGGCCTCCTGTCCCAGGGGGGACACGGTCTGGGGCATGTAGCACAGCGCATCCACGCATCCCTGGAAATCCATCCGGAGATTCTCCCGGGGTTGGGGAGGGATGGGCGTGACCTTCCACAGAAAGTGGGCCTCCTCTCCCGGATAATATCCATCTTCCCGCAAAGGAGGGGCTTCCAGCAACTCCACCTGAAAGCCCGACTCTTCCCCGGTGGATTCCGTGGAAAGCGCGAGGGCGTCGGGGAGGAGACCGCCCCCCGCCGGGCCCCGGATCTCCCCCCGCACCAGAAGAAACTCCTCCCCCGGAGAAGGGGGAAGAATCTCCAGTTTACCCTGGAAAGGGGCATCTCCCTGAGCCTTCAGAGCGCGGGTTCCGGCAAGAAGAAAAGCAATCAGCAATAGGATTCTCATGGCATTTCTCCGGGGAGGAAGAAGGGAATCCTTCCCTGGCCTTCACAGGCGGGTGTAGCTCCAGGACAGGGGATGTTCGTTTTCGTAGGGCATATACCCATGGAAGGGGCGGGGATCTCCGTCAAAGACCAGGGGAAGGAAGTGGCGATCCCCCTCCCACATGGGGTAGCGGTCAAAATCCTTCAGGGGAATCCAGGAGAGAACCCCCTCCTCGTTCTGGGAGAGGGGGGTGCCCCGGAAGCCGGTGACGAGGAAGATGAAGCCCAGCCAATCCTCTCCATGGGGACCGAAGCCGGTCCAGTTCACCGTGCCCCGGAGCTGCATCTCGGTGACCTCCAGGGAGGATTCCTCCCGGATCTCCCGGATCATCCCCGCCGCCACATCCTCGTTGGGCTCCAGATGGCCGCCCAGCCCATTGTATTTCCCATACTGTTCGTCCTCCTTCCGGGCGATGCGGTGGGTCATCAGAACGGAGGTGCGGTCGGGGGAGAGGATGTATCCCAGGGTTCCCAGGATGGGGCAGTAGTTCTTGGACATGGGGCGTTCAGGGGAAGGGCGTTACGCCTCCGGGGGTTCCGTCAGGGAGAGCCGGCTCTCCACGGCGATTTGTTCCCGGAGCACGGGGTGGGAAAATTCGATGGCGCGGGAGAGGAGGCCGATGCCCTCCCGGAAATTCGGAAAGCCCGCGCGGCTCTCCGGCGGCGCGCCGTATTTCACGTCGCCGCACAGGGGGAAGCCGGAGGCCGCCAGCTGGGCGCGGATCTGGTGATAGCGCCCCGTCTGCAACTCCAGCTTCAGGAGAATCCCCTCCTCCCAAACCCGCTGGCGCGCAAAGCCCAGGACACATTCCCGCGCCCCGGGTTCCTTGGGCGAGGCCGCCACCCGGGCGAAATGCTCCTCGTGGACCAGCCACGTCCGCAATTCCCCGCTCTCCCGGGCGAAGGGGGTCCCCTCCAACCGGGTTCCCCCCCGCCAGACCAGCCCCTGGTATTCCTTCCGAATCCCGTGACTCCGCTGACAGGCATTCAGACGGGACAACGCCTTGGAGGTGCGGGCAAACAACACCACGCCCCCCACCACCCGGTCAATGCGGTGGACCGCCTCCAGAAAGACGTTTCCCGGCTTCTGGAAACGCTCCTTCAGGTAGGCTTTGCCCCACTCCTCCAGGGAGGATTCCCGGGTGCCGGAGGGCTGGGTCAGCATCCCCCAGGGCTTGTCCAGCACCAGGAGATGGTTGTCCAGGTAGAGGACCTGGGGCTGGTTCATTTCTCCTCGGCGTTCCACCACTTTTCCAGATTGCCCATGGTCTCCCGGATATCCCGGAGCTGCTCCTCGTTCTCTCCGATCTCCCGTTCGATGATGAACTCGCCGGAGAATCCGATTTCCTTCAGGCGCTGGATGAAGCGGGGATAGTTCACCATGCCCTGGCCCACCTGCTTCTCCGGCCCCAGGGAGCGACCGTCCGAGGGAACGCATCCATCCTTCACATGGATGTTGCGGACGTATTTCCCGAAGACCGACAGGGCGTCGATGGGATTTCCCTTGCCATAGAGGAGGAGGTTGGCGGGGTCCAGATTGATGCCCAGGTTGTCCAGCCCCAGCTCCTCCAGCCTCTGGATGGCGCGGAGGAGGGTGACGGGCGTCTCCTGCCCCGTCTCGAACCAGAATTGCAACCCCAGGGACTTGCAATAGGTCGCCACCTCCCCAATCCCCATGACCACGGGCAGAAACTCGCCGTCCGTCATGTTCTCGGGAATGAAGCCGCAATGGGTGATGATGGCGGGCAGCCCCAGCTCCTTGGCGAAATCCGCGCCCCGCTGCAGCTCCGCCACCCGCTGGGCACGGTAGGCGGCGGGCACCAGCCCCATGGTCACCGGACCCTCCACGAAGTTCCAGCGCACAATGCCGCCGTATCCCGCCCAGAAGGCGCAGGGACGCACCTGCTTCTCCTCCATCTGCTCCCGGAGCGCCTGCAGCGTCTCCCGCCGACGCCCCGCATCCCCATACAGGGACATGTCCCAGTTGCAAAGCTGGCAGGTATGCAGTCCCAGGGAGGCGATGCGGTCGAAGACGTGACGGCATTCCGTCTTGGGGATGCCCTGAATCGTTCCGATTTTCAAGTCCATGGCGGGAGGAGGGAGCTTGGGCGGCGCGCCCGGAGAAAGCGGGGGTGGGGGAATACAGAAAATTCGCCGCTCCCGCATCCCGGAAAGGGGCGGCACGGCGGATTTTCCTCAACGTCAAAGAAAGCCCGGGGGAATCCCGGGGAGAAGTCGACTACTCCTCTTCGGCGGCCAGGGCCTCGGCCACGTCATCGGAGAGCTCCATGTCGTGGTAGACGGCCTGGCAGTCATCGTAGTCCTCCAGGGCGTCCACGAACTTCTGGACGCTCTTGGCGGTGCTGACATCGGACACCATGGTGGTGCTGTCGGGAATCATGGCCAGGGTGGATTCGGTGGCCACGATGCCGTTGGCCTCGAAGATGGCCAGAATCTTGGCGAAGGCGTCGGGAGCGGCCACGATTTCCGCCGTGCCCTCGTCCACCTGGATGTCATCCACGTCCACCTCCATGAGGAGCTCCATGAGCTTGTCCTCGTCGGCCCATTCGCCCTCGATGACGAAGCGGCTCTTGCGCTTGAACTTGTAGGAGACGGCGCCGGAGCCGGCCATCTTGCAGTTGTGGCGGGTGAAGAAGGAGCGGATGTCGGAGGCGCAGCGGTTCTTGTTGTCGGACATGCAGTTGATGATGACCGACACGCCGCCGGCGGCGTAGCCTTCATAGGTGAATTCTTCGATGGCGGCGCCGCCCAGTTCGCCCGTGCCCTTCTTGATGGCGCGGTCGATGTTGTCGTTGGGCATATTGGCGGCCTTGGCGGCGGCCACGGCGGCGCGCAGACGGGCATTCAGAGCGGGATCCCCGCCCCCCTCACGGGCGGCCTGGATGATTTCCTTGGAGACGCGGGAGAAGATGGCGCCGCGCTTTGCGTCAGCCGCGCCCTTCTTGTGCTTGATGGACGACCATTTATTATGTCCGGACATAAGAGACTGGCTCTCCTGATGTTGACCCGATGCCGTGAAATGCGGCCTGGACTAGCCAGGGATTCGCCGTTTCCGGGGAAGAGGAAGATGCCCTCCGTCTCCGGTTGCTCCTCGTTCTTGGCCCGACTCCACAGCCTCCCGGCATCAGGTTGATGGTAGGAAAAGAAAATACTGGGCTTGAGGAAAACGGCAAAATGTAAATCCTCCCCGGCATTTTGCCAACAGGGAGACACGCTCCCGCCCCCCAACCCGCCCTGCCGGAAACGCCCGGCTTGGGGGAGAAAAGCGCGTCCTCTACGGCTCCCGGGTCAGACGACGGAAATACTCCTGGGTCTGCTGACGGTATTTCCTGGGGGGCGGGGAGGCGTTGAGCATCAGCTCCCTGCCCGTGTTCCCCTGGAGCCTGGACAGCTCCCGCCGCAAAAGCTCCCCCGCCTCGTCCAGGGCGGACACCATCCCCTCCGGCCGCCCATGGGCGGCCTCCTCCGCCAACTGCTCCAGCATGGGCAAGCCAAATCCCCTCCCCAGCTCCTCCAACAGACGACGGGACGCCTCCTGGACACCCTCCGCCCCCTCGGTCTCCAGGGAGGACATGACCCGCTCCCGCATGGCCTCCAGCTCGGCCAGCGCCTGCTCCAGCTCCTGGGAACCATACAGGGGAATCTCCTCCCTCGCCCGGGCAAGACGCCCGCTCCACTGGCGAAGCCCCTCGGCCGCCTGATGCTGATTCTCCGCCGCCAAGTCATACCGCCCGTACAGCAGCGCATTGGACGCCCGGCTCTGCGCCCCGCCCACCTCCCGGGACAAGGGACTCTGCGCCACCATGCTCTCCAAGGCACCCGCCGCCTGGGGAAAACGGCGGGACAGCTCCCGGGCCACCTCCTGGCTCTCCCGCTGGAATGCCTGGGTCTCCCGCCCCAGGGCGCTCTGACGCTCCCGGGCCTCCCGGCGCACCGACGCGCCGCCCTCCGACGACCCGCGTCCCTGGTTCTCCTCCGCCAGCGCCTCCTGACGGCGGGCCAGCTCCGCCGCCTGGCGGGTCAGCCGATCCATCTGAAGCCGCGCCTCCTGGCGCAGCGCCCGCACCAGGGCCTCCTCCGCCGCCCCCAGGGACACCAGCGCCCGCTGCACCCGCATTTTCGCCTGGGAGAGGGCGTTGTTTTGGAGGGCCTGTCCCGCGGCCGTCAATTCCGCCGTTCCGTTGCGGAGGGGTTCCACGGCCTGGCTTCCCCCCTCCTGGGCCGCCACCTGGGGCACCAAAGCCCCCGCCCGCTCCGCCATCTCCTGGATTCTCCGGCAGTCCCCCGGCTGCAAATCCGGATAGATTTCCTGCAGGGTGCTGCGGAGGCTCTGGACTTCCTCCAGGGCGCGCTGAAGCTTCTCCAGGGAAAGGCGGCGATCCCCCCGGTCCTCCTGGGCGGCGCGTCCCTCCTGCCCTTCCCCTTCCTCCCCGGCGGTCCTGCCCTCTCCCAGGCCGCCCCCGCCGGAGGCCAGGGACTGGGCGTTCCGCGCCAGCATGGCCTCCAGACGGCTCAGCAGGCTCAAGGCACGGCGCTGGGGCAGCATGGCCTCCTCCACCTGGCCATCCTGCACCATGACCGCCGCCTCCCCCACGGCCTGGGATGCCTGGGAAAGGGGCCCGCCCACCGCGGGATCCAGGGAAGGCACGGAGGCCGCATGGGCAATCTGCGCCTCCCTGCCCCGGATGGCCTGGGAGAGATTGCGGAGATCCTGGGAGAGGTCCAGGCATCGCCGGGCGGAATCCCCCGGCTTCATGATGCCCTCGCCCCGGGAGAGTCCCAGGGTGTCCCGCAGGAGGCGTTTGGTCTCGGCGATCAAATCGGCGATGCTCATGGCCTGGTGCCGGGTCTCCCCCATGCTCTGATTCTCCGGCATGGGCAGGTCGCTCCGCTCCTCCCTCACCGTCAGAAAGACCGCCCTGCCCCGTCCCATGCGGGACTGGGGTTCCCGGTTGTCCTGCGCCTCCACCCAGGCCAGCACCACCTGTCCCGGCTCCAGCTTCCCGAAATCCGGCGTCTTCCGCAGGTCCAGTTCCCTGGGGGCGTCCTCTCCCCGCCAGAGTTCCCGGTGCTGTTCCTCCTGGTCGTCCACGGCATAATGCAAATCCACGCTGCGGATGCCGAAGTCATCGGAGACATGGACATTCCATTCCGGGGCGTAGTCCGGAGTCATCTCCCCGTCCTCCTCGGGGCTTCGCAGATCCACGGCGGGGGGATAGTCCGGGGTCACCTGCACCTGGAACTCCCTTCCCCTTGCCATGTAGGGAGAGCGCAGATACTCCGCAAAATAGACGGCACCGTCCCTGGGCTGGAAGCCCTCGGGGGCGGGCACCTCGTAGTTCTGCCCGGGGAGCTCCTTGCACAGCAGGCGCCAGCTCTCCCCGCGGGGCATGACACACTCCACGGAAAGACTCTCCCCCTCCATGATCTTCACATCCTGGAAATCGTCATACCTCCGGGGCGCCAGCTTCATGTAGGCGGGCGGCGTGCACACCATCTCCACGGAGACAGGGGCGGGAGCCCGGTAGACGGAAAGCTTCTCCCAGGGAGAGACGCCCTCCCCGGTCACGGCGCGCACCCGCCCGTTCCGGGTGACATCATAGAGGGTCAGCTCCCAGATCTTCCCCCCCGCGGCATTCATGGGCTCCCGGCGCACCTGCCCGTCGCACTCCACCTCCAGCCACACGCCGTCCTTCCCTTCGTAGCGCTGGAGGATGGCACGCAAAGCCACATCCTGATGCAGGGGGACCTCCCCCGCGGGGGAGAGCGTCAGCTGGATGGGCGGGGTGCCGAAGAGCCCCAGGGCGAACCGGCACCATGCCTGGCGGCCGCCCCACGCCAGCGCCAGGAGTCCCCAGAACGCCAGCAGCAGGTGATTTCTGCGCCAGCCGGGGCGCCAGGAGGGCACCTTGCCCGTCAGCTCCTCCCATCGCCCCAGATAGCGTCCCTGCAATTCCGCCAGATATTCTCTCTGGAAGGGGGAGAGGGGTTCTCCCCCGGCGGCCTTCTCCTCCAGCTCCAGGGCGGCCTCCAGGGCATTGGCGTCCTGGGGGAGATCCCGTTGGAACTCCCGGCACAGCTGGCGCATGGTGAACCGGGAGCGCCCCGTGAAGAGCCGCCACAGGAGAAGGAGGGCCGCCAGAATCATGCCCCCCAGCAGGATGGCGGCGCACTGCTCCTCCCGGAATCTCTCCCCCGCCAGCACCCCCAGCAGCCCCACGCCCAGGAGGCACCAGACCGCCAGCCGGAGAAACTCCGCCCAGCGGCGGCGGGAGGCCACCCGCTCCATCCGCTTCCGGAGGGGGCGGGAGGAGAGACGCTGATGTGGGGAAGGCGACGGCGGCACCGTGGTCAGGGGCGGGAAGCGGCTACATGCGCTGGCGAAGCCGCTGAATCAGCTGACAGGTGGAGGCGTCGTGGTTCAGGGGGGCGTCGGCGGGGGCGGCGAAATCCGCCAGGATGCGCTTGGCCAGCACCTTGCCCAGCTGGACTCCCCACTGGTCGAAGGAATAGATGTCCCACAGGATGCCCTGGGTGAAGATCTTCTGCTCGTAGAGCGCCATGAGATGTCCCAGGGTCCGGGGCGTCAGCTGATCCGCCAGGATGGTGTTGGTGGGGCGGTTGCCCTGGAAGGTCTTCTGGGCGGCAAGGGCGGGGGAGATTCCCGGCTCCTCCTCCCTCACCTGCTCCGTGGACTTGCCGAAGGCCAGCGCCTCGGTCTGCGCCACGAAATTGGCCATCAGCTTCCGGTGGTGGTCGCCCACGGGGGTCTGGGAACGGCAGAAGCCGATGAAATCGGCGGGAATCAGCTTGGTGCCCTGGTGGAGCAGCTGGAAGAAGGAGTGCTGGCTGTTGGTGCCGGGCTCGCCCCAGATCACCGGGCCGGTCTGCCAGGTGACGGCGTTGCCGTGGCGGTCCACCGACTTGCCGTTGGACTCCATGGAGACCTGCTGGAGATGGGCGGCGAAGCGGTGCATGGCCTGGTCGTAGGGCAGGATGGCATGGGACTGCGCCCCGAAGAAATTGTTGTACCAGACGCCCAGCAGGGCAAGGATCACCGGGAGATTCTGCTCCAGGGGGGCGGTGCGGAAGTGGCAGTCCATCTCATGGTGTCCCTCCAGCATCTCCAGGAAATTCTCCGGGCCGATCTGGAGCATGATGGGCAGTCCGATGGCGGAGCAGAGGGAGTATCTGCCGCCCACCCAGTTCCAGAAGGCGAACATGTTGTTCACGTCGATGCCGAACTTGGACACCTCCTCGGCGTTGGTGGAGACCGCCACGAAATGCCGGGCGATGGCCTCCTTGGTGCCGAAGCGGGCGAGGATCCAGTTTCTGGCGGAGTTGGCGTTGGTCATGGTCTCCTGGGTGGTGAAGGTCTTGGAGGCCACGATGAAGAGGGTTTCCTCGGGATCCAGTCCCCGGAGGGTGTCGCAGAGGTGGAATCCGTCCACATTGGAGACAAAGAGGCACTGGAGACTGGGGGAGCCGTACGCCTTCAGGGCCTCGCAGGCCATCTTGGGTCCCAAGTCGCTGCCGCCGATGCCGATGTTCACCACGTTGCGGATGGGCTTTCCGGTGTGGCCCCGCCATTCCCCGGAGCGCACCCGGCGGCAGAAGTCCGCCATCTGCTCCAGGACCCGGTTCACCTCCGGCATCACGTCCTTGCCGTCCACCAGGATGGGGGTGTTGGAGCGGTTCCGGAGCGCCACGTGCAGCACCGCCCGGTTCTCGGTCTCGTTGATCTTCTTCCCCGTGAACATGGCCTCGATGTTCTCCTGGAGGCGCGCCTCCCGGGCCAGGGCGAAGAGCAGGGACATTCCCTTCCGGTCGATCCGGTTCTTGGAATAGTCCAGCAGAATGTCCTGGAACTCCGCGCGATACTCCCGCGCCCGGTCGGGCTCCTGCCGGAAGAGGGAGGCGATGGTGGTCTCCCGGAGGGTCTCGAAGTGCCGTTGCAAAGCCTCCCAGGCGGGAGTGGAGGGGTTTTTCATCTGCATCATGGTGGAGGTTCCTTGAAAGAGAAAATCGTGGAGGGAGGACAGAGTGTAAGGAAAGGGGAAAGGCGGAGGGGTCAGGCGTCTTTGCCGGCGGGGAAGAGGAGGCGGTGGTTCTCCACCAGGGAGCGCGCCAGCGTCCCCGGCTCCTCGCCCCGCAGGGCGGCCAGATGGCTCACCAGGAGGGGAAGCTCCCGGGGAGAATGTCCGCCAAAGGGCGCATCACTCTCCACCAAAAGACGTTCCCGGGGAAGGGAACGCACCACCGCCTGAAAACGACGGCCCGCCCGGAGCAGGGAAAAGCCCAGGGAAAGATAGGCGCCGGGGCGCCGCAGAAGGCGGGCGGCCTCCGAAACGCCGCCCCGGAAGCCATGGACCGCCAGGCGCACCTGGGGGAAGGCGTCCAGGCAGGGCCAGAGAGCCTCCCAGGAACGCACCACATGGAGAACCGCCACCCGCTGGAGACGGCTCGCCAACGCCAGCTGGGCCCGGAACCAGGAAAGCTGCCGCGCCAGGAGGGGACGCCCCGGCATGCCATCCAGCCCCGTCTCGCCCAGGACAGCCCGGGGACAAGCCAGAAGATGCGCCTCCAGACGCGCCAGGGTCTCCTCCTGGGAGAACTCCTCCAGATGCCAGGGATGGACCCCCAGGGCGGGAATGGCCCCTTCTCCGGCATCCTCGCAGGCGGTCAGGCACTCCCGCCACCGGGGCGGCTCCGCGCAGACCACGCAGGAGACCAGCCCCGCCTCCCGCCACTGCCCCCAGCCCTCCAGGGGAAGGTGGAGGTGGCTGTCGGCGAAGGCCGCGGGAAGGGCGGCGCCTCCGGAAGAAATCGGGCTAGGCGAAGTACTCCACACCGCTGGCGAAGATTCCCTGGTCCTTGTCGCCCGGGATGTTCTTTCCCAGATTGGTGTCCCAGGTGCGCTCGGAGTGTCCCATCTTGCCCAGGACCCGTCCGTCGGGGGAGGTGATGCCCTCGATGGCGTTCACGGAGCCGTTGGGATTCCAGGGCATCTCCAGGGCGGGACGCCCCTCCAGGTCGGCGTATTGGAAGGCCACCTGGCCTCCCGCCACCAGCTCGGCCACCTGCCGGGGCGTGGCATGGAAGCGGCCCTCTCCATGGGAGATGGCGACCTCGTGCACATCCCCCACCCGGGCGTGGAGGAGCCAGGGGGATTTGACGGAGGAAACCACGGTGCGGGCCATGGTGGCGACGTGGCGTCCCAGGGTATTGAACGTCAGGGTGGGGGCGTCCTTCTCCAGGGAGGGGAGGATTTCGCCATAGGGCACCAGACCCAGTTTGATGAGGGCCTGGAAGCCGTTGCAGATTCCCAGGGCGAGTCCGTCTCTCCGGTGGAGGAGGTCGTCCATGGCCTCCCGCACCCGGGGATTCCGGAAGGTGGTGGCGATGAATTTGCCGGACCCGTCGGGTTCGTCGCCGCCGGAGAATCCCCCCGGGAAAGCCACGATCTGGGCGTTGCGGATGGCCTTCACCAGCTTCTCCACGGAATCCTCGATGTCGGCGGCGGAGAGATTGCGGATGAGAATCTGCTCCGGGATGGCGCCGGCCTGGGCGAAGGCCCGGGCGGTGTCCGTCTCGCAGTTGGTGCCGGGGAAGACGGGGATGAGGACCCGGGGACGAGCCACCCGGATGGCGGGCTTGGCGTCGTTGCGCCGGGCGCAGGGCTCCCAGGTGGCCAGAGGCGTCTCGCCGGCACGGGTGGGGAAAATCTTCTCCAGGGGGCGTTCCCAGGCGGGAATGGCCTCGTAGAGGGGATAGCGCATCTCCCCCACGGTGATGGCGGCGTCGTCGGTGGTGTGGCCCACCACGGGATATCCGGGGAGGGCTTCCCGGCTTTCCACCAGGATGGCGCCGTAGTCCGGGGTGAAGAGGGCGCCGGGCTCCTGGGGGAGTTCTCCCCGGAAGCCCACCAGATTGCCGAAGCACATCTTGGAGAGGGCGGCGGCCATGCCGCCCCTGCCCACCGTCTGCGCCGCCAGCACCTTCCCCTCCTGGATGAATCCATGGAGGGCGGCGAAATTCCGGCGCAACCCGTCGAAATCCGGCGTGCCGTCGGCGAGGCGACGCACCGGCAACAGGCTGACAGGATGCCCCGCCCCCTTGAATTCCGGGCTGACCACCTGCCGGGCGTCCCCCGCCACCACGGCGAAGCACACCAGGGAGGGCGGCACCGTCAGGCGTTCGAAGGTGCCGGACATGGAATCCTTGCCGCCGATGGCGGCGGTGCCAAACTCCAGCTGCGCCCGCAGGCCGCCCAGCACGGCCGCCAGGGGCAGCCCCCATTTGGCGGGATCGCCCCCCAGATGCTCGAAATATTCCTGGAAGGAGAGACGGGCCTGGGAGGCGTCGCCACCCGCCGCCGCCAGCTTCGCCAGGGCCTCCACCACGGAGTAGACGGCGCCGTGGAAGGGACTCCAGGAGCACACATCCGGGTCATAGCCGTGGCTCATGATGGTGCAGCACTCGGTGTGGCCCATGGCGGGCAGCTTTGCCACCATGGCCTCGCTGGGGGTCAGGCGGGTCTTGCCGCCGTAGGGCTCCAGGACGCTGGCGGCGCCGATGGTGCCGTCGAAGCGTTCCACCAGTCCCTTCTGGGAGCAGACATTCAGCTCCTGGATGGTGTCCATCCAGCGGGGCAGCAGATCCTGGACGGGCGGGGGGAGGAAGGGGTTTTTGGCGGGGTCGGGGGACTCCACCTTCACCCGGGTGTGCTGGGTCACCCCGTTGGTGTCCAGGAAGTCGCGGGAGATGGAGACGATGGGGCGTCCCCGCCACTGCATCTCCAGGCGTCCCTCCCCGGTGACCCGCGCCACCGCCGTCGCCTCCAGATTCTCCTGGGCGGAGAGGGCAAGGGCGGACTCCACGTCCCCGGGCGCCACCACCACCGCCATGCGCTCCTGGGATTCGGAGATGGCGAGCTCGGTGCCGTCCAGCCCGGCGTATTTCTTGGGAACCGCGTCCAAGTCGATGGTCAGGCCCGGCGCCAATTCCCCGATGGCCACGGAGACACCCCCCGCGCCGAAGTCGTTGCACCGCTTCACCAGACGGGAGAACTCCGGACGACGGAAAAGCCGCTGGATGTTCCGCTCCGTCAGGGGATTGCCCTTCTGCACCTCGGCGCCGCAGCTCTGGAGGGATTCCTCGGTGTGGGCCTTGGAGGAGCCCGTGGCGCCGCCGCAGCCGTCCCGTCCCGTGCGCCCGCCGATGAGGAGGATCACATCCCCAGGCTCCGGCTGCTTCCGGATCACATTGGCTTTGGGGGCGGCGGCGATGACGGCGCCCAGCTCCAGACGCTTGGCGACGAAGCCGGGATGGTAGTATTCCTGGATCTTGCCGGCCGCCAGGCCGATCTGGTTGCCGTAGGAGGAATAGCCCGCCGCCGCCGTGCGGGTGATCTTCCGCTGGGGCAGCTTGCCAGGCAGCGTCTCCTCCACCGGCACCCGGGGATCCCCGGCGCCGGTGATGCGCATGGCCTGATAGACGTAGGAACGGCCGGAGAGGGGGTCCCGGATGGCGCCGCCCAGGCAGGTGGCGGCTCCGCCAAAGGGCTCGATTTCCGTGGGGTGGTTGTGGGTCTCGTTCTTGAACATCACCAGCCAGGGCTCCTTGCGCCCGTCGATCTCCGCCTCCACCTCGATGGAGCAGGCGTTGATCTCCTCGGAGGCATCCAGATTGGCAAGCTTGCCCTGACGCTTCAACTCCCGGGAGCCAATGGTCCCCGCATCCATCAGACACAGGGTCTTCCCCTCCCGCCCCAGCTCCTTCCGAATCTCCAGATACTTCTCGAAGGCCGCGCGGACGGGCGCCCCGAAAGAGGATTCCTCCTCCGGCAGCTCCACCTGGTCCAGACTGGTGTGGAAGGTGGTGTGGCGACAATGGTCGGACCAGTAGGTGTCGATGACCTTGATCTCCGTGAAGGTGGGCTCCCGACGCTCCGTGTCCCGGAAATACTCCTGGACAAAGGCCAGATCCTGGGCGCTCATGGCCAGTCCCAGGCTCTTCACCATCTCCCGGATCTCCTCCGGGGACAGCCCCAGGAAACCCTCCATCACCCGCACATCCCCGGGAATCTCCGCCGTCATCTCCAGGCTGGACGGCTTCACGCCCATGACCGCCTCCCGGCTCTCCACAGGGTTGATGATGTATTTCTTCACCCGCGCCACATCCCCCTCCGAAAGCTCCCCGAAGAGGGCATACAGCGTGGCCGTGCGCACCAGGGGACGCTCCTTCTGGGTCAGAAGCTGAATGCACTGCGCCGCGGAATCCGCCCGCACGTCATACTGCCCCGGCAGATACTCCACCGCAAACCACAACGCCCCCGGCAACTCCGGATGGACATCCACATACACGTCGTCGCAGTTGGGCTCCGACAACACGGAATCCCGCGCCCGCGCGAACTCCTCCTGGTCCAGCCCGGAAAGATCGTAGCGTTTGAAAAGCCGCAGCCCCGTCAATCCCGACACCCCCAGGGTCTCCCGAAGATCCGCCAGCAGATTGCGGGCCTCCACATCAAAGCCAGGTCGCTTTTCGACGAACGCACGAAATACGGTACTCATAGAGGATTTTCCAGGAGGGGAGCAACAAAAGGGGGACGATGCACACGAACTTGCGGCAAAGCAGGAGAATATAACCCCTCCCCCCTGGCCTACGACCCCGCCCGGCCGCCCCGCGGTCCCCGCCCGGCGACGCCCCCGCCCACCCAGGATTCGCAACGGCCTTCGGACACGCAAAAAGCCCCCGTCTTCCCCGGGAGGGGAGAGGGCGGGGGAATGGCGAGAACGGAACCCCGTTGAAGCGGATGACAGGGCAAAAAAAAGCGGGAATCCGCATGAACGGACTCCCGCTTTCCCTCAGGGATGGGACGACACTAGCGGTTCTCGCCGCCGGCGATGTTCACGGTGGGATACCAGTAGTAGTCGCTGACCAGATAGGGCACGCCCTTGTCGGAGTTGTTCTTCGCCTTGCTCTTGGCGATGGCCTCCACGTGTCCGTCGGTGAAGCCGGCGTTCATCTGCTCGCTGTGGCGGAAGTAGAGATCGGGGTCGTTGCAGATCATCTTGGGGCCGGTGACGTGTCCGTCCTGGATGCCGGCGTAGGCGGCCTTGGGGCGGGTGCCGTCGGTCATATTGAAGTGGAGGGAGGGCATGGTGATGGAGGAGATGCGGTGCCACTGGGCGGCGGTCCAGCCGGCGCTGTCATGCATGAAGTGGGGAGCCCACTTGATCTCGGCGGCCATCTGGCTGCAGGTCACGCTGGCCTGGTAGCCCACGTTGCCGGTGAGGCGCTCGCTGGTGGGGCAGGAGGGGCAAAGGGTCACCTTGTGCCAGGCGCTCTTGTCGGTGGTGCCGGAGAGGGCGTCGGACATGGGGTCCTTGTCGGTCCATTCGCCGATGGTCATGGGGGTGCCGGGGATGAGGGGGTTCAGAGTGAACCAGGTGACCACGTAGTTGGCCTTGGCCCAGTTGGCGCCGGAGTACCAGCCCACGGGTTCGGAGGGGATGGTCTTGTGGAGCATCTGGGGAGGCAGGTAGTCGTCGTAGTCGTTGCCGTAGAGGAGATTTCCCAGGGTCAGCTGCTTCAGGTTGTTGGTGCAGCTGATGGCGCGTGCCTTCTCCCGGGCCTTGGAGAGGGCGGGCAGAAGCATGGCGGCAAGGATGGCGATGATGGCGATGACCACCAGCAACTCGATGAGCGTGAAAGACTTCTTCATAGTCGTTTTGGGATGAAAACCTGTCGGTTGGGAAAATTTCTGGGGGGAACGGGCGCAAAATCCCGGAACCGGGGCAGAGGCGCCAGCGGAAATTATGGAGAAAAAACTCGGAAAAAACAAGTCCCCCACCCCCCGCGAAAGGACAAATCCGCACAAAAACGGACGGGAACCCCGGGGGACGGGAGAGCCCTCTCCCCCAGACCTGTACTCCGTTCCCGGGATTATAATAAGGCGCTTTTCTCGCGCCGCCCCGCCCTCCTCCCTCCCCTGCTCTCCCGAAGGGGCGGCACCCTCCTCCCGGCCATGAAAATCGGAGTCCTCAGCGACATACACAGCAATCTGGAAGCTCTGAACGCCGTGCTGGACGACGCCCGCTCCCAAGGCGTCGACCGCTTCGTCTGCGTCGGGGATCAGGTGGGCTACAATGCGGACCCCCATGCCTGCATGGAGCGCCTCCGCGCCCTGGACTGCCTCTGCTCCGTCCAGGGAAACCACGACTACTATGCCGCCAACCAGGAGGAGCTCCTCCATTTCAACCCCATCGCCAAGGCGGCCGCCTGCTGGACGCGGGACCACCTCACGGAGGAGGACCGCCAGGAGCTGGCGCGGCTCCCCCTGGTGGCCCAGGTGCCCCTGGACGGCGCCCTCCAGTGCCTCCAGGTGGTCCACGCCTCCCTCTTCCAGCCCGGGGAATGGCCCTATCTCATGGATGCCTGGAGCGTCATGAACTGCTTCCGCATGCTGAAGGCCGACCTCTGCTTCCTGGGACACTCCCATGTCCCCCTGTCCTTCATCCTCCGGCAGGACGGAATCGAAGCCCAGGACACCCCCGAACTCCCCTTGCAAGAGGGGGAACGCTACCTGATCAACCCCGGAAGCGTGGGACAGCCCAGGGACGAGGATCCCCGCGCCGCCTACGGCATCCTGGACACCGACGCCCGCCTCTATCTTCTCCGCAGGGTGGAATACGACCTCCCCCTGGCGCAGGAGAAGATCCGGAAGGCCGGCCTCCCGGAACGCTGCGCCCTGCGCCTGGCGGCGGGCCAGTAGCCCCCTCTCCCACACCACCCACCTGTGAAACTCCTCGTCGTCAAACCCAGCAGCCTGGGCGACATCGTCCATGCGCTCTTCGCGGTCTCCCTGTTGCGGAGCGCCCTGCCCCAGGCGGAGCTCTGGTGGGTGGCGAACGACTCCCTCGTCCCCCTGCTCTCCCTGGCCCCCGGCATCCATCCCATCCCCTTCCCCCGGAAGGCGCTGGGCAGCCTCTCCCTCCCCGCCCTCCGCCGATTCCTCCGGGAACTCCGGAAGGAGTCCTTCGACGCCGTCCTGGATTTCCAGGGGCTCCTCCGCAGCGGCCTGGTCACCTTCTTCGCCCGCTCCCCCCTCCGCTACGGCTTCGCCCACGCCCGGGAGGGCGCCACCCTCTTCTACAACCGGAAGGTGACCGTGCCCCGGGAGGTGCGCCATGCCGTGGAGAAGAATCTCCTCCTGGTGCGCGCCTTCCTCCGGGACATGGGACTGGAGAAGGAGGCGGACGCGGCGCCCCCGCCCCTGGGCGCCGAACTGCCCCCGGCATGGCGGCAGGAAGCGGAGACCCTGATGCGGGAGCATGGCATGGAAGGCAAGCCCATGCTGGCGGTGGAATGTGCCTCCCGCTGGCCCAGCAAATCCTGGCCGGTGGAATATTTCGCCCAGGTGCTCCAGGAGGTGCTGCGCCAGAAGCCGGAGACCGCCATCTGGCTGCTGGGCTCCCCGGAGGAGCGCCCCCGGGCGCAGGCCCTCCAGGAGCTCTGCGGACTCCCCGCCTCCTCCGTTCTGGCAGGCAAGACCTCCATGGGCGGCCTGTGCGCCCTGCTCCAGCGCTCCCGGGTCCTCTTCACCAATGACAGCGGCCCCATGCACATCGCCGCCCTGGAGGGAATCCCCTGCGTGGCCAACTTCGGCTCCACGGACCCCGGACTCACCGGCCCCTACGGCCCCGCCGGCCTCCACACCGTCGTCCAATCCCCCTGCCCCCAAAGCCCCTGCCTGAAGCGCGGCTGCCCGCGGGGCGACAACGCCCTCTGCTGCCAGGGCGTCTCCCCCCGGCAGGTGGCGGAATGGCTCCTGCAGCGACTCTCCCCCCAAGGGGGCACGCCCCCCGTCTCCCCATGAAGAAACTCCATCGCATCACCGTCGGCTCCCTGGCGGAAAACTGCTACGTCCTCTGGGAGGAATCCCCCGGCGCCCCCAAGCGGGGCTATCTGGTGGATCCCGGAGACGACTTCCCCCAAATCCAAGGCTTTCTGGAGAAGGAATCCATCCTGCCCCTGGGGGTGTTGCTGACCCACGCCCACTTCGACCACATCGGCGCCCTGCCCGCCTTGTACAAGGCCTACCAGCTCCCCATCTGGTGCCCCGAGGCGGACCAGCCCCTCTACCACTCCCCGGACAACGCCATGCCCCCCTGGTATCCCGCCGTCCAGGATCTCCCGCCCCTCGCCTCCACCCCCCTGCCCGCCTTCGGATTCCAGGCGCTCCACACCCCCGGACACTCCCCGGGCAGCACCTCCTACTATTTCCCGGAGGAGGGATTCGTCCTCACCGGAGACACCCTCTTCGCCGGCTCGGTGGGACGCACCGACCTGCCCGGCGGCTCCGAGCCCGTCCTCATGGACTCCCTCCGCAACGTCCTCTTCTCTCTGCCCCCCAAAACCCTCGCCTACCCCGGACACGGCCCCCACACCACCATCGCCATCGAGCGCATGGATCCCTACTTCGGCTTGTCCTGACCCCACGCCCCATTCCCTCATTATGCTACTAGACCCCACGAAACTCGCTGACTGGCAAATCGCCGAGGCCGCCGAGGCCAACATGAAAACCCCCGCCGCCCTGGCGCGGGACCTGGGACTGCTCCCCGAGGAAATCATCCCCTTCGGACGACAAATCGCACGGGTGGACCAGATGGCCGTCCGGAAACGCCTGGCAAACGCCCCCATGGGCAAATATGTGGATGTGACCGCCATCACCCCCACTCCCCTGGGCGAGGGCAAAACCACCACCACCATCGGACTGATCCAGGGACTGGCCAAACGGGGACGACGGGTCTCCGGCGCCATCCGCCAACCCTCCGGCGGCCCCACCTTCAACATCAAGGGCTCCGCCGCCGGCGGGGGATTGGCCCAGTGCATCCCCCTCACCACCTTCTCCATGGGACTCACGGGCGACATCGACAAGATCACCAACGCCCATAATCTGGGAATGGTCGCCCTCACCAGCCGTATGCAGCACGAGCGAAACTACGACGACGCCCAGCTGGCGAAACGGGGACTCCGGCGGCTGGACATCGATCCCCAGCGGGTCCAGATGAAGTGGGTCATGGACTTCTGCGCCCAGGCCCTCCGAAACATCACCATCGGACAGGGGGGGAAGATGGACGGATATCCCATGGATTCCGGCTTCGCCATCTCCGTCTCCAGCGAGCTGATGGCCATCCTCGCCATGGCAAACGACCTGAAGGACCTCCGGGAACGGGTGGGAAAAATCGTGGTGACCTACAGCCGCGGCGGCAGCCCCGTCACCACCCGCGACCTGGAAGTGGACGGCGCCATGACCGCCTTCCTGGTGGAGGCGCTGAACCCCACCCTCATCTCCACCATCGAGGGACAGCCCATCCTGGTGCACGCCGGCCCCTTCGCCAACATCGCCATCGGACAAAGCTCCGTCATCGCCGACCAGATCGGCGTGCGCTGCTCCGAATACCATGTCACGGAAAGCGGCTTCGGCAGCGACATCGGCTATGAGAAGTTCGTGGACCTGAAGTGCCGCGCCAGCGGACTGCGCCCCGACGCCGTGGTCATCGTGGCGACCATCCGGGCGCTGAAGATGCATGGGGGAGGCCCCGTGGTGAAGCCCGGCGCCAAGCTGGACGAGGTCTATGTGAAGGAAAACCTCCCCCTGGTGGAGGCGGGTTGCCAGAATCTGCTGGCCCACCTGGAGATCGTCCGGAAATCCGGCGTCCAGCCCGTGGTCTGCCTCAACCACTTCTACACGGACACCGACCAGGAGGTGCGCCTGGTGCGCCGCATCTGCGAGGAGGCGGGCGCCCTCACCGCCCTCTCCAAGCACTGGCAGTACGGCGGGGAAGGCGCCCTGGAGCTGGCGGAGGCGGTGGAGGAAGCCTGCCGACGCCCCAACGCCTTCCAGTATTTCTACCGGGAGGACGCCCCCCTCCGGGAACGCATCCTGGATGTGGCGCGCCAAGTCTACGGGGCGGACGACATCGAACTGCTCCCCGAAGCCCAGAAAAAGCTGGACCTCTACCAGAACGACCCCGAGACCGCACACCTCCAGGTCTGCATGGTCAAAACCCACCTCTCCCTCTCCCACAACCCCGACTGGAAGGGACGCCCCGCCGGATTCACCCTCCCCATCCGGGACATCCTCCTCTACCGGGGCGCCGGATTCCTGGTGCCCGTCGCCGGAGACATCAAGCTCATGCCCGGCACCTCCTCCGACCCCGCCTTCCGACGGATCGACGTGGACACGGAATCCGGACGAATCCACGGACTCTTCTAACGAAGCCCGCCCCGCATGCCCCCCCTCCTCCTGGCAAACTCCCTCTCCGACGACCTGGCTTTCCAGCCAGAGGGCATCCAGTGGAGCGCGGACTGGTGGAAACTCCTGATCCTCGCCTTCGCCCTGCTTCTCCTGGTCTTTCTGACCCTGAAGCTGGCCCTCTACATCCTGCGGCTGGTGGGGGTGGCCCTCTGCCTCGCCTTCGCCGCCGCCGGCGCCTGGTTCTCCTGGCAGATGCTGGCGGAACCGGCAAGGAGCATCCTCCCGGAATCCCTCCACCCCTATGCGGCGCCACTGGCGGCCTTCGCGGGATTCCTCCTCTGCTTCGGCATGGCGGCCGGCGTCATGTCCCTCCTGCGAAAGCCCGCCCAGCCCCCGCCGGAGAACAAAAAATGACGGAACCCGCCCCATTCCGGGAACTCCAGGAAAGCGCCCCCTACCAGCTGGTGGAGCGCAAATCCCGCTTCCTGGCGGAGCTCTTCCCCGCCCGCACCCTGGAGGAGGCCCGGGAACGGGTCGCCGACCAGCGGCGAAAGTATCCCGACGCCACCCATGTGGTCCACGCCACCGTCCTGGGGGAGCGGGGGGAGATCCAGGGATGCTCCGACGACGGGGAGCCGGCGGGCACGGCGGGGCGTCCCGTCCTGGAGATTCTCAAGGGGACCCGGCTCACCCAGGTGGTGCTTCTGGTCACCCGCTGGTTTGGCGGCACCAAGCTGGGCACGGGAGGATTGGTCCATGCCTACGGGGACGCCGCCCGGGGGGTTCTGGCCTCCGCGGTGACGCGCCCCCGGATTCCCACCGTGCGCGGCTCCTTCTCCCTGCCCTTCTCCCTGGCGGAGCTGGGGCGGCGCACGCTGCCGGACCACGCCTTCACCCTGGAGAAGGAGGAATTTTCCGCCCAAGGCGTCACCTTCCACGGCTCCCTTCCCGCCGAAAACGCCCCCGCTCTGGAGAAGTTCCTCCGGGAGCTCACCCGGGGCAAGACCGGTTTCCAACTCTCCTCCTGATTCCCCCCCTCCCCTCCACCCCAACCCAGCGCCGGAGACCCCTATGGGAACCCCCCTGCTCTCCATCATCATCCCCCTGTCCGATTCCGTCCCCCAGGAGTTGCACCGCAATCTCTCCACTGTGGCCGCCAATCTGACTCCCGCCTGCGAGGTGCTGGGTCTCGCCTGGGGATGCCCCCCGGAGACCCAGGAGGCATTCCGGCGAAGCTTCCAGGATTTCCCCCATATCCGCCTGGAGACCGCCCCGCGGGAAACCACCGCCGGCGCCCTCTTCAACCTGGGCATCCGGCAGGCCCAGGGACGCTATCTCATGTTCATGGAGCCGGAAAACGAGATGACGCCCACCACCGTGGAGAGAATCCAGGCGCTCCTGAATGAAAAACCCACCCTGGATCTCATGATCATGACCGCCGTCATCGGACGGATGGACGACGAGATGTATTTCGTGCCCGAGGACACCATCCGCTCCTTCCCCGGCTTGAACGAGGGCTCCGGCATGCGCCTCCTGGAAAAGCTGGGGGAGCTGGGAACCCCCCTGCGCTGCGAAAGCTTCCTGGGATGCTACCGCAGGGATTTCCTGCTCCAGCACCAGCTGCTGGCAGACGAGGCCACCCTGGACCAGGTGGACCTCACCTGGACGCCCCGGGTCTATCTGGCCGCCCGCCACTGCTCCACCATGCAACGCCTCCTCCCCTCCTTCTGGTGCGTGAGAAAACCCCACGCCTGGCGGGAACGCCATCAGAGCATGGCCCTGGAGGCCCTCCCCCACGCCATCCTCTCCCTGGTGCGCTTCTACCAGGAACACCACCGGGAAATGCCCGCCCTGGCACGGAAAGCCTGGGCAATCACCACCCTGGCCCCCATCGTGGGAAAGGTCTTCCGCCAGCATCCGGAGGAACGGAAAATCTCCGACGCCGACCAGAGAAAAATCCTGGAGACCCTGTGGAACACCCCCGACACGCGGGAGACGCTCCTGCAAATGGAACGCTTCCTCCCCGCCTCCCAGCGCACCTTCTGCCGCCTTCTTCGCCTCTTCACCCGGACCGGCGTCGCCTGGCCCGCCAAATTCTGGCAGGGCAAAATCCTGGGCTAGCCCCCGCCCCTGAAAACCTATCCCCCCCCACGGAGGCGAAAAGAGGCGGACCCACGGGACCGAACCGCCCGCCTCTCCCCGGATGCCGAAGAAACCCTATGCGCCGACGCCGCCGGAGACCGAGGAGGCGGCACGCATTCTCGCCACCTCCATCTGCAAAGAGGCAAATTTCTGGGTCAGCTCCGCCTTCGACGCCTGCAACGCCTGGATCTCCGCCTGGCTGGCCTGGATCCGCTCCTCCGCAATCTGGCGAAAATGCTCCTCCATGATCCGTTCCTTCTCCTGAAGGAAACGCTCCTTCTGCTCCAGGGAGGCCTTGGACACCTCCAGCTCCCCCTCCTTCTTCACAAACTCCTGCTCCCGACGCATCAACTCCCGCTTCTGCTCCAGCAAAGCCTGGGACTCCGCCGCCAGCGCCGTCCGTCTCTCCTGGATGTCCGTCGTCAACCCCTCCAGCATCTTGTTCCGGGCCTCCGACAGGGCAGACTGCCAATCCTGCAGAAAGGCCGCACATTGGACATTGGCTTGACGCTGCAGCTCCACCACCCCCTTGGCGCTCTCGTTCCGCTCCTCCTGAATCTGCGCCAGCATGGCCTCCCGCTCCTTCGCAAAGCCGGCCTCCGCCACCGCCTCCCGATTCTGCACCGCCTCCATCCGGCAGGCTAAATCATTCTCCATGCGCTCCAGGTTGAGACGACGCTGGGACAACTCCTCCGCCATCTTCTTCAACGTCTCCTCCTGCTGGGCAAGACGAGCCTTCGCCGCCCCGAACTCCTCCAGCATCCGGGAACGCTCCCCCGTCAACCCCTGGCGCACCTCCGCCTCCCGCACCGACAACGCCATCTCCCGCTTGTTCAAGGCATCCTCCCGCTGCGCCAACGCCTCCTTCTCCTTCAGCATCTCCCCCTGCAACCCCTCGAACTTCTCCTTCAACGCCGCCCCAAGACGCTGGAAATCCGCCAGCAACTTCTGATCCTGCAAGGCGAAATTCTGGTTGAACTCCTCCTGCATCGCCAAAATCCGCTGGGCCTTCCCGTCCAACTCCCCCTTCAAATTCCGGAGGGGCTGCATCTGCTCCTCCAAAGAGGCGGCGAAGGAGGCACGGGCATCGCACTCCAGAGCCACCACCCGCTTCTCCCGCTCCGTCAAATCCTTCTCCTTCTCCAGAAAACGCTGCGCCGCCTCCTGATAGCTGGCCACCGCCTGCCCCAGGGTCTCCCGCTCCAACGCCAGATTCTTCAACTGCTCCTGATACAACGCCTCCAGATCACTCCGGGTCATGATGGAGGCCCCGAGATTCCCCAGATCCTGAAACCGGACCGTCAACTCATTCTGCTGACTCTGCAGAAGAGTCTTGATCTCCGTGTACTTCGCCTCCACCTGCGCCTCGCGCTGACGCAACTCCTTGTCGCTCGTGAACCACCCCATGTGACTCCGTCTCCTCCGTGCCTGAACACCCAAAACCACTGCGCCACACCCGCCTCGCCCCCCTAAATCCGGCAGGGACGCATACCAGGCTTAATGTAAGCGACACCCCAACGCCCTGCTCCCTCCGCCCCCGGGAAATCCTTCCCCGATTTTTGCCCCGGACCCTTGCAATCCTCCCCCACGCCACTATAGTAACCCACGCTTCCCGAAAAACCGGGGGCACAACACCACGTCGGGACGTAGCGCAGCCTGGTTAGCGCGTTTGTCTGGGGGACAAAAGGTCGAGAGTTCGAATCTCTCCGTCCCGACCATCCGATTTACCACAAGGCACTTGGGTCATCATCCAAGTGCCTTTTTTTGTTCGGCAGGTCCCCGAAAACGCCACGCCATGGCCGCCCCCCGCTTCCGTGGACGGGGGCGACAAGGTGGACGGCCATCCGGATGTTCAGGGGAAGGTTGCGCAAGTGCCTGTGGGAGTTGGAATGATGAGTTTGCTGATTGGACATGGTTGCTCCTGGTTGAATCGGTTGTCGCGCCCCTTGTGGACGCTGACAATGATCTGCCATCGCTTCGGACCAAAGCAAGTCACAATCACGAAAGAAACGGAGGCAGGACGAAGAATCTCAGCCTTTCAGATTTCCGACGGCAGAAGTCCACAATCGATTTTGCGCCTTCGGACTGGAAAAAAAGCCAACGACAGGCCATCTTAACACCTGTTACACGCAGATAATGTGATATTTTGCACAAAAACCGCACGAAATAGGTGTTTTCTATGATTTACAGGACGATACTTGACGAACTGAAGGCCTGGAAGGACTCGACGGACCGGAAGCCGCTGCTGCTCAAGGGGGCGCGGCAGATCGGCAAGACCTGGGCGATGGAGCGCTTCGGCCGCGACAACTTCGAGTTCACCGCGAAATTCGACTTCGACGAGACGCAGGAACTCTGCGGCGTCTTCGAGCGGACGCGGGACGTGGGACGTCTGCTGAAGGAGCTTGTGCTCTACACGGATGTCCCGCTGGAGGCTGGCCGCACGCTGATTGTGCTGGACGAGATACAGGCCTGCGAGGCGGCTCTGAACAGCCTGAAGTATTTCTGCGAGAACGCGCCGGAGTACCACGTGGTGGCGGCTGGCTCGCTGCTCGGCGTGGCGGTGAAGAAAAAGAAGATGAAAGTGCCCGTCGGGAAGGCAACCATCCTCACGATGCGTCCTGTGACCTTCTCCGAGTTCCTGCGCACCTCGGACGAGCGCACATGGAAATACATCAACGAACTGGATGAAATCAGACATCTGCCCGAGATCATCATGAGCAAACTGGAGCTGGAGTACAGACGCTACCTTGTCTGCGGAGGGATGCCGGAGGCGGCGACTGCCCTGCTGGAGAACCGCGGAACGGCGCGGGTCGACAAGGTGCTCCAGGACATCCTCGACCTGTACGAGCTGGATTTCGCGAAATACGCGGATGCGCGGGAGATTCCGCGCATCCACGCGGTCTGGAACTCGCTTCCGTCCCAGCTGGCGAAGGAGAACAGGAAGTTCCTGTACAATGTCGTCAAGCCCGGCGCACGCGCCAGGGACTATGAGGACGCTCTGCTTTGGCTTGAGGAGGCGGGCATTGTCCAGAGGTGCTTCAACATCAGCCGTCCAGGAATCCCCCTGAACGCCTACAGGGACGTCTCCGCCTTCAAGGTCTATGCCTGCGACTGCGGCCTTCTGCGCCGCCTCGCCAGGGTTTCCCCCGAGGTGATCCTCGGCGGCAATGCAAACTACACGGAGTTCCGCGGCGCGCTTGCCGAGAACGCGGTGCTTCAGTCTCTGCTCCCGCAGTGCGAGGACACGCCGTACTACTGGAGCGCCGATGGCCGCGCCGAGGGGGATTTTCTGCTTCCGCTGCCGACGGAAAACGTCCCGGCGGAGGTCAAGTCGGAACGTCGAATCAGCGGCAAGAGCCTGTCCGTGTACGCGAAGAAGTACAAGCCGTCACGACGTGTCAGGTTCTCGATGAACAACCTCCAGCAGAACGACGGCCTGCTGAGCTGTCCGCTTCCCATGGCGGACTGGGCCCTAAGGCTGCTTGCCATTTGCCCGCCATCCATGCCAGACACAGGGGAACAATGAAGATACTCTGCCATTCAGACCATATATGACAAGACCAAGGCAGACGATGTCCTCCAGAAAACTGTACGGCAGCTGAACTCGTCCACGGGGACGTGGTGCGATGGGCGGCAGGGGTGGAGCGCCTGCGGCGAAAACAGGGACGCTGCCGCTTCCCCACGGAACACACAGAGAGGCCCTGCGGGGACACGGAGACCCGATCAAGGAAGGCATTCTCCCAACGCCACGTCGTGGCGATGTCCGGAAAGCACGAGTTCTAGCGGGAATTAGGAACGAAAAGAGAGAAAAGAAACACATCCTGTGGAGAGAAAGAGATGAAGTGGATCAAGAGCGAAGAGCAGTATCGGATTCCCATCAAGAGTTGGTGCGAGCGCCCGGACGACGGGGCGCTCCAGCAGGCGGCGAATCTGGCACGCCATCCCGCCCTGGTGCGCCATGTGGCGTTGATGCCGGATTGTCATATTGGCTATGGCATGCCCATAGGCGGCGTCATCGCCGCGGACAACGCCGTGTTGCCCAGCGCCGTTGGCGTCGACATCGGCTGTGGCATGGTGGCGGTGCAGACCAATGTTCCCGCCGAACGCCTTTCCGACATGGGGGAGCGCAGGGCCATACAGGAGAAGCTCAAGAAGCGCATCCCGGTGGGCGAAGGCGTCTCCCATCCTCGGCCCCAGGAATGGGAGGGCTTTGAACGCTATCTGGATCTCAACGGCGCGGTATGCGACTTCCCCAACATCCTCGACCGGCACAATCTGGGAACCCTGGGTGGCGGAAATCACTTCGTGGAGCTTCAAAAGTCCGACGACGGCTTCCTCTGGATGATGATTCACTCCGGCAGCCGCAATCTAGGACACCGTGTGGAAAAGCACTATCAGGCAGTGGCGAAGAAGCTGAACGAGTCCTTCCGCGTGGCGCTCCCCGATTCGAATCTCCCCTTCCTCCCCATGGACATCCCGGAAGGCAACGACTACTTCCGCGACATGTCCTTTGCCCTGGAATACGCCCTGGAAAACCGCCGGCGCATGATGGAGATTTTCAAGGAGACTCTGGCAGATGCCATCCCGGAAACCGAGTTCTTGCAGGAAATCAACATCCATCACAACTACGCGGCATTGGAGTTTCATCAAGGCAGGAATCTGTACATCCACCGCAAGGGAGCCACCAGCGCCAGGGAAGGGGAGATCGGCATCATCCCGGGCTCCATGGGCACCGCCAGCTACATCGTGCGGGGGCTGGGAAACGAGGAGTCCTTCACCAGCTGCTCCCATGGCGCGGGACGCTCCATGAGCCGACTCGCCGCCAGCACGAATCTCACCAGGGAAGAATGTGATGCCGCCATGGAGGGAATCGTCTTCGAGCGCTGGAAAAAAGCCAGAGGTTTCGACAAGGTGGAGAAGGGGCTTCTCGACCTTTCAGAGGCGCCGCAAGCCTACAAGCCGATTGACGATGTGATCGCCGCAGAAGCGGATCTCGTGGAGCCCCTGGTGCGCCTGGTGCCTCTGGCCGTGCTGAAAGGGTGACGCCACGCCGTTTCCTCGGCGCGGAAAACAGGAAGAATCCCCCCTCCCCACAAGAACCCGGCAGGATATTCTCTCCCCGGGGGAATCCAAGGGCTAGATGGGCTAGGGAATCCAGGGAATCCAGGGTATCTGGGGCATCTGGGGGGGGCCGCAGGCGCCGACCTGTGCTCTGTGTTGAAGCGGCAGCGCCCTCTGTGTCATCCGGGGTGGGCCGCAGGCGCCGACCTGTGCTCTGTGTTGAAGCGGCAGCGCCCTCTGTGTGCTCTGTGTTGAAGCGGCAGCGCCCTCACGACGCCCCCGCGCCGACGCCCATCGCGGAGAAACATGAGGCCTGCGGCTATGTCACGAGGGAGGAACTCGCCATCGTCAGCCGGTGGACACGGAAATATCATCGGCAGTGGGAAGGGTAGCTGCCCCTGTGGATGGAAATTCCATCCACCCATCAATATTTTACCAGTTGTATTTAATATACTGCCAGTCATAAACCTTCCTGAAATCATTTTCAGCTCGTCACACTATTGGATATAGGTTGGCACATTGATTGCTTTGTGAGCAGTTCCCGAAACTTTTTTCACCAAAAACAACAAGGAGCGACGTCATGGACTGTTTTATTTGCAGGGAAAGCAACTGGATGCAGGAGAAGTGCCTTGGATTTCTGCGCAATCTGCTGAAGAACCACAAGGAAAGGATTGACAACGCTGAAGTGTTCCTTCCGCTGGAGCGGAACGGCGCGGAGAAACTGCTCGCGGATCTGGTTCGCAAGAGATTCCCCAAGGATGTCATCAAAAAGATATCTTCTAATTGCGGGTGTAGGCTGGATCTGGACGATAGTAAAGCCCACGAGAATTTGTGTGCCCTGTGGAATGCGGAGAAGACGCACCATGAGCTTGTGTCCATACTTCCCTTGCTCTTCGAGAATGCCATCGCCAGCCCCTGGGGAGATAATGGCAGAGACGTGTTCCACGAAAAAATGCTGGAAGTCCAGAATACGTTGAAATTGACGGACGATGAGGTTGATGTGCTGTTGGTATCGCTGGCCATTTCCGAGAAAATCACAACTGTCCCGAGTGCCAAATGGAGTCGCCCTTCCTCACCCTGTCTTTTCATGATGTCGAAATGCCTGAACCGCAAAGAGGCCAGCATTCTTAACATGGTCTCCCCGCAAAGTCCTCTGCGCCGCTTCGAGTGCCTTGATGACGATCTGAATTTTTCCAGTGCACCTTTGAGAAGATTCCTCTGCGGGCTATCCGACGAACCGCTGGCCAGCTGCTTTTTCACCAAAGACAGTTCGGAGACGCTTCCCTGGAGCGACTTCTCCAATTTGGCGGAGAGGCACGGGAAAATCCTGAAGCGGATACTGGCCTCGGGTGACAAGCCGACGAACATCCTGCTCTACGGAGCGCCTGGCACGGGCAAGACCAGCTTTGCACGGGCCCTGGCAAAGGAGGTCGGGCGCAACTGCTACAGCATCTCCCAGAGCGTCATGGACGACAGCGGCAGGGAATGCCGGACCAGCAGCTCGCCCGCCTTCCGCTTCGGAGCGCTCCAGGTATGCGACGAGCAGATCAACCCGGCGGAGAGCATGATCATCGTGGATGAGGCTGACGAGATGCTGAGCGGCGGCACCCGCCTCGGCAGACTGTTCAGGCTGTTCGGAGGCGGCGCATCTTCCCATAGCACGGCGGACAAGGGCCTCCTCAACACGGTGCTGGACACGATAAAGACCTCCACCATCTGGATCACCAACACGCCCGCAGAAGACTTGGACGAATCCTCCCGCCGCCGCTTCGACTACTCCATCCGCTTTGCTCCGCTGAACTGCGAGCAGAGGAAGTGCATCTGGAGAAACAACATCGCCCGACTGAAGATGGGGCGGCTGATTGGCGGAAAGCAGTTGGAGGAGTTCTCCGCGCTGTATCCAGTAAGCGCGGGCGGCATCTCCCAGACGCTGGAGAATCTGAAGAGGATGCATCCACGCAAATCCGAAGTGCCACGTCTGGTGGAGCAGCTGATGAAGCCGCACTGCGAGCTGCTGGGCGTGGAGCTGGCGAATGACAAGCTGCCCCCGTCGAAGGACTACTCGCTGGAGGGGCTGAACATACAGGGGGACGTGAAGCTGGAGCGCATCGTGGAGGCCATCCGCGCCTTCCAGCATCATAAAGGCGATAAGGATCCTGACCGTCCTCGGATGAATCTGCTGTTGTCCGGTGCGCCGGGCACAGGCAAGACCGAGTTCGTCAAATACCTGGGTGATGTGCTGAAGACGAGGGTGAATGTGATGATGGGAAGCAACCTGCTCTCCATGTGGCACGGCGAAACGGAGCAGAACATCGCCCTCGCTTTCCGGCAGGCCGAGGAGGAACATGCAATCTTGTTTCTGGACGAGATTGATGGTCTGGTCCAAAGCCGAACCAACGCCCAGCATTCCTGGGAGGTGACGCAGGTCAACGAGTTGCTGCACCAGATGGAGAACTTCAACGGCGTGATGATTGGCGCGACCAATTTCATCCAAAATCTGGATCAGGCCATCATGCGTCGATTCACCTTCAAGCTCCAGTTCAATTTCCTTGACGACGAGGGAAAGCGCCTCTTCTTCGAGCGAATGTTCAAGAGCAAATTGACGGATGACGAGCTGCTGCGCCTGAAGGCAATCCCCAACCTCGCGCCTGGCGACTTCCGCACCGTGCGCCAGAGCCTCTTCTACTATGGTGGCGTTGTCACCAACGCGAAGCGACTGGAGGCACTGGAGAGCGAGGCCGCCTCCAAGGAGGGCGGTGCCTTCACGCCGCACGGGAAGATAGGATTCTGCTGAAGGCTCACATCCCAATCCCGTCAATTTTGAACCGACAATGGCTTGCTAGATATCCATTGGAAATCATCCAGGCAGGTTTTCCCTCACAAACACCCCCGTCATGGGAATTGGCACAGTGCGTGCTTTGTGATCAGTTGTTGAAACCTTTTCACCAAGAGGAGAATACCCGCCAAAGATCGTTTCCGGAGAACAAGACAATGAACACGACCATCCGTCCCATTCCCCCCACCCTTCCGTTCGAGGCGAGACACGCTCTGCGCTTTCTCGACAATCTTCTTCAATCATCCGCATCCATTGTGGACGTGGAGCGTGTTCCCTTCGCCTCCGTCCCCATCTTCGACACTGGCTGAAACCTCAGGAAGATTTCGTGACGCTCACTGGGGACATCGGACGAGGCAATTTCAAATGGATGATTCAGACTGGATCGTTTCCTAGACTGCAGACGTAAATTGATGGCTGCGCGAATCCGCAGTTGGTTTGACCATTGATAAATGCTGTCCTGTGTTTCGGGGAAACCGGAATCCTTGCGGTTTCGGTTTTCTTCGGGGAAAGGAGTCAACAAATCTAGTCCAGCCAGGCCCGCCCCTGATTTCGGGGGATGATGAGGGGCAGGCCTACATCAGATACTTCCTCACGGTGTTCCGGGAGACCCCCATCGCCTCCGAAGCCTTGGTGATGTTGTGGCTGAACTTCTCCCAGACGCGTTTGACGTGGAGGCGTGTGGCCTCCTCCAGGTCATCGGGGATGTCCGCGTTGTCCTGCGGCAGAAGAGCCGTGTTCAGTTCCTTGTGCTCGCGGATGAGTTCGGCATAGTCCGCGACGCCCAGGACGTGGGCGCGCTCCAGCAGGTTGTTCAGTTCGCGCACATTGCCTGGGAAGTCGTATGCCTGAAGCGCCTCGACTTGCGCGGACGTGAGCCTGCCACCCATGCCGTTTCGATCCCGATAGGCTTGGGCGATGATTTCGATGTCTTCCTTGTGCTCCCGCAACGGCGGGATGCGGAGCTGCACGGCACACAGACGATGGTAGAGGTCGGCGCGGAACTTGCCGTCCCGCACCATGGCGGGCAGGTCGCGGTTGGTTGCGGCGACGATGCGCACATCCACCTCGATCTCCCTCGCGTTCTCGCCGAGGCGCTGAAAGCGTCCCTCCTCAAGGACGCGCAGGAGGATGCCCTGCGCTTCAAGAGGCAGCTCTCCGATTTCGTCCAGGAAAAGCGTGCCGCCGTTGGCGGCCTCGAAGACCCCTGGCCGCATCTCGTTCGCGCCCGTGAACGCGCCTTTCTCGTATCCGAGGAAGCGGCTTTCCAGCAGATTGGGCGTCACGCTGGCGCAGCTGAAGGCGATGAACGGCTCGCCCTCCTTTCCGCGAGCGGACTTGAAGTGGATCTGCTGGGCGACCGTCTCCTTGCCCGTGCCGCTTTCGCCGAGAATCAGCACCCTTGCGTGCTCGTGCGGCGCAATAAGGTTGATCTTCTCCTGCAGCTTTTTCATTGCCGCGCTCTTCCCCACCAGCTCCCTGTGACCGTAGCGGTGATAGTGCTCGACCATGCGTCGCTCGCTTTCCGACCATTTGCTTTCGGGGTCTCCCGCCGCAATATGGCGGATGACGCGGGGATACGCCTGTTCGTCCTGGTAGTTGCGGTAGCAGTATCCGGCAGCCGTCATGAACTCCTGATACGTCTTGCCGACGGGCTTTCCTTCGTCCAGATACTCGTCAAATTCCGAATGATCCAGATGGAAATGCTCCGCTACCGCGACGGAGACGCTGCCGGAGGAGCTTATGTAGCTGTCAAGGTTTGCCCTGACCTCATCGCCCACGCACTCGGGGAAGTCGATGCCGCTGAGCCAGAGCACCTTCACCTTGCTCTTTCGCAGACGCGCAAGGGCCTTGCCAAGCCGCTCGGCATCCCCCGCCAGGGACACGCCCAGGATGGCGATTTCCGTGTAACCCGAGACATCCTCCAGATACTCGGGGAGCCTGCGCCGGCTCATTCCCAGAATGTCGGCCTTCCCGTAATGCCGCAGGGCCAGCGCCGCCGCAACGGCGTACTCGGTGTATTTCCAGCCCGTCAGAATCAGCGTCTTTGTCATGGTTGTCTGCCTTCTGTGGTGAAGTGACGCAGGCATCCGGCGGGGATGCCCGTCATGGCAACAATGCGGGCGCAGGCCATCGCGTCCTCCAGTGCGTCGTGGTGCCGGAAGACGATGCCGAAGCGTTCTGCCATCGTGTCCAGAGCGTGGGAGGGCATTTCCGGGAAGAGCCTGCGGCTGATCGTGAGACTGTCGGCGTAGTCGAACTCCACGGGGGGCTGCCCGTAGAGCGACAGGACGCTGCGCAGATGCCCCAGGTCGAATTGCGAATTATGGATGACGACACAATCCGCGGACAGCAGCATCTGCCGCAGTTCCGGCCAGATGTCCACGAACTCCGCGCAGTCGCGGACATCCCAGTAGGAAAGCCCGTGGATGCCCGTGAAGTCTGGCCTCATCCACCGATAGCCCTTGTGGGGGCAGACCAGCCATTCCCTCCGCTCCGTGACCGCGCCGTCGTCAATGATGGCGCAGCCCGCCGCGCAGATGCTGCCGCTTTTTCCGTTCGCCGTCTCGAAATCAAGTCCCGCCAGTTTCATTTGCGGTTTCTCGTGTTTTTGCCAGATCCCTTGCCTTCCCTTATTCGCCTGACGTAAAACAAGCGTCGTGCCAAAATCAAATTTTCACCGGTTGCTGCGTAGTATATGACAAGATTCAGGAATTTCGCGTCATCTATAGCCAAATTCTTGCCCAATCCGGTAATTTTATGAACAGTTTTTGGCGCGCCAAGGGCAAAGCCATACGGAACGCCCCGCCTTCCGCCCTCTGCATGGCCTGTGTTGAAGCGGCAGCGCCTCTGTGCCCGACCTGTGTGCCGCAGATGTCTCCATGCGGGGGGCCCCTCCCCCCCGGGGGTTGCGGGCGGGCGATGTTTCCCCCATCCCTCGTCTAACGCCGGGGAAAAGACTTCGCCGTCTGTTGGAAAGAATTTCAACAGACGGCGTCAAGAGGGTGGAGAGGAAACTACAGGGCAGGTTCATGGCGCCCTTTGTTTGTCCCTGCGGGATGTCGCGGGCAGCACTGTCCTGTGAGGTAGCGGAGGGAAGAGAACTTTGCCCCGCAGTGCTTGCAGAAATACTGAGACTTCTCCGCCCCTTCATAGAGGGCATGTTTGCCCTTGTTTGTCCCTGCGGGATGTCGCGGGCAGCACTGTCCCGTGAGAGAAGAAATGGAGAGGAACTTCTCCCCGCAGTATCGGCAATAGAAATTCGCCATGGTAGGCTCCTTGTTGTTCCGTTTGGCTGAGGATTCACCCCGACATCCGCCGGAAATCCTGTTGACCAACGCAGAAGCAATGGGCATGCCAGCGATTCCCTACCCCGCTCCCCCAGGGAGAACCCATCCCTCCCCACAAGAACCCGGCAATTTCCTGACGCCACAGGTCAAAATCAAGACGCTGCTGCGGAAACACGGAAACCACGGAAAGGACGCTGTCCATGGGACACTGCCCTTTTCCCATCCACACCCATCGCAGCCGACACGCCGAAGACACTCCCCGGAACCACCGCCGGGGGGCTGTCCCAGGGCATCTCCAACCTGGACTTCTCCGTCCCCGCCCCTGGCCCCGAGGGCGGGGGGACGCCGTTGACGCCACATCCCCCCGGAAGGAGAACGGAAATGGCTCGGAAACGGGCATGGCGTCCATGGGAATTTCGAGCGTTCGTTGCCCATGAAATTGCCGTCCTTTCGATCCGTATTACGGTGAGGGCGGCAGGGTGGGGGGCGCGGGGAAACCGATTACCCCGCACGCGTGTATGCGCGCGAGAGAGACGAAACGAAACGAGAAATTTGAAATTTATAGAAACAGCGTGAGCAAATCCGCCACTGGCTCAGAATATGTGTATGCGCACGCGCGAGGGGGGAAAGAGAGCGACTTCCCCCCTGCCTCCTGCATAGTCCAGGCATGTGTATGCGCATGCGCGGAGGAAAATATGGGTGGAAGATTGATAACAGAGGGGGTATTCGGTCACCTCCGGGCGGTCCCTGGGCGGCGAGGAAGTCATCATGGATTCCCGGAGCCCGCAAGCTTCCCCGGCTGGCGATCCTTTCATCGCCGCCACAGTTCTTATCATTTGCCTCCCGTCCCCATAGGGGAGGCGGGAGGCGACGGCGCCATGGAATGGCAATAGCGTGTTCAACGGGGGGACTTCCCATCCCTCCGTGTCTTTCGGGAGGGCAAAAGAATCACTCGAAGGTGAAATTGATCTTCTTCATCTCCTCTTTGCCGGCGGCATCGAATCTGTAGTAATAGATCAATTCCTGCTTATTCAAAGTCGTGGCATCAATGGCACCCTGGGGAACGGCCCAAATGACACTAATAGGCCAGAAAAGCAGATTCAGGACGCCGTAAACAGCCTGGGCACTGTCACTGCCATTTCCCACCGCAAGGTAGAAATTGCCAAAACCGGGAAGGAGATTCAGCGCACCGGCAGCCACGGCAGAATTGGGCTTCTCGTAGTTGCCCACGGGACGGTCAATCGTGATTCCCTGCGCCTTCAGCTGGGCATAGTGCATCTTGTCCGCACGGGACATGGTGGTGCATCCCGTCAAAGAGAAGACCAGGATTAGAACCAGGGAACACGTCAAAATTTGTTGAAACAATTTTTCTTTCATCTTACAAACTTCTCCATACAACAGACGGCTAACCTATCAGAATTCCACCCTACATGGACGGTTCTGAAGTGGCGGATACTGTAATACAAGAAATCAAACAGAATGGGAAATTCTTTTCTTTTTTTTACAAAGAAATTGGTGCATTTCTCATCGTCATCTTCATGGGTATCCTATTCTGTGGAATACAGTTATGCTTCGTTATGAAAAAATATCTTAAGAAAAGACCTTCTGGAAATATCTCCATCGTCTCGGGAAAGGGCATAGCGACAGGCGGGCATGATTCCATGAGAGCGGCGCAGATTATGGCCAGGAATGGGCATGGCGTCCATGGGAATTTCGAGCGTTCGTTGCCCATGAAATTGCCGTCCTTTCGATCCGTATTACGGTGAGGGCGGCAGGGTGGGGGGCGCGGGGAAACCGATTACCCCGCACGCGTGTATGCGCGCGAAAGACGCGCGGGGGCGGGAGACGAGAGAGGGGAGCTCACCCCGCAGGAAATTCTCTCCCCGGGGGAATCCAAGGGCTAGATGCCCTAGAGGCTCTAGAGGGGCTTGAAATCCAGGAATCTACGGGGAGTTTGCCTACGAAAAAACAGGGGCGTTCCGGGACGGGCTTGCCCGGACTGGAAAGTTGGTCCCGGGAGCGCACGCGGGGAGGGACCTAAAAAAGGGGCGTTTCCGGGCGGGGTATCCCCGCCAGGAAAGTTGGTCCCGGGAGCGCACGCCGGGGAGGGGCTAAAAAAGGGGCGTTCCTGGACGGGCTTGCCTGCCAGGGAAATTGGTCCCGGGAGCGCACGCCGGGGAGGGGGTGCCCGGCAGGGCATTCTCTCCCCGGAGGCGAAAACGGGAACAACAAGGCATCCGGAACCGGATGCCGGAACGCCCCCCCCGCCTTCCGCCCTCTGTGTCATCCGGGGTGGGCCGCAGGCGCCGACCTGTGCTCCGTGTTGAAGCGGCAGCGTCCTCTGTGTCCGCCCCGGGGGGGGGTGGGGAAAAGTGTATTTTTTTGTATTTTCCTGTATTCTCCCCTTGTCTTCCCGGGATAAAGTACCCATACTTTCCCATGTGCGTCCTGTGCGAGGCACGGGTGCCTGCCTTGTCCGTCCTTTTCCGTGTCCATGCCCTCCCCCCGCGGTCCCAAGAAGTTGTCCCATCCCGTCAAGCGTTCCCTGGTCAGCGCCTCCCTTCGTGGGAGAATCCAGAAGGGGGAGATTTCCCCTGGGGAGCGTCTGGTGTCCGTGCGGGAGTTGGCCGATGCGTACAATGTCAGCCTTTCCGTGGTGCAGAATGCGCTGAAGGAGTTGTGTGACGGTGGTTTTCTGGAGTGTCAGCCGGGGCGGGGCTACTATGTGGCCGAGAAGCCGGAGAAGGGGAAGGGAGCGGGGGACATTTCCCATGCTCCCCGGGGCGAGCTTTGCCTGGTGCTGGATCATCATTCCGACCTTCTCTGGCGTCGCACCCTGGCGGACTACGACGCCATCCGGGAGTCCCAGCTTCTTTCCCTTTTCGCCATGGCGAGGCGGCATCCCTCCTGTGCCTTTCTGTTGGAGCAGGGGCGTGTCGGGCAGGTTTTTTTCGCCGCCCATCCCGAGCTTCTTTCCGAGGCCCGGGAGCTGGTCTCCCAGGGTCGTCTGGATCTGGGAGGCGCCTACAGCATCCCGGATTTGAACATGGTGGAGGGCGAGTCCATCCTGCGGAACCTTCTGGCGGGGGCGGCCCTGTGGCGGGAGCTTCTGGGGAAGGAGCCCGCCTACGCCCGTCTGGTGGATGCCTTCGGGATGTGCGCCCAGCTTCCCCAGATTCTCCTGCACTGCGGCATCCGGCATCTGTGGATGGGCCGCGCGCCCAACGTTCCCGCCTCCCTGCGCCAGGCGCCCTTCTTCCGCTGGCGTTCCCTGGGGGATTCCTCCCGCTTCATCCTGGCCTTCCAGCCCCAGGGAACCATCACCCATCTGGGCTACACGGAGAACGTCCCCCTGATTCAGAAGGGGGAGAGCCGCCTGGTCAAAGGGCTCCGGGCGTGCCAGACCCTTTCCGGCAGTCCCCTGATCTCCTACAGCACGGAGGAGGGGGAGCTGGAGGAGAGCATCTTCGCCATCGCCGGGGACTTGAACGCCGGCGGCGGCAAGCCCGTCTCCTTCCTTTCCGCAGGGGAGTACCTGCGTCTTCACACGCCACGGGAGGAGGAAATTCCGGAATACCGGGGCGAATGCAATCCCATCTTCACGGGGTGCTACACCACCCGCATCGGCATCAAGCAGGGCATTCGCCAGGCGGAAAGCCGTCTGCTTCTGCTGGAGCTCCTGGATCTCCTCGCCTCCCCCCGCTTCCATTCCCGGGAAAAGGCGTGGCATGCCCTCTTCCTGGCCCAATTCCACGACGCCGTCTGCGGATGCCACTCGGACGCCGCCCATGGCGATGTGGAAAAGGCCCTTCGGGAGGCCATCCCTCCCCTGCCCTCCTTCCCGGGGGAGGGCTTCACCGTCGTCTCCTCCAGCGGCGTGGGGGGGCGCCAGCCCGTCTCCTCCCCCCTTCCCCCCGCCGGCATCCCCTCCCAGGAGGACGGGGAAGGCGGGCACCTCTTCCTGGCGGACCTTCCCCGGGTGGGGCTGCGGCATTTCGCGGTCGGCCAGCCCCCGAAGGTGCGGAAGAAAGCCAAGGCGGGGCTTCTCTTTCAAAATCCGTGGATTTGCGCCGACTTTCATCATCCGGAGCGTCCCGCCATCCGTTTCACCCAATATCCCCAGGCATTGGGAGAGGGTTTCGGGGAGCTTCGCATGCGGATGGACACCGGCTCCATGTGGGTGGAGGAATACTGGGGCGCGCCCCGAGGGCGCCAGTGGCAGAAGGAGGTCCTGGTGGAGAACACGGAGGGTCCGGTCTTCCACCAATTCGTCACCGAAGGGGAGTTTCTTCCCGGCGAGCCCGAGAACGGGAACACAGGCAACCACTGGCCCGGCTTCCGCGCCCTCCGCTTCCAGAAGCGCTACCGCTTCTACCATGAACTGGACTACTTCACCCTGGACGTGACCCTCCACTGGACGGGATGCAACACCCGGGTCTCCCTTCATTTCCCCACGGGAATGAACCCCGGGGAGTGCACCTGCGCCTACGAGACCCCCTTCGCCACCACCATCCGCCCCCCCTACTTCGAGGTGGAGGAGCGCCATGAAGGCACCCTGCGCCCCCTGGCCAGCAACGAGGACTACCTCCGCGCCAAAGGAGACTGGCCCGCCCTCCACTGGGTGCGGATGAGCGACCACCGCACCGCCCTCACCGTGGCCAACGACGGCACCCCCGCCCACCAGCTCGCCAACGGGGAAATCCAGGTCTGCCTGCTCCGCAGCGGCACCAAGACCGCCGACGGCGGCCTCACTCCCCCGGAGGGCGCCATGGACAACGGACGCCACCGCTACCATTTCGCCTTCCAGGCCCACGCCGCCACCGAACCCTGGCGCTCCACGGAGCTGGGGATGCGGGAGAACCGGCGCCCCGTGGCTCTTCCCGGCCACGCCAAGACGGAGGGGACCATGCTGGACTGGGAGGACCGGGGACTGGCCCTCTCCGCGCTCCACCGCCTTCCCAACGGCAGAATCCTCCTCCGGCTCTACGAATGTCAGGGGCAGGCCGCCTCCCTCCGTCTCTCCGGAGCCCTGGCGAAAGGAGGCGCCCTCCAGGAATGCGACGCCGCCGGCACTCCCCTCCCCGCGCCGGGACCCGCTCCCTTCCAACCCTTCCAAATCCGCTCCTACCTTTTGCCGCAACCCGTTTTTCGACGTTTCCCCCGCAACCCACGAACAAAGGAAAAAACTCCATGAAACACCACGTTTCCCGCAACGCCTTCACCCTCATCGAACTGCTGGTGGTCATCGCCATCATCGCCATCCTGGCCGCCATGCTCCTGCCCGCCCTCTCCAAGGCCCGGGAGAAGGCCCGCGCCATCTCCTGCACCAACAACCTGAAGCAAATCCAGCTGGGCGGCATCCTCTACGCCGGCGACTACGACGACTACCTCTGCCCCATCAGCGACCTGAGCTACTTCAAGGACGCCTACGAGGACGGCTCCATCTTCTGGTTCACCCTGAATCCCCTCGTCCCCGGCACCCCCATGACCTACGGCGACTGGAAGGCCAAGGACCCCGCCAGCGACTACAACGCCGGCGGCGCCGACAAGTCCTCCTGGCACAAGGTGCTCCTGTGCCCCTCCTGCCCCACCAGCGAGCGCCTCTACGGCAACATCGGATACTCCTACTCCGTGGGCGCCGGCTACTGCAAGCCCCTGAAGAGCGGCATGGGCGAACCCCTCCAGGCCGGCAACAACTGGTGGCGCATCTCCGGCATCAAGTTCCCCTCCCTCCATGTGAACTACACCGACGGCACCCGCAACGCCGGCTTCGGATACGGTGAACACGTCGCCACCCATCCCCACGCCGTCATCCAGAACGAGGACTCCAAGAGCGCCTACTTCCGTCACTCCCTCCAGATGAACATGAGCTTCACCGACGGACACGTGGATCCCTGCCACCGCAGCAAGGCCGACAACGGACGCTTCCAGGCCGACTTCTACTGGTTCCCCTCCGTCACCACCGCCCCCGGCGGCGACAACCGGGACTACTAGCCGGACACCCCGCCGTCTTCCGGGAAGCGTGGCGCCGTCTTCCCCTGCGCGCCGCGCTCCCCGGGCTCTTTCCAGGCTCCTCCCCTCCTCCCCCCCATGCGCCGCCTGCTTCTCCTCCTCGCTTTCGCGCTCCCGGTCCTTTCCCTCCCCGCCGCCCCGGACTTTCCCCCGGTGACGCTGCGGGAGCGGATGCCCGCCAACGCCCTGCGTCCCCGGGGAGAGGCCTCGGTTGTGGATTTGGCGGGGGGGAGGCCCATTCTCATTCCCAGCCAGCCGGCGGTCCAGGACCGCTATGCGGCGGAGCTGCTCTCCCACTTTCTCCAGGCCCTTTACGGGGAGGAGTTTCCCGTCCTGCCGGACAAAGTCCGCATGGGCGGTCCCTTCCTTTCCGTGGGGAACACCAGCCGTGCCCAGGCGGCGGGCTTCGCCCTCCTGGAGGACTGGCAGGGATACTCCCTGGCCGAGAGGGAGGGGAATCTCTTTTTCCTGGGCGGCCGGAACGGCGCCCTCTATGCGGTGCTGGCGCTGCTCCAGGAGGATTTGGGGTGCCGCTTCTATGCCCTGGGGGATCCGGTGCTGGCTCCCGTCCCCTCCGGGAAGCGCCTCTCCTTCGTGCCCCGCAGCTACGCGCCCCCCTTTGAAATCCGGGAGCCCCTCAACGGGGAGTCCCACCGTCTCATGTCCTGGCTTCCCGACCCGGACCATTTCAACGCCTTCAACCGGGTGCAGGCGGTCTCCTACTTCAAGGCCCTGCCCCCCGAAATGGGCGGCGGCTTCTCCAACACGGAATATTTCATCCACACCTACGAGCCCCTGATTCCCGCCTCCCGCTTCTTCTCCACCCACCCGGAATATTTCCCCCTGCGGGATGGCAGGCGGCAAAGCGTCACGGGCACCACGGGGCAGTTGTGCTACACCAACCCGGGGGTCGCCCGGGAGATGGCGGAGCAGCTGGAACAGGCGCTGGAGAAGGCCCCCTACGCCCGCGTCTATTCCATCAGCCACAACGACAACAACGCCATGACCTGCCAGTGCGACGCCTGCCAGGCCCTGGAGAAACAGGAGGGGCTCTCCGCCCTGACCCTGCAGCTGGCCAACCAGGTGGCGCAACGGATTTCCCTGCGCCAGCCGGAGGCGCGCATCACCACCCTGGCCTATGTGGAGACCCAGCCCCTGCCCAAGACGCTGCGCCCCCACCCCAACACCGTGATCTTCTACGCCCCCATTCGCCAGCGGGGCGGCGTGAACGCCATGCTCCCCTGGGAGGAAGTGCCCTCCATCGTCTCGGAAATCCAGGGCTGGTGCGACGCCAGCCGGATGGTCTATGTGTGGGACTATCTCATCGCCAAGGAAATCCAGCCCCATTTCGACCTGATCTCCCAGAACATCGACTATTGGAAGCGCCTGGGGGTGAAGGGAGTCTTTCTGGAGGACCAGGAGTTCTGCCTCAACTCCCTGGAATCCATGAAAAACTGGGTCTTCATGCAGAAGCTCTGGAATCCGGACTGGGATCTCCACGCCCTGATGGAGGAGTTTCTGGAGGGGCACTACGGGGAGGCGGCCCCCTGGATGCGCCAATATGTGGCGCTCCTGCAGACCGCCTGGCGGAACTGGCACCAGGACACCACCCGGCCCGCGGGGAGCGTCATGCGGCTGACGCCGGAGGAGATCCGGGAATGCGACCGGCTCCTGGAGGAGGCCTACCAGGCCCTGCCCGGAGACGCCGTGGCGGCGGAGATTGTCGCCTTCAACGCCCCCGTCCTGGAATACTGCGCCCCCGGGGAGACCGAGGCTTTCCAGAAACGCCTGGCGCGCACCCGGGAGCTGCTCCAGCGCCATGGACTCCGTCTGGATGAACGGCAACAGACCCCCAACGACCACTTTCTCCAGGCATGGGAGAAGACCCTGCAGGAGGCCCGGGAGGGTTTCACTTTCCCCGTGTACGGGCCGGGCTCCCTCTTCCTCAAGGAGCGCTACGCCCGCCTTCCCGGGGTGGAGGAAATCCAGGCGGAGGGGTCTTTCCTGCCCACGGTCCTGAAGCAGACGAAAGGGACGGACTGGGGGGTGCAATGGCCCTTCGCCCGCCTGCTGCGGGGCGCCACCAACCAAGCCACCTATGTGGTCCGCATCCGGGTGAAACCCCACTTCACCCGGCCCCACCACCCCGATTCCCCCGCCTTCTCCCTCCATCTCTACCGCTCCGGCTTCGAGGGCACCAGCCAGCACTCCACCCAGGGACGATTCGTCACCTTCCGGGAATTGGAGAACGACCAGTGGCAGTTCCTCCCCCTCTACCGCATCTATATGTACTCCCCCTCCCTGGACGGATATTTCTACAACTGCATCGGCAACCTTCAGGACTCCGAATACATGCTCTACGACCTGGTGGAGTTCATCCCCGAGGAAAGCTTCCAGGAAAAGGAAATCCTGGAAACCCTTCCCCTGGTCACCTTCTGAAAGGACTGGGCAACCCCGGGGGGCGGCGAGAGGGGGGGGGGAAGCTCCCTGTTCCTCCGTTATATTCCTCCCCTGTTCGCCGACTCCTGGAAGACATGCCGGCGGCGGGGAGGGGGAAGCCCCTTCGGAAATCTCCCCGACACAGCCGACGAACCTTTCGATTCAGCCCACGCCAGGACAATCTGACAAGAAAAATTCTTTTTTTCTTACCGATGCAAGCGGTTTGAATGGAACTCGGAATTTCAAATCACCTTGACAGCAGAGGGAAGGTTCTGCTGGGCAGCTACTACACGCCACGCAAGTATGTGGAGGCCGTCGCCGGATGGCTGAAAGACTCCATTGAAAAAGGGGAGACCATCCTGGACCCGTCCTGTGGATACGGGGCATTCTTCGCGCTGGAGGAGTTTTTCCCCGAAGCCAGATATATCGGGAATGACATAGACGGGGAGGCGGTCAGGCAGGCCCAGGCGAACTTTCCCCTCGTCGAGTTCCATTGCTTCAGCGCCTTGAAGGATGTCTCCCGCGAAAAATACGGCATCCGGAAATCCGACAGACTGACCATCGTCGGCAACCCGCCATACAACGACACCACCTCGTTGATCGGAAAGACTCTGAAGAAGCTCTCGGAAAGCGGCATGGATCCGGATATCCGGACGAGAGATCTGGGAATGTCGTCGCTCCTGGCATACGACAAGCTCGAGGCGGACAGGGTGGCGGTATTGCATCCGCTGAGCTACCTGATCAAGAGGACGAATCATAGAACCTGCGGAAGGTTCTTCCGGAACTACAGCCTCAAGGAGCACATCGTCTTCTCAAGCCAGGAGTTCGCCGGAACTTCCAGAACCACGGGCTTTCCCGTGATGGTGGCGCTCTACGAGCGGAATCCGGGAAAGGGGATTGCGTACGATGACGTCCTCAAGACCAGGTTTCATACCGTCGAGGGCGACGAGTTCTGTCTTTCCGAGATGGAGTTCATCACCGACCTGGTGAGAAAGTACCCCAACGGCGCTGGCGCCCCCCCGTCCTTCAGTGGATTCTACTTCTATACCCTGCGGGACATCAACGCCCTCCGCAGATGCAGGACGTTTCTATGCGGCAGATGCTCCAATGCGATCGCAATTTCCCTGGAACAGCTGCCGTACTATCACTACATCGACGCATTCAAACACCTCGTCCAGGCGCCATACTGGGCGGGCAACCTGAACGTCCCCTTTCAGCAAAAAGGCTTCCCGGAGATTGCCGGAATCGCGGAGAGATACTCCAGGTCCCTGCATCCGGAAATCTTCGGGCACTGCATCCCGCCGTCGGAGGAAGAAGTCCACACCCTCAAATCATACATTGATTCGTCACTGGGAAAGGGAAAATCCTGAAATCCTCTTTCCCACGGACGGGCCGAAGATGGTTCCTCCCCCTGCCCCGCCGACGGGAAGGATTCGTGTCGCGCGCCGGAATGCAGGCAACGGATACGGCGAGCCTGTCGCCCCACGGCATTGACCGGCACGAAGTCCATTGGATCTTGTCGGGACTTGCCATGACGGGGGTGCTTCCGAAAGCTCCCTGTTCCTCCGTTATATTCTCCTCCTGTCCTTCGCCCCCCGGGAAAAAACAGACGGACGAGGGGGAAGGCGGGGAAAAAGGACGTTGTTCATGGGACACTGCAATTTTCACACCCACACCTACCACTGCCGCCACGCCACCGGAACCCCCGGGGACTACTGCCGGGAGGCCCTGGCCCAGGGCATCTCCACCCTGGGCTTCTCCGACCACGCCCCCTGGCCCGACGGAAAGTGGAAGGAGGTCCGCATGCCCCAGGATGAACTGGACGCCTATTTCCGGGAAATCCAGGAAGCCAGACAGGAGTTCCCCCGGCTGGAAATCCACGCGGGCCTGGAATGTGAATACCGCCCCGACCTGGGAAGCTACACCCACGACGCCTTCCTGGACACCCCGGGACGCTGCGAATATCTGGTCCTGGCCATCCACGACTACCGGGACCCCCGGGGAGAATGGTGCTCCTCCTGGCATCTCCACGACACGAGACAGTATCTGGACTACGCCCGATACGCCGTCCAGGCCATGGAATCCGGACTCTTCGCCTTCCTGGCCCACCCCGACCTCTTCCTGGTGGCCAGGGGCGCCTGGGACGACAACGCCCGGGAGGCCGCCCGCCTCATCGCCCAGGCAGCCCAGGACACCCGCACCCCCCTGGAGCTCAACGCCGCAGGGCTGAGACGCCCCTTCGTGGTGGATGACTCCGGCCTGAAACGGCGCCCCTTCCCCTACATCGGCTTCTGGGAAATCGCCGCCCAATACCAAATCCAGGCCGTCGTCTCCTCCGACGCCCACACCCCACAGGACGTCTGGGGCAACGCCGGGGAAACCCTCGCCATGGCGCGCTATTTCGGAATCCCCCTGGCAACCCCGGAGACCCTCTTCCCCCCTCCGGCGCCCTGAAAAAAGCCCCCCGGCCATGCTCCACCGATTCCAGGCAACCCATTTTCGGAACTACGAGCAGCTCCGCCTGGAGCTGTCCCCGGGAATCAACGCCTTCATCGGGGCGAACGGCCAGGGCAAGACCAATCTGCTGGAGGCGGTCCACTTTCTCTCCCTGCTGCGCTCCTTCCGCACCACCCGGAACGCCCTCCTTCCCCTGGGGGGAACCGGGGACTTCTTCCTCTACGGGGAGGCGGACGCCTTTCCCGAGGGCGTGGTGCGCCTGGGGGTGCGGTACGGGAGCCAGCGCCTGCTGATGGTGGACGGGCAGAACGTCCTGCGCTCCAGCGAATTCATCTCCCGGCTTCTCTGCGTCCCCTTCCTGCCGGAGGATTTGGCCATCATCAAGGGGCCGCCCGGCCTGCGCCGGCGTTTCCTGGACATCGCCCTCTGCCAGCTCTCCCCCCTCTACCTCCGGGCCTACCAGGATTTCCACGAGGCGCTGAAGAGCCGGAACGCCATGCTGAAGACCCCCGGAAGATACCCCCGGGCCGCCATCACCGCCTACGACCAAATCCTGGTGGAGAAGGCGGCCATCGTGGAAGAACACCGGAGAGACCTGGGAGAGGAACTCCACCAGGCCCTCCAGAAACACTCCCCCGCCTTCTTCCCCGACGGACGCACCATGGCCTGCACCTATCTCTCCGGCATCGGGAAACTCCTGAAGCGCGCCCCGGACTCCCGGGAGAAAATCCAGGAAAGCTACGCCCGAATCCTGGAGGAGTCCTTCGAGCGGGACTGCCGGGAGGGAATGACCCACTACGGCCCCCAGAGAAGCGACCTCGCCTGCCTCCTCCAGGGAAAGCTCCTGGTCTCCTACGGCTCCGAGGGAGAATGCCGCACCGCCGCCCTGACTCTCCGCCTCGCCCTCCTCCATGCCCTCCGCTCCCACCACCGGCACCAGGGAATCACCATCCTGGTGGACGATGTCCTGGGGGAACTGGACACTCTCCGGAAACAGGCTTTCCTGAATTTCATCGCCGGGGCGGGACAGGTCCTCTTCGCCGGAACCGCCCTCCCCCGGGATTTCCCCGACCCGCGGGTCTTCGTCGTGGAGAATGGCGCAATCCGGGAGTAGCCCCCCCGCTTCCCGGGAAAAAATTTGCCATATCCCCTTGCTTTTTCCGAAAAAATTTCTATAATTTCCTCGATGTTCTCTCCATTTATCGCCCCATATCCCCCCACTAAAAAACACCAAATCATGAAAAAGTCCTTCACTCTCATCGAGTTGCTAGTGGTCATCGCCATCATCGCCATCCTGGCCGCCATGCTGCTGCCCGCCCTGTCCAAGGCCCGGGAGAAGGCCCGCGCCATCTCCTGCACCAACAACCTGAAGCAGCTGACCCTGGGAAATCTCCTCTACGCCAACGACTACGACGACTTCCTGCCCCCCACCTGCTACTCCCGCTACACTCCCCGGGAAGGCACCGTCCGCCCCTGGGCATCGTCCCAGTGGTCCATCAAGGACGGCAGCACCTATAGCTGGTTCACCTTGAATCCCCTGATCCCCGGCACCCCCATGTCCATGGCCGAGTGGACCGACAAGGACCCCATGTCCGATGTCCTCACGGGCACCACCGACAAGAGCGCCTGGCACAAAATCACCCTCTGCCCCTCCTGCGCCACCAACGAGCGCCTGTGCGGCAATGTGGGCTATCAGGCCAGCTTCTCCATGAGCTGGACTCAGCTGGGTGAAAACTGGTATGGCCATTTCACCACCGCCAACTCCTCCAATGGGGCCGCCGTCTGGACCGCCGCCGCCGACTGGCACCGGGTGGGCTCCATCAAATACGCCTCCCTCCATCCCAATCTGATGGACGGTGTCCGCTGGGTGCGCGGATACGAAGCCGCCCAGACCACCCACGTCACTGGTCCCCGGGCCATCTTCTGGGAAAACACCGGAATCTACTTCCGCCATAGCAACGCCATGAACATCAGCTTCACCGACGGACACGTGGAAACCGCCGGCGTGGAGAAGTCCAAGGCCACCGACTCCAGCGGCAACTACTACATCGTCAGCGACTACTACTGGTATCCCAACTGCGACATCAAGGGCGGCGACGACCGCTAGTCCACCCACCCCGGGATGCCCGCGGGGAGGAGCCAGCCCTCCTCCCCCGACCAAAGCCCTGTCCTCTCCCCCCGGAGAAGACAGGGCTTTTCCTTTCCCCTGAAGCGCCCTGTATCATGGAATCGACGGGAGCAGTGCCGCCAGCCATCGCCTCGTCCCATCCTGCGTCATCGAGAAGACAATCGGCGGCGCCTTCGTCAAAGACGCGCAGGCGGAAAGAATCACCGGCGGCACGTTTGCCCGTCAGATATGCATCTGCGGTTTGCGTTTAGAGGCTCTGCGGCGCCTTGTCCAGAATGGAGGAATCAAGCAGAAAGGGAATCCCCCCGACCTGAACGATTTCCTCCTCGCCTGTAGCCGCTTGTGATGACCATCTTGCCTAGGACATCGTCGTCACGAAGACGGTTGTGCTTCCGTATGTCGCTGACATAGACCTCGCCGAAAAGTCCGTTCAGACAGGAGGCGCGCACCTTCTCGTCGGCAAAGGCGACTGCGGTATTGATGCGCCAGGGCAAATCCTTGGATGCGGCGGGGACTGCGCCGCGGTGACGGCGTGCCAGGCGTTCCTGCAGGCCGGTGGCGTGCCCCGTATAGTGGCGGGCGCCTGTGGCTGCGTCGGTGAGAATATAGACATAGAAGCAGGGCATGGGCAATCTCTGACGTGGATTGCCTGCGGAGGGATTGCCAGACCGCCGCAACTGCGCAAAATAAGATCCGACCGTCTTCGGCGGCGCACGCTTTGCGGGCTTGTCCAGAGGGATGCTTCCCCGAAAGTAAAAAAGCCGTGCGATGGTTCGCACGGCTTGAAAAAGTGGTGGCAAGGGCCGGGATCGGACCGGCGACGCAAGGATTTTCAGTCCTTCGCTCTACCAACTGAGCTACCCCGCCACGGGAAAATGGAATGGTGAACCTGGAGGAGCTCGAATCCCCAACCTTCTGGTCCGTAGCCAGACGCTCTATCCAGTTGAGCTACAGGTCCACTGAATGGGTCGCACGCTCACACGAGTCACGACGCGGCGGTTAATCTAGTATTTTCCTGCCGCATTTCAAGTTGCCAAGGGATTTTTTTTGAAAGAATCCCCCGGCGGGGGCGTGGATCAGAAGGGGAGGACGACACCGCCGCCGGCGCCGCCCTTCACCTGGGAGGGGCTGGCAGGGGCGTTTTCCCGGGGAGTGTAGCCATTGACGTCCAGGAGGTAGGAGGGGGCCCGGCGCACCCGGGCGCCCACGGCGAGTCTTGCGGGGTCTCCCTCCACCAGCCGTCCGTAGCTCAGCTTTTCGGTGACCCGTTCGATGAGCACCATGCCAATGGGCTCCTCCAGGACATCCAGGACCTCGCCGGTTCTGGTGTCGCAGACTTCCTCGCCCAGGAGATAGACCCGGAGGATTTCGCCGACCTGGAGGGATTTCCCGCCCTCCCCGATGATCACGCGGCCATCGGGATAGGCCTTCACCACCTCGAAGGGGAGGATGGCGCTGAGGATGCTGTCGGAGACCCGGGCGGCGGCGCTTTCCGCGGACTGGGCGATGAAGTCCGCCAGGCTGGTGGCGGAGAATTCGGTGGCGTCGATCTTGATGTTGTCGGTCCACTTCAGCTGTCCCGTGGGAGCCAGAATCACCCGGTAGGTCACATCCACGAAGGGCGCGGAGGTCACGGGCATGGCCTTTCCGGTGTAGGGATTCACGGGGGGGACGGGGACATCGCAGAACAGGAGGGTGCCCACCACCAGGTAGTCGGTGCCCAGCTTCTGGCAAAGGCGCACGGCGTCTCCCGGAGCGGCGTTGGCGCCGGAGATTTTCTGGAGTTCCTCCCGGACGGCGCTCTCGAAGCGGCGGTCCAGCATGGTGAATTTCCGGCTCTGGGTCAGCTGGACATTCAGGGCGTTGGAGAACATCTCGGTCCAGGTGGCCGTCTCCACGGAGGTCCCGTAGATGTTCACATTGGCGGCCTTCATGTAGAAGGCGCCCACCGCCATGCGGCGTCGGGCGTCGGGGTCCGTGCCCACCACATAGCGTCCCGGAAAGACGACCTGGACCTCCACGGTATAGAGTCCCGTGGCGGGGTCCCGCCGGGCGTCCAGCACCTGGTAGCCCTGGATGCGCCCCTCGGACCATTTTTTACATTCAGCCTGGAGGGAGTCATGGAGTTCCTGGCGGTCCTGGGGCGTTTCCCCCAGGATTTCCACACTGTCGCCGGAGGAGGCCAGGGCGGTGCGCTGGGTGGAGGAGAGCTGCATGCCCGTCTGCTGTTCCAGGGCGGTGATCAGGGCCTCGGTGATGGCGGCCCGGTAGGTGCGTCCCGTCCCCTGGCTTTGCACCAGCACATCCTCGGCCCGGAGAATCATCGTCATCCCCAGGATGCCCGTCAGGGCGAGGAGCCGGAAGAAGCGTGTCATCATGGCGGTTCTGCCTCCTCGTTAGAAATCGTAGGTATGTCCCTTCCGGACGGCGGGGCCTTCCTGGACGCCGGTCTTCCGGGCGGGGGCGCGGGGCGGGTTCCTGGGGGTCTGGAGGGTGTTCTTCACCTCGTCCAGGCTGCGGAAGCTCCACATCCGGACCACCATAGCCACCTTGTGGCCGCTGGGATGGGTGAGGATGCGGGAGACCAGGGTGCGGCGGCCCGCCAGGCTGTCGCTTCCCTGGCGGGTGCTGGTGTTCCGCAGGCGGTCCACATACTGCACCACATTCTGGAGATACTTCTCGCCGTTGTCGAAGTGGAGCACATCCTCGATGTCCTCCTCCCCGGTCTCCGAGACATTCTCCACCTGGATGGAGCTGTTGACGAAGAGGGTGATCTGCTGGTCCGCCAGGCTTTCCGCCTGACGCAGGGCGGCATCCTGGTTCCGCTCCAGGCGCCGGGCGTCGGCGCTGTCATCCACGCCGTATTGGGCGAAGCTCAGGATGGCGGGCATTCCCTCCTCGTCGATCACCACCCGGACGCCAAACTGGTTCACCAGGCTTTCCCTGGGGGGCAGCAGGGTGTCCACGGGGGCTCCGGGCGTGCGGGCGGGGGGGCGCACCTTCTTGGCCAGGCATCGGGCGATCTCCCGGCTCTTCTGGTCGAATCGGAAGACCACGCCCACGGAGTATCCGCCGGCCTGGTCCACGCACTCGAAGGAGCAGACAGGCACGATGCCGGAGGAATCCCCCACCGCCTTCTTCACCGCCTTCTTCACCAGGCGATCCGTGAAGATGTTGCGCCGTTCCGTGACGCTCTTCCGGGTCAGCTCCTCCGGGGAGACCCCCAGTTCCACCAGGGCGGCATCCAATTCCTTCTCCGTCAGCATGGCCGCCTTGTCGGTGATCCGCCGGGCCGCGTCATCCAGGGAAGTGGTTTCATCGTAGATGTCGTCGCTGCCGTCCCGGAAATATTCCCGGCAGGCGGTGACCACCTCCTTTCCGGCGAAATCCATCACCATGCGGGCGACCCCGTCCTGGAAGGCCCGTTCGAAGGCCATGGTGCGGGCCTTGACGAAATTGGGGGAATCCGCTCCCGCCTTCACCGAGGCCACCTCCTTCTGGTAGGTCACGCCCTGGGGCGTGGGCATGCCGTAGACGAAACCCCGCTCCCGGGCGTATTCCTCGAAGCAATCGTCCATCATCTCCCGGCTGGAGGGACCCGCCGCCTGAAGATCCTCGTTCAATCCGGCCGCCTCCTCCAGCGCCTCCTCCAGCGCCTCCTCCGACGCCTCCGTCTTCTGCACCACCGGGCTCTCCGCCGCGGTCTCCTCTCCGGCGTCCGCCGGTTCGGCCTCCTGGGCGCACAGCGTCAGGGCGCAGGACAAGGCAAGGAAAGACATCCACTTTTTCATCCTAGGATTCTCCTATACGAGAGAGGGTTGGGAGGGGGGTGGGCAAGGGGGAAGGCGTGCTAGAAGACGTTTTTCCGGGCGGCCACCTTGCGGAGGGGGATTCGCTTCTGCCAGAACTCCAGGCCGCTGGCCAGGTCGATGAGGGTGAGATTCAGGCTGTATTCGATCTGGACATCGGAGTTGTCCTGGCGCAGATTTCTCTGGGTGAGGCGTCCCTTGAGGATGTACTGGGGGGTCACCTGCACCGTGGCATACTGGGCGGCCTCCCGGTTGTAGACCACGATCTTCCCGCTGTTGGTCAGCTCCTCCCGGAGGCTCAGGCCCAGCCCCTCCGCCAGCGCCTCGGCGTCCCGGCCGCGGGACAGGGTGTCGTTGACCACATTCTCCACGATGACCACCGCCCGGGTGGAGCCCTCGGGGGCCTTGATGCGGTCCAGAGTCAGCAGGGAATCCACGGCGACGTAAATCGTGTCGTCGATGTCATCCTGGGAGAATCCGGTGACGGCCTGGGCGCGGACGTCATTGGGGATGTAGGCGGTTTTGGTGGCGCAGGAGGCCAGGGCGAGGATCAGAGAAAGGGCGAGAGCGGGCCAAGCCAGATGTTTCACATTCTTCATGTCGGGGTGCTCCGTGGGGCGGGGGCCGTCAAGGGGCGGCCCGTCCCGTGTTGGGGTGTCATTCTCGAGGATGTTGCACAATCTCTAATACGCAAAGAAGGGAGAGGATTCCAGGCGGCGCGGGGAAATTTTCCGGATTTCCCCGTCTCACCCCTTCAGGCGGGCGGGAACCTGCATGAGTTCCACCAGCTCCTGGAAGCCCTCGGCCTTGCGGACCAGCTCGTGGCGGTCGCCGTTCACCAGGACCTCGGCGGGACGAAGGCGCCCGTTGTACTGGTAGCTCATGGCGTAGCCGTAGGCACCGGCGTTCTCCACCACCACCAGATCCCCCACCTGGGTGCCCCGGGGCAGCTCCCGGTCCCGCACCCACAGATCCGTGTTTTCGCAGAGCTGTCCGCAGAGATTCAGGGGGATGCGCTCCTCCTGCTCCCGGCGGTTCACATAGATGTGGTGGTAGGCGCCGTAGAGGGCGGGGCGGGCCAGGACATTCATGCCGATGTCCGTCCCCAGGATTCGCTTGTAGGAATCCTTCACCGTGTGGACCCGTCCGATGATGTAGCCGGCGTCCCCCACGAAATAGCGGGCGGGCTCCATCATGAGGCGCGGGGGTTTCAGGCCATATTGGGCGATTTTCTGCTGGAAGACCTGGGCCACCCGTTCCGCGGCGGCCGGGAGATCCAGGCAGGCGTCTTCATGGCGGTAGGGGATTCCCAGGCCGCCGCCCAGGTCGATGAAATCGAAATCGATGCCCAGTTCCTGTCCGGCCCTGCCCACCAGGTCCATGAGGAGTCCGGTGACGTATCCGAAGTATTCCGGGTCGCGGATGGAGGAGCCGGGCATCATGTGGGCGCCGAAGCGCTTCACCCCGGCGTCCCGTGCGGCGCGATAGGCGGGCAGGACCTGGTCGGGATGCAGTCCGAACTTGGCCTCGGGGCCGGCGTTGCAGACGAAAGCGCCGATGTCGCACTGTCCGTAGCCGGGGTTCACCCGGAAGGAGAGGCGTTCGGGCACGCCGTGTTTCAGCACCCGGGGCAGGAGGGAGAGGTCGTCCAGATTGAAGATGACGCCGGATTCCACGCCCTGTCGGATATCCTCGTCGGAGAGGAAGTTTCCGGAGAACATCACATCGTCTCCTCCCAGGCCCATTTCCCTGGCCAGGAGGATTTCATTGACGCTGGCGGCGTCGATGCCGGCCCCTTCCTGGCGGAGGATATTGGCCACTGCCAGATTGTTGTTGGCCTTGATGGCGTAGAAGAAGCGGGTGTCGGGGTAGTATTTCCGGAAAGCGCCCAGGGCGCGGCGGAAATTCTCCCGTATCCGGTTTTCCTCGTAGACATAGAGGGGGGTTCCGTAGGTGGAGGCCAGTTCCTCTACGGAAACCCCCTCCAGGTAGATTTGTCCATCGTCGTGTATCTGCATCGTCGTGTTCCGGGGAGCAAGGGAGGGGGGCTTAAGAAAGGCAGTGGGTGAAGAGTCCGTCCCGGAGTTTAGGTTCGAACCAGGTGGATTTCGGGGGCATGATGCCATGGGCGTCAGCCACCCGCATCAGCTGTTCCAGGGAGGTGGGATAGAGGGAGAACGCCAGGGCCTCCCCCTTGTCCACCCGTTCCTCCAGTTCCCGGGTGCCCCGGATGCCGCCCACGAAATCGATGCGGGGGTCCCGTCGGGGGTCCTGGATGCCCAGGATGGGCGCCAGGACCTGTTCCTGGAGGAGGCTCACATCCAGGCTGGCGATGGGGTCCTCGGGGTGGCGCTGCCGGAAGGAGAGGCTGCGCCAGCGGCCGTCCAGATAGAAGGAGACCTGTCCGGCGGCGGGAGGCACCGGGGATGCCTGCTCCCCGAGGTCGCCCACTTCCGCCAGGCGCGCCAGGAATTCCTCCGAGGAGAGTCCCCCCAGATCCCGCACCACCCGGTTGTATGCCAGAATCTTCAGCTGGCTGGCGGGGAAGATGACGCCCATGGTGCGGGCGGCCTGGGGATCCCGGGGGCGTTCCTGGGCGGCGCGGGCGGCGGCGGCGGCGCGGTGGTGTCCGTCCGCGATATAGAGGAGGGGCACCTTTTCCTGGAAGAGCTTTTCCAGGGTGGCGGTCTTCTCCCGGGGGATTCTCCAGCCCGTGTGGCGAATGCCGTCGGCGGCGGTGAAATCGAAGAGAGGCGGCTGGCTTTCCATCACCTCCCGGGTCAGGGCGTCGGCCTCCGGCTGGTCCCGATAGGCCAGGAAGACGGGGCCGGTCTGGGCGCCGGTGGTCAGAATGTGCCGCGTCCGGTCGTCCTCCTTCTCCTTGCGGGTGAACTCATGGCGGCGGACAATGCCCTGGTTGTATTCCGGCACGGAGACGCAGGCCACGATGCCCGTCTGCCGCCGCCCGTCCATCACCAGGGAATAGAGGTAGAAGCACTCCTGTTCGTCCTGCTTCAGGACGCCCTTCTCCCGCAAGGCGCGGAGATTTTCCGACGCCCGTTGATAGACGGAGGGGTCGTAGGAGGAGACCTGGTCCGGCAGTTCCAGATCCGCCAGGGTCACCCGGAGGAAGGAGAGGGGATTGCCCTCCACGGCCTGGCGCGCCTCCTGGCGATTCATCACATCATAGGGGAGGGAGGCGACCCGGGGGGCCTGGTCGGCCGCAGGCAGAAGGGCCTGGAAAGGATAGAGAGTGGACATGGGGGATGGGTGGGGGAGTGGGGTTACGGGGAAAGGGGGTTGGCGAGGCACTCTTCCAGGAGGGCGTCCCGCCCTTCCTGGTTCAGCAGTTCCCGTCCCTGTCGCCGGAGGGCGTCCAGGGCGGCATCCCGGGAGAGGTCCAGGGAATCCAGGAGCCAGGTCATGCGGAGGAGGGTCTCCGCCCGCTCCTTGACGGGGAGGGAACGCAGGGAGAGTTCCCGGGGGATGTTCTCCAGGAGGGAGGCCATGAGGCAGCGGAGGAATTCCTCCAGGGCGTTTTGCCGGGTGTAGTCCAGCATTTCCCCGGCGGACCAGATTCTATCCTGGCGCAGGGGCTCCTGGGGGGTCACCGGCTTCAGCTGGCGCTGGTCCTGGCACCGGAGAATCTCCTGGGTCTGGGAGGAGAGGAGATTCTCCTGGCAGAACGTCCTGGGGCAGAAGGTGTTCACCTCCAGGGGGCAGGCGAGCTCCCCGCATTGGAGAATCCCCCGGAGGCGCACATGGCCCACGCGGCTCGCCTGGACCACCTCCACCTCCTGACGCCACAGGGGCTGCAGGAAGGCGTAGTCGCCCCCCTCCTCCAGGCGGGCCTCCCCGTAATGCCGGCGCACCTCCGTGCGCCGCTGAATCTCCACCTCCCCCGGCTCGTACTCCAGCAATTCCCCCTGCGCCAGACGCCACATCGCCCCGGGGACATCCTCCCGGGACTCCAGGCGCAGCAGGGCGCCTCCCTTCCATCTGCCCAACGCCTCCGACAGCGCAAAGCCCAGGTCGCGCCGCCAGCTGGCGCCCTGCCCCGGCTCCCCGCCGGTGAATTCCCCCAGCCAAATCCCGTAGGCGGCGGGGAGAGAGGAGAGTTCCTCCCGGGCCTGGGAAGCCACGGGGACGGAGGCGTCCACCTCCGCACCGGCGAGCTCCCGCAAAATCTCATCCAACGCCAGGGCCGAGGCGGGGCGTCCCTCCCGCAGGCACTCCTTCTGGCGGGCAAGATAGAACTGGCATGCGCCGGGAATCAGGCTTTCGGCGCTCTCCTTCAGAAGGGCCGCCAGTTCCTCCGTGCGCCCCAGACGGGCGTAACATTCCCAGGCGCCCGCATTGCCAGAGGCCAATTCCCCCGCCCGCCTCCGCAGACGGCGAATCTCCCGGGCGAAATCGCCCCGTTCCGCCGCCTCGGCGCACTCCCGGGCCAGGGCGTCCTTCCGGGCCTGGAATGCCTCGTCCAGATTCCGGCGCATGGTCTCCCACAGCTCCCGGGAGGCCTTCTGGAGCCGGAAATCCTTGTCCCACTGCCCCATGGCGAGGCTCATGACCTCCTCGTATTCCTCCCCATTGTCCCCGTGCCACAGGGTGACGGCCGCCTCCACCAGAGCGCCGGGGGCCTCTTCCAGGAGCTTCTCCCACTGGGGCAGAGTCTCCGTGTCCCCCAGCACTCCCAGATCCGCCTGGGGCGGCATCTCCCGGGCTCTCTGGTCCAGCTGGGCCAGCACCTCCTCCGCCCGGGCGCCCTCCTGGAGATGCGCCCGGACAAAGTCCATGGTCTCCACCAAATGGGCCTTGAGGACCACCGCCTGCCGGCAGCGTTCCAGGAGACGGAGATTCTGCTCATCGGGGAAGTCGATTTCCAGCCGGGGATTCCGGGAGGCCCAGAGGGCGAAGAGGGAGCTTTCGTCGCCATTGGTGGTCTGGGCGAGGAAGCGCTTGCACTCCTGGACGGGGATCTCCAGGTAGCGGCGGGCCTCCAGGGTCTGGCGGCAGCGCTCCAGCATCGCCTCCATCTCCGGGAAGTCCTTCCGCTCCCCCAGGCTCTCATACAGGAAAGCCACCCCGCCCTGGGGCGGGATGTAAGCAAAGCCGGGATAGCGCCCCACCAGGGCCTGGGCCGCCATGCCACGCAAAAGCAACGCCCTGTCGTTGAGGGCGTTGTGCACCAGTCCGAAAGCCTCCCCCGCCCGCAGACGGGCCTCCTGCCCGTACTGTTCTCCATACCAGGCCAGCAGGGCGTATTGGGCCTCCAGGGAGACCTCCTCCGGGAACTCGATGCGCCCCGCCGTGCCGCTGCCCCGGGAGACATACCCCGGGGGGGCCGTGAGGGTGCGGCAGGAGACGATCAGGGCCGAGGCCAGGATCGCGAGCCCCCGGAAAAGGGGGCGGATAAGCCGGGAGGGAAGGTCGCGCATGCGGGAGGCGGGGGATTTTCTAGAGCATCCAGCCTTGTGGCTTCGTCTAGAGTTTATTCACCTTGTATTCGTGGTTCCGCTTGCTGACCACTTCGATATTGAAGAGGACCCGCTCCTTGCAGCGGCCGCTCTCGGAGCCGATCTGCTCCAGGGCGTCCAGGACTTCCATGCCGCCGATCACCTTGCCGAAGACCGTGTGGTGGTTGTCCAGCCAGGGGGTGTCGGTGAAGGTGATGAAGAACTGGCTTCCGTTGGTGTTGGGGCCGGAGTTGGCCATGGAGAGGATTCCGCGGCCCTTGTGATGGAGTTCCTTGCAGAACTCGTCGGCGAAGCGGTATCCGGGGTCGCCGGTGCCGGGGGTGCCGATGGCGCCTTCCCGGGAGAAGGGGCATCCGCCCTGCGCCATGAAGCCGGGGATCACCCGGTGGAAGGAGTGGCCGCGGTAGAATCCGGATTCGGCCAGGGTGATGAAATTGGCCACGGTGTTGGGGCACAGGTCTTCGTAGAGCTCCACCATCATGTCACCCTTGGTGGTCATGATCCGGACAACGGGATTGGCTTCTTTTTCAGGCATCTTCGTGGGTTCCTCTTGGGTGTGGACACTGGTTGCGGCAAAAAACAGACAGAACAGGATGGAAAGGAATCGTTTCATGGGGTTCTCCTCGTGGGAAGGGGGATGATGGAACGGGCGGGAAATGGGAGAAAGGGGTTGGGGCGTCAGCGGTCTGCCGTCTCCCGGCTCTGGCGCTGCCACTGCTGGCGCAGCTGTCCGCAGGCCGCCAGGATGGCCTGTCCCCGGGAGTGCCGGAGGGTGGCCTGGACGCCCCGGGCGCACAAATCCTCGGCCCATTGGCGACAGCGCCGCAGTTCCGGCGCCTCCAGGGCGCTGGCATTGGGATTGCAGGGAATCAGATTCACCTTGGCCCGGAGCTCCCGGGCGATTTCCGCCAGGCGGCGCTGGGCGTCCTGGCTGTCGTTCTGGCCGCGCACCAGGGCGTATTCCAGAGTCAGCATCCGTCCCGTCTTCTCCCGATGCACCCGGCACGCCTGGAAGATTTCCTCCAGGGGGTAGCGATGATGGGAGGGGATGATGCGGGCCCGGCTTTCGTCGTCCACGCCGTGGAGGGAGAGGGCCAGATTCCAGTTGCGGGAGGTTTCGGAGGGGGCGGCCTCCTCGGCCAGCCGTGCCAGTTTCAGGATGCCGGGCACGATTCCGCTGGTGGAGATGGTCACATGGCGCACGCCGAAGGCGATGCGCTCCAGGGCGGGCACCAGGGCCTCCAGGTTGAGGAGGGGCTCCCCCATGCCCATCACCACGATGTTGTCCACCCGCTTTCCCACCTCCCGGCTGGCCAGCATCACCTGGTCCATGATCTCGCCGGCGGTGAGATTCCGCACCAGACCGTTGCGGCCGCTGGCGCAGAAGACGCAGCGCACCGGGCATCCCACCTGGGTGGAGATGCAGACGGTGGTGCGGTCCGGCACCCGGAGAAGCACCGTCTCCACGGTGTGGCCGTCCTCCAGGCGGGAGAGCCACTTCACGGTGCCGTCGCCGGGGTCCTGGAGGCGTTCCACCACCTCCAGGGCGAAGGGGGAAGCCACCTCCGCCAGGCGCTGGCGCAGCCCCCGGGGGAGATTGGACATTTCGTCGTAGGAGGCGGCGAAGCGTTCCAGGGTCCACTGGTTCAGCTGGCGCAAGCGGAAATCGGGTTCGCCCCAGGCTTTCAGCTGCGCCCTGCCCTGTTCCGAAGCCAGGAAATCCTTGAGGTTCATAGGGAGAGCGGCTGCTCCAGGAGTTCCGGGAAGGGATGGGCCTGGTAGGTGAGGGTGCTCATGATGGTGGTCTGCCGCAGACATTCCCGGAGGAGGGCGGGGAGATCCAGCCGTTCCTCGTTGGCCTTCACCAGGGGCAGGGAGGCGGCGGTGGCGGGGGAGGCGGGAGCGAAGACGGTGCAGGAATCGGGCACGGGGATCTGGGAGAGATCCAGGGTGCCGATCTTCCGCGCCACCGCCATGATGTCCAGCTTGTCGTAGACCAGGAGGGGGCGGAGAATCATCATGGGGCTGGCGTCCTCGATGACCCTCATGTTGGTCAGGGTCTGGCTGGCCACCTGCCCCAGGTTCTCCCCGGTGACCAGGGCCTCGTCCTGGAATTGCCGGGCCACCACGGAGGCCAGCCGCATCATGCTGCGCCGGTAGAGCACCGTGCGGAACTTCTCCTCGCAGTTGTCCCGCACCGCCTTCTGGAGCGGCAGGAGATTGACGGCCACCACCCGTCCCCGGTGCTGGAAGTGGTTGAGGACGCGTGCCAGATCGCAGATTTTGGACAATCCGGCATCGGGGGTGTAGGGGGCGCTGTGGAAGGTGACGAAATCCACGTTGGTGCCCCGCCGGATCATCTCGTAGCATGCCACGGGGGAGTCGATGCCCCCGGAGAGGAGGGCCAGGGCCTGTCCCCCGGAGCCGGCGGGCAGGCCGCCCGGGCCGGGGATGCGTTCATAGTCCACGAAGATGCCGCTGGGGCGAAGATCCACGCCGATGCGGAGGGCCGGGTTCTTGAGGTCCAGGGTCAGCTGGGGCCACCGCCGGAACACCTCCTCCGCAAAGCCCTTCTCGATCTCCGCGGAGTGCAGGGGAAAGGACTTGTCGCACCGGTTCACCCGCATGGCGTAGGTCCGTTCCTCCGGGGAATGGCTTGCCAGAAAGGCGTCCACCACCTGGGGAAGGGTGCGCCAGACATACTCCTGGAGGGCCTCCAGGGTGCGGGGGCAGTGCCATCCGGGGGAGACGGAGGAGATGCCGGGAAGATTCGGAATCTCCCGCCGCAGCGCCTCCAGCTGTCCCTGGCTGAGAAGAGCGCCCTGCTCCCCGCCGGGATACAAATACACCCTGCCCCGCTCCACCTCGAAGCGCGGGGTGGCGAAGGATTCCCCCAGGGAGCGCCCCAGCCCCTCCACCAGACGGCGCACAAAACTCCCCCGGTTGCGCCCCTTGGTGCCAATCTCGCTGTAGCGGCAGCAGACGGCGTTGTAGGGCAAAAAGGGTTGCCAGGGACTCTTCGACATAGGGGACAAAGGCGGGGACAAGAAGGCGGGAATCCGGGGGACGCGGGGGCGGACGCCCCGCCCCCGGAAAATCAAAACGCCGCCCGACGCAAGCCTGACGAGGCGCGGGGGCGGACCGGGCCTCCCTCCCTCCGGCGGACATCATCCCCGAAGGGGACGGTTCCGGAAGGGGAAGGCGCAGGAGAGAAGAACTCCTCCGGGACGAAAGGCGGACGCCCCTCCCCTCGGCTCCTCCTCTTTTCACGAGGCGGGGCGGGGGCGGGCGGCGCCTTTCGCCGCAGGCGGGTTTATTTCATGGCTTCTTCCACGGCCACGGCCACGGAGACGGTGGCGCCCACCATGGGGTTGTTGCCGATTCCCAGGAAGCCCATCATCTCCACGTGGGCAGGCACGGAGCTGGAGCCGGCGAACTGGGCGTCGGAGTGCATCCGGCCCAGAGTGTCGGTGAAGCCGTAGGAGGCAGGGCCCGCCGCCATGTTGTCAGGATGCAGAGTGCGGCCGGTGCCGCCGCCGGAGGCCACGGAGAAGTACTTCTTGCCGGCCAGGACGCGCTCCTTCTTGTAGGTGCCCGCCACGGGGTGCTGGAAGCGGGTGGGGTTGGTGGAGTTTCCGGTGATGGACACGTCCACGTCCTCCTTCCACATGATGGCCACGCCCTCGCGGACGTCGTCGGCGCCGTAGCAGCGCACCGCGGCCCGGGGGCCGTCGGAGAAGGGAGTCTCCTTCACGATCTTCAGTTCGCCGGTGAAGTAGTCGAACTTGGTCTCCACGCTGGTGAAGCCGTTGATGCGGCTGATGATGTAGGCGGCGTCCTTGCCCAGGCCGTTGAGGATGACCCGGAGGGGCTCCTTGCGCACCCGGTTGGCCTTGGTGGCGATGCCGATGGCGCCCTCGGCGGCGGCGAAGGACTCATGGCCCGCCAGGAAGGCGAAGCACTTGGTGTCCTCGCTCAGGAGCATGGAGGCCAGGTTGCCATGGCCCAGGCCCACCTTGCGGTCATCGGCCACGGAGCCGGGGATGCAGAAGGCCTGCAGGCCCTCGCCGATGGCCTTGGCGGCGTCGGCGGCCTTGGTGCAGCCCTTCTTCATGGCGATGGCGGCGCCCAGGACATACGCCCACTTGGCGTTCTCGAAGCAGATGGGCTGGATGCCCTCGGTGATCTTGTAGGGATCGAAGCCCTTGTCCAGGCACATCTGCCGGGCGGACTCCAGATCCTTGATGCCATACTGCGCGCAGACCTTCTCGATTTGAGGAATCCGACGCTCGTAATTCTCGAACAAAGCCATTTTCTTTGTGCCTCCCTAAATTATTCGTGACGGGGGTCGATGTACTTGACGGCGCCAGCCTCGGGGGTGAAGCGTCCGTAGGTGCCGGTGAACTTCTTCACGGCCTCGTTGGCGTCCATGCCCTGCTTGATGGCTTCCATCATGGGGCCCACCTTCACAAACTCGTAGCCGATGACCTGGCTGTCCTTGTCCAGGGCCACCCGCTTCACATAGCCCTCGGCCATTTCCAGGTAGCGGACGCCCTTGAGCTGGGTGGAATACATGGTGCCCACCTGGCTGCGGAGTCCCTTGCCCAGGTCCTCCAGTCCGGCGCCCACGGAGAGTCCGTTTTCGGAGAAGGCGCTCTGGGTGCGGCCGTAGACGATCTGGAGATAGAGTTCCCGCATGGCGGTGTTGATGGCGTCGCAGACCAGGTCGGTGTTCAGGGCCTCCAGGATGGTCTTGCCGGGCAGAATCTCCGCGGCCATGGCGGCGGAGTGGGTCATGCCGCTGCATCCGATGGTCTCCACCAGGGCTTCCACGATGATGCCCTTCTTCACATTCAGGGTCAGCTTGCAGGCACCCTGCTGGGGGGCGCACCAGCCCACGCCATGGGTCAGGCCAGAAATCTCATTGATCTGGCGGACTTGCGTCCACTGCCCTTCCTGTGGAATCGGCGCGGGGCCGTGGTCGCAGCCCTTCGCCACGCAGCACATGTTGTCAACTTCCTTGGTGGTAATCATCTTCGGAATTCCTTGTTGCTTTCTACACGGGGGAGGGGCGTCTTCGCCCCCCTGCTCTGGTAATTGGGGAAATATAACACCTCCCCCCAGGCCCATAACGTCCGGCGCGTCCCCGGCGAGGTTCCGGAGGCGCCGGGCGAGTCCCCCCCGGGAGGCGTCGCTTCAGCCGTTTTTGGTGAAGTGGCACTGGGGATAGCCGCTGCATCCCAGGAAGGAGCGTCCCCGGAAATGGATTCGTTTCAGGGGTTTGCCGCAGAGGGGGCAGTTTTCCACGGGTTCGGGGGCGGCGTCGGCGCCCCCTGGGGCGGGGGCGGCGCCCTGGAGCTTCTCCAGGCTTCCCGGGGGCAGCTGAGCCTGATAGCGGGCGAGGGTCTTGGTCCAGGCCGCCAGCTGGCGTTCCGTGAGGCTGCCCCGTTTCCTCCACTGCTCCTTCAGGGAGTCCACGAACTTCTTGTCGTCGTAGGAGACCTTTCCCCGTTTCACCGGCGGATTCCACTGCCGGACGGCCTCGGTGAGGGTCAGGAGCTGCTGCACTTGCTCCGCGATTTGCGGCGTCTCCCCGGGGGCGGGGGCCGCCGTCTCTCCGTCGGGAGCGGACTGGGCGGCGGGGGAGGCCTTCTCCGGGGCGGCGGTCCAGCCCAGCTGCTCCGCCAGGGCGGGGAAACCGGGAATCTTGGGGGCGTACTTCAGGGCCAGCTTCCGGAGGGCCTCCCGCTGGGGGCCGGAGAGGCCGCCGGAGACCGTGGCCTGCTGGGCGAGGGAGTGGAAGAAGCGTCCGTCGTTGTATTCGTGGCGGCGCCGGGTCACGGGGGCCTCGAACTCCAGCGTCTCCATGGCCTTCAGCAGAGCCGTCAGGGCCGGCTCCACCGCCAGCTTCTCGGGGGCGTTCTGGCGGCGTTCCGCCTTGAGCGCCAAATCCCGCCGATAGGCCTCCAGGGACTCTCCCAGCCCCAGGGAGCCCGCCAGGGACTTCAGCTCCGGGTGGCGCTCCGCATACCGGGCCACCATGGCCAGCATGGCGCTGGCCTGGCGCTCCGTGAACTTCTCGGGAGACTTGGCCAGGATGTTGCGGAGGCTCTTGGTGAACTTCGCGTCATCGTAGGTGCGCCGGGGCCCGGTCACCGGGGGATCGAAGGGGAAATCCTCCGGGAAAGCCTCCAGCAGGGCCTTCCACTGCTGCCGGGAGAGGCCGAGATTCTGGGGGAGCGCCCCGCCCAAGGCCAGCCAGCCCTGGAACTTCTCGTAGAACTCCCGGATCATGGACACCCACTCCATCTTCCCCTCCTCCACCTGGTCCAGCTCCTTCTCCATGCGGGCGGTGAAATCCACGTCGAACAACTCGGGGAAGCGTTCCACCAGATAGTCGTTCACCCGGAAGCCCCGTTCCGTGGGCACCAGCGCGGAGCTCTGCTGCTTCTCCACATAGTGGCGGTCCAGAATCGTCTGCACCGTGGAGGCGAAGGTGGAGGGGCGTCCCACCCCGTTGGCCTCCAGCGCCTTCACCAGGGCGCCCTCGGAGAAGCGTTTGGGGGGCTGGGTGAAGCACTGCTCCTTCTTCAGCTCCTGCAGGCGGCAGGAATCCCCCTGGGTCAGGGCCGGCAGGGAGCCCATGAGATTGTCCATCTCGTCCTCCTGGCCCAGGTCCTTCATGTTGTAGACCTTCTGGTATCCGGGGAAGAGGGTCTCCCGGGCGGCGGCGCGGAAGACGCACTCCACGCCCCTTCCCGCCCCGGCGCAAGGCAGGGACAGAGTCTCCAGGGCCCCACCCCGGGAGAGGATCTCGATGGCGTGGTCCACCTGCTGGGCCGAGGCCATCTGGCTGGCCACGAAGCGGTTCCAGATGAGGCGGTAGAGTTTGCGCTGGCGGTCGTCCAGATAGGGGGCCACCTCCTCGGGGGTGCGCTCCACGTTGGTGGGGCGAATGGCCTCATGGGCCTCCTGGGCGTTCTTGCCGGAGGCGAAGCGGTTGGGGGTGGCGGGGGCGTATTCCGCCCCGTAGGTGCGCCGGATGAAGCCCAGGGCGGCCTGCTGCGCCTCCGACGCCACATGGACGGAGTCGGTTCGCATATAGGTGATCAGACCGGAGGTGGTCCCCCCCAGGTCCACGCCTTCGTAGAGCTGCTGGGCGACGGACATGGTGGTGGAGGAGCCGAAGCGGAGGGCGCTTCCGGCGGCCTGCTGGAGGGTGCTGGTGGTGAAGGGGGGGGCGGGGCGCTGGGTGCGGCGTTTGCTGGTGATGGAGCTGACCTGGTGGCTCACGGTCCCGTCCTCCAGGGCCTGTCCCAGCGCCTGGGCGCTCGTTCCGTCGGGCACGTTGGCCTTCTTGCCATTGAGTTTGGAGAGGGTGGTCTTCAGGCGCACCTGGGGAGCGGAGGCGGGGGAGAAGACGGCCTCCAGATTCCAGTATTCCACGGGCTGGAACGCCTGGATTTCCCGTTCCCGGTCCACGATCAGACGGAGAGCGACGGACTGGACGCGTCCCGCACTGGTCTCCTTCTCCACATCCTTCCAGAGCATGGGGCTCACCTGGTATCCCACCAGGCGGTCCAGGACCCGCCGCGCCTGCTGGGCGTCCACCAGGGGTTGTTTCACCTGTCCGGGGGAGCGGAAGGCGGCCTCGATGGCGGAGCGGGTGATTTCGTGGTAGGCGATGCGGTAGAAGTCGGCCTTGGAGACATCCTGGAGGATGCTCTGGAGGTGCCAGGCGATGGCCTCGCCCTCCCGGTCGGGGTCGGTGGCCAGGAAGATCTGGTCCGCCTTGCGGGCGGCCTCCTTCAGCTTCGGCACCACCTTCATGCCCTTGGGGGTCAGGGCGTAGGTGGGACGGAAGTCATGGGCCACATCCACCGCCAGCTGCTTGGGATGCAGGTCCCGGACATGGCCCATGGAGGCCAGCACCGTCGTCCCCTTTCCCAGAAGCTTTCCGATGGTCTTGGCCTTTGCGGGGGACTCCACAATCATCAATGTGTTCTTGGTCGTCATGGGCACGGAAATTCCTCGAAAATAGTCCTTGTTCTTGTTTTCAGTCTTCCATTTCGCGCAGGGGTCCGGCGGGAGAAAGTGGAAAGGCGCATCCCCCGGGCTCCCGCCGGCGTGCGTCTCGCGTAAAATATACCCCCGGCGCGGCAGGCCGGGAATCCCATGGGGGGGGGCGTCAGGGCCGGGGCACGCCCCGGCGCCCGGGCACCCGGCGAATCCGCTTCCCCGGCAGCTGGCGCACCATCTTCCGGATCTCCAGATTCAGCAGGGCGCCCAGGACGGCGGTGATCCCCTCCCCGCACTCCTCCAGCAGGGCGTCCAGGGGGCGTTCCTCCTCCCCCAGGGAGAGCCAGAGGCGGTATTCCAGGGGCGGCAGGGGCACCTCCTCCGCCTGCTCCTCCTCCCGGCGCTGGCGTTCCTCCCGCTGGAAGGTCTTGTCCCGCAATCCGGGCAGCAGGGAGAACTCCTCCTGGACGTCGGAGAAATCCTCCACCAGTCGGGCGCCGTCCTTCAGCAGGGCGTGGCATCCCCGGGCGGCGGGGGTGTCGGCCATGCCGGGGACGGCGAAGACCACCTTTCCCTGCTCCGTGGCCTGGGCGGCGGTGATGAGGCTGCCGGATTGGAGAGAAGCCTCCACCACCAGGGTGCCCCGGGAGAGGCCGGAGATGATGCGGTTCCGCATGGGGAAATGGCATCGGTCCGGCCGGCTTCCCAGGGGGAATTCGGAGAGCAGGGCGCCGCCCGAGCCGGCGATTCTCCGGGCCAGCTCCAGGTTTTCCGCCGGATAGACGGAATCCAGTCCGTTTCCCAGGACGGCGATGGTGCGGCCTTTGGCCTCCAGGGTGGCCTGGTGGCAGATGGTGTCCACGCCCCGGGCCAGTCCGGAGACCACGATCCAGCCTGCCCGGGCGGCCTGGGCGGCCAGGCGGCGGGCCATGCGGATGCCGTAGGGGGTGACCATCCTGGTGCCCACCATGGCCAGGGCGTTGGCGCATCCCTGCAGCGCCAGGATGTCTCCCCGGAGATAGAGGCAGACGGGGGGCGCGGGGATTTCCCGCAGCTGGGCGGGGTAGGAGGGGTCTTCCCAGACCACCAGGGCGACCCCGGCCTGGCGGGCCCGGCGCAGCTCCCCCTCCAGATCGCAGTGGTCCTCCCAGCGATGGAGCATCCGGGCGCAGGCTTCGCCCAGGCGGGGCACCCGGCGCAGCCGGTCCAGGGGGGCGCCCAGGGACTCCTGGGGTTCCGGGAAGAACTGGAGAAGCAGGCGCATGCGTCCCGGGCCAATTTCCGGCAGCAAATTCCAGGCGATGAATGCCTCCCGTCTTGTCATGCTTTCCTGTCGTCCCTCTCCTTACGGGGTTCCCGCCTCCCGTCCCGGGGGAAAACCGTCCCGTCGGGGCGGGGAGACGGGGGAAAGATAACACGCTCCCCCTCCCCCTCTCCCCCATGGGCGCCCTTCTCCCTCCTTTTCCCATGGACGCCTTGCCACGGGCCGTTTTTCCCGATGGCTCCGCGTGAGACGGCAAAAGTCCTTGCGGTTCCTACGATTTCCTCTTGAAAAATGTCGCCCCCAAGTTATAGTTTTCTCCTCGCCTTCACCCCCTATTTCCCCTAGAAAAGCGCGCCGTCCTTCCGTCTTCCGCCGCCGGCGGGGACCTCGAGGGAGGGCGTTCTCCTTGTGTACCCCCCACCCCAAATCCCCCCGTCCTTCACGACCCCACCATGGAAAACGCCATTGCCTTTATCGTGGCCATCGTGGCTGTCATCATCAACGGAGTGCCACAGCTCCTGTATGCCCAGTCCCGCGGCTTCGCCCTCAAGCCCTCCGGCTTCGCCTATCTGGTCGGCGCCATCGGCAACCTGCTCACCGGTTCCGTGACCCCCATCTCCGGCCAGGCGGAGACCATCACCGTGGCCAGCGTCCGGAAGAATCTCCGGAACAACGTCAGCTCCATCCTCCTGGCCACCTGCATCATGGTGGTGCTGGGCCTGCTGGGCTACATCACCAAGATCTCCGCCTTCGCCGGCGAGAGCGTGGTCTTCGGCATGATGGCGGGCGTGGGCCTGATTCTGGCCGGCGTCGCCTGGGACATGTTCGAGAAGGAGCGCCGGGTGACCCTCGTCTCCCTCTTCGTCGCCCTCGTCACCTTCTTCCTCCTCCACAAAAACGGCAACAGGCTGGTGTGGACCATCTTCATCTCCGTGGTGATCTCCACCCTGGATTTCCTGTTCATCCAGCGCCGCCGGGTGGACGTGAAGGCCATGATGGAGGAAGGCCGCGACCAGATTCCCGAGAGCCAGGAATGGCGCTTCTGGAAGAAGTCCTACTGGAGCGACTTCAAGCTGGTGAAACCCACCTTTAACTTCACGGTGCTCCTGGGCGGCCTGAGCCTGGTGATGCTCAACATCGGCGCCAACATCTCCTTCGGCGGCATCACCGCCAACATCGCCGGCACCACCCAGAACGTCGACCACCTCTCCATCATCAACTCCCTGGCGGACATCCCCAGCTCCCTCTTCGGCGGCCCGCCCATCGAGGCCATCATCTCCGGCACCGCCGCCGCCCCCGCCCCCGTGGCCTGCGGCATCGTCTTCATGGCCGTCACGGGCATCCTGCTGCTCCTGGGCGTCATCAGCCGTCTGGGCAAGTATCTGCCCGCCCAGAGCATCGCCGGATTCCTCTTCGTCATCGGCATCTTCATGACCTTCATGCCCTACGTCGACAAAGTGGCGGGCAAACAAGATGGCGCGGCGGGCTATGTGGCCCTGGGCGTCACCGCCTGGTCCAAGAATCCCTTCCTGGGCATGGTGGCCGGCGTGGTGGCGAAGTATCTGAGCTGCTACGTGGGTCTGTAACTCCCCATCCCCTACCGCGACGCCCATGGAAAGCTGGAAGCCCACCATACAAGTCCATCTGGGACCCGACTGCAACCCCGAGATCTCCCTGGTGAATCTGGAAGGAGGATTTCGCATCTACTCCTTCGACATGACCGGGGAGACCCGGTGGAACTACGCCGCCGCCCAGAGCCTGGCCGAGAAGTTGAAGGACTACTCCTTCGACGCCATCGCCACGGTGCAGACCAAATCCTGCGGGCTGGCCCAGGCCCTCACCGAGCGCCTGGGTCTGGAGCGCTTCCTGGAGATCCGGAAGAGCAGAAAAGGCTTCATGATCGACCCCGTGGGCGTCACGGTGGATTCCATCACCACCACCCATCAGCAGGAACTCTGGATTGGCAGGGAGAAATACCAGGCCTTCACGGGAAAGCGGCTGTGCTTCCTGGACGACGTGGTCTCCACCGGGGGCACCATCCAGGCCGTCCTCGCCCTGGCCCGGAAGCTCCAGCTGGAAATCTCCGTCGTGGCCTGCGTCCTCACCGAGGGAACCCCTCGCCGGGAATATCAGGGAATCCCCATCGTCTCCCTGGACCATATCCCTCTGCCCGGCACCTCTCTCCATCCCTGAGGAACAAAGCCAGACAATGTATACCACAAGACAATCCCTCCTCCAAGGCGTCCTGGACAAGCAGGAGGAGTCCCAGAGGGAATTCTACAAATTCTACAGGCCTCTCAAGGCCTCTCACCGCCTTTATTCTGAAGAGGAGATTCCCCCACCTTCCCTCGGATGCCGTGGACGATGTGCACCAGATGGTGATGCTGGATCTCTTCAGCAAAGGGGGCCTGGAGCACTATGACCGGGAGCGCGGCCGGTTTCGAACCTACCTGTCCAAGATCATCCACAACAAGTGCTGCGACTTGAACGAAAAATACACGAAGGAGAAAGAAAAGCGGGAGAAGTGGAGCGTGCACCCCGCGGTAGGGCAGGCGGGGGAGGTCCAGTCCCAGCTCCAGCTTCAGGAGGAGAAGGAGTGGCAGGAGTTTCTGGAGATCAAAGCGCTGGAGCTCCTGAGGCAGGAGGTCTCGGAGCAGCAGTATATGATTTTCGAGCTGTATGTGCGCCAGAACCTTCCCGTGAAGGAAGTCAGCCAGATTCTGAAAGTCAGCGAAAACCAAGTCTATTTGGCCAAGAGTCGGCTTGGCGACAAGTTGGCCGCCATCCTTCGTCAGCTCCGGAAAGAATCGGACTAGCCACCAACCTCCACGGCCATCCATGGGCGAATCCTTTGCCGGCTATCGAATCCTGGAACCCTGCGGAAGAGGATTCTTCGGCGAGGTCTTCCTGGCGGAGGACATGCTGGGCCACAAGGTGGCCCTGAAGCGGCTGATGTCGGCCAAGTCCGTCTTCGGGGAAAAGGAGCTGGAGGCTCTGAAGCGCTACATGCGCCTCCCCCTCCACCACTCCATCTGCCACATCCATCACTGCGGCTGGGAGGGGAACACCCTCTTCTACGTCATGGAGCCCGCCGACAACGCCCTGGGCCCCGACGCCGCCGAATACCGGGCCGACACCCTGGCCCTCCGCATGAAGCGGGATGGCGCCATGCCCCTGGAGAAGGCCGTGGGCCACTGCCTCCATCTCCTGGACGCCCTGGAGGTGATCCATCAGGCGGGCCTCACCCACCGGGACGTGAAGCCGGAGAACATTCTGTTTGTCCAGGGCAGGCTGAAACTAGCGGACTTCGGGCTGTTGACGGAGGCCAACCAGACCCTGTCCGTGGCGGGCACCCCGGGCTACATGCCGCCGGAGTTGCTGGCGGGCACCGCCACCCGGGGAGTGACCTGCGACATCTACGCCGTGGGGAAGATTCTCTATGCCGCCGTCACGGGGAACGGGCCCGAGGAATATCCCGCCCTGCCCCCCGGCCTTTCCCGGGAGACCCTGCGCCGCCTCTGCCATCCGGTGCTGCGCCTGTGCGCCCGGGAGCCGGAGCGGCGTTGCGGCTCCGTGGAGGAGGCCCGGCGGCTTCTGCAGGAGGCCCTGCTTCCCGCCTCCTGGGGCAAGGCCTTTCTGGCGCGCCTCCGCATGGACCGGGCCTTCCGGAAGCGGGTGGCGCTTCATGCCTTCCTGGCCTTCCTTCTGATGGCCGTCCTGGCCGCGGGGGGAGGCCATGCCCTCCGGCAATACCGCCGCCAGTGCCAGGCCCTGCTCCAGGAGACCCGTCAGAAGTGCCTCCAGCTGGAGGAGAAGATGGAGAATCTCTCCCTCCAGTTCGAGAATCCCGGGGATGTCCTCCTGGGAGCGCTGGACGCCTCTCCCGACGCCCCCGTCCTCTCCCTGGAGGAGATTCTGCCGGACGCCCAGGGAGGCAACGCCCCCTTGGCGCAGGCCCTGTCCCTCCCCCGGGAGGAGCAGGCCCAGGCCAAACTCTCCCGCACCGCCCTGGCGGGAATCCAGCAGCGGCTGGGCACCCTCCGGCAGCTCCTCCGGACCTGCGCCAGGAACGCCGCCCCCGTCCTGGACGAGGAGGCCACCTTCGACCAGATCAGCGCCGCCTTCTCCTTCCTGGACTCCCCCCTGGGCAGATTCCTGCCGGAGCAGGAGCGCCAGAGCCTGCTGGCCAGCGCCCGGCACGGGGCGGAACGCCTCGCCGACTCCTTCTCTCCCCGGCTGGGCGAGGATTTCCTCCCCACCACCATCAACTGGAAGAAGCGGTGGGTCTTCATCCCCGCCGGCGCCTACTATTCCCCCACGCTGAAGCGCCGGGTGGAGATGCCCCGTCCCTTCTGGATTCTCAACGAGGAGCTGAACCACGACGGCTATTACAACATCACGGGGGATCCGCTGAACAAGAACAAGCCTGCGGAGGAATCCGTCAACAACCTCAGCGGCAACGACATATTGCTCTACTGCAAGCTGTTGATGCAGCGTCTGGCCTCCTTCACGGAATTTCCCGAGGGCTATGCCTTCCGTCCCCCCACGGAATTGGAGTGGGAATATGTGGCCATGGGAGGATGGCGGAGCAAGGACAACCCCTTCCCGGTGATGAATCTCACCGACGCCTGCGTCGAGGCCTGCGTCCCCGCCCCGGAGCTTTTGGGGAATGCCCTGGATCTGGGCTGGGATTTCCGGGTGCTGCGGGGGAAGCGCTACCCCGGCGATCCGGACAGTCCCGTCATGTTCACCCGCCGGGAACTGGCCTACAAGGACACCAAGCTGATTCCGGAGCTGACCTACCGCCCGGTGCTGGCCTGGACCCCGGACGACTTCTTCTCCCGGGAATGGCTGCGCCATCCCCTGATTCGGACCGCGGAGCTGGATGGCAGAATCTACGCCGGCTACGGCTTCAGTCTGCAGGTGACCCGCCCCGATGACCTCATGAACCTGGCCCGGCTGCTGGGAGCCCGGCTGCCCGAGCCCCCCACCTACGAGGCCTGCGTGGCCGCCGTCCAGGCCGTCCACCTCAATGTCAGCTATCCCAACCTTCTGGGCATCCAATATGTGGACGGGGCGTGGCGCTGGCTTTCCTCCGGGGAAGAAGTGGGGTGGAAGGAGCTGCCGCCCCCGCCCAAGGAGGAGCCCGCGTTCCTGATGCGCCACCGCAAGGGACTGATTCATCTGGCCCCCAACGGAATGCCCCCCGCCCAACTGCTGGAATGGACCTCCCGGGAAGCCTTCGACCATCGCCTGGATTTCTGGAAGGACCCCTGGAAACACCTGACCCCCATCACCCTGGGAACCCGCACCTTCGCCATCCTCCCCTTCCGCACCCCCACCCACGCCGGACGGGCCGTGGCCCGGTTCCTGAACACGAAACTGGCTCTGCCCACGGAAGAGGAACTCCAGGAACTCCTCCAAAAGTATCCCAAGAACAAACGACTGGCCCTGGGAGCGTATCTGGAATACAATCGCTGGGTGGACGACCAGAGCACCCCCCTGCCCCCATGGACACTCCCCGTGAAAGAGGCCAGATATCTGGACTCCCTGGGCAGATACTGCGACAGCCTGGTGCTGGAGAACGGCGAACTCCGCGAGGGAAACGTGGTGGATGAACTGCTCCTGGAGCTCCCCCCCCCCCACAATAATCTATAACATCTTCATTTTCAGGTAGTTATAAAGACACACCATCGTTTTGAGGGGGCGACGGGTCATCCCTCCAGCTGCCGCAGGGGTTCCTGGAGGAGTTCCTTTCGCCATCCCCGGCAGATTCTTCCCTCCTGGGGGAGTCCCATGAGTTTTCGGAACGCCCAGGCCTCGGCTTCGCCGCGGGTGCAGACCAGAGTGGGTTCGATTTGGCGGTGGCGGGCGCATCCCGTGGCGATGCCCCGGACCCGTTCCCCCAGTTTTCGCAGGGCGACTTTTCGTTCCGGGGACAAGTAGGGCTGGGATGCGCTTTCCTGGTAGGAGCCCAGACAGGGATTGGCCAGGGCCTCCAGGATCTCCCCCGCCAGGGGTTTCACCCGTTTGCACCAGCAGGAGGGCATTTGCAGGAGGCGCGAGGCGTCCCCCGGGTTTTCCGTGGCGCACCATTGGAGTTGGTCGTCGGAGAGGAGGCGTCCCCGGGCGCAGTCGGTTTCCCGGGCCTTTTTCTCCCGCCAGATCGCCAGGCTCACCGCCCGTCGGCGTTCCGGGGCGGAGCGGAGGAAATGCAGGAAGCCCAGGCGGCGCCAGGCATCCTCCGGGGGGGGGAGGCGATACCCCTCCTCCCGGCAGAAGGATTCCTCCATCTCCTCCTGGAACCAGGCCAGATTTCCGTTGGCCTTCAGGGCCTCCTGGTAATCTGCGGCCACCTCGGGCAGGTAGGCCACGTCGTCGCCGGCGTAGCCCAGCTGTTTTTCCGTCAGGGGGCGGAGCATCCAGTCGCTGCGGCTCTCGGTCTTGGGGAGGCAGACGCCCAGACGGTTTTCCAGCACCGCCTTCAGGCTCTGGCAGGCCCCCTCGCCGCAGAAGCCCGCCGCCACCTGGACATCGAAGAGGGAGGCGGGCACCACGCCGCAGACCCGATGGAGCAAGGGCATGTCATTGGCGCCGCTGAAAAAGATTTTCTGGCGTTCGGGGTCCGCCAGCAGCCTGGCCAGGGGAGACCAGTCCCGGATGGCCAGGGGGTCCACCAGGGCCACATTCTCCCGGTCCAGCCCGATCTGCAGCAGGGCCAGAATGGGGAAATAGGTCCGTGTCCACTCGAACTCCGTGTCCAGGGCCACCGGTTTTCCGGCGGGGAGAGAGGCCACGAACGCCTGGAAGGAGGCGTCATCCGCAATCCAAAGAGGGCTTCCCTGCATGATCCCCCCCCCTTTACGGAATCAGAGGACGCAGCACCAGGCAGGAGGAACCCTCCTCCCTCATTCCCGCAATCCTGCGGCGAAACTCCGCGATGTTGGGTCCCTGGAGATGGGCCTCCAGATCCTCCCGGCTCTCCCAGGTCTCCACCATGGTCACCGCATTTTCCTGGGCGCCGTCGCAATCCAGGCAGGGCACATAGCGGAGGCAGCCCTTCTCCTGGCGCACCCGGGGCACCAAATCCTCCAGAATCTTCACATACGCCTCCCAATACTGGGCTTTGACCACGGCGCGGGCCTGAACATGAACCATGAGAAACACTCCGAAATAGGGAAAAACCAGGGATTTCCCCGGGGCGGGCGACCTTGTTTCCAGAGGGAGGGGCGTCGCCGCCGGGCACGGGGGAGAATATAGACGAATCCCGCGCTTCCGGCACCGCCGCGCTCCCGGAAGAACGCGCGGGGGCCTTTCGCCTGGCGGGCCAGGGGGAGAACACTACATTGGGGCAAAGTCTTCCCGGGGAAACCGGACCAGCAATCAGACGAGCAAGGCAGGAGGAGCCCGAAGCATGGAGAGCCCAGAAACCCGAATCGACGAAACCGACGGATACCAGACCAACCGTCCGTGGCGTCCTCGGATGGATTTATGCGCACATCCCTGGCGGATGTATCATTTTCTGGAGGGGTCCCTTCCCGTGGAGGCGCCCCCGGATTTGGCGCGGTGCGGCCTGTCGGGCGTGCCGGCCAAGGTGCCCGGGAACGTGGAGCTGGATCTCATGGCCGCCGGAGAACTCCAGGACCCCCTGGTGGGACTCCATAGCCTGGCCCTGCGGCCCTACGAATCCCACCAGTTCTGGTACGAGACCCATTTCCCCACCCCCGATTTCCGCGACCCGGAACTGGTCTTCGAGGGCCTGGATTGCTTCGCGGAAATCTGGCTGAACGGGAAACGTGTGGGCGCCTCGGACAATGCGCTGGTGGAGCACCGGTTCGCCATCCGGGAGGCCCTGGCCCCCGCGGGACAGGAAAACCATCTCTTTGTGCGCCTGAAGTCCCCCGTGAACCAGGCGCGCCGGCTACGGGGGGAGGCGTGGAACCGGGGCGGGGACCGGGTGCTGGTGCGAAAGCCGGCCCACTGCTATGGATGGGACATCATGCCCCGCATCCTCTCCGCGGGAATCTGGCGCCCGGTCTACCTCGAGGAACGCCCGGAGCACGAAATCCAGGATCTGCATTGGCAGACGCCCCGCTGCAGCGAGGAAGAGGCCGCCGTGGATGTCTGGCTCCACGTCAAGACCAGCGAAAAGACCCTGGAGGGAATGTCCCTGCAGGTGACGGGGCGTTGCGGAGACCACACATTCTCGGCCACCCAGGCGCTGTGGGACTTCAATCCCAATTTCCAGTTCCGGGTGGAGCGTCCCCGTCTGTGGTGGCCCCGGGGATACGGGGAGGCGAACCTGTATGAGGTGACCTTCGCCTTGCGGAAGGACGGCAAGACGCTGTGCCAGCGGCAGGAGACCCTGGGATTCCGGACCGTCCAGGTGGAACGGCGCATCCGGGGCGCCGACGGAACCCCCGCCCAGTTCCAGCTGGTGGTGAACGGCGTGCCCGTCATGGCCAAGGGCTCCAACTGGGTGCCCGCCGACGCCCTCCACTCCCGGGACGCCCGGCGCATCCCCCGCATCCTGGCCCTCTTCCGGGAAATGGGATGCAACATCGTGCGCTGCTGGGGAGGGAATGTCTACGAACCCCACGCCTTCTTCCACCTGTGCGACCAATACGGCATCATGGTGTGGCAGGACTTCGGCATGGCCTGCGCCTCCTATCCCCAGGACGAGGAGTTCCTGGCCCGCTTCCGGCAGGAGGCGGAAAGCGTCGTCCGGGAATACCGGCGCCATCCCTCCCTCATCCTGTGGGCGGGAGACAACGAGAACGACGAGGGATACCGCAACTGGTGGAGTCCGCGCACCGATCCCGCCAAGAACCGCCTGACCCGGGAAGTGCTCCCCCAGGTGATCGACCGCCTGGACCCCCTGCGCCCCTATCTCCCCAGCTCCCCCTATTTCTCCCCGGACATGCTGGCGGCCGGCCAGGAGCTCTGCGACGGCCCGGAACAGCATCTGTGGGGACCCCGGGGATACTACAAGGCCCCCTTCTACGCCCAGAACCAGGCCTGCTTCGCCTCCGAAATCGGCTACCACGGATGCCCCGCCGCCCGCTCCATCCGGAAATTCATCTCCCCCCACCGGGTCTGGCCCTGCACGGACAACCCGGAATGGGAGCTGCACTCCACCGACGCCACCCTCTCCTGCCCCCCGGAAAACAGCCGGATTCTCCTCATGCGCCGTCAAATCCAGGCCCTGTTCGGGACGGTGCCGGAGGCGCTGGAGGACTTCGTGCTGGCCTCCCAGGCCGTCCAGGCGGAGGCGCTCAAGTTCTTCGTGGAGCTCTTCCGGGGAGGGCGTCCCCGGCGCACCGGCATCATCTGGTGGAACATGATGGACGGATGGCCCCAGATGTCGGACGCCATCGTGGACTACTACTTCACGCCGAAGCTGGCCTACCACATCCTGCGGCGCATCCACCAGGAAGTGTGCGTCATCCTCGGGGAGCCCGACGAGAACCACCGGTCGCCCGTCATCCTGTGCAACGATTCCCGGGAGACCCGCACGGTGGAATTCCGCATCCGGCGGGGCCTGGCCCGGCAAGTGGTGATGGAGAAGACCGTGGAACTGCCGCCCAACCAGAACACCAGCGCCGGATTCCTGGACGCCAATCCGGAGGAACAGGATCTCTTCCTCATGGACTGGACCGTGGACGGCGCCACCCCCGGGGCGAACCACTATCTGCTGGGACGCCCCCCCTTCTCCCTGGCACGGTACCGGGAATGGCTCTCCCTCATCATCCAGGCCCAACCCTTCTCCTGGGACTGGCGATAGAGACCCCGCCCCCCTATCCCAGGCTCTCCTTCAGAAGCTGGGACAGGACCTGACGGACGGCGCGCTGCGCCTCCTCCACCAGAAGACGACGCCCCTGGGGACATTCCCCCAGGAGCCGATACCCGTTGGCGAAACGCTGCACGCAGGCCACCGCCTCCCGGGGCACGGGACGCAGATAGGCCCCCATGCCGGGACGGTTCCGGTCCTCCCGGAGGGCCTGATCGTAGTCTCCCCGGAGAAAATCCTGGACCAGGCGGCGATGCCGCTGCTGGCACACCCGGCTCTTCCCCAGCTCCCACTTCCGCACCGTGGCCCAGGAGACCCCCAGGAAGCGCCCCAGGGAGGCGTAGGTCAGCCCCAACCCCAGGCGCTTTTCCGTCAACCGCCTTCGCAACGCCGGGGAAAACCACCACCCCGCCGGGGTCTCCGGCGATTTTTCCTGCGTGTCCTGCCACTTCTGCTCTTCCATGGGCTCCTCCTGGGTTTCGGGTTCCGCTGCCACGGGCGGCCTTCGGGCGTAAAAGGAAGATTCGCCCCGCCGCCGTCTCTTTCTGCCCAAAGACTATACCCCGCGGGGGATTCTCCCCGGGACAACGGGCCGCAAACGCCTGAAAGTCACCGGGACGCCCAGCCATGGAATGATTTTGCCAGGCCAGGACGCGGGACCAGGGAACCCCGTCGAAAGCCCGGAGGGCGGCCTGCCTTCCCACGCGGAACAATGACCTCTAAATCCGCAAAAGCGTTCAGCGAAGGAGGGCGAAGATCCCGGCGTGTCTCCCCTGGAACGCCCGGAGGAGGAGATGGTTGTTCCTTTCCTTGGCTTCTGTTCGTCTTCCCCCCGCTCCCTCTTCCGGCATCCAGGCCAAGCCCAGGCTCTGGAGGGATTATATTCTGTGAAGCGCGTCAACCGCCCCGGAAGACCCCTTTTGCCCAGGGGATTCCGGACAACCAGAATATCGCCGGGAGGGGCGCACCCAGGACGGGCCGTTTTTCCCGGCTCACCGCAGACAGGAGGTACGACATGGACATCAGACTGGGATTTCACGGCGCAGCCGGAAACGTGACCGGTTCCTGCTATCTTTTGGAAGCCAATGGGATGCACATTCTGGTGGACTGCGGGCTCTACCAGGAGCACGACTTGAAGGGGAGGAACTGGGAGAACTTCCCCCTCGCCCCCGAAAAGGTGGACGCCGTCATTCTCACCCACGCCCACCTGGACCACTGCGGAAGACTCCCACGCCTGGTGCGGGACGGCTTCCAGGGGCCCATCTACGCCACCAGCGCCACCGCGGAAATCGCCCGCATCGTCATGGAGGACTGCGGGAAGATCAACGAGGAAGACGCGGAGTTCAAGCGGATGCGCCACGAGCGGGAGGGGCGCAAGGGTCCCTACCAGGAAGAGCCCCTCTACACCGCGGAGGACGCCCAGGAGGTGGCCAAATACTTTGTCCCGGTGGCCTATGACACCCCCCTGGAGATCGGGGACGGGATCGCGGTGGAGTTCATCCAGGTGGGCCACATTCTGGGGGCGGCCTGCTGCCGGGTCACGGTCACCCGGGGCGGGGAGAGCCGCCGCATCCTCTTCTCGGGGGACGTGGGGCGGTGGGACATGCCCATTCTCCAGGATCCGGAGAAGGTGGGGCCGGCGGACTACCTGCTGGTGGAATCCACCTATGGCAACCGGACCCACGGGGAGACCCGGAACATTCCCGGGGAGCTGGAGCGCATCATCAACTCCACCGCCGAGCGGGGAGGCAACCTCGTCATTCCCTCCTTCGCCGTGGAACGCACCCAGGAACTCCTCTACTTCCTGGCCCATCTCAACGCCGAACGCCGCATCCCCAATCTCCGGATCTTCGTGGACAGCCCCATGGCCAGCCGGGTCAACACCGTCTTCGTCCGGCATCCCTACCTCTTCGACTCCGAGACCATCCAGCTGGCCCGGGTGCTGAAGGTCTCCAACGTGAGCATCGTGCGAAGCTCCCAGGAATCCAAGGCCCTGAACCACATCCGGGGCTCGGTCATCATCATCTCCGGCTCCGGAATGTGCACCGGCGGCCGCATCAAGCACCACCTCTGCCACAACATCGAACGTCCCGAATCCACCATCCTCTTCGTGGGATACCAGGCCGCCAACACCCTGGGACGCCAGATCCTGGACGGCAAACCCCAGGTCCGCATCCTGGGAGAGACCTACGATGTCCAGGCCAACATCGAGCGCATCTCCGGCTTCTCCGCCCATGCGGACCGGGAGGAGCTGCTTCGGTGGATGGGCACCCTCTCCACCAAGCCCCGGAAAGTCTTCGTCACCCATGGCGAGCCGGACGCCGCCCAGGCGCTCCAGAAGAAGATCGCCGAGGAGAAGGGATGGGATGCCCAGGTGGCCCAATACAAGCAGACCGTGACCCTGGATTGAGGCCGGGCGCCCCGGCCCTCTCCCTCCCTTTCCTCCCCCCAAGCCCCACCCCATCCCCGCCCCCATGAAATTTCTCCACGTCGGCAAAGCATACCAGCTCTCCATTGAAAACGGCCAGGACCTGGCGGACGCCCTCACCCTGGACGAGGCCCTGTGGGTCGCCATGAGCGCCCCCCTGAAGGCCTACACCTGCGACCCCAAGGCCCTGGCCTACATCGACTCGGCCAAGCTGGGTTCCATCACCACCGAGAGCCTGAAGGCCGCCATCCGCTGGCTCCTGGATGTCTACGGGGACCGCGCCGGCATCACCGACCACTTCGATGGAAAACTGCCCCTGGCCGCCCTCACCGATTCGGAGAACGCCCGGAAAATCCGCCATTCCGCGGAGTACATCCTGAAGGATCTGGGGGAGGCGGACACCAGCGCCATCACCCTGGCCCAGGTGCGGAAATTCCAGCAGATTCTCACCAGCCGTCCCCTGAACGGGGATGGGGTCATCTCCCTGCAGGCGACGGGGGAGGCCTCCACCGCGGAGCTCCGGGAGCGGTTCCGGGAGTTGATCCAGGACGGGGTGAAGGCCACGGGCGGCACCCAGGATCTGGATGGCACCATGGGGTTGACCATGGCCCAGCTGAAGACCTACTGGGAGGCCATCCCCCTCTATCTGGCATGGAAGCGCCAGGGCGACCTGCCCGAGGGCCAGAGCGCCTCTCCCCTCCTCCCCTTCGGCACGGACACCGCCCCACGCCTCGCCCTCCTCCAGGAGAACGCCGACCGGGTGGACGAGTTCTTCCGCCTCTGCGAACTCCAGGGCTTCGACTCCCGGCTGACGGGGAAGGTGCTGGAGCACGACGGCAAGCCCGGCGCCCTGGACCCCACCGCCTGGCCCGGCATGGAGAGCCACTTGAAGACCATGCCCATTGTCCAGCCCACCGCGGACTCCGCCATTCTTCTGGACGCCCCGGAATACATCAATCCCCTCCACCGGGACTGGATGGCGGCCTTGACGGAGAAGGTGCTTCTGCCGGTGCTGGGCGCGGAGACCCGTCGCCTCACCCCGGAGCTTTGGGCCAAGGCCAAGGCCGCCTTCGCCCCCTACCAGGCCTACATGGCGGCCCAGCAGGGGGGATGCTGCGCCGCCGTGGACCCCGCCCGTCTGGAGGCCCAGGCCCAATGGACCGGCATCCTGGAGGAGGCGGCCCGGCTGGAGGCCAAGGACCTGGCCGTGGCCCAGATTCTCAAGGAGGCGGAGGACGTGGAAAAGGCCCTGCTCTATCTCCAGTGGCTGATTCCCGTGTCCAACAACTTCATCAGCTTCCCCGACCTCTACCAGCCCAAGAAACCCACCCTCTTCGAACGGGGACGGATCGTCATGGACGGACGCTGGTTCAACATGACCTTCCCCGTGGACAACCTGGCCGCCCACTCCGCCCTGGCCGTCAATAGCGGACTCTTCCTGATCTACGTGGAGGTGGACACCGCCCCCGCCCAGATTCTCTGCGCCCCCGTCACCGTGGGGGACAAGGGGAACCTCACCGTGGGCAAGCGGGGCATCTTCTTCGCCCCCGGCGGGCAGACCTACAATGCCAAGGTGGTGAAGGTCCAGGAGAATCCCGTCTGCCTCCGGGAGGCCGTGGTGGCCCCCTTCGCCAAATTCGGCAAGATGGCGGAGGACAAGGTGGCCGCCATGTCCACCAACTCCGAGGGCGTCATCACCAGCAAGATGGCCGGACTGATCAACGATCCCAAGGCTGCGGCGGCGGCCGCCGCGCCGCCCCCCGCCGCCAAGGGGGACAAATCCGGCATGCTCATGGGGCTGGGCATCGCCTTCGCCGCCCTCTCCTCCGCCCTGGCCTTCATCTGCAAGACCCTGGCGGACATGAGCGCCCTCTCCATCCTGGTCTCCCTCCTGTGCGTCCTGGCCGTCCTGCTGACTCCCATCATCCTGCTGGCCCTCATCCGTCTGCGCCGCCAGGACCTCTCCTCCCTGCTGGAGGGGAACGGGTGGGCCATCAACGCCCGGATGCGTCTCACCCGGGCACAGCGCAAGAGTTTCTCCCGGGGCGGCGCCTTCCCGGCGGACGCCCTGGGCACGCCCCGGAGGCGCTGCCGCCGGATTCTCTCCTGGCTGGCGGCCGTCCTCCTGGTTCTGCTGCTGGGGGCGGGGGCGATCCTCTTCGGCTGCCGTCAATCCCATGGGAAGCGGGAGGCGGGCGGCTGTGTGGCCCCCGCGGAGATTGGGCCGGTGGATTCCGCCGTTCCGGCGGCGTCCGCGGAGAACGAGAACACCCCCGCCCCTGCGCCCGCCCCATGAAATCCTCCCTCCTCCTCTCTTTTCTGGCCCTGTGCCTTCTCCTCGCCTCCCCCCTGCGGGCCCAGGAGCTCCCTCCCCGGGAATTTCTGGAATGTCTGCGGGCGCCCCTTTGCCAGGATGCCTGGGGGGAGGCCACGGGCCGCCTGGTGCACAAGCGCAAGGGGCAGCCGACCCTGGAGGGGAGCCTGGGCGTCCGGGTCACCTTCACCCCCGCGGTCATGTACGCCCAGCTGACCCTGAACGAAACCAACTTCTACGGCCTGGAAATCACTCTGGCCACCGCCGGAAAGAGCGCCCAGCACCTGGATCTTCCCGAAAAGGAGGAGAAACCCGGCCTCTTCGACTACGGCGTCCGCCCCTCCGACCTCTCCTTCGCCTTCCTCTTCTGGGATTTCGTCCAGGAATTGCCCCGCTCCTCCAGCCGGTGGCAGGATTGCCGGGTGCTGAAACTGGCCTCCCCGGACGGCACGGAGACCGTGGACGTGTGGTTCCAGGCAGAGCAGGGCTTCCCCATGGAGGCCAAATGGTATCGGAAAGGGGAGAGCAAGCCCTGGCGCACCCTGGTGATGAAGGGAGCCAAGCGCTTCGAGAACGGCCTCTGGTTCGTCAAGGAGATGCAACTCTCCGGCGACCAGTGGAAGACCTCCGTGAAATTCGACTTCGCGGAAAAGACCGAGGGGCTCTGACCCCACCCCGCGCCTGGCTGATGCTGATTCGCGGGGGAAAAGGGAATCAGCCTTCTTGCAGTGCCTCAAGGACGGAGCGCGCAAGGTCGGTGGAAATGCCGTTTGACTTTTGACCGAAACCCGGTATTAAAGAGGATCCGTCGTCCCGCGTTCGGAAAAAAATCCCCCGAAAATTCCTCCCGTTTCCTTTTGACTTTTGACCGAAACCCGGTATTAAAGAGGATCCGTCGCCCCGCGTTCGGAGAAAAAGAGGAGACGGTCATATTCCTCCCATTCGGCGACCAGGCAGGCGAGGTCGACGTCTTGCGTGGTGCGGACATTTGCCCTGACCTCAAAGCGAGCCAGCCAGAAATCCCGCGCCGCGGCGCCCACCAGCATCAGGCGGATGCCCAGCCTTTCCGCCGTGCCGAAGACGGAGGACACGATGCTCTCCACCGGTGTCATCGTCAGGCGATTCCCTCCAGATGGCGTTTTCGTATTTCCTCTGCCGCCTCAAGACAGCGTCCGTCCTCCGCAGCCAATAAATCGGCATAGACGAGCAGCCAGGGAACCTGGGTCGCAAAACGGCGTTTCTCCACCGGCCAGAATGCCTCCCGCACCTCGATGTTGCCATCCTGGACAAGATGCCAGTGGTTTCTGGCCGCCGTCCTGGCAACGCCATTTCCCTGGTTCCACAGGAGGACGTGTCCGGTGGACAGGATCTTCTCCTTCCTTGCCGCGGTCTCGCCGCTGGCAACGAGGTCTTCGCCCCCGTCGATTGCCGCCAGTTCGCCCGAGTAGCGCACCGCCTTCAGCTTCGGCAACGGACCGGGCGCCGCGGCCCTTCCTGCAGACGATGAAGTTCTGGCGGCTTCGTCAGCCGCCCGTCTCAAGTCGGCGTGGTGCCGCTCCTTCCCGGGAAGGGAGATTTTCCCTGTTTGCCCGGGGAGGCCTCGCCCTTGGGCGCGTCCTAGAAGCCCGGGATTGGGGGACTATATTATCCGCTTGCGTCTCTCTCCCCGCCCGGCAGGGTATTTGACAGAGGCGCGGGACCCCGTCTTCCGGGGAAACCGCGCCTTCGGACCTGTCGGCGCACGGTTCCCGCACAACCCTTCCCATTCTCCTCTCCCTCCCCCCTCCATGCCAGAAGACGGCGCGTTCCCATCGAAAATCCGGGTCTATTACTTGAGTTCCGGCAATCTGGGCATCGCCATTCTGGATGCTCTTCGGGAGGACGAGGGAATCCAGCTTGTGGGGCTAGGCTCCCAGCCGGATCGTCCTGTGGGAAGGAAGCATCTCCTCTCCCCCACTCCCTTTGCCCGGCATGCCTTGGAAGCCGGGCTGGAGGTGGACCGGGTTCCCTCCGTCAATCGGCCGGAGTTCCTGGAGAAATTGCGGGCCCTGGGGACGGAGATACTGCTGGTGGTTGCCTTCGGACAGCTTCTGAAGCCGGAGTTGCTTTCCCTCCCGCCCTTTGGCTGCCTCAACGTCCACGCCTCCCTTCTCCCACGCTATCGAGGCGCCTGTCCCATCAACGCCGCCATTCTCCACGGAGATGCGCGCACGGGGGTGAGCTTCATGCGGATGGAGCGGGGGCTGGACACGGGTCCCGTGTATGACAAGGTGGAGTTATCCATCCTGGAGACGGAGACCACGGAGGCCTTGGAGGCACGGCTTGGGCGTCTCGCCGCCTCCCACATTGGGAGTGTTCTCCGAAGAATCACCCGCGAAGGGCTTCAGCCCACCCCCCAGCCCCCCACGGACGAACCCAACGTACGGAAGATCTGCAAGGAAGACGGGGCCATTCCCTGGACCTGCTCCGCCCGTCACATCTTCAACATGGTTCGTGCCTATCAGCCCTGGCCGCGGGCCTATACCTGCGTGCCGGTGCAAGGGGAGCTGCGGCGCATTCAAATCACCGAAGCCACCTATTCCCCCGGACATCCCGCAGGGGAGGCGGGCCAAGTGCTTCCCGAAAGTGGAAAAGCCCTGGCCGTCGCCTGCGGATCCGGCACTCTCTACATCCATCGGCTGATTCCCGACGGCAAGAAGGAGATGTGCGCGGCGGACTTTCTGCGTGGCAATCCAGTGATGCCGGGAAGCATCCTGGAATAATCCCCTGGCCGACCCTCCCGGACGCCCCGCCCGGACGCCCAGTCTGCGGAAAAGGACGGCGCCGGCGCCCCCAGGCTCCCCAGGGAACACGGACTCCTCATTTTTTCCTCCCTCCCCCCATGAAACAAATCCTCATCAACTCGGAAGAACTCCAGGTCCGGGTGGCCGTCGTGGAAGACGGCACCCTCCAGGACTTCTTCATGGAACGCACCAACAAGGACCGCATCGTCGGCTCCATCTACAAGGGAAAGATCAAGAATCTGGAACCCTCCCTCCAGGCGGCCTTCGTGGACATCGGCGTGGGAAAAAACGCCTTCCTCCACTACTGGGACATGCTGCCCGCCACCCTGGAGAAGCTGGAAGGGGAAGGGGAGGACGATGACGAGCCCCCCGTGAAGCCCGGCCAGGAACGCGCCGAGGCGGACCAGGCCAGCAATGCGGAGGAGGACAGCACCTTCAATCCCCCCGCGCCCCCCGACGCCCGGAGGGAGCCGGAGGACGGCGACGAGGACGAGGCGGGGCGGGAGGAGTCCCGTCCGGATGTGGCGGCCCCCAAGCCCGCCCTGCCCAAGGAGATGGTGGTCAACGGGGAGCGGGACGCCTCCCGGGACACGACCCTGACCAAGGGGCTTCTGCCCTTGGACAAGGGGCAGAAGGGGCTGATTCCCCTGGCCAAGCCCGCCCCGGAGAAGGCGCCGGAGGAGGAGCTGCCTCCCGTCACCACCGATGAAAATCCCCCGCCCCTGGCGGAGGAGATCGCCGGCAATCCCCGGGAGGGGCGGCGCAGCAATGGCGGCCAGCCCCGGAACAACGGGAACGGCGGCAACAACGGCGGGGCGGCGAAGAATCCCGCCGGCGGCGAGGATTCCGCGGCCGGGGCGTCCTCGTCCCACCGTCGTCGTCGGCGTCGTGGCCGCGGCGGGCGCGAGGGAGCTGGCGACCAGGCCCGTCCCGTCCAGGGCGTCAAGAAGCCCGGGGTGTTCCGGCGGGTGCTGGAGAAGCTGTTTCCCTTCCTGGGGAAGAGTCGTCCCCAGGGCAAGGGGAAGGAATCCGCGGGGGCGGCGTCCGGCGTCCAGGGGAAGGAGTCCCGTCCCTCCCAGGGTCTCACCGCCAATTCCGGGAAGAGCGAGCTGCTGCCCCTGACGCCCGGGGGCAAGGCCCCTGTCCAGAAGCCGGCGGGGCAGGCTCCCAAGCTGGAGAAGCTTCCCAAGGGGGAGAAGGAGAAGCCCCGGAAGCCGGAGAAGAAGGGATACACCGTGGAGGACATCCCCAATCTCTTCCATGTGGACCAGGAAATCCTGGTGCAGGTCACCAAGGGGCCCATCGGCACCAAGGGCGCCCGGGTCACCACCAACCTCTCCATCCCCGGACGCTATCTGGTGCTGCTGCCCAACTGCCCCCATGTGGGCATCTCCCGCCGGGTGGAGGACCGGGAGGAGCGGAGCCGTCTGAAGCAGATGATCCGCACCATCCTTCCCCCCAACACCGGCGTCATCTGCCGCACCGAGGGCGTGGGCCTGAAGCGGGAATACTTCCAGCGGGATCTCCAGATGCTCATGGACGCCTGGCACAAGGCCGCGGACGCCTTCGCCAAGCGCCGCGCCCCCTACTGCGTCTACCAGGAACCCGCCCTGGTGGAGCGCACCCTGCGGGACAATCTGACCCAGGACATCGACGAAATCGTCTGCGACACCAAGGAAGCCTACAACCTGGCGCTGGAGATGCTCCAGCGCTTCGACCGGCAGGACTCCATCAAGGTCAAGCTCTACTCCAACCCCACCCCCATCTTCATCAAATACGGCATCAGCCAGCAGATCGAGGGCATCTCCAACCGGAAGGTGCCTCTCCCCAGCGGGGGATACCTCTGCATTGACGAGACCGAGGCCCTCATCGCCATCGATGTGAACACCGGCAAGAACCGCTCCGGCAAGGACCAGCCCGAGACCATCCTGGCCACCAACATGGAGGCCGTCAAGGAGATCGCCCGGCAGCTCCGTCTGCGGAACATCGGCGGCCTGGTGGTGCTGGACCTCATCGACATGCGCTCCCGCAAGGACCAGATGGCCGTCTACCGGGCCTTCAAGCAATACACCGCCGAGGACCATGCCCGGATCAAGATCTATCCCATCAGCGGGCTGGGTCTGCTGGAGATGAGCCGCCAGCGGGAGAGCGAATCTCTGGAGAGCACCATCTACGAGGACTGCCCCTACTGCAAGGGGCGGGGTCTCATCAAGACCGCCACCAGCGTCTCCGTGGAGATTCAGCGGCGCCTCAACGAGCTGCTGGCCCGGAAGAAGGACGTGCAGCACTTCGTCATCACCGTCCACCCCAAGATTCTGGAGCGGCTGCGCACGGTGGACCACAAGGTCATGAACGCCATGGCGGCCGAGCACAACCGCCAGCTCACCTTCAACGCCTCCCCCGAGCTCCACATCGAGGCCTTCCACATCGCCGACAAGGATACTGGAAAGGTCTTCTAGCCCTCTCCCGCCCCCGTGCAGATCCGCGTCGAACATCTCACGAAACACTACGGGGACTCCCCCGCCCTCCAGGACGTGAATCTGACCGTGGAGGACGGGGAGCTCTTCTTCCTCCTGGGGCCCTCCGGCTGCGGGAAGACCACTCTGCTGCGGACCATCGCCGGCTTCGAGAGCCCCACCCGGGGTGAAATCTACCTGGGGGACGTGCCCCAGAAGGAGATTCCCCCCGCCCGGCGCAACGCCGCCATGGTCTTCCAGGGCTATGCCCTGTGGCCCCATCTCACCGTCCGGGAGAATGTCTCCTTCGGCCTGGAGATGCAGGGGATTCCCCGGGAGGAGCGGGAGAAGCGGGTCGAACGCACCCTGCGGGAGCTCCAGATCCTGGAGCTGGCGGAGCGGAAGCCCAACCAGCTCTCCGGGGGACAGCAGCAACGGGTGGCCCTGGCCAGAACCCTGGTCATCCATCCCGGAGTCCTCCTGCTGGACGAACCCCTGGCCAACCTGGATGCCAAGCTGCGACGGGACATGCGCCTGGAGATTCGCCGCATCTGCAAGGAGAACCACCTCACCGGAATCTATGTGACCCACGACCGGGCCGAGGCCCTCTCCATGGCCGACCGGCTGGCCGTCCTCCGGGACGGACGGCTGGAGCAGGTGGGCACGCCCCGGGAGGTCTATCGCCGCCCCCGCACCCCCTTTGTGGCGGAATTCATCGGGGAGACCAATCTCCGGGAGGCCGTCCTCCGGGAGCTCCGGGAGGACGGCGCCCTGCTGGACACCCCCCTGGGCCCCCTCCTCTCCCGATGCCTTCCCCCGGAGGCCGCCCCCGGCATGAAGCTGGTGCTTTCCCTGCGTCCCGAGGCCTTCCGCCTCCTGGACCCCCGGGAATCCGGGCAGGAGAACTGCCTTTCCGTGACCCTGAAGATGTCCGAGTATCTGGGGGAGCTCTGCCAATACGAGGCATGGGACGGGGCGGGAGGCACCCTGCGCTTTGACCAGTTGAACCCAGGGGATGACTGCCTTGTCCCGGGCCAGCCCCTGCGCCTCGCCCTCTCTCCCCAGGACGTTGTCTGCATGAAGCCGTGAGCGACGCCCCCTCCGCCACTCCCTCCTCCCCCCCGGTCTTTCGCTCCCAGGACGTGCCCCGTACCCCGGGGGTCTACGTCTTCCGGAGCGAGGCGGGGGAGGTCATTTATGTGGGGAAGGCCCGGAATCTCCGGAACCGGATGCGTTCCTACTTCATGCCCTCCACCTATATGAAGGAGGAGCCCCGGCGGCGGGCCCTGATCCACTCCATCGCCTCCTACCAGATCTTCCCCGTGGCCACCGAAGCGGAGGCCCTCCTCCTGGAGGCCCAGTTCATCAAACAGTATTCTCCACGCTACAACGTGGACCTGCGGGATGACAAACGCTACCTCCTGGTGGCCATGAACCCCGCCGAAACCTTCCCCCACTTCACCTTCGAACGGGTGCGGCGGGACGGAAACTGCCTCTATTTCGGCCCCTTCCCCCACTCCCACGCCCTCCGGGAAACCATCCGGTACCTGGAGAAACGCCTGGGATTGCGCTCCTGCGCCTGCCCGGAACCCGGTCCGGAGCAGCATCGGCACTGCCTCCAGGACGTCATCCGCCAGTGCACCGCCCCCTGTCTGGGCGCCATCACTCCCCAGGACTACGCCCTGCGGGTGGAGAAGGCCCTGGCCGTCCTCCGGGGCGAGGAGCCCGCCCGGGAACTCCTCCGGGAGCTGGAGCAGAAGATGCAGGAGGCCGCCGGGGAGCGGGCCTACGAGGAGGCCGCCAAATGGCGGGACATGGCGGGGCATCTTCGCACCGTCCTGGAGCCCACCCGGCGTTTCCTCAACCAGACCATCGCCCGGCGCACCAATCCGGAGGAGAATTCCGCCGGCATGGAGGCCCTCCGGGAGGCCCTGGACCTCCCCGTCCTCCCCCGGCACATGGAATGTTTCGACATGTCCAACATCTCCGGAACCCTGGCCGTGGGCTCCATGGTCCTCTTCCGGGACGGACGCCCCTCCACCGGGGAATACCGCCGCTACCGCATCCGCAGCGCCGAGGCCACGGACGACACCTCCTTCATGGAGGAGGTCCTCACCCGGCGGTACGGACGGCTCCTCCGGGAGGGGCTCCCCCTCCCCGATCTGGTGGTGCTGGACGGCGGCGTCCCCCAGGTCCACACCGGCGTCCGGGTCTGGAGGGCCCTGGGTCTCCAGATTCCCTTCCTGGGGCTGGCCAAGCAGTTCGAGCTGGTCATCCTTCCCGGCAGGGAGAAACCCCTGGCGCTGCCCCGGGAGAATCCGGGGTTGCGGCTTCTCCAGGCCATCCGCGACGAGGCCCACCGCTGGGCCAACGGCTACAACCGGCAGCTCCGGGTGGCCCGGATCAAGGATTCCGTGCTGGAGGAGATTCCCGGCGTGGGTCCCAAGCGCCGCATGGAGCTTCTCCGGATCTGCGGTTCCGTCAAGCGCATCCTCCAGATGTCCCCCTCCCAGCTGGCCCGGAAGGTGCCGGGGCTGGGAGACAAGCTGGCCCGCACCATCCTGGAGACCCTCCAGCAACACGCCACGCCTCCCCGCCCCGGAACCTCCCGGTGACGCGCCACCCCTTTCCCAGCCCATCCCCCCCCTCTACGCTCCATGAACCAGACCTCCCCCAAAACCATCCTCCTCTACGACTGCACCCTGCGGGACGGCGCCCAGGGACCAGGAATCAATTTCTCCCTCCAGGACAAACTTCGCCTGGCCCGCGCCCTGGACGACTTCGGCATGGACTATGTGGAGGCGGGCTGGCCCGGCTCCAATCCCAAGGACACCGCCCTCTACCAGGAGCTGGCGGTCCATCCCCTGAAGCACGCCCGGCTGGTGGCCTTCGGCTCCACCCATCGGGTGGGCGTCCCCGCCCCCCAGGACCCCGCCATGACGGCCTTGGCGGAATGTGGCGCCCCGGCGGTCGCCCTGGTGGGGAAATCCTCCGCGCGCCAGGCCAGGGAGGTGCTGGGCATCTCTCCCGAGGAGAACCTCCGTCTCATCCAGGAGTCCGTGGCCTACCTGGTGGAGAAGGGGAAGGAGGTCTTTCTGGATGCGGAGCATTTCTTCGACGGCTACCAGGATGCGCCGGAATACGCCCTGGAGACCCTGCGGTGCGCCTGGGAGGCGGGGGCGTCCTGCCTGACCCTCTGCGACACCAACGGGGGCACCCTGCCCTACGACGTGGCGCGAATTGTGGGGGAGGTGCGCCAGGGACTGCCGACGGAGGCCCGCCTGGCCATCCACTGCCACAACGACGCCGACTGCGCCGTGGCCTGCTCCCTCGCCGCCATCCGCTCCGGATGCCAGCTGGTCCAGGGCGCCATCAATGGCTTCGGCGAACGCTGCGGCAACGCCAATTTGTGCTCCATCCTGCCCGCCCTGGCCCTGAAGATGCCGGGCTACCGGGTGGAGGAGGCCCTCCGCATCCAGGAGCTGACGCCCCTCTCCCGCCTCTTCTACGAAGTGACCCTGGTGCGGGAGCGTCCCCAGCAGCCCTATGTGGGCACCGGGGCCTTCGCCCACAAGGCGGGGCTCCATGTGGCCGCCGTGGCCAAGGCGCCCTCCCACTTCGAGCAGATTCCCCCGGAGGCCGTGGGCAACCAGCGCAACATCCTCCTCTCCGAGCTCTCCGGCTCCCGGAATGTCATGCTGAAGGCCAGGCAGCTGGGCATCCCCCTGACCCCCGAGGACACCAAGGCCGTCCTGAAGGAGCTCAAGGCCAGGGAGGCCCAGGGCTACGCCTTCGAGGCCGCCGACGCCTCCTTCCAGCTCCTCCTCCAGCGCCTCCTCTCCCCCCGGAAGCCTCCCTTCGAGCTGGACGGCTTCCGGGTCATCATCGAAAAGCGGGGCCCCACGGAGAAGTGCCTCTCCGCCGCCACGTTGAAAGTGAGGGTCAACGGACAGGAATCCGAAATCACCGCGGCGGAGGGAGAAGGCCCCGTGGACGCCCTGGACAAATGCCTCCGGAAAACCCTCACCACCTTCTTCCCGGAAGTCCGCAAAATGCGGCTGCGGGACTTCAAGGTGCGCATCATCGATGGCTCCGTGGGCACCGCCGCCCATACCCGCGTCCTCATCGACTCCACCGACGGACAACGGGAGTGGAGCACCGTGGGACTCTCCGAAAACATCATCGAGGCCGCCTGGCAGGCCCTCCAGGACTCCGTGGAATATTTCCTGGAGGACGACGAGGCGAAACACCCGCAGCCCGCCAAGGACCGCTAGCCCCGGAAAATCGAGAGAGGGGGGAACTCCAAAGCCTGTTCCAGGGCCGGAACCCGGAATTTCCGGGAACCGGCCCGCCCGCTTTCTGTCTATGGGAATCCGTTGGGATTTTCCCCGGCGCCCTCTTGGGCGCAAATCTTTATATCTTACTTATAATCAACGATTTACAACAATGCAAGATTGTTCCCAGAGCAGCCAGCGGGTCCTGGAGGAATCCACCCTTCTCCAATCCTTGCGGGAGGAGATTCAGAAAGTCATCATCGGCCAGGAGAACCTGGTGAACCGCCTTCTTCTGGCGCTGGTGGCCAACCAGCACGTTCTTCTGGAGGGAGTTCCCGGGCTGGCGAAGACCCTGACCATCACCACCCTGGCGCGGGCCATCCAGGGCTCCTTCCACCGGATTCAGTTCACCCCGGACCTCCTGCCCGCCGACCTGGTGGGCACCCTGATCTACAACCCCAAGGAGGGGGAGTTCACCACCCGCCAGGGGCCGGTCTTCGCCAACCTGATTCTGGCCGACGAGATCAACCGGGCGCCCGCCAAGGTGCAAAGCGCCTTGCTGGAGGCCATGCAGGAGCGGCAGGTCACCATCGGCGACCACACCTTCCCCCTTCCCGCCCCCTTCCTGGTGCTTGCCACCCAGAATCCCGTGGAGCAGGAGGGCACCTATCCCCTCCCCGAGGCCCAGGTGGACCGCTTCCTCTTCAAGGTGGTGGTGGACTACCCCTCCCCCCAGGAGGAAATCCTCATCCTCCGTCGCCACGCCACCCTCCAGCCCCCGCCCCAGGTCAACCCCGTCATGACCCCCCAGGATATCCTGCGCATCCGGAATGTCATGGACGGCATCTTCATGGACGGACGAGTGGAGCAGTATATCGTCTCCCTGGTGGACGCCACCCGCCATCCCGGCCTCCACGGTCTGGCGGAGCTGGAGGGGCTTCTGCGCTTCGGCGCCTCCCCCCGCGCCTCCCTCTTCCTGGCCCAGGCCGCCCGGGGGCAGGCCCTGCTCCAGGGGCGGGGCTATGTCACCCCCCAGGATGTGAAGAGCGTGGCCATGGACGTGCTGCGGCACCGGGTGCTTCTCAGCTATGAGGCCGAGGCCCAGGAATACACCCCCGAGAAGCTGGTGCGGAAGGTGCTGGACGCCGTCCGCGTGCCCTGACGCCATCCCCTTTCTTTTCTTCCTTCCTTCCCTCCCTCATGGACTGGAAAGAAATCACCCGCAAGATGCGCCTGCTGGAGTTGCAGACCCGGAAGGAGAGCTGCGGCCTGCTGGCCGGGGAGTTCCGCTCCGCTTTCCGGGGCGCCGGCATGGAGTTCGAGGAGGTGCGGGAATATCTTCCCGGGGACGATGTGCGCTCCATCGACTGGAACGTCACGGCCCGCCAGGGGAAACCCTACCTCAAGCGCTTCCGGGAGGAGCGGGAGCTCACCATCTTCTTCCTGGTGGACTGCTCCGCGTCCTCCCGCTTCGGCGGCGGTCCGGAATCCCTGGGGGATCTGGCCGCCCAGCTCTGCGCCTCCCTGGCCTTCTCCGCCGTGAAGAGCAACGACAAGACCGGCCTGCTGCTCTTTTCCGACCGCGTGGAGAAATATCTGCCGCCGGGGAAGGGGGTCTCCCATGCCATGCGCCTTGTCCGGGAGGTGGTGGGGCACACTCCCGCCGGGGAAGGCACCGACCTGCCCGGCGCCCTGGAGACCCTGGGCCGCACCTTGAAACGCCGCTCCGTCCTCTTCCTCCTCTCCGACTTTCTGGCGCCAGGGGATTTCCAGACGCCCCTCCAGCGCCTGGCCCGGCGTCACGACGTGATCGCCCTGCCCCTCCGGGACCCCTCCCTGGAGGAGCTGCCCCAGGGGGGGCTGATGACCTTCCACGACCCGGAGACCCATCAGGATTTCCTGCTGGACACCTCCTGCCCCCGCACCCGGGCGGCCTACCGCCAGAAGATCCGGCGGGAGCAGACGGAGCGGGAACGCCAGCTCACCGCCCTGGGGGTGGACACCCTGCCCCTCTCCCTGGGGGAGGATGTGTTCCGGAAACTCTCCGTTTTCCTGAAACGGCGGGCCCGTCGCCCCTGATCCCCTTTCCCTCCATGCCCCCCCTTCTCCGGAACATCCTGATTCTCCCGTGGGCTCTCCTGCTCCCCGCCCTCCTGCCCGCCCGGGAACCGCTTCCCCTGGACACGACGCCCCTCCTCCCGGAGGCCCGGCTGCTTCCCCCCTCCCCCTGGCGAATCCCCCTCTGCCTTCTGCTGCTCCTCCTGCTCCTGGGCCTCCTTTTCCTCGTCCTCCGGGCCGTGGACAAGCATCGCCGGCGCAGGAGCGCCCCCCCGCCGCCGCCCCATCTTCAGGCGCAGGCGGCGCTGCAGGCGTTGATGGCGCAGCTGCCTTCCACCCCGGAGGAGCAGGAGGCATGGATGGCCCGGCTGGCTGACCTGACCAGGGAATATCTGGCGGGGCGCTTCGCCCTGGAGGCCCGTCGCCTCACCACCCAGGAGACCACCGACGCCCTGGAGAGCCTCCCGTCCCTCACGGACGCCCAGCGCCGCTTCCTCCAGAATCTTCTCCAATCCTGCGACATGGCGAAATTCGCCCGGGTCACCCTTCCCCGGGAGGAATTGCGCGCCTTGGGGCGGGAGTGCCAGTCCTTCCTCCTGGAGACCGCCCCCGAGGAGCCGACCAAGGAGGATGCGCCGTGATTCTCCGCTGGGAACATCCCTGGGCCCTCCTCGCCCTCCTTCTGCCTCCCCTCCTCTGGGGCTTCCGCGCCCTGCTTCGCCGGACGCCCCCCGCCCTGCCCCTTCCCGGCGCCGCCCTGCGCCTCCCCGGCCTTCCCCTGGGCTGGAGACTGCGCCTCCGCTGGCTGCCGGAAGCCTGCCTGGCCCTGGCCTGGACGGCTCTGACGGTGGCCCTGGCACGCCCCCAGAAAGGCAGCTACCAGCTGCCCCAGAAATCCCAGGGCATCGCCATCGAGATGGTGCTGGACTGCTCCGGCTCCATGGGGGAGAGGATGGACTTCTTCCTGCGGAGCCAGAACCGCCTGGAGACCGTGAAGGACATCTTCCGGGAATTTGCGCTGGGGGGAGACACCCTGAGTCTTGGCGGGCGCCCCAACGACCTGATGGGCATCATCACCTTCGCCCGCTATCCCTACACCGTCTGCCCCCTCACCCTGGACCACCAGGCCCTGGCCTTCGCCCTGCGGAATGTCCAGCTGACGCCCCGGGATTCCGAGGAGAACAGCACCGCCATCGGGGATGCGGTGGCCATGGGGGTGGCCCGTCTTGCGGATGCGGAAAACACCCTGGCGGCCCAGACCCGGCGCGCGGCGGAAGAGTATCAGCTGAAATCCAAGGTGATGATTCTCCTCACCGACGGACAGGACGAGGGGCCCCATCAGTATTCCATCGCCGAGGCGACGGAGCTGGCCCTGGCCCACGGCATCCGGGTCTACGCCATCGCCATCCAGGATGACACTCCCTCCCCCTTCCGGGGCTCCTACGACACCTCGGAAATCCAGGCGCTGGCGACAAGGACGGGGGGCCTCTTCCAGCGCTGCCGGAACGCCCAGGGGCTGGCGGAAATCTACCGTTCCATCGACGCCCTGGAGCAAAGCCAGCTGGAGGCCATGCGCTTCGTTGCCACCCGGGATCTCCAGCGTCCCCTGCTGTGCCTGGGCCTGGCGGCCCTCCTGGTCAGCCTCCTCCTGACCCTCACCCTTTTCTCCCGGAGGCCCTGACCGCCATGACGCTCCTCTCTCCCCACGCCCTCCTCTGGCTGGCCCTCCTCCCCGTCCTGGGCGCCCTCCTGCTCTTCCGCTTTCACCGGCGCCAAGGCGTCCTGCGCCGCGGCGCGGGGCCCAACGCCCGGCGCTTCTTCGCCCAGACCCTCACCCCCGTCCGCGCCGCCCTCAAGGGGCTCCTCCTGCTCCTGGCGCTCCTTCTCCTGATCCTGGCCTTGGCGGAGCCCGCCTGGGGCGAACGCACCGAGACCATCCGGCGGGAAGGGCGGGATGTGGTCTTCCTGCTGGACCTCTCCCGCAGCATGCTGGCCGACGATCTGCTGCCCAGCCGTCTGGAGCGCGCCAAGATGGAGATCGCCCAATGTCTGGAGACCCTGGAAGGGGACCGCATCGCCCTGGTGGGCTTCGCGGGAGACGCCCGGGTTTTCTGCCCCCTTACCCTGGACTACGGCTTCTTCCGGATGATGCTGCAGGAAATGACCCCGGACGCCCTCTCCCGGGGCGGCACCAACCTGGGAGACGCCCTGCGAAAAGTGCAGCGGGATGTCTTGGACGGCCAGACCGCCCTGGGACGGGATGTGGTGCTCATCACCGATGGAGAGGACCAGGAATCCATGCCCGTGGAGGCCGCCAAGGCCCTGGGGGACGCCAAAATCCGGCTCCTGGCCATCGGCCTGGGGGACGACGGGGAGGGAACCCTCCTCACCCTGCCCGACAAGCGGGGCGGCCGCGCCCCCCTCCTCTACCAGGGCAAACCTGTCCGCACCCGCCTGGATTCCCAGACCCTCCAGGCCATGGCCGACGCCACCCCCGGGGGAGTCTATGTGCCCGTGGGCACCCGCCCCTTCAATCTGGAGGAGATCTACCGCCAGCTGGTGAACACCGCGGAACGCCACCAGATCTCCGAGGAGACCGTGCGCCGCAAAAACGTCCACTCCACCCCCTTTGTCCTGGCCGCCATGGTGTGCCTGGCTCTCTTCTGGCTCCTCCCCCTGGGCAAACGCCCCCGGACCCCCTGGCTGGGACTCCTTCTCCTCCTCGCCGCCCTCCCTCTCCAGGGCAACGACTTCCACACGGGAACCCAGGCCCTGCAACAACAGGACTACGACACCGCCCTGGCCCATTTCCAAAAGTGCCGGGAGGAACTCTCCCCGGAAGCCATCCCCGCCACCCTGCCCTACAACCAGGGCGTGGCCGCCTACGAAAAGGGGGACTTCCCCCAAGCGGAAGCTTTCTTCCAGGAGGGAATGGAACGCAACGGACTGACCCCCGCACCGGACCGCTCCCTGGATGGAAAACTCCGCCTGGGACTCTCCAGCGCCCTGCTCCAGAACGCCGCCGCTCTCTTCGCCCAGGCCCAGACCCCCCAGCCCGGCGACATGACCGCCCAACCCCTCCCCGCCGCCGAGGAAAAGACCCGGGAGGCCATCAACCTCCTGGAGGACATGCTCCCGGAGAACTCCCTCCGCAAAGCCCGGGAAACCAACCTGGAACTGGCCCGGGAACTCCTGGATAACATCCTGGCCTGGAAGGAACAACAGCAACAACAGGATTCCCAGCGGCAGGATTCCCAGCAACAAGATTCCCAGCAACAAGATTCCCAGCAACAAGATTCCCAGCAACAAGATTCCCAGC
>JBJEVT010000016.1:166153-194670 GCA_051884615.1 Oligosphaeraceae bacterium
AGCAACAAGATTCCCAGCAACAAGATTCCCAGCAACAAGATTCCCAGCAACAGGAATCCCAGCAACAGGAATCCCAGCAACAGGATTCCCAGCGGCAGGAGTCCCAGCAACAAGATTCCCAGCAACAGGAGTCCCTGCAGCAAGATTCCCAGCAGCAGGAGTCACAACAGCAGGATTCACAGCAACAGGATTCACAACAGCAGGATTCACAACAGCAGGATTCACAGCAGGAAGGCCTACAACAGCAGGATTCCCAGCAACAAGAGTCACAACAGCAGGAGGCGCAACAGCAGGATTCCCGGCAGCAGGAGTCACAGCAACAGGAGTCACAGCAACAGGAGTCACAGCAACAGGAGTCCCAGCAACAGGAGTCACAGCAACAAGATTCACAGCAACAGGAAGATTCCCAGCAACAGGACTCCCAGCAACAGGACTCACAACAGCAGGATTCCCGGCAGCAGGAGTCTTCTTCCCCTTCCGAGGAAGAGATGTCCCAAGTTGCGGCGATGCAGGAGGAGAATCCGGAGGAATCCCGGGAAGAGTCGTCCGGTGAGTCCTCCCGTGCGCCCCTGGTGTTGTCGGGGGAGGAGGAGGAGAGCGAGGAGTCCCCGGAGAGTCATGTCGCCCCCCTTCCCCAGGATTTGCAGCGCATTTTGGACCAGGAGACCCAGCGTCGTTGGCTGCGGCGTCAGAAGACCATCCGTCAGAGGCCCGTGGAAAAAGACTGGTAGCGGGTTTCCGTTCTTTTCCCGGCCTGTTTGCGGAACATAGGCCTCTTCTTTCCGTCTGAACTAGGCTTTCCTTTTCCCCACAGAAACTTGACCTCCATGCGTCATTCCTCCTTCCCATTCTGGTTTTTGGCTCTTCTGCTGGTCGCCGGGGGTATTTCCCTCCAGGGAGCGCCCTCCCTCCAGGTGAGAGTGGACAAGAACGTCCTCTCCCTCCAGGATCCCCTGCGCGTGGCCATCATCCTCTCCGACGACGCCAACCCCCTGCAGTCCCCCCCCCAGAAATTTCCTCTGCCCTCCGGCCTTCCCTTCCAGGTTTTGCGGCAGAATCCTCCCGAACACCTCCACAATTCCAGCACCCAGATCATCAACGGGCGGAGGAGCCAGGTCTTCCAGGACTCCATCACCTACTCCTTCCTGGTCATCCCTCTTCAGGAGGGGGAATGCACCATTCCCTCCCTTTCCCTGGAATACCAGGGGCAGACGTTGCGGAGCGAACCCGTCGTCCTTCAGGTGACCCGGGACGCGCCCTCCGAACCGCAGAAGGGGATGACGTACCAGTTGCATCTCTCCCGGAGCCGGACGGTTCCGGGGGCGCCCGTCACCCTGACCCTGGAATGTCTCATTCCCCGGAACATCGGCCTTCGCCAGCTTGCCCCTTCCTTGGATTTGGATTCCCTCCAGGGTGACTTCGCCATCTCCCCCCCGGAGACCACTCCCCGGGGGCAAATTCTGTGGAGCCGGGCGGAGACGGTGCGGAACGGGGTGCCCTACCTGCGGTTTTCCCTGGAAGTGGGACTCACCCCGCTGCGCCCCGGCACCTATGTGATTCCCCCCTGCACCATGGAGGTTCTCTACACGGAGGAAACGCAGCGGCGCACCTCCTTCTTCGACTTCATGGATTTCCCGGACCCCTTCGACACCCGGGCGACCCAGGAAACCCTGATCGCCCAGGCCGTGACCTTGGAGGTGGAGGATTTCCCCCAGGAGGGGCGTCCCGATGGCTTCAGCGGGCTGCTGGGGCCCATCCAGATCACCGCCGCCGTGGACCAGACCACGCCGCGGGTGGGGGATCCCATCCAGCTGACCCTGCGGCTCCGGGGCGACAACCTCTCCCCCCAATCCCCCCTCCCGCCCTGGGAGAAGGAGCTGGAATCCCTGCCCGCCTTCAAATGCTTCGGGAACGACCCCGTTCTGCCCGAGCAGGATGGCTCCCTGCTGATTCAGCGCACCCTGCGCCCCCTCCAGCCGGGCCCCCAGGAGATTCCCGCCATCCCCATCCCCTTCTACGATCCGGTCCGGGGGCAATACGGGATTGCCGTCAGCGAGCCCATCCTCCTCCAGGTGCAGAAATCCGAGGGCGCGGCGGTGCCGGTCCCCTCCCCGGCGTCCGCGCCTGCCGCGAAGGCGGCGTCCCCCGCGCCCGGTCCCTCCTCCCCGGGAATGGCCATGCCGGAGGAGACACCCCCGCCGTCCCCCGCCTTGAGCCGCCGGACCATTCTGTGGGGCGTGCTTCTCCCCGCCGCCCTCCTGCTTCTGGGATTCCTGCTGCGGGGGTTCCTCCTGTGGAGAAAAAGCCGCCTCCACTCCCCCGCCTACCGCCGCCGGAAAGCCCGGGAGGCCCTGGAGCAGAAGCTGGAGGCCCTGGAAGCGGAGGGAACGCCCCAGGCCGCCGCCCAAGCCGCGCGGGCATGGGAGGATTATCTTTGTCAGCGTTTCCCCCTCCAGACTCCCATCACCGCCCAGGCCCTGGAGGAGGCCGCCTGCCAGGAGGGCCTCCCCGCCGAGACCCTGAAGGCCCTCCAGGGGTTGCTGACCCGCTGCGACGCCGCCCAATACGGGATCGCCGCCGCCCCCCTCGCCCCTCTGAAGGAGGAAATCCTGGACACCCTCCAGAAAATGTGACCCATGAGCCTTTTCCGTCACATTCCCGGTCCGCTCCTGTGCCTCTGCCTCTGCCTGGCCCTGCCCGCCTTCTCCCAGGAGGCCGCGGCCCCCGCCGTCGTCCCCCCGTCCCGGGAGAGGCTCCATGACCCCTTCTTCCAGGAACGCCAGGGGCTCTCCTGTCTTCGGCGGGGGGAGGTGCTTCTGGGGCTTCTCCATCTGCGTCGGGCCAGTCTGGCCGCCCCGGGGAGCCGCCGGATTTCCCGGGAGCTGGCGCTGGTCCGCGAGAACTTTCCCCAGGCCCGGCGGCAGGACGCCTCCTCCCGGCGCCTCCCCCTGCCCTGGCAACCCACCTATCCCCAATGGTGCGCCGTCAGCCTCTGCCTCTGGGGCGTCCTCTGCCTCTGCCTCCTGACCCTCCTCTGGAAGCGCCCCCGCCCCCTGGTGCGCCTGACCCTCCTGCTGGCCCTGGCAACCCTGGCCGCGGGCGCCCGCACCCTCCGCTTCGCCTGGAACCTCCACCACCAGACCCCGGCGGTGGTCCAGTCCGAAAGCATCCTGCCCCGGAAGGGGCCGGGGGAGACCTTCGCCCCCGCCGACGCCAGCCCCCTTGCCCAGGGCAGCGAAGTCACCCTCCTCTTTGTCCAGGGCAAATGGTCCCGGGTCATCCTGCCGGACCACTCCCCTGCCTGGCTTCCCGCCGAATCCCTCCTCTTCTGACGCCCGGGACTCCTCCCTCCTCCCATGAAGAAGCTCATCGTCCTCGCCGCCTACACCCGCTCCCTCCTCACCTTCCGTCTGCCCTTGATGCGGGCCTTCTTGGCGAGGGGCTGGGAGGTGGTGGCCCTGGGACCGGGGGAGGAAGGGGAGTGGGCACCCCGCTTTTCCCGCCACGGGGTGCGCTTTCGTTCCGTGCCCCTGGAGCGCAACGGCCTGAATCCCTTCGCCGACTGGAGGACCTGCCGGGCCCTGGAGCGCATCTTCCGGGAGGAGGCGCCGGAACTCCTCTTCTGCACCCAGGCCAAGGCCGTGGTCTACGGACTCCCCGCCGCCCGAAAGGCCGGCATCCCCCGCCGTTTCGCCCTGGTGGCGGGCCTGGGCTCCATCTTCCGGGGAACCGGCTTGAAGAACGCCCTGCTCCGGCGTCTGCTGAGCCTCCAATACCGGCGAGCCCTGAAGCACGCCCAGGGAGTCCTTTTCCAGAATCCGGATGACCGCGACACCTTCCTGAACCTGCGCCTGGTCGCCCCGGAAAAGGTCTCCATGATTCCCGGAAGCGGCGTGGACCTGGAGCGCTTCCTCCCCCTGCCCCTCCCCCAGGAGCCCGTCTTCCTCTTGGTGGCCAGACTCCTGAAAGACAAGGGAATCCGGGAATATCTCCTTGCCGCCCGGGCGGTGAAACAACGCCTTCCCCAATGCCGCTTCCTGCTGGCGGGCCCCTTCGACTCCAATCCCACCGCCCTGACCCCCGGGGAACTCCGGCCATTCCAGGAGGATGGCACCGTGGAATACCTGGGCGAACTGGAGGATGTGAGGCCCGCCCATGCCCAGGCCAGCGTCTTCGTTCTCCCCAGCTACCACGAAGGCACCCCCATGAGCGTCCTGGAGGCCATGGCCTGCGGACGCCCCGTCGTCACCACGGACGCCCCGGGCTGCCGGGAGACCGTGGTCCCCGGAGGCAACGGACTCCTGGTGCCCCCGCGCCAGGTGCCGCCCCTGCAGGACGCCCTGGAGACCCTGGCACGGGAGCCGGCGCTGCGCCGGCGCATGGGGGAAGAGAGTCTGCGCCTGGCACGGGAGCGCTTCAGCGCCACCATCGTCACGGGAATGCTCCTGGAAATCCTGGGGGAGACGGAGGGCTCGCCCTCCTGAACGGGGGGACAAGCCTCCTAACGAAATTCTAACATTATAACAATCTAATTCATTCCTAACAAATAGGTTATGTAAATCTATCCTTTTCTCCTTATGGTATGGGCGTTGACCCAAGGAAAGGTCGAAAGCCACGGTTCCGCACAGGGCGGGACCACAATCCAAGGAGAAAACCATGAACGCCACATCCCGCATTTCCCTCCTTCTTCTCGCCGGAGCCTCTCTGGCTCTTTCCGCAGCCCAGTTGGTTCTCAACGGCGCCGGCGCCAGTTTCCCCGCGCCGGTCTACCAGCAGTGGACCAACACCTATAGCGAAAGCGGCCGCAACGTGAAGGTGAACTACCAGAGCCTGGGCAGCGGCGCCGGCCTGAACCAGATCCGCAGCAACACCATCGACTTCGCCGGCACCGACAACCCGCTGACCGCCCAGGAGCAGGAAGAGCAGGAACTGGTCCAGTTCCCCATGCTCACCGGCGGCGTGGTGGTCATCTACAACCTCCCCGGCATCGCGGACGGCGCCCTGAAGCTCTCCGGCGACACCCTCGCCAAAATCTATCTGGGCGAAATCCGGCAGTGGGACGACCCCGCCATCCAGGCCTTGAACCCCCAGGTGAAGCTCCCCAACCAGAAGATCACCGTGGTGCGCCGGGCCGACGCCAGCGGCACCAGCTTCATCTTCACCAACTACCTCAGCAAGGTCTCCCAGACCTGGAATGATCAGGTGGGCGCCGGCAGCGCCGTGCGGTGGCCCGTGGGCCTGGGCGGCCAGAAGAACCCGGGTGTCTGCAACAACGTCGCCAAGATCCAGGGTTCCATCGGCTACACGGAATACACCTACGCCATCGAGGCCGGGCTCTCCATGGCCCAGCTCCAGAACGCCGCCGGCAACTTCCTGACCCCCTGCCAGGAGACCTTCTCCGCCTCCGCCGCCGGCGCCGACTGGCAGAACGCCCCCGGACTCTACATGGTCCTCACCAACCAGCCCGGCGAAAACTCCTGGCCCATCACCGGCGTGACCTACATCGTCCTCCGGAAGGACTGCCCCGCGGAAAAGAAGGCCGCCCTGGCCCAGTTCTTCCGCTGGTGCTTCACCGAGGGCAGCGACGCCGCCCGGAAACTCCACTACGTCCCCATCCCTGAAAGCGTGGTGAAGCTCTTCGCCGACGACCTCCTGTAACTCCCCCCGACACGGCGCCGGAGCCCTCCCCGCCCCGCCTGGGACGGGGAACCCCGGCGCCCCGACACCCCCTTTCTCCCCCCTCCCCCAGGAAGCATCCCCATGAAGCGCTCGGACCTTCCCTTCCGCTTTCTCTGCCTCCTCTGCGCCACCTTGGCCGCCGCCATTCTGGGGGCGCTTCTCTTCCAAATGACCGCCGCCAGCCTGGACGCCTGGAAACGCTTCGGGCTGGCTTTCCTTTTCTCCCCCCAGTGGGACCCCGGCGCCGAAGAATACGGAGCGCTGGTGCCCCTCACCGGCACCCTCCTCACCACCGGCATCGCCCTCCTGCTGGCCGTCCCCCCCGCCTTCGCCGCGGCGAATTTCCTCCTGGACGCCCCCAAGGGCGCCGCCGCCATCCTGGGGAACGCCATCGACCTATTGGCCGCCATTCCCAGCGTCATCTACGGAATGTGGGGGCTTTTCGTCCTGGCTCCCTTCCTCCAGCAGCATATCCAACCCTTTCTGGCCGACACCCTGGGCCTGGGGCGCTTCTCCGTCTTCGGAGCGGAATACAACGGCTTCGGGCTGCTCACCGCCGGCCTGATTCTCGCCCTCATGATCCTCCCCTTCCTCTGCGCCACCATGCGGGATGTCCTCCAGATGACCCCGCCCGTGCTCCGGGAGGCCGCCTATGGCATGGGCTGCACCAAGCGGGAGGTCACCCGGGACGTGGTGATTCCCTACGGATTCCGGGGACTTCTGGGAAGCATCTTCATCGGTCTGGGCCGCGCCCTGGGCGAGACCATGGCCGTCCTCTTCGTCATCGGCAACATGATGGAGCTGCCCAAGGGGCTCTTCGGCTCCACCACCACCATCGCCGCCACCCTGGCCAACAATTTCGCCGAAGCGGACGGACTGCAGCGGTGCGCCCTCTTCGCCCTGGGACTGACGCTTCTGGCCCTCAGCTTCCTCATCCAGGCCACCGTCCAATGGCTCCTCCGCCCCACCGCCGGCAAAGCCTAATCCCCGTCGCCCTCCCATGAAACGCAAAAGCCTCCGGAAACGCAAAATCCTGGATTTCCTCAGCCGCGCCTTCTCCCTCTGCGCCGTCGTGGTGGCCGTGGCCGCCATGGCGGGCATCCTCTGGACGGTGGCCATCCACGGCTGGCACGCCCTCTCCCCGGAGTTCCTGCTGCGGCGCTCCGCCCCCTTCGGCTCCCAGGGCGGCATCGGCAACGCCATTCTGGGCACCATCGCCATCACCCTGGGCGCCAGCGTGGTGGCCATTCCCCTGGCGTTGCTGGCGGGCATCTACCTTTCCGAATACGGGCATGGTCGCCTGGCCCTCTTCCTGCGCTTTGCCGCCAACGTGCTCATGGGTGTGCCCTCGGTGCTGGTGGGTCTCTTCATCTACACCGTGGTGGTGGTGCCCACCGGCCACTTCTCGGGCATGGCCGGCTCCCTGGCCCTGGCCATCCTCATGTTCCCCATGATTCTGCGGACCACCGAGGAGATTCTGCGGATGGTGCCCTCCTCCCTGCGGGAGGCCGCCCTGGCCCTGGGCATGACCCGCCAGCGCGCCATCCTGGGCATCGTCTGCCGCAGCGCCGCCCCGGGGCTCCTGACGGGCATCCTCATGGCCGTGGCCCGGGTCTCCGGCGAAACGGCGCCCCTCCTCTTCACCGCCCTCTTCGCCGACAGCTGGCTCTCCGGCTACTTCACCCAGCCCACCCCCAGCCTCCCCGTCCTCATCACCGAATACACCACCAACTCCCCCTTCCCCGCCATGCACGCGGCGGGCTGGGGAGCCTCCCTGGCCGTCATGGCCCTGGTGCTCGCCATCAACCTCTCCACCCGAATCTTCTTGCGAAGAAAAGTCCGCTGACCCACGCGAAACAGGAAACCATCATGCCCATGAAAATCCAGACCAGGCACCTGAACTTCTACTATGGAAGCCATCAGGCGCTCTTCGACAACAACCTGGATATCGAGGAGCGGAAGATCACCGCCGTCATCGGCCCGTCGGGATGCGGGAAATCCACCCACCTCCGGACCTACAACCGCATCTTCCAACTCTACCGGGAGCAACGGGCCGAGGGCGAAATCCTCCTGGACGGGAAAAACCTCCTCTCCCCCGAAACCGACCTCCTGGAACTCCGGAGAAAGGTGGGCATGATCTTCCAGAAACCCACCCCCTTCCCCATGAGCGTCTTCGACAACGTGGCCTACCCCCTCCGGCTCCATTTCCACCTGAAGGAACAGGAAATCCGGGACCGGGTGGAGAAGGCCCTCCAGGGCGCCTCCCTCTGGGACGAGGTCAAGGACAAGCTCCAGTCCAGCGGGCTCGCCCTCTCCGGAGGACAGCAGCAGCGACTCTGCATCGCCAGAACCATCGCCGCCGAACCCGAAGTCCTCCTGATGGATGAACCCACCAGCGCCATCGACCCCGTGGCCACCCTCCGCATCGAGGAACTCATGAACTCCCTCCGGGAAAACTACACCATCGTCATCGTCACCCACAATATGCAGCAGGCCGCCAGAATCAGCGACAACACCGCCTTCTTCTACAAGGGGCGCATCGTGGAGGTTGGCCCCACCAAGGAGATCTTCACCAATCCCAAGGTGAAACAAACGGAAGACTACATCACCGGGAGGTTTTCCTGACATGACTGCCCATTTCATTTTCGCCCTCCGCATCCTCAACGAGATGCTGGACAAAAGCGCCATCCAATCCCAGCAGGCCGTCCTCCTGGCGGTGAAGGCCGCCGCCGAGGCCAACGAGGAAATCGCCCGGAAGGTCATCGAGGGCGACCGGAACCTGGACCTGGCCGAGGTTGCCATCGAGGAGGAGTGTCTGAAGATTCTCGCCCTCCACCAGCCCGTTGCCGGCGACCTGCGCCGGGTGATCACCGTCCTGAAGGTCAATTCGGAACTGGAGCGCATCGGAGACCTTGCCGTCAATATCGCCGACCGGGTCACCGACCTGAAACGTTTCCAGGACAGCCAGCTGAACCGGCTGGATTTCTCCGAAATGGCCCGGGAAGCCTGCGGAATGCTCAAGAAAGCCCTTGCCGCCTTCCATGACCAGGATGACGCCACCGCCCAGGAGGTCATTCGGCGGGACGAGACCGTGGACGCCCTCCATCGCCAGAACTACGCCATCGTCCGGGTGGACTTGCTGGCCAATCCCGACGCCGCCCCCTACTACATGGATTGCCTCACCATCTCCCGCTGCCTGGAGCGCATCGCCGACATCGCCACCAATATCGCCGAAGACGTCATCTACCTGGAGACCGGGGAAATCGTCCGACACCAGAAATCCCCCCAGGAGGGCGACCGGAAATCATAAACGCCTGGCTCCCCTGCCAGCCCTTCGCGAATCGCGCCTTTTACAGGAGATGCGCCCGGCTCTGGGGGCGGCAGACGCGGATATACTCTTCCTCCAGGGGAATCCAGAGGCGTTGGAAGACCTGCGCCTTTTCCGCGCCGTTCCGTTTCAGAATACGCCGCCGTTGTTCCTGGGGAGCGATGTCGTAGAAGAAGGCGATGTCGGCATAGTCTCCCAGGGCGGGATGGAGGGCGTAGGCGCCCTCCACAATGCGCCAGGTCGTCTCCCCCGCCACCTCCCGCTGTCCCTCCAGGCGTCCCAGCGAGCATTGGAAGAGTCCATAGTGGAAGGGGGCGGGCTGGCGAAGGAAGGGAAGCACCTCCTGCCGGAACCGTTCGTAGTGGACATTCCCGCCGGGGGCGGCCCGTCGCTGGGGGGTGCGCATCTCCGGGGGGAGGAAGAAGTCGTCCATGTGGATCACGGCTCCCTGGAGGGCTTTTGCCAGAGCCAGCGCCAGGGTGGTTTTTCCGGCGGCGGCGCGTCCATCCAGCGCCAGGATTCTGGGGGCGGGGGCGGCAGGGAGATTCCGGACAAGGGCGAGGACCCTGTCCAGGGTGGCTTGAAGGGCGGGGGCGTGATCCGTCATGGGAGTGGGGGCAGAGGGAGGTCCTGCGGAGGCCAGGGGACCGGCACCTGGTCGGTTCCCAGGAGGAAGCGGAAGAGTTCCCGTCCCCGTTCCTCCAGATCCACGTCCTGGAAGCGGTGGGGATAGAGGATTTTTCCCAGGAGGAGGGCGTCCAGATAGGCGATTTCCAGGTTGGTGTAGTAGGCGTTGTAGGGCATGAGGAGGTGGACACGGCGGGTTTGGAATGCCTCCATGGCCTGGAAGAGCCGGGGGGTTCTCCGGTATTCTTCCAGAAAGAGGTCCCAGCCGCCCTGATCCAGGAAGACCACCTGGGGATTCAGGGAAAGCACCGTCTCCAATTCCAGCTTCCGGTAGCCCGTCTCCCCCGGGGCGTCGTCCAGCACATTCCGGGCGCGGACGGCCTGGAAGAGGGAATATCCCGCCATGGAGCTGCCGAAGCCCTGGAGCCCGAAATGGGAGTGGCATCCCAGATAGACCCGGGGCTGCTCCTCGGGGGAGAGCCCCTCCGTGCGCTCCTGCAGCTCCCTCTGAAGGGCGCGGATGTACTCCACCACCTCCCCGGCGCGCTTCTCCTCCCCCAGAACCTCCCCGAGAATGGCCAGGGACTGCTCCACCATGGGATCGAAGGCCGACTTGTCCCCATAGTGCAGCACCACCACCGGAATCCCCGTGTCCCTCTGCAATTTCTCCATTTCCCCCGGAGAGGAGTAGAAGGTGGAGAGGATGACATCCGGTCGCCGGGCCAGCAGGGCCTCCGGATCGATGGTGCCCGCCGGCCCGCCCGCTCCAATGACGGGCAGCCGCTGGAACAGCTCCTTGTGGGCCTCCTGGTAGGGACGGTAGGAAAAGAGAAAGCCCTTCTCGCAGGCCTCCACGCCGCAAAGCAGGGAGGGATCCCCCACATAGCAGAAGAGACGAAGGGCACCCGCCCCGATGCAAGCGACCCGCCTGACTTCCCGGGGAAGCGCCACCTGGCGCCCCAGGGTGTCCCGCACCTGGCGCGGGCTCGCGTCAGACCCGACGGGACGGGGCGAGCATCCCGCCAGGGCCAGGGAGAGAAGAAGCAGAAGAAGGGCGTGGCGCATGGAATGGGTTAGCCGAAGAGGAAATGGGCGGGCGCCTCGTCCGTCGCGGGAAGGCACTGGACGGGGACGCCGTAGAGCCGGGAGAGAAGCGCGGGGTTCAGGGTCTCCCGGGCCTTTCCCTGGGCAAGGGGGCGCCCGTCTTGCAGGAGGAGGACGTCCGTGGCCACCCGGAGGGCGAGGTTGACGTCGTGGATGGCAAGCACCATGATGAATTTCTCCTCCTGGAGAAGCCGTTGCAGGAGGCGGATGATGTCCAGCTGGGCATGGACGTCCAGGTTGCTGGTGGGTTCGTCCAGGAGGAGGAGACGGGGTTGTTGGGCCAGCGCCTGGGCCAGCGCCACCCGCTGCCGCTCTCCTCCCGAGAGGGTATGGAGGGGGCGATGCTGTTTTCCGTCCAGTCCCATGCGTTCCAGGGTTTCCCGTGCCACCTGGAAATCCTGGCGGGCGGGCTGCCAGGAGAGATGGGGGATGCGTCCCAGCAGGACGGCCTCCAGGACAGTGCAATCCGGGAAGGAGGGGGACTGGGGGACGAGAGCCACCTGGCGGGCCCGTTCCCTGGGGGGAAGGGCGGCGAGGGAGAGGGTGTCCAGGCGCACCTCCCCCTGGCAGGGCCTCTCCAGCCCCGCCATGAGCTTCAGGAGCGTGGATTTGCCGGAGCCATTCTCTCCCAGAAGCGCCAGGCACTGCCCCGTCCGGAGGCGCAGGGAGAGCCCCCGGAGGGTCTCCTGCCGACCGGGGGGATAGGCGAAATGGAGATTCTGGAGCGTCAGTTCCATGGCTAGGACAGAGGAGCTTTCCGGGAGGTCTTCAGCAGGAGCCAGAGGAAGAGAGGGGCGCCCATCAGGGCGGTGAGAGCCCCCACCGGAAGAAGAATCCCCTTCCCCGGAAGCCGGGAAAGCAGATCGGCAAGGAGCAGAAGGCATCCCCCCGCCAGGAAGGTGCAGGCGGGCCGCCCCTTCCTGCGCCCTCCCAGCATGACCCGGGAGAGATGGGGACCCAGGAGCCCCACAAAGCCGATGACGCCCAGAAGGGAGACCGAGATGGCGGTGATCAAGGCGGCGATGGCCAGGGCCGCCAGGCGCAGCCGGGAGAAGGGGACGCCCAGGGCGGCGGCAAGCCCGTCTCCTCCCTCCAGGGCCAGCAAGGGCCAGCGCTGCCATGCCAGGAAGGCGATGGCAAAAAGGGCGGGAGGCAGAAGCAGGAGACACTCCCCCAGGGTGATGCGCCCCAGGTCGCCGAAGGTCCAGAAGATGGCGGCGGAGAGCTGGGTGTCCTGGGCGAAGCACTGGAGAAGGGTGGTGAGGGAGAGGGCAAGGGCGCCCATGGCCATGCCGGCCAGCACCACGGATTCCGGAGAAAATCCCCCCCGCCGGGCGATGAGCGCCATGAGGAAGGCCGCCAGCATGGTGGCGGCGAAGGCGCAGAGGGCCGTGGCGCCGGGACAGGAGGAAAGCCAGGGAAGCAGGATGAGGCACACGTTGGCCCCCAGGGCGGCGGCGTGGTTCAAGCCCAGGGTGGCGGGGGCGGCCAGGGGATTGCGGAGGACGCCTTGCATCAGAAGCCCCGCCAGGGACAGGGAGCCGCCGGCGAGCACCGCCGCCAGCACCCGGGGAAGGCGCAGATGGAGAAAGACCTGGCGCGCCAGGTCGCCCCCGTCCTGCCACAGGGAGACCCCCAGGGCCCCCGTGCACAAATCCGCCGCCGCCAAAGCCAGGAGCGCCAGGAGGTGTCCCCAGAGCAGAAGACGGAGGGAGGGGGGGGAGGAGGCCATGGGGAGGGGAGACGGAGATTCAGAGGGGGTCGATGGTTTCCAGGGCGGGATTGACCTTTCCCTGGTTGAACCAGGTGTTGCGCAGGGTGGCCTCCTCCGCTTCGGGATAGGATTCCCGGCAGGGCAGCTGGAGGCGTTCCAGAGGAGCCACATGTCCGTCCAGGAAGGCGACGTTGCACCGGGTGCCCTTGCTGTGACGGAAGAGGGCCGCCCGGTTGTTGCCGTAGCTGGAACCGGTAAGATGGCGCCCCTCCGGGTTGACCACATTGCAGTAGTAGCAGAGGTGGCCGGTGTTCTCCACCAGCATGGCGGTGATGGCGGGCGCGGAGAAGGAAATGGTCTTCAGGGCGCCCTGCCCGGCGGAGGCGATCAGATAGTTCAGGCCGAAGTTGGTGGTGATGTCCTCCATCTGGGGTTCGTCGGGGCAGAAGAGGACCTTGGAGGGGTTGGAGGAGGCCTGGTGGGTTCCCAGGTAGCGCATCACGATGTCATCCAGCCAATTCTTGGCGGTGACGGTCTGTCCGTAGCTGTTCTGGCTTCCCCCGCCAATGTTGTCCAGGCAGGGGAGGAAGTCGTCGTAGTCCTGGCTGTACATCAGGAAGGCCAGGGACAGCTGGCGCATGTTGGAGACACATCCGGTGGCGCGGGCCTTTTCCCGGGCGCTGGAGAGGGCGGGCAGGAGCATGGCGGCCAGGATGGCGATGATGGCGATGACGACAAGGAGTTCGATCAAGGTGAAGGAGCGGAATCTGGTCAGCATAGGGGGTGTGGGCTGGATGGACCGGCCTTCTTGGCCAGCGGGAGGACCGGTCTCCGGGGCACTCGGGTTATTTTCCCTGAATGCCGCCCGAGGCGTAGAATATGCCTTCCTGGCGATGTCCTCGAGAGAAACGAATAAGGGGCCGATTTCTCCGGCGTGCCTGCACCGCCTGCTTCTGCGGCGGTTCCCCGGAACCTTCCTGGCCCGGGGCGGACCATCCCCGAACCTCCTTCCGCTCCGCGCCGGGGCGGGAGACGGGGGAACCTCCGGGAAGATGGTCAAGACGGCATACTATAAGCCCCCCTGCCCTGTTGTTCTCCCCATGGCGGCCACACGGGCAAGAGGGGAATACGGGGACCTTACTGGCGGGGCGGGCACAGGTTCCTGGCGCTGTCCACCGCCTCCTGGACCAGCCGGGTCATGTTGTAGTCGGCGATGCCCACCACCAGCGTGTCGCAGTGATGGAAGGGAATGAGGATTTTCCGGGCGGCGCTCTGGGCGACCGCCAGCGCCATGGCGGGAGTGATTTCCCCGTTGAGGGAGTCGGCAATCACAATGCCCATGGGCCCCACGATGAGGTCGGCCTTCCGGCACCCCACCACCACCGCGTTCTCCCCGGTGGCGGCGGCAGTGGCCCCCGCCTTGTGCATGGCCTCCGTGGCGGTGGTGTTGGTGCCCACGGCCAGAAGCTCCGCCTGCGGAAGGGCCTTGTGCAGGGCGGCAACCAGCAACTTCCCCACTCCGCCGCCATGGGCGTCAATCACCAAAATCTTCATTTCCGTTGCTTTCCTCACCGGGATGGAACAAGGACGGAAGAACGCTCCCCACTCCGTCCCAGGCATGGGGCTCCCCGGAACCCCCGGAGATCTTCACCGCCCGATAAGATAATGCCTGCGCCCAATCCCCCGGAAATCCCCGCACGCCTTCCCCAAACATGGATGCGCCCCCCAATGAGGAGGGAAATACCCCCCCCGCCTCGGAAATGCGACACAATTTGGAATATGTCGCAACGAAGGAGATGGCGCGGGGCTATAGTACGGGAAATTTTCTGGTGGACCGTTGTCCGCGTTTTTCGTGCCGTCTGGATTTGAGGAGCCATCGCTTTTCGGATTCAGGAATCCTCAACCCCTTTTCATTGAAGGAGGTCACCCCCGCCATGCGTAGTTCCCTTTCCTCCATTTTCTCCCTTCTTTTCCTCTTTTCCGCCCTGACCGCCTGGGGTGGCACCTATGTTCATTCCACGCCGAAGGATTTGCAGGACAAACTGACGGCGACGGTGGAGAATGCAGCCAAGGAGTTCAACTTCGCCATCCGCGCCGTTGCCCGGCGGCGTCTTCAGAAGAGCACCCGCCCCTACGACAAGCTGGTCTTGGAGATCGACGGGGACCGGGTCACCTTCGAGCGCAACGGCACCGACCGGATGACGGGCGTCGTGGGAGGACCCGCCGTGGCGTGGCTGGACAACCAGGTCACCTTCACCCGCCGGGAGAGTGACGGCGCTCTGGTGCAGACCTTCACCGCCGAGGACGGCGTGCGTACCAACGTCTATCGCTTCGCCGAGGACGGCAAGACTCTCTCCCTGGACATCACGGTGAAGAGTCCCAAGCTCGCCGCTCCCCTGATCTACACCCTGCAATATCGCCTCCAGGAGTAGGAGACCCCGGCCAGGGAAGAAGAGGGGGGGGAGGAAAGGCGCCGGCAGGGGAATTGTCCCGTCGGAACGTGCTACATTCCGGCCATGACATGATTCCTTCGCCGGAATGGGGGTCCGCAAAGCCCCGATAATTGCATAACTACTTGCAACTCAAGATGTTATGCAATCCATTCCCCGTTTTTTCTCTTCTCTCTTCCGGGTTTTTCCATGGCCAGCCTGTACACGAATCTGGAGAATCTTTCCTGGGAGCAGGTATTGGAGCTGAACCGCCCCGCCCTGCCGCGTCCCCCCTTCTCCGCCCACTGTCCTCTCAACTATGCGGGGGACAGGGACATGGTCATCCTGGACGGCGCCTTCAACGCAGCGGTGTTGCCCATGCCGCCGGGGATGGACAACAACAACCCGGAGCATCGCCAGCGTCTTCAGGAGCTGCGTCTCCGCACCCTGACCTTTTTGCCGGACGAGGTCCCCTTCCTCATGGACTTCCATCACGGCAAGCTGGAGCGGCGGCAAGGCAGCCTTCCCCAGTTCCGGGCGGGCTACTACGCCTTTTTCACCCAATGGACCTTCCAGTACGCCATGGGGCAGGAGGGGCGTCTGGCCATCCGGGCGTCGATACGGAACGAGGGGGACAAGACCGAGCGGAAGCATCTGTGGCTCAAGGTCGCCCATCCCCTGGAAAAATCCTTCTACGACTATCATTATATCACTTACCACTTCACCGCCAAGAACTTCCCGGCACAGGACACCTCCTGCCTGTTCCGGGAGAACGCCCTCTGGTGCCAGGACCGCCCCGTTCTCCGCTTCTCCCCCGGGGAGTTCCAGGTGGAATGGGTGGAGGAGGCCCATTTCCAGGACAAGGACTACACGGACGGGAAGTTCTACTGGGACAGTCCCTATTTCACCCACCCGGAATATCGTCTCCGGGATGTGCGCCACCTCCTCCATTTCCAGGTGGAGCTGGCTCCCGGGGAGGAGAAATCCCTGGAGCTGACCCTGGAGACCGACCTCCAGGGGAGCCTGCCCGCCGACCTGCCCACCTTTGCGGAGGCCTGTCAATACGGGGAACGGCGCTGGCGGGAGGAGGAGGAGGAGATCGCCCGGGTGGAGTTCGGGGACCCCGCCTTGAACCACCGCTTCCTCACCCTGCAGCGGGTCACCCGCCAGCTCCTCTTCTCCATGGACTGGCCCGGAACGGGTGAGATTCTCTTCCCCTGCCAGGGCGGGATGAGCGAGCGCTTCTACATGTGGGTCTGGGAAGCCATGTGCGCCTTCCTCCCCATGATGCGGCTGGGATATTTCCGGGAACCCCGCCGCATCCTGGAATTCATCTTCTCCCTCCAGGACGGCGGCTATCCCCCCGTGGGGGAATTCGTGGAGGCCCCCGGCGCCATCGGCACCACCGGTCCCAAATGGGCTTGCGTCACCGGCAGCGCCCTCACCTGGGCCGCCCTCTATCTCCAGGCCTCCCAAGACCATGACTTCGCCCGGAAGCACCTGGACGCCATGGCGCGGGCCTGCGGCTGGATCGAGGCCCAAATCCGGGCACCCCACCCCCCGGACTACCCATACCCCGGATTGATGCCCAAGGCGTGCTCCACCGACGCCGACTACGGACGCCTGGTCATCACCACGGACAACTGGTCCTGCCGGGGCATGGAGCTGGCGGCGGAAGTCCTGAAGCGCTATGGGCATCCCCGGGGAGAACACTTCGCCCGGGAGGCGGCGCGCTACAAGGCGGACCTGATGGCCTGCTTCCGGGATCTGACCCAGCCCGATGGCTATGTGCGCCGCCAAATCGACGACTCCGGCATCTACTGCAAGGGCTTCGTGAACTGCGACTCCTTCTCCTATCTGGCATACTCCGGCCTGGTCTCCCTCCACGATCCCGCCATGCGCCGCTTCATCCAATGGTGCGAGGACAATGCCTGCCAGGATTTCTTCTTCGGCGCCATGACGCCCCATCTGATCTACATCGGCACGGGGGAGGAGATCGCCGCGCTGGTCCAGATGGCCAACGGGGAGACCAAGAAAGCCTGGAGCGCCATCCAGGCCTTCGAGCGCTACGGATGCTCCCAGGACTGCTATCTCACCCAGGAACGCTTCGACCTGGATGACCCGGAACACATCTCCTGGCAGCCCAATGCCTCCAACAACGGCAGAATGTTGGACATGGAGCTGGCACGACTCTATCTGGAGACCGACCAGGAAATCCTGGTGCTGGGCGGCTTCGCCCCCTTCGAACTGCAAACCCCCGGACGCCGCTTCGCCATCCACGGCCTCCACACCCCCTACGGACGGCTGGACATGGAGGCGCGGGACGGCATGGTCGCCATCCACTGGGAAACGCCCCCGCCCCTCCCCCTCCGGCTCCCCCAGGGCTGGCGACAGGTGGACGCCCTGCCCTGACCCTCCCGCGCACAAAAAAACGCCCTCCGGGAAGCGGTTTTCCGGAGGGCGTTTTTCCTTCCCCTTTTTGCCGGGGTCACGGGAGGAAGGGGAGCATGGCCCAATAGAACCAATTTCCCAGGGTCACCCAAAGGAGGGCGGGCACGGCGAAGAAGGGGGCGAAGGGGAGCTGCCGCCAGACCAGGGCCTGGCTCTGCCCCTTTCTGGGGAAGGCGGCGGAAAGCACCCCCACCAGGCTTCCCAGAAGAGTGCCGCCCGCCAGCAGAATCACCACGGCGTCGGCGCCCAGGAAAGCCCCGGTCATGGCCAGCATCTTCACATCCCCCCAGCCCAGGGCTTCCTCGGGAAGCTGACGCCCGGTGCGCCTTGCCATCGCCCGGAGTGCCTTCCTGCCCAGGAAATAGACCACGGCCAGAAGGAGGAATCCCAGGCCCATGCCCAGCAGGCAATCCCCCAGGGACGCCAGACGGAGGGAGAGCCATTCCGGCAGGGGGACATTCCGCAGCGCCTCCACCAGCCGGCGGCTGAGAATGGGGCCGTAGTGGGGATTGGCGGGATTGACCAGAGCGGGGCGGGAGAGGGGGAAGACCAGGGCGCAGAGAGGCGCGAAAATCATCCCGGAATAGTTCACCAGATTGGGCAGAACCATGTGCTCCCAGTCGATTCTGGCCAGGGAGAGGATCGTTCCGGCGAACCAGAACCAGGGAATCAGGGTGGAGAGGGGCAGTCCGTCCTGCCACACCCGCATGGCCACCAGGCTGTATAGAGCGCCCACCGCCGCCTCTCCGGCGGGATATTTCCAGGAAATGGGCTGATGGCACTGGCTGCACCTGCCGCCCAGAAAAATCCAGCTGAGGATGGGAATGTTCTCCCAGGGGCGGATGCGATGGCCGCAGCGGGGGCAGGTGCTGGGGGGACGCACCAGGGACATGCCCCGGGGGACCCGCCAGACCACCACATTCAGGAAGCTCCCGACGATGGCGCCGAATACAAATCCCAATGCTGCGAGGATGCCCATGCCTTTCTCCGTGTGGGGGACGCCTGCCGCCCACGCCCGAATGCAGGGAGAGGGCGGCGCGGCGAATGTGCTCTACCGGAACCCGAAGAACTCCCGGGGACGCTCGTAGCACAGGCGGCGCGCCAGCATCCTGCCCGCCGCCAGGGGCATCTGCCCCCGGTCCACCTGGTCGCCCAGCACGGCGGCCAGCGTGCGGCGATAGACATCGAAGCGGGAGCCGTAGGAGAGAATCTTCCGGGAATCGGAGACCATGCCCGTCATGTTGGAGAAGAGGTCGATGGAGGCGCCCAGCTCCAGCTGGCTCCGGATGCCCGTGTAGGAATCGTTGAGCCACCAGGCGGGTCCCAGGCACACATTGGCGCCGAACGCCCGGGTCAGCATGGCCATGGTGGCGTTGTGGGCGGGGTTCATGTTGTAGAGGACCACCTTCAGGCGGCCGTCAAAGCGGTTCAGCAGGGGCAGCAGGGGTTCCAGGGCGGCGATGTTGTGGTCCGACACATCTCCCCCCACGTCGGCGCCCAGCGTCTGGAAGAGGGAGGCACGCACATCCCGGACGGCGCCGTAGTGGACCTGGAAGACCCAGCCCTTCGCCGCATCCAGCTCCGCCATCTCGTTGAGGAAGAATCCCCGGAACAGGGCGGCCTCCGCCTCCGTCAGCTTCTCGCCGGAGCGGGCCTTCTGGAAGAGGGCCTCCGCCGTCTTGCGGTCCGGGGAGAAGGTCTCGGGCACCAGCACGCCGTGGTCGGAGGCCACGGCCCCCAGCTTGCCCATGGCGTCGTGGGCCTTCGCCAGCACATCCAGGAAATCATCCAGGCACTGGAGGGAGCGGTTCCAGCGGGCGCCCAGGCGGTCCACATAGCCATTCCAGGTCTCCTTCTGGATGTTCATGGCGTTGTCGGGCCGGAAGGTGGGGCGAACCCGTCCCGCCAGGCGTCCCCGGGAGAGTCTTTCATGGTATTCCAGGGTGTCCGCGGGATCATCGGTGGAGCACATGGCCTCCACGTTCATGGCGAGAATCAGGGACTGGGGGGAGAACTCCGGCGTCTGCAGCTTCCGGCGGGACTCCTCCCAGATGGCCGCGCCATTCTCCTCGTTGATCTCCAGGGGGATGCCCAGGCGGGTCCGCAGATCCAGATGGATCCATTCGTAGGTGGGATTGCCGGCGAGGAGGGGGAAGACCTTCGCCAAAGCCATCCACTTCTCCTGGTTCGACGCCTCCTTCCCCGTGACGAGGGCCTCCTCCACTCCGCATTTCCGCATGAGCTCCCACACATAGTGGTCGGTGGCGGCCTCCGCCTCCCAGAGATCCTGGAAGCCCCGGTCCTCCGCCAGCGCCTTCACATCGCAGTGGTTGTGGGGATCCAGAATGGGCAGACCACCCACCTCACCGTAGATTGCCTTGGCGGTATCGGTGGTCAGAAGGTAGTTTTCATCAAGAAATGCCATGGTCGTAAGAGAGTTGGGGGAAGAAAGAACACGAGAAACGAGGTCCTCTAGCGGACCACCAGGCCCACCAGGCGCCCGGGAACCGCAATCTCCTTCACCAGGGTCTTGCCTTGCAGCAGAGCCTGGACATCGGGATTGGCGTGGACCAGCGCCAGGAGCTGCTCCTTGTCCGCCTCGGCGGGCACCATCATTCGCACCTTGGGCTTACCATTGAGCTGCACCAGGATCTCCACCTCGTCCACCTTGAGCTTCTCGGGATCAAAGGCGGGCCAGGCGTGGTAGGCCAGGGTGTCCTGATGGCCGAAGCGGCTCCAGAGCTCCTCGCAGATATGGGGAGCCATGGGGGAGAGGAGGAGGACGGCGGTCTCCAGGGCCTGGCGGTTCCGGTGCTCCAGCTTGGAGAACTCGTTCTGGAAGACCATCAGCTGGCTGATGGCGGTGTTGTAGGAGAGGGATTCGATGTCCTCGGAGACCTTCTTGATGGTCTGGTGGAGGAGGCGTTCCTGGTCCCGGGTGAGGGGGGTGTCGTCCACCTGGGCGGCGAGAGCGCCGGTGTCGGTGTCGATGCACATTCTCCAGAAGCGGTGGAGGAAGCGGTAGACGCCCTCCACTCCCTGGGTGGACCAGGGCTTCACCTCCCGCAGGGGGCCCATGAACATCTCGTACAGGCGGAAGGCGTCCGCGCCATACTGGCGAATGACGTCATCGGGATTCACCACGTTCTTCAGGGACTTGGACATCTTGGCGGGGAGGCTGGTGAGTTCCTCGCCGGTTTCCTTGTGGAAGAACTTGCCGTCCCGGGCCTCCACCAAATCGTTGGGCACCAGGACGCCCCGGGCATCCTTGTAGGAGATTCCCAGGATCATGCCCTGGTGGATCAGGCGCTTCCAGGGTTCGGGCGTGGAGACCAGGCCCAGATCATAGAGGACGTGATGCCAGAAGCGGGAGTAGAGGAGGTGGAGCACGGCGTGCTCGGCGCCGCCCACATAGAGGTCCACGGGCATCCAGTACTTCTCCTTTTCCGGGTCCCATCCCCGCTCCTCGTTGAGGGGGTCGATGTAGCGGAGGTAGTACCAGCAGGAGCCGGCCCACTGGGGCATGGTGTTGGTCTCCCGGGTGCAGACCTCGCCGGTCTTGGGATCCGTCCACTTGAGCCATTCCTTGGCCCGGGCCAGGGGCGGCTCGCCATTCTCCGTGGGCTTGTAGTCCTCCAGCTCCGGCAGCACCACGGGCAGCTGGTCCTCGGGAACCAGGCCCACATGGCCGTCGGGATAGTGGACCAGGGGGAAGGGCTCGCCCCAGTAGCGCTGGCGGCTGAAGAGCCAGTCCCGCAGGCGGAAATTGACGGTGGCCTTGCCCACGCCCTTCTCCTCCATCCACTGGTTGATGGCCTTCTTGGCGTCCTCCAGGTTCATCCCGTTCAGATCCAGGCCCTGGTCGTTTGCGGAATTGCAGTGGAGGCCATCCCCCGTCCAGCAGACCTTGCCCGCCAGCACATCCTCCAGGGCAACGCCCGCGGCCTGACATTCCGCCTCGGTGGGCTTCAGCACGCAGATGATGGGCAGATTGAACTTCTTGGCGAAGGCGAAGTCCCGGGTGTCGTGTTCCGGCACGGCCATGATGGCGCCGGTGCCGTAGGACGCCAGGACGTAGTCGGAGATCCACACCGGGATCTCCCGTCCGTTCACGGGATCGATGGCGTAGGCGCCGGTGAAGACGCCGGTCTTGTCCTTGTTGAGCTCCGTCCGGTCCATGTCGGACTTGTGGCGGGCGGCCTCGGCGTATTCCTCCACGGCCTGGCGCTGCTCCTCCGTGGTGATTTTCTTCACCAGTTCATGCTCGGGCGCCAGCACCATGTAGGTGGCGCCGAAGAGGGTGTCGGGGCGGGTGGTGTAGACGGTGATCTTGAGTCCGTCGTGCCCCTTCACCAGGAAATCCACATGGGCGCCGGTGGAGCGTCCGATCCAGTTCCGCTGCATCTCCAGCGTGCCCTCGGGCCACTCCAGGCCCTCCAGCCCCTCCAGCAGCTTCTCCGCATACTCGGTGATCTTCAGCACCCACTGGCGGATGGGCTTGCGCTCCACGGGGTAGTTGCCCACCTCGGAACGTCCGTTGATGACCTCCTCGTTGGCCAGCACGGTCCCCAGGGCGGGGCACCAGTTCACCGGCTGGAAGGACTCGTATGCCAGGCCCTTCTCGAAGAGCTTGCTGAAGATCCACTGGGTCCACTTGTAGTATCCGGGATCGCAGGTGCGGATTTCCCGATCCCAGTCGAAGGAGAAGCCGAAAGCCTCCAGCTGGCGCTTGAAGGTCTTGATGTTCTTGGCGGTGGTGATCTCCGGATGGGTGCCCGTCTTCACCGCATACTGTTCCGCGGGCAGACCGAAGGCGTCCCACCCCATGGCGTGCAGCACATTGTATCCCTTCATCCGCTTGTAGCGGCACCAGATGTCACTGGCGGTGTAGCCCTCGGGATGCCCCACATGGAGACCCGCGCCGGAGGGATAGGGGAACATGTCCAGCACATAGACTTTCTCCCGGGTGGTGTCGCAATCCACCGCGCGGAAGGTCTTGTTCCTCGCCCAGAAATCCTGCCACTTGGGTTCGATTTTCGCGGGTTCGTAGGAGTTGCAGGTCACTTGGTCACTCATGGCGCATCCAAAGAGGAAAAAGCCGGCGACGCCGGCGGGGAATCACAAAGAAAAACGACGGGGGAGGGACGGCCCGCGCAAAAACACCATCCAAAAGGCGCAGAACCGCAAAGCCCTATACTATAACTGACCCACCGAAAACGCCCCGCCCCGGCCAGGCTTTCCCACCTTTGTCCCCCAGCCGAGGGGTGGGGGAAAAGCAAAAAGGGTGGGATGGATTGCTCCATCCCACCCGTGTTCGCAGGGATCTGGGATTACCGGATCCGGACTACTTGTTGCTCACCGTCTCCTCGGCGGCGGATTCCTGGGATTCCTCCTCGTCCAGCAGGGGCCAGTAGAAGGTTTCCTCGTAATCGGAGGCGCTGGGGATGGTGTTGGGGGTGAGTCCCTCGGGCAGTCCCTGGATGGTGCCGCCCTTGTCGCCGCCCATGCGGATGGTCTCGATGCCCCGGGCGGGAGCATTGGTGAAGCCGTCCATGTCCAGAGCGGTGTGCGGGAAGTAGAGGTAGTTGCTGGTCAGCGGGTTGGAGAGGCTGAAGACCGTCAGCAGATCCGCCGTGGAGGTGAACATCTCCGCGTAGGAGCGATCCAGGCGGCCCATCTGCTTCCAGGTTCCCATCCAGGGCACGGCGTTGAAGATCACCAGGCCGGGCATGGAGGCGCTGTCGGTGTGGATTTCTCCATCGCCGGTAGTGCCTTCCACGAAGGCGAAGATGTTGATCTTGGGCGTGCCGGGCTTGGCGTTGACCGTCAGCTTGCCGCCCACATCCACGCGGACGGCATTGGCCTCCTCGGGAGTGCCGATGAAGGCGCCGCTCTCCAGGGTGGTATCCTCGCCGCTGGTGATGACGGTGATGATTTCATCCGTGATGGAGCCCTGGGCGTTGATCTTCACGTTGGCGTCCGCGGTGACCTTCTTCAGCAGGTGGACGTCGCCTCTGGCCATGATGGTGGCGTCATGGGCGGCGCCGTCGGCGCCATCCACTTCGCCGTTCTCCAGAGCGGCCAGCTCCTTCACCACCAGGTCGCGACCCTCGAGGTACACGCTGCCGTCCTGCGCCACGGCGCGACGGACGAACATATCCCGGCCCATCAGAGCGATGTCGGCGTCCTGCCCGTTGGTTTCCGCCACCAGGTCATCCACGTCGCGTCCCTTGAAGGAGATGTCGGACTGATCGCCATCGGTCACCAGGACCAGGTTCTTCAGGCTGGAGGTGATGGACACATCGATGTCTCCGTCCACCTCGGTGGTGTGGAGATTCAGAGTGTCGGCGTCCACGTCGCCACTGATGGTCACGTCGCCCTGGGCGAGGCCCAGGATGGTTTCGGCGGCCAGGGAGCCGGTGGACTCGATGTCGCCGCCCACCTCGAAGGAGATGACGCTTTCGGGCGTGAAGGGCTCCGTGTCGGTGGTGCCGGCCTGGATGGCGCCGTCATTGGCGACATCACCCGCGGCCACGATGTCCACCCGCAGTCCGGCCTGGATGGTGCCGTCGTTCTCCACATCCTCGGCGGATTCGATGAGGATGGCGGAGTTCTCCAGACCATTGGCCAGGATGGAGCCTTCGTTGATGACGGAGCCATCCGTGGTGGAGAGGCTCACGTTCTGGGCTGCCAGAGTGGAGGAATCCGCCACCAGCAGGTCGTCGTAGGCATAGACGTCGATGTTGCCATTCTCGGCGGTGGCGTCGCCCCACAGGGAGACGCTGCCCTTTTCGGAGGCGAGGAGGACGTCTCCATTCTTGGCAGTGAGGTCGGCCCCTTCCGTAGTGGAGAGGTCGCCCTCTTCCGCCAGGGCGATCACGTCGAGACCCGCCGTCACCGTGTTGGACAGGCCCATCTCGTCTCCAGCCATGAGCAACACGCTGCCTTCCGTGGCTTCCAGGGTGCCGGAGGAGTAGAGATCCTCGCCGGCGAACACAAGGAGGCTGCCGTTCTTGGCCAGCACGTCGGCGGACAGGTCGGCCTCATCACCCGCAGTGATGATCACATTCTCCTGGGCGGTGATTTCGCCATCCAGCTCCAGACCCTCGCCAGCGGACAGGTCCACGTCCGCCTCGGTGGCGGTCATGTCCACATTGACGGCCTTGAGACCATCGGCGGTGCTCACATAGATGCCGTTCGCGCCATCCGCCTCCAGTTCTGCATCCGTCAACTGCACGCTGCCCATGGAGGAGGAGATCTGGATGTCGCCACCGGCGTTGTTGACGACATCGGCGAGCTCCACGGCCTCCTGGCCGGTGATCGTGAGATTGTCGCCAGACTCGGTGTAGGACTCCATCATGGTCAACACGCCCTGGGCGCTCAACTTCGTGGACTCCGCGGACGTGATGTTACCAAGCTTGAGCGTGAGGTCGTCACCCGCAATCAGCTCCGTGTCCGCACCGGAGGTGACGGAGAGGGAGCCGCTGACCGTGATGTCACCCGTATTGGCTTCCATCTTGACACCCACGCCCTGCACATCGTTGCCACCGAGGAAGAGGATATCCTCGTGAGCAAAGAGGTCCACCTTGTCGGCGTCGGCCACCATTTGGACAGCGGCGACGCGGATGTCGCTGCCGGCCAGCGCCTGGATGGCGCCGGTGGTGGCGTGGATACCGCCTTCCAGGTACAGATCGCCATCGGCGGCGGTGAACGACACGGCGGAGGCCAGGGTATTGCCGCGCACCGTCAGGTCGTTCTTCGCCTCCGCCTCCACAGTGCCCTGCTCGGCGGTGAGGTCACCCTTCAGAGTGGCATCCGTGCCAGACTTCACCACCAGGTTGCCCTCGAGAGCGGTGAGGTCGCCGGTCGTGGTCAGATCCTCTCTGGCAACGGCGGTCACGTTCTTCTGGGCGGTGATGTCGCCATCCAGCTCCATCTCCTCGCCAGCGGTCAGGGTCACGTCGCCCACGGTGGCGGTGATGGAAGCGTCAACGGTCAGGTCGCCTTCCTCGGCGATGCCCTTGACGTTCTTTGCCAGGACTTCGTCGGTGAAGGCGAGGTTGTCCTTGGCGATGACAAGCACATCACCCTGCTCGGCAGTGAGCTTGTCCATGGTGGCGTCGCGCTCGGCGTCCACATTGATGCTGCTGGCGATGGAGGTGACGGGAGCGCTGAGCACCGCATCCCGGCCGGCGTCGATGTACACCGTATGCTGAGCCACCACTTCGGCTTTCGTCTTCAGGTCCCTTCCGGAACCCAAGACGATGAGACTGCTCGAGGTCAGCTTGCCATAGGCAACAAGGTCGCCCTCGTTCGCCCAGACCGAAATGCCGGAGCCCTCGACATCGCCATTGAGGGTGGCGTTGTCCTTGGCGTTCACAGACAAGAAGTTCTTGTCGGCAACCAGAGCGCTGAGCGTCGCATCCCGGCCGGCTTTGATGGAGAGGGTGCCCTCCTCCGCATGGACGAGAGCCTTGGTGGTGACGTCACGTCCACCCTCCATTCTCACGCTTCTCTTGGCCGTGACCGTGGCCGCGGTGACCATGTCCTGCCCCGCGGTCAGAACGACATCCTCTTCGGTGGCCGTCAAAGTGCCAGCCGCGGACAGATCGCCCTCCTCGGCGGTGACATTGACAACCTTGGCCAGGACTTCGCCCTTGAGGCTGACGTTGTTCTTGGCGGCGACCAGCACCTGGCCCTCCTCGGCAGTGAGGTCGGCCAGAGTGGCGTCACGTCTGGCAACCACCTTCACATCGCCCTGCTCGGCGACAACGGCCTTCACAGTCTCCGCGTCGTGTCCGGCGGTCAGGGTCACGTCGCCCTCGGTGGCGGTGATGGCCTCGTTGGCCAGCAGGTTGTCCTCGATGGCGGTGATGGCGACCTCCTTGGCCAGGACTTCGCCCTCGAGAGTGGCGTTGTGCTTGGCAATGACGGTCACGGCGCCCTGCTCGGCGGTGAGGTCATCCATGTTGGCGTCGCGTCCGGCCTCCACGGTGATGTCGCCCTCCAGCGCCTCGATGGCGGCGGTGGCGTCCACATCATGTTCGGCGTCCAGGGAGACATTGCCCTGGGCGGTGACGGCCTTTCTCACCAGGATGTCTTCGCCGGCGGCCAGGGTCACATCATCCTCGGTGGCGGTGACGGGGGCGTCCACGAACAGCTTGCCCTCCTCCGCAATGGCGGTGACGGTGGTGGCATAGACATCGCCGTTGAGGTCGATGTTGTTCTTGGCGTTGATGGTGACATCGCCCATCGCGGCGGTGAGATCCGCCAGAATGGCGTCACGTCCGGCCTCCACCTTCACATTGCCCTGTTCGGAGGCGACGGAATCCGTGGTCTCCACATCCAGACCGGCCTTCAGAGTCACATCTCCCTCGGTGGCGGTGATGGGGGCCGTGGCCAGCAGCTTGTCCTCTTCGGCGTCGATGGCGACCTCCTTGGCCAGGATTTCGCCATTGAGGGTGGCGTTGGTCTTGGCGTTGACGGTCACGGCGCCCTGTTCGGCGGTGAGGGTGGCCAGCGTGGCGTCCCGTCCGGCGTTCACAGTCACGTCGCCCTGTTCGGCGGTGACATCGGCCGTGGTCTCCACGTCCAGACCAGCCGTCAGAGTCACATCACCCTCGGTGGCGGTGATGGGAGAGATGGCCAGCAGCTTGTTCTCCTCGGCGGTGGCCAGCACGTTCTTGGCCAGGATTTCGCCGTTGAGGGTGGCGTTGGTCTTGGCGGCGATGGTCACATCGCCCTGCTCGGCGGTGAGGGTGGCCAGCGTGGCGTCCCGTCCGGCCTCCACGGTGATGTCGCCCTCCACCGCCTTGATGGCGGCGGTGGCGTCCACATCGGTCTCGGCGGACAGCGTGACGTTGACCTGTCCGGTGACCACATCCTTCACCAGGAGGTTCCGACCGGCGGAGAGGGTCACGTCATCCACAGTGGCGGTGACGGGGGCGCCGACGGTCAGGTCGCTTTCCTCCGCGGTGGCGGTGACGGTGGTGGCGAGGATTTCGCCGTTGAGAGCGGCCTTGTTCTTGGCGGTGACGGTCACGTCGCCCTGCTCGGCGGTGAGGGTATCCAGCTTGGCGTCCCGTCCGGCCTCCACGGTGATGTCGCCCTCCACCGCCTTGATGGCGGCGGTGGCGTCCACATCGGTCTCGGCGGACAGCGTGACGTTGACCTGTCCGGTGACCACATCCTTCACCAGGAGGTTCCGACCGGCGGAGAGGGTCACGTCATCCACAGTGGCGGTGACGGGGGCGCCGACGGTCAGGTCGCTTTCCTCCGCGGTGGCGGTGACGGTGGTGGCGAGGATTTCGCCGTTGAGAACGGCCTTGTTCTTGGCGGTGATGGTCACGTCGCCCTGCTCGGCGGTGAGAGCCGCCAGGGAGGCGTCACGGCCGGCGATCACGATCACGTTGCCCTTCGCGGAGGCGACATCATCGGTGGTCTCCAGATCCAGATCGGAGGTCAGGAGCACGTCGCCCTCGGTGGCGGTGACAACACCGGTGGTCAGCAGCTTGCCTTCGGAAGCGATGGCCTGGACATTCTTGGCCACGACTTCGCCGCCGAGAGTGGCGTTGTTCTTGGCGTTGACGATCACGTCGCCCTCTTCCGCGGAGAGATCCGCCAAGGTGGCGTCGCGACCGGCCTGGATCTTCACATCGCCCTGCTCGGCGGTGACAATCGCCGTGGTCTCCACGTCATGGCCGGCGTTCAGGCTCACGTCACCCTCGGTGGCGGTGATGGGTCCGACGGACAGCAGCTTGCCCTCGGCGGCGGTGGCAAGGACACTCTTGGCAAGGACATCGCCGTTGAGGGTGGCGTTGTTCTTGGCGGAGACGGTCACGGCGCCGTTGGCGGCGGTGAGGTCGTCCACGGTGATGTCACGTCCGGCCTCCACGACGAGGTCGCCGTCCACCGCCTCGATGGCGGCGATGGCGTCCACATCGTTCAGAGCGGACAGCTTCACGTTGGTCTGACCGGTGACCACGTCCTTCACCAGGAGGTTCAGGCCGGCGGAGAGATCCACGTCATCCACAGTGGAGGTGACGGGAGCGCCGACGGTCAGGGTGCCTTCCTCGGCGGCGACGGTGACATCGGTGGCCAGCACTTCGCCATTGAGGTCGACGTTGTTCTTGGCGGTCACGTCCACGGCGCCCTGCTCGGCGGAGAGAGCCGCCAGAGCGGCGTC
>JBJEVT010000017.1:0-62263 GCA_051884615.1 Oligosphaeraceae bacterium
GGCCACGGAGTCATTGGTGGCACTAAACAACCGCAAAGCAAAAAAGACGGAGGATGGGACATGAAGCCGCTGGAGAAGTGGGCTTGCGAGCCGCCGGCGCTGATGGACGTGGCGAAAAAGGTCAAGGAACACTTGAAAAACAAAACTTTGAATGAAACATAAAACAACAGGAAGGACCATCATGTCTGAACAGAACGACCAGCTGGTATTTGAGAAATCCATAGAGGATACCGATGCAACATGGTATCAACAACAATTCGATAAGGCATTAACCACACAGTATGACAAGCTTTTTGCTGCTGTAGAGGGACTGACCTGGCTCCCCTGGGTGGGAAAGAACTTCCAGGACACACGCGTGCTAATTGTGGCTGAATCGCACTATACCAATAAGGCAACCCACGAAGAGGCCCTTAAAGGCAAAGAAGAATACATGGAGGACAAGTATTCGACACGGGAAATTTTTGCCGAGTATCCCATGCTTGGGTATGAAGCAGGATGGACAAATCATGGAGGGCGGCACAATAATCCAACGTTTGACAATATTTTCCGTGTATTGGTCTCAAGTGATTTGCTAGGCGAGGAATCTCGAACGAAGCGTGAAAAGCTATGTTCTGCATTAGCATTTGTTAATATCGTTCAGCGGCCAATGAAATTTCCGCCGAAGGAATCAGGGTATGATAAAGAGCGCCCGAATCTCGAAGATATGATAACTGGCTGGAAGGTTATCAAGCAAGTTTTAGGAATATTAAAGCCGGATTTGTGCTGGTTCGCGGGAAGTGCAGCTGCCAAATATTTGCCTTGGTATTTAGACCAAGCTGGCATTACGCACGATGAAGTTCACTTTTGTGGAAAAATCGGACACACAAACGCACGCGAAGTAAATGTTTTGATTGACGACAAGCAAATACCTCTGAAGTTTTCACAACATCCTAGCCAGTATTTTTCATGGGAAAACTGGCAAAAGTTTATTTTCGACGACAAATGTGCTCATATCCAGCAGAAATTGCTTCAATACATGGAAAGTCCATGAGCCGGGAACTATCCTGCGCCATATTCGTCTTGCGCCGGCGGAGGGCGCCGCGGAGGAGGGATATGGCCAGGCGGATGTGGAGTGGCAAAACTTCGACCTTGCGAGTTGATTTTACTGCCTGCATGGATATGCTAATCTCTTGCAGTGGTTGATTGTCTATGGATTTCAAGGAGCATCAGGAGACACATGAGGCAAGCATGGAAATGGCCGCAGTGCTTGCTTTTCCCCCGTAGGTTCGCCCCCACGTTCAAAAAGCCGTCCCCCATGAGGATGTCCCGCAATCTGCAGAAGTCACGCGGGCATCGCCAAGGGCGGCAATGCTTCCCTGTCGCTTTCGCGGCCCACTTCACAATACTTTGAATTTCTCCTGGGGTGTTCGCGGGGAATGCGGACTATGAAACCATTATATTATTGCGTTGTCCGGCGATGGTCGTTGCCAGTCCCAATGCCCGCATATTATGCCACTGTTCCATTCCCAAGGAGATTGGAAGGATGAAAAAGCGATTAGAGGTCATGGGAATCGCAATTTCAATACCCGTTGTTTTATTTCTCATCTTTCTGGTCATGCCATCCTGTATTCCCATGACCCCCAATGACTATACAAAGACAGTGAAAACAGGGGGAGAGATCGAAGGGAAATATTTGGCCATCGGCAATGATAACGTACTCATGGCAAGGAAAAATGTCCCTGGGACCGCGGGGAAAAACTTTTATATCTTTTACCCGGAGGAGTTAAACGCCAGCCATAGGAAATACCCAGTGGTGGTGATGTTGAATGGCACAGGAGTCTTGCCAAAGAAGTACAAGGCGTTGTTCGAACACCTGGCTTCTTGGGGATTTGTTGTTGTCGGCAATGACGACCCCAGCACGGGATTCGGCAAGTCCGCAGAGGAAACAATGGATTTGATTGCCTCTGAAAATAGCAATGCCGACAGCCTCTTTCATGGCAAATTGGATTTGGCGAACATTGGCATCACAGGACATTCGCAAGGCGGGGCGGGGGTGTTGACCGCCATCTCCATGTCGAGATACAGCGACAAATACAGAACAGCCGTGGCGTTGTCTCCGACACATGAGGAAACTGCCCATAAATTTGGCTGGAAATATGACCTGGAAAAGATAAAAGTGCCGACGTTGATGATGGCGGGAGTCAATGACGATTTTGAGACACGTTTTGTCATCCCTTTGGAGAAAATGACTGAAATGTATGACAAGATACCATCCTCAAAGGCAATGCTCAGAAGGATTGACGCTGGACATGGACAAATGCTCTATTCGGCGGATGGATATGTAACCGCTTGGTTCATGTGGCAATTACAAGGAGATCAAGAGGCGGGCAAGGCTTTTATTGGAAATGCCCCGGAAATTCGGAACAACAAATTATATCGGGACATCGCAATCGACATCGATGAGCCCAGCGATGCCAGTGAAGAGGAATGACGCCTTGACCGCGACGTGGCGTTAGCCGCCATCCCCTGCACGAGGACTTCGGGGCATCCTCGCGGACAGGAAACCGTCTTTGACAGTCCGCACGCCTATGCCGTGTGGCAAGAGTGATGCGGCCATGCGTCCACCTCCTCGTCCCGATGGAGTGCCAATGCCCGCCGTCGTCGCTGAACTAGCAATCGATGCTTGCCGCATGGCCGTCGGCTCCCCGAGGCTGGTGATGCGGGATACGGTACGGATGTCGGACATCTTTTCCGTTGCTCATCCCCGCGAAGCGGCGGACCCTCTGTCTTGAGCAGAATCTCCAGCCCGTCCTCGCAGGCGGTGACACTGCGCACCAACAGTGCGACCAGGCGCTGGCACTCGGCAGGGATCAGGTCATTCCAGAAGTCGTGGATGTCATTGAATGCCAATATGCCCTCCGCCGTGCCAGTCCCGTGGTTCCTTGCCACGAGCGTCACAACCATCGGGTGCGGAACAACTTGTCGAGCTGTTCCGTGACCGCCGCCTCCATGTCCTTGGTCGTGGATGCTGCACAAGGGGCAGCAGTGGACATCGCACTTGGTGTCCGTCTCGCAGACATAGTATGCAGAACTCGCGCCCGTCCGTGCGGTGCTTGCGGCGCTCATCGCGCCTCCGCAGTGACCGCCTTCATCCAGACCGCGGGATTCAAAGGAGACTACAAAAAATGATGAACTACTCGCAGACACATGAATTCGACACCTGGGAAGAGGTGTTTTACGATTACATAAAATGCCCTGGCTGGAATCAGGTGAGAATTGGCTTCAATGGCATTGAGTACTCATTCTCGCAGGGCGACTTCATCCAGTTTGAAGACAAAGATGGGAAAATGCATTTCCATGAGTTTCCCGATGATGTCGAGTCAATGATGGATGCCCACGTCCTGGAAGGCGGGATGTCCCCCAGAGAGCTGATGCGTAGAAAAGACCTTGAGTATTTTGCCATGGATTAGGGAATTGCCCCCGGTGGAATCCTCGCCAGGGAGCGGATGTAATGGCTACTGGCCGTCGCCGGTGGTGTCGGCGGCCATTCCGGCCTTCAGCCTGTCCCGATGGCACTTGAACCAGTCTGACCAGCCGAGCCTCTGGCAGTAGTTGCCAAACCTCCGCGCCTGGTTCATCACGATCCAGCGGCGGGGATTGTACCAGCCGAACTCGGCCTTGGCGGCCTCGTGGCCGTTGCGCCTGAAGCGCTTGTTGGTCTCTCAGAACGTCTCGGCCGTGCCGTCCGACTCGAACCACTCCACATCGTGGCTGAAGGCCACGACGGCGAGGGACGGATGCAGCGCAGGCCCCCCCAACACGCGGGAGCTCGTGAGGCTCGCCATTGAGAGCGAACTCTGGACGCCCACACCTGCCGGACGCCAGAGCAGAGCCTCTACTGCACGTTCCTTCTCGAAATCAGGAACTCCGATAGCCCTCCATCAGGAGGTCCGCGGAACGCGGCAGGTGCGAGCTTAACGGCTGATAATCTGCCCAATCAATGCCAATCTGCCTATTTTCGCTTGCCAAATAGGCAGATTGTCCCCGGCTCCAGGCGACAACGCCCCATAGCGCCAGCGCGGGCCGCACGAGGTCGAGGCACGCATGCGAATCCAGGCGGCCCCAGAGGTCGATGACGAGCCAGGCGATGGTCCCCAAAGTCCAGAGGTGGAAGCACCACCGCCCCTTCCTCACGTCCAGCGCTGTCCCGACGAGGCAGACGGCGCAAGGGATGGCAGTGGGATACGAAGATGCCTGTCCCGAGAATGGGGGGCGCGCGGGCAGGGGATTTTTCAGACGTAACTGACTGGCAAACAGAGAGTTATAGAAAAGTAAAAACTCCGCTCACCGATGGTCGATGGACGGAGTTTTTTGGGGGAAACTGGTGGAGGCGCGGGGAGTTGAACCCCGGTCCTGAAGAGACGTCGCGCGTGCCTCTACATGCTTATCCCGAGCTTCGATCTTAGTCCATCGCGTTGGTGTCGGGCATCCTTCGATGGAAGCAGCGTGCTGTTCTTTCTCGCTGGTTTCCCCCGCCTGCCCGGGGCTCCTGGCCAGCCTGATGCTTGCGCCTCAACCGTTATCAGGCATCCCGGAGGAGACGTCACGGACTAGGCCGCGAGTGCGTACTGAGTGTTCGCAGTTACTTTTTCGACCGATGATTAAGGAGGCCAACGATCATCCTCCGCATGCAGCCCGCGTTCTACCTTTCCAGTCGAGACCGTTTCGCCCCCGGGAAAGCATGGCTTGGCGGGGAGTTCCCCGCCATTGGAACGCGATGGTCGTACTATATCCGCTTTTGGGGACGCCGATGGCGGATTTCTCCGGGAAACCGGGCATTGTCCCCCCGATGTCCTTGGGGATTCGGCGCCATGGGCGCCGCCTGTCCTTCCCCTGTCCGGCGCTTCTCCCGCCGCCGGCGGCGCGAGGAGAGATGGGCAGAGGCGGGGTCCCGGGCATGGGAGCGGGGCCTCCTTCTCTTTCCTCCCGAGGGCGGGGGGGGAGGAAGGGAATCCTAGGGGATTTCTCCTGAGACGCAAGGCCATGAGGCATTATCTTATGCAGTTTCCCGGCGGCGGGGCGTTTCCCTGGCGCCGTCACCGTCCGTTTTCCCCTGGACTTTCCTGGATTTTCTATGTTGACCATTGCAGAGTTGACCCGTGCCCTTTTGGATTTGGGCGTTGTCCCCGGCGGCATCGTGATGTTGCACAGTTCCGTTGTCAGCCTGGGCCCTGTGGAGAAGGGGCCGGAGGGGGTCATCCAGGCGTTTTTGGACGCCCTGGGGCCGGAGGGCACCTTGGTGGTGCCGGTCTTTGGCAAACTGGGGGTCATCACGGAGCTGGTGCGCGCCCGGAAGGACGCGGTGATCAGCGACGCCCCGGTGGGCACCCTGGCGGCGGTGGGCAAGAAGGCCGCCAAGCTCATGGCCGGACATCTGAAGGCGGACACCGCCCACGGCAAGGGCAGTCCCTTCGTTCGCATCGCCCAGGCGGGCGGTCAGATTTGTCTGCTGGGCGTGGACCTGGACAGGAACACCATGCTCCACACCGCGGAGGCTCTCCTGGAGCTCCCCTATCTCCGCACCGTCCAGACCACCTCCCGGGACAAGAAAGGCAAGGAGATCACCCGTTCCTGGCGGTGCTATCCCGGTCCCCACCGGGACTTCATCGGGCTGGATTATCTCCTGCGCCAGGCCGGCGTCATGAAAGTGGGCCGCATCAGCAACGCCCAAGTGCGTCTTCTGGACGCCCAGGCCATGCTGGAATGTCTCCAGGAAGTGGGGGAGGAGGATCCCGCCTTCGCCCTCTGCCGGAACCCCAGCTGCCGGGACTGTGTCCTACAGCGGGCCGCCATCCGGCGAGACCTCTTCGCCCGGGAGACCTTCCGTCTGGCCGCCTCCTCCCGGCTCTGCGGGCGCTATCTTCCGGAAATGGTGGAGCATCTGCAGGAGGCGGGCATTGACGCCATCGAGCTGGACTATCTCCAGGGCCGTCCCATGGCCTTCCTTCCCGCCGGGGAATTGAAGAAGGCGGTGGAGGAGTTGCAGGGGGCGGGGCTCGCCGTCACCTCCCTTCGGGTGCCGGCCTTGCCCGGGGATGTGGAGAAGAGCGCCGCCGGCTGGCGGGAGGCGGGAATTTCCCGGATTGTGCTGCCCCTGGGGGCGGTCGCCTCTCCGGAGGTCCTTTCCCTTCTGGCACGGGCGGGGCACCAGGTGCTCCTCGGCAACCAAAGCGCCGACGGGCAACGCACCCGGGATGCCCTGGCGCGCTTCTTCCCGGAGGGAGGACGGCACCTGGCCTTCTCCCCCGTGGAGTTCGCCCGGTGCGGCGAGCACCCCTTCCTCCAGTCCTGGAGAACCGGCCGCTTCATCCACACCATCGGGCAACTGGATCTGGCGGACGCCCAATGGGATGGCACGCCCATGCGCCTCGCCCAGGGCAATGGCGAGGTCAAGGAGCTGCTCTCCATCCTCCGCTGCTCCTCCTTCTCCGGCGACGTGGTGCTGGGCGGCGGCTCCCCCTATCCCGGCACCCTCCAGGAGGCCGCCGAACAACTCCAACACTTCCTGGAATAAACTCCCCTTTTCCCCAACGCACCCCATTCCTCATTCTCTATGAGCACGCAGCATGAATTCAAGACCGAGGTCAAGCAGATGCTGGACCTGGTCATCCATTCCCTCTACTCCAACAAGGAGATCTTCCTCCGGGAAATCCTCTCCAACGCCTCCGACGCCATCGACCGCGCCCGCTTCGAGGCCCTGAAGGATGCCTCCATCCTGGAAGACAACCCCCAGTGGAAAATCCAGATCGTGGCGGACAAGGAGGCCAGAACCCTCACCATCCGGGACAACGGCGTCGGCATGACCGCCGAGGAGGTGGAGAAGAACATCGGCACCGTGGCCAACTCCGGCACCAGGAACTTCCTGGAGAAGCTCAAGGACAACAAGGAGGAGCTCTCCCCCGAACTCATCGGACAGTTCGGCGTGGGCTTCTACTCCGCGTTCATGGTGGCCGACCAGGTCACCCTGATCACCCGCCGGGCGGGCGACAAGGCCAAAGGCACCCGGTGGGTCTCCCAGGGCGACGGCTTCTACACCCTGGAGACGGTGGAGAAGGAGAGCCGGGGCACGGATGTCGTTCTCCATCTGAAGGAGGAGGAGACCGAGTTCCTGGAGGAATGGCGCATCCGGAAGATCGTGAAGAAATACTCCGATTTCGTGGAGCACCCCATCACCATGGAGGTGGAGCACCAGGAGCCCGTGCTGGACGACGAGGGCAAGCCCGCCAAGGATGCGGAGGGCAAGCCCGTCCCCCCCAAGGTGGTGCTGAAGGAGGAGACCCTCAACTCCCAGAAGGCCATCTGGCTGCGGCCCAAGGCCGAGGTGAAGAAGGAGGAATACGACGAGTTCTACCGTCATCTCTCCCATGACTACCAGGAGCCCTTCGAGACCATGCACTGGTCCGTGGAGGGCCAGGCCGACTTCAAGGCCCTGGTCTACATTCCCCAGAAGCCCATGTGGGACATGCTCGTCTCCGAGGGCACTCCCCGGGGCATCCAGCTCTACGTCCACCGGGTCTTCATCACCGACTCCTGCGAGCAGCTGCTGCCCCGCTTCCTCCGCTTCCTCCGGGGCGTGGTGGATTCCGCCGACCTTCCCCTGAACGTCTCCCGGGAGATGCTCCAGGAGGCCCGGACCCTGACCCTCATCCGGCGCAACATCGTCAAGAAGACCCTGGACACCCTGGCGGATCTCCAGAAGAACGCCCCCGAGCGCTACGAGTCCTTCTACACCAATTTCGGCGCCGTGCTGAAGGAGGGTCTCCGGGAGGATTTCGAGAACGGGGAGAAACTCCAGAACCTTCTCCTCTTCGCCTCCACCGCCACGGAGGAGGGCAAGCGCACCACCCTGGCGGACTATGTGAAGAGGATGCCCGAGGCGCAGAAGGAGATCTACTACCTCACCGCCGACGCCCTGGCCAACGCCAAGAACTCCCCGCGCCTGGAGGCCTTCCAGAAGAAGGGATACGAGGTGCTGCTGATGACCGACCCGGTGGACGAGTTCGTCATTCCCTCCCTGGAATCCTTCCAGGGCAAGCCCCTCAAGGACATCTCCAAGGGCGAGATTGATTTGGAGAGCGAGGAGGAGAAGAAGGCGAAGGAGGAGGAGCGGAAGGCCGCCAAGGAAGCCAACTCCGCCCTGGTCACCCGCCTCCAGGAGCTCCTGAAGGACAAGGTACAGGAGGTCCGCCTCTCCACCCGTCTCACCGACAGCGCCTGCTGCCTGGTGGATGCGGAATGGGCCCTCAGCCAGCAGATGCTGCGCATGATGCGTGCCATGAAGCAGGAGGTGCCGGAGCAGAAGCAGATCCTGGAAATCAACCCGGACCATCCCCTCATGGCCACCCTCCGCACCCTCCTGGAGAAGAATCCCCAGGATCCCCGGCTGGAGGATGCCGCCAACCTGCTCTTCGCCTCCGCGCGCATGATGGACAACCAGCCCGTGGACAATCCCCGGGAATTCGCCAAGAAGGTCGCCCAGCTGATGGCGGACGGCTTCAAGGCCTGATTCCCAATCCCCCCTTTCCCCCAACCCGTGTTTTCCCCAGCATAAGGAACCCAGCCCCATGGCCATCCGTCCCATGAATGTTGCCGTTGTCGGCGCCACCGGCGCCGTCGGCGTGGAAATGATCAAGACCTTGGAGAAGAGAAACTTCCCCGTGAAGGAGCTCCGTCTGCTCGCCAGCGCGCGCTCCGTGGGGAAGACCGCCCTCTTCCGCGGCAAGGAATACCCCATCCAGGAACTGACCCCCGACTCCTTCCAGGGCATTGACGTGGCCCTCTTCTCCGCAGGCGCCTCCATCTCCCGGGAATACGCCCCCAACGCCGTGAAGGCCGGGGCCGTGGTGGTGGACAACTCCAGCTGCTTCCGCATGGATCCCCAGGTGCCCCTGGTGGTGCCCGAGGTCAACCCCGAGGATGTGAAGAAGCACCAGGGCATCATCGCCAACCCCAACTGCACCACCATCATCATGCTGGTGGCCGTCAAGCCCCTCTACGACCTCTCCCGGGTGCGCCGCATCGTGGTGTCCACCTACCAGTCCGCCTCCGGCGCCGGCGCCAAGGGCATGGACGAGCTCGTCCAGCAGACCCGCACGGTGCTGGCGGGGGGCAAGGCCGAGCCCAAGGTCTTCAAGTGGCCCTATGCCTTCAACGTCTTCAGCCACAACACCGACATCGGCGAGAATGGCTACAACACCGAGGAGATGAAGATGGTGAACGAGACCCGGAAGATCCTCCACGACGACGCCATCGGGGTCTGCCCCACCTGCGTCCGGGTGCCCGTGCTTCGCAGCCATGCGGAGTCCGTGGTGCTGGAGTTCCAGGACAAGGTCAGCCTGGAGCAGGCTCTGGATGCCTGGCAGAAGGCTCCTGGGCTCACCATCGTCAACGAGCCCGGCGAGAACCACTTCCCCATGCCCTGCGAATCCAACGAGCAGTACAATGTGCTGGCGGGGCGTCTGCGCTATGACCTCTCCTCCCCCAACAGCCTGGCCTTCTTCCTGTGCGGAGACCAGCTGCTGAAGGGCGCGGCCCTGAACGCCGTCCAGATCGCCGAGCTCCTGTAGCTCCCCTGGTTCCCTCCCCCTCCCCGGAGATTGCCTCCCGGGAGGGGATTTTTGTCACCCTCCACCGCCAGTCCCCGCCATGCCGAAGACCTCACGCCTGCTCCGCGCCGCCCTTCTGCTTCTTCTGATTGTGCAAGGGAGTCTCCTCGCCCAGGAAGAACCGTCGTGGTTTCCCGACGTGAAGGCCCCCCTGGCCTGCTCCGAGGCCGAGCTGGTGGAATTCACCGCTCTTCTCCGAAAGGAGCTCCTGGCGGGACGTCCCGTGAAGGAGTGCCTCAAGGCCGCCCCCCTGCCCCAGGACAAGGCGCCCCGGGTTCTTTTCCTGACCCTGGGAGACGGATGCTTCCCCGCCAGAACCTACTATGCGGCGGGCAGGGGCTTCCGTCCCACCCTCGCCCTCCTGCTGGACATTCTGGAGAAGCGCCGTCCGGAGTACATCGCCGCCGTCCAGGCGGACTTGGGGGCGCAGGTCGCCTTGGCCCAGAAGGAGAACCGGTTGCTGCCCCGCAGCGTCAAGGAGAAGCTGGAGCACCCGGACCGTTGGGACTCTCTGCGGCTGGACATTGTCCAGGCCACCCTGCCGGTGGAGCGTTTTCAAGTGAATGCCTCCCGTCTGTTGTTGTCCAGCGTGGTGGGGCTGGCCTTCGACCGCACCGCCGCCTTCGCCTTTCCCCCGGAGCAGCTGGTGGGGCGCTGTCTCATGACGGAGCAGCGCCAGCTCTCCGTGCCCCGCATCGGCAATCTCATCTCCGAGGCGAATCTTTGGAGTTCCCTGGGACTCTGGCAGAAGATGGGGGCCGCCACCACGCCGTTCAAGGTCACCCTTTTCGAGACGGACAGCTATTTCGCCGACCGGCAGGGGGCGCGCCGACTCTTCCGCGCCCGCCCCGCCCGCCAGGTGGACCAGCCCCGGGAAAAGACCATCCTGGAGACCGCCCAGGCCCTGGCCGCCCTCCTCTCCCCCCAGGACGGCACCCTCAAGTCCCCCTTCCCCGAATGGTTCGCGGGACGCCTCGACGGCACCACCTCCCTGGCCGACCAGGCCACCCTGGTCCTCACCTTCCTGGATGCCGCCGACCTCTCCAGGGACACCCCCAGAAAGCAGCTTCTGGAGGCCGCCAAATGCGCCGTGCAGCCGATTTTGAAGGCCACCAAGCACCTGGACCCCCACGAGCGTCTGGAGAACGGGCAGCTGGCGGGCGGCGAACGGAAGAAGGCCTCCCAGCGTCTTTTCGCCCTGGTGGTGGAGGGAGACCGGCAGGAGGACACCCTGGAGTTCGAGGAACCCCGGCGGGTCAGCACCCTGAAGACCAATGCCCTGGCCCTGCTGGCCTTCACCCGTCTGGCCGAGGCCCTTCCCCCCAAGGATCCCGTGGGGCTGCGCTGCCAGGGCGAACGCACGCAGCTGACCCGGCTGATCTCCACCCAGGTGAATCCCGACGGCCGCATTGTCAGCGCCCTGGAATATCCCACGCTGCGCCCCCTCTATGAGCTCTCCGACGGAGAAGTGGTGGAGATGGCCTCCGGGGAGGCGGTGGAGGCCGCCGCCCTGGCGGGCCTGGCCCTCCAGGCACAGGTGCCTGCGGAACCCGCCGAGGAGGACAAGATGCTGGCCCAGAATCTCGCCCTGCTCCGGGACACCCTGGGAGAGTGGGCCTACACCCGTCCCCAGGAGATGCCCGAGACCCCCGGCCTGGCCATCTTCCTCTCCCAGGATCTGGACGCCAACGCCCCCCGTCGACTGGCCCAGCTCACCCGCCTGGCTCTGTCGGCGGCAGGCACCCCCACCCTGATGCCCCCGCTGCCCGACATGTTCGGCTGCGATCCCGATTTCCCCAGCATGACCTATGCCGCGGAGCGCTCCCACATCCTCGCCCTGGCCGTCCTGGCCTTGCTCCAGACGAACAATTCCCAGGAGGCGCTCCCCCTTCTCCAGGACATCTGGCCCCTCTGGGTCTTCCAGCAACAGGCCCGGATGATTCCCGAAAACGCCTCCATCCTCCCCCGTCCAGAGGAATATCTCCACTTCCACCGGGATAATCTGGCGGACTACGGATTCACCCTGCGGGGACAGACCACCCAGCTCCAAAGCCAGATGGCCCTGCTCCGGGTTCTCCGGACGCTGCAAAAGGAGGCACTGGAACCCACGCCGGAGCAAAAGGAAGCCTGGGAAAAGTGCTGGGCCCAGCTGGAACATCGTCCCCTGGCCCTGGCGCCGGAACTGGTTCTGGCCGGCACTCCCGCCCTGGAGAACCAGCGAAGCCTGGGCGGCTCCTTGGGCGTGCCCACGGTGGAGACCATGCAGGTCAAGAACGCCAATCTCTCCCTGCGCCAAGGCAGGGAGGAGGATGAGCATATCGAAACCAAGATCCTGGAGCGCCCCAAGTCCAAGGGGAAAAAGAAAAACCAGTAGCCCCCAACAGGACGCACAGAGGCGCTGCCGCGGGAACACAGAGCACAGGTCGGCGCCCGGCAAGCCGGGCGACACAGATGACACGGAGGGCTGAAGGCGGGGGCGTTCCGGCATCCGGTTCCGGATGCCTTGTTGTTTCCGGTTCCGCCTCCGGGGAGAGAATGTCCTGTTGGGCGCCCCCTCCCCGGCATGCGTCCCCGGGACCAACTTCCCCGGGCGGGATGCCCTGCCGGGGGACGCCCCCGGCTTGTATTTTCTGTAGACTGGTCCTGAATTTTCCAGGACACCTAGATCTCTTGAGCACGTTTCGGCTCCACAGGGTCGCAGAATGCCGCAGAGTGCCTCCAAAGACTTCTCGCCGACAGAAGATTTGATTCTCAAAGAACTTTGTATAATATTATTACTCATTGAATATCAATATGTTATAAATATTATACTTTTTTTGAGGGCAAGCGGAGGGAGCCGACTTGCCTTTTTTTTTATGTGTGCTATCGTACTCGCATGATTGATTGAATCGTTTATCCTTTCCCTAAGAAAACTAGGAGGTAGCGATGAAGAGTCTTGTGTTCTTTGTTACTGTTGGTTTGTCTATTTATCCCCTTCTGTCTTCGGAGATAATTCTGTTTTCCAATTCTACACCTATCATTCGCTGTGAGTGCAGGGAGGCAAGCAAAACATATTCCGAGACGCATATTTACAAGTCTGCTGCCCTTCTTGGCCACTGGTCATCTCAAATTGACTCCTATTGGTCCTTGGATGATGATGGCGTCCCCGTGATTCGGATTCCCATCTTCTTCGAGGTTGAGGGGTTGACCGCAGTGTCCCATTTCCTTTCGTTGGAAAAGGGAAATGGTTATCGCCAGAAAAAGTTCAGTTATAGCTGTGTCACCTGGGAGGATGAGGAAGGTCTCCATGAAACTCATCATTGGATGCCCCGGTATGATGACGAAAGTATGGACTGTTCCAATCATGTTTTTGAAGGGAATAATCCGTAATGGGCGGTAGGCGATTGTTGATTCTGTGCCTTTGTCTGTGGGGCTGGGCTTCTCTTGCCTGGGATTGGTCGGTGACGCCCCAGCAGGAGGAGGGGCGCAAGCTTTTGGAGAATGCCTTCCGTCAAACGCGGCAGGCGGATTGTGTAGTGTCCCTGAAGTCGCCCGTCTATCCGGAGTTTTCCGGTCTGACTCACGCCATCTACTACCAGCGGCACACGGAAGAGGGGATGCTGCGTGCTCTGGAGTTGTATCGCAAGGAAGGGCTTTGGCTCCGCTTTGTGGAGAATGGGGAGGGTGTTTTCGCCTATTCCGTTCCCCAGGATTACGGGGTTCGAGGGGGATATTTTCTTCGGCTCCATACGGTCATGGCGTTGGGAGAACCCATCTATGAGAAGGAATTGAAGTATTCGGAGTATATCATCGGGGAAGGAGAATATCGGGGGCGTCCCTGCATCAAGGTGGAAATGCGGATGCCGGAGTCGTTGAAAAAGGAACCCATGGCCTTGCGAGGCTTCACCAATGTGGATTTGCCGGCGCCCTCCTTCGTTCCTCCCGATGGTGTCCCGACGGAAGAGCAGAATGCCGCACGGCTGAAGGCATTTCTTCGGAATCGTCCCTGCATTCGTGTTTTCCTGGTGGACAAGGCCTCGGGAGTGGTGGTGTTGCGGAAGGAGTTTGGGGAAGAGGGGGCGAATCTTTTCCAGCAGACGCTGGGAGAATGCAATCTTTCCCCTCAATGGGAGGAGTTTCCCCACGTCTTTGACACCCCTCCCAACCTCCATGAGGAAGTGCTTTCCGCCTCGGATTTTCTTATGTTGCTGGAACGGGAGAGAGAAAGATCCCGAAGTGCCAGGAGTTTCTTGGGAAGAGCATGGAAAACGCCCCTCCGAAAAAGCTGGGGATGGTTGCGCCGACATGGGCATAAGGTGCTCCTCGGCGTTGGACTTCTGCTGGTGGCGGGAGGGATGTATGGAAGGCGACGGATGTTTCACTAGGGAGGGAGGAAGTCAGATGAGCGCAGAGTGGATGAACAAGAGTGCCGGTGGAAAGGCGGGGCTGGCGATGGAGAATTTCTGGAAGGTGTCCCTTCTTCTGTTTTTCTGGGGCGTTGCGGGGGTGGGGTGCCGTCCCTCGGAACAACCCGTCAACATCCGGGATGTTCGCTATCAGTGGAAGAAAACAGGAGAGCCCGCTGTGATTCTCTTCCTGGAACCCAAACCCAGGTTCACTTCCCCTGGGGGCAGTGAAACGCCGGAGGACATCCTGTGCTTCCCTCTCTCCCAATTCGAGGTGAGCACCCGAGAGGTACGGAACACCCTGTTTCAATCCGTCACCCACCGGGACACCAAGGCAAAAGAGTCTGTGGGAATCCGCCTCTGCCGCAAGGAGCCGGATCCCCAACATTCCGGGAACCTCCTGATGGATTGGGAAATTGAGTTCCGCGGCACCTGTCACCCGGTCTCCCAGATCTCCTGGAACCAGAAAGATCCCCTCTTCCTATGGGCCGGGCCAACCTGCGCCGTGTTCCTGGGAGAAAAAGGGACATCCAACTTTCATTAGTCTGCTTCTCTAGAGGGGGGGCTGCCGCGGAACACAGAGGACAGGTCGGCGCCTGCGGCCCACCCCGGAGGACACGGAGGGCGGGGGCGTTCCGGCATCCGGTTCCGGATGCCTTGTTGTTCCCGGTTCCGCCTCCGGGGAGAGAATGCCCTGTTGGCCCCCTCCCCATGGCGTCCCCGGAACCAACTTCCCCAGGCGGGATGCCCCGCCCAGGCACGCCCCGGGTCTATCTTTCGGGAGCAAGTCCCGGATTTCCAAGGCGCTAGCTCCTCAAGAGCATCCAGGGCATCTCGCTTTCCCCTTCCGTTTGTGGGGAGAAGGGGAGGAAAGTATTATGGTACGGGCATTTCGGTTTTCCCTTGGGGACTTTCTCTTCCTTTTCTTTTCTCGAATATGTTGAAAAACGTGACCTTGAAGCCCATCACGGGCACCTTTGTGAACATGCTCATCTCCGACACCGGAATCATGAATTCCGGCTTGAAGGAATGGGAGCAGGATTTCCAGATGATGAAGGCCATGGGGATTGACCAGCTCTTCGTCATCCGCACGGAGTGCGAGCAGAACGGGGTGCGTCTTTCGGCGGAGGATCCCCGTTCCACCACCTGGCCCGAGGACGAGAATCTCCTGGACATGGTCTTCCGGCTGGCGGACAAATACGGGATGCGCCTCTTCCTGGGCGGACCCCAGGGCATCACCAATCTCCATCTGGGAGACTGGAAGAAGGAGGTGGATGACAACAAGCGCTACTACGACCGCACCGTGGCCAAATATGCGGGGCATCCCTGCTTCCAGGGACTGTACGTCACCCTGGAGGCCCTGCCCTGGCACTTCAATTTCCTGGACATCTGCACGGAGGTGCTCCAGTATATGCGGGCCAATTTCCCCCAGATGAAGACCTTCATGTCCCCCTCCTTCCGGGGACCCCTGGGCGACATGCGCCAGCAATACACCGTGGATCAGTGGGTGGACATCTACGGGCGGTATTTCTACGAGCGGGTGGCGGGTCTGCTGGACTACTGCGCGCCCCAGGACAAGATTGCCGCCCCCGCCTGCCACTATGGGAAGATCGAGGACAATGGTCTCTCGGAGTGGTACATCAAGGTGGGCGAGCTTTTCCGCCGTTGCGGCATCGAGCTATGGAGCAACATCGAGACCTTCCAGCGTCCCTTCCCGGGGCACGGGGAGCCGCCGGCGGTGTTCCGTCAGGCGGACTACCGCACGTTGTATATGAAGCTCCAGGAGGCTTCTCCCCTGGTGGAGCGGATCATCACCTACGAGTTTTTCAGCTGCATGAGCCCCAACACCGAGTGGGGGTCCGCCCGTCGTCTGCTGGCCCGGTATCTGGAGATCATCGGGAAGGACCCCTCCCTCATCCACGAGATCTACGACAAGTAGGCTTTTTCGAGCGCTCCTCTAGGCGGCGCCGGGGGTGGTTCCCGCCGGCGTCACGCCCATGTCCTCCATTTTCTTCAGGAGGGCATGGAGGTAGATGCCCATGGGGATGAGGCTAATCAGCCAGGAGAGCGGATAGGAGGTGAAGAGGAAGGAGATGGTGGGATGGCAGGGGAAGACAAGCTTGGTCCACAGGACCCGGAATCCGCAGACTCCCACCAGCATCACCACTGTGATGAAGACGGAGCGCCCCGTGCCCCGGATGGCGCCGCTTAAGGAATCCATGACCCCCAGGATGGCGTAGGTGCTCAGCACCACCCGCATTCTCTGGATGCCCCACTGGATCACCTGGGGGTCGTCGTTGAAGATTCGGAGAAGGGGGGCCGCGAAAAGGATGCCCAGCAATCCCAGGACGGCGGGGGTGGTGGTGCCGATGAGGATGCACCACCGGATGGAGGAGCGCACCCGGGGGATGTTGCGGGCGCCCAGGTTCTGCGCCACGAAGCTGGTGGCTGTCTGGTTGTAGCAATAGGAGCCGGTCCAGACGAGACATTCCCAGATCAGGGCGGCGGCGCAGCCGGCCACGCCCTGGGAGCCAAAGGAGTTGATGGCGGACTGGATCACCACATTGGAGAAGGAGAAGCAGCAGGACTGGATGCCCGCAGGCACCCCGATGGCCAGAATCTTCCCCAGGATTCCCCAGTGGATGCCCAGCCTGCGCCACTCCAGACGGACGCCATCCCCGATGCTCCCCAACGCCCGCCAGACCAGCACCATTGCCAGCGCCTCGGAGATGATGGTGGCCAGGGCGACTCCGTCCACGGTGCGGTGGCAGAAAGCCACCAGAAAGAGATTCAAGCCCGCGTTCAGGAAGCCGGAGATCACCAGGAAAAGGAAGGGTCTCCGGGTGTCGCCCACGGCCCGGAGAATGGCGGAGCCGAAATTGTAGACTTGCAGGAAAGGCATCCCCGCAAAATAGATTCGCATATAGAGGACAGCCCCGTCCAGCACATCCGGCGGTGTGTTCATCCAGGTGAGCAGGGGTCTGGCCAGAAGGATGCCCAGGATGCCCAGGAGCACGCCGGCGACCAGGGAGAAGGTCATGGCGGTGTGGAGCACCTTGTCCAGCCTGGGGCGGTCTTTGGCGCCGAAGGCGTTGGCTGCCACCACGTTGCATCCCACGGAGATCCCCACCAGGAGATTCACCAGCAGGGCGATCAAGGAGGAGGTGGAGCCCACTGCCGCCAGGGCGCGATGGGAGGCGAAGCGCCCCACGACCGCCACATCCACGGCGTTGAAGAGCAGCTGGAGAATCATGGTGCCCAGGAGGGGCAGGGAAAAGAGTATGACCTTGCGGGGGATGCTCCCCGTGGTCAGATCCATGGTCTTCTGCATAACCAATCCTTGCTGGGGTCACGGGACCCCGGAGGCAGACAGGGACGACTGACGGCAAGGCGCCGCCGCCATTCCTTTTTCCGCAAGCCGCAAGGCGACGCCCTCCCCCCCCCGCTTTCTGTGGCGGGCGTCGTCGGCTGCCAATTCTGGCTTTTGCGCCCTGCCTAGGCTTTCAACGCCTCCAGGATGGCCCGGAGATGGGCCTTGCAGCCCTCCGCATTGGCGCGGTTCCAAGTGGCCATTCCCGCCATGGCGGTCTTTTGTCCCTGCATGTCGAAGATGGCCTTGCCATCCGCCACGGCAATCTGATTCTTGTCGCAGACCGCCTTGAGATTCCGGAGGACGGCCCCATAGCGGTTCATGGCCTGGACATCCGGGGAGAGATTCTCCCGCCAGAGGGCATTGCTTTCCTGCTGGGGATAGACGGGATGGGGAAGCCAGCAGACCACCTTGGGATGGCTGGGCAGTTCCTTCAGGGCGTCCAGCAGCTTCTGGGTTTCCTCTCCCAGGCGGGTCATGGCCTCGCCGGTTTCCTGGGCGGCGCTGGCCCGGGCGTCGGCGAAGGAGAAGGAGAAGACCACCAGATGGGGCATAAAGGGCGCCACATCCCGTCCCAGGCGCAGAGTGCCCAAGGCGGTGGTGCATCCCCGGATGCCGGCGTTGAGGACGGCGCAATCCTTCCATGCCTCCTCGCCCTTGAGAGACGCTTCCAGGAGGGCGGGCAAAGAGGGCGTGCCCGCCTCCTCCGCCACCAGATCATCCCCCAGGAAGACCACGCGCTGGCCCGCCTTCTCCAGGCGGTCGATTTCCTCGTTGGTCATTCCCTCGGGCCAATCCCGGACGATGCCATTCTCCCGCCAGGGTCCGCCGGCGGGAATCTCCACCCGGAAGGCCGTCTGGGCGGCGGGGATGATGACAGGAGGCGGCGGGGGCAGTTCCTGGAGCTCCCGGGTGTTGCAGGAGGCGCAGCAGGCGGGCTTCTGGAAGACCCCCAGATGGGTCAGGAGCTGCTCGTGGGAGGTCCAGGAGAAGCTCTTGCCGCATTTCTCGCACACCAGCTCCTGGGCAGGATGCTCCTTCAGGAACTTGGCGCAGGAAGGGCAGTGGCGGCTCTGGGGCTGGCGCTTCAGGAGCGCATCCTTCAACTGTTCCGAGGGCTCGTAGGTCCAGGTGCCCTGGCAGGCGGCTTCCTGGCAGGGTTCCTGGACGGGCTTCCGTTCCTTCAGCGCCTTCTGACACTCCTCGCACATGCGGAAGGGGGCCTGGTCGTGGCCGTGAATATGGGCCGTCAACTGCTGGGAACGAGTCCAGATCCACTTGCCCTCGCAACCCCGGTTGCAGCAGGGCTGCTCCAAATCCTTCGCCTTGTCAAAGAAGGCAAAACACTCCTTGCACATCCGCTTGGGGGGATGAAGATGCAAGGGATTGTTCTTCTCGCTCTCCTTCGGCGCCGCCACGTATGCACACAAATGCGCTAAGTCTGGCAGCAGGGCAAAGGGATTGTTCTTCTCGCTCTCCTTCGGCTCCGCCACAGGAGCGGTCTCCGCAACAGGGGCGGTCTCCGCAACAGGGGCGGTCTCCGCGGCGACAGGGGCGGTCTCCGCGACAGGGGCGGTCTCCGCAACAGGGGCGGGTTCCGCGACAACAGGGGCGGTCTCCGCAACAGGGGCGGTCTCCGCGGCGACAGGGGCGGTCTCCGCAACAGGGGCGGGTTCCGCGACAACAGGGGCGGGTTCCACGGCGGGGGCGGGTTCCTTCTCCTTGGCGGGGAGGGGGAGATTCACGGCGGCTTCCAGCTGTTCAAAGGGGAGCCAGGTCCAGGTATGGGAGCATCCGCTGATCCGGCAGGGCACCTCCATGGGCTTCAGCAGATTGAACTTCTCCAGACAGGCGGGGCACATTCTCTTGGGGGGATTCTCCACCTTGCGTCCCTCCTTGAGCCACTCCAGCTGCTGGATGCGCGTCCAGGAGAGAGTGTTCTTGCAGCCTTTCACCCGGCAGGGGATTTCCTGGTCCTGGAGTTTGCTCCACTGGGCGAAGCATTCCGGGCAGAGCCGGCGGGGCGGGCGCTTGTCCTTGGATTCCACCTGCATCTTGGAGGTCCAGGTCCAGGTGTTCTTGCAGCCCTTCACCCGGCAAGGCACTTGCACATCCTTCTTGTCCTTCCCCTCTTCGGCGCAGGCGGGGCAGAGGCGGCGGGGGGGGGTGTCGAAGCCGCGGACGTGGGATTCCAGCTGCTGGAAGCGGGTCCAGGTCCAGGTGTTCTTGCAGCCGGCCTTGGAGCAGGGCACCTGCTTGTCCTGGGCGTCCTGGTAGAAGTTCCAGCAGGCCTCGCACATCTTCCCCCCTTCTCCCCGTCCTCCGTGGGCCTTTCCGAAGAGCGCCTGCTCCTGGGAGACCGTCACCGTGTTCTTGCATCCCCGCACGCGGCAGGGCTGTTCCGTTCCCGTCTGCTTGAAGAAATCGCCCAGACTACCTAGATTTCCGAAATTGGTGCCCACAAAAGGAGTCTCCAATGTGTGTCCTGAATCCCGTGGGGTGTCGCGCCGCGGGGCGGTCCCGGGATTGGGAGTTGTGTGTGATATGAACAAGACGCCCGGCACGCCCGGGGAAATCCCCTGCCGCCCTGCCCCGCTCCCATGAAAGGCGGGAGGGGAGGGAGGATGAGGACGCCGGCGGCATGCCGGGGGATGCGATGCAGGAAGTTCGGAGGGGAGAATCTCCGAAAACCAGGAAAAAGTAAACCACTTACGGCACTTTTCCAACGCCGCCCCAGGGTTTTCCATGGAATTTCCCGGGAAAGGAGGCCCGGGGACGGCGCGGGAGTCAGAGCCGGGAGGAATTATGCCTCGGCGATGCCCTCCGCCAGCTCCCGGACAAAGCGCCCGGCGGTTTCCACATCCTGCTCCAGGGCGCGGACAAAGCCCGAGCCGGCGATGACGCCATCCGCACAGGCGGCGGCCTCCCTGGCGCTCTCCCGGCTGGCGATGCCGAAGCCGGAGGCCACGGGAAGGCTGGTGCACTGCTTCAGCCGGCGCATCATCCCCGGGAGATCCGGGGGCAGAGTCTTCCGGGCGCCGGTGACGCCAGCCACGTTGATGGCATACACAAACCCCGTCATGTCCCGGCAGATCTCCGTGGCGCGCTCCGGGGGCGTCAGGGGGGAGACCAGGGGGATGAGGTGGAGTCCGTTCCTCCGGCAGGGAGTCAGCAATTCCTCCCGCTCCTCCAGGGGCAGATCCACCGGCAGGATGGCATCCACCTCCAGGGCGGCCAGTTTCTGGCAGAGCTTCTCCAGACCGTAGTGGTAGAGAGGATTCATGTAGCTGAAGAGGACCAGGCCCACGTCGGGATGGGCGCGGCGCACCTGGGAAGCCACCTCCATCACCTGCTCCAGGGTCACGCCCTGGTCCGACGCCTTCTGGGAGGCGCTGGCGATGACCGGACCGTCCGCCATGGGATCGGAGAAGGGGACGCCCAGCTCCAGGATGTCCGCCCCGTTCCGGATGGCGGCCTCCAGGCCCTCCCGGCTGCGCTCCAGGGAGGGATACCCCACCGTCGTGAAAACCACCAGAGGCTTCTTGCCCTGGAAAATGCTAGCGATTCTGTCCATGTTTCTCCTTGTATTGGCGAATGTTGTCCATGTCCTTGTCCCCCCGTCCCGAGAGATTGGCGATGATGATCTGATCGGGTTTCATGGTGGCGGCGTCCTTCATGGCCTGTGCCACGGCGTGGGCGCTTTCCAGGGCGGGGATGATGCCTTCCAGGCGGCAGAGGCTGTCGAAGGCGTGGAGGGCCTCGTGGTCTTCGATGGCGGTGTAGCGGGCCCGTCCGGAATCCGCCAGGAAGCAGTGTTCCGGGCCCACGCCGGTGTAGTCCAATCCTGCGGAGACCGAATGGGTGTCCCGGATTTGGCCGTGTTCATCCTGGAGGAAGTAAGCCTTCATTCCGTGGAGGATGCCCACCTTTCCCCCGTTGATGCTGGCGGCGTGCATTCCCGTGGCCAAGCCCAGACCGCCGGCTTCGGCGCCCACCAGCTGGACGGAGGGATCGTCCTGGAAGCCGGCGAAGATGCCGATGGCGTTGCTGCCGCCGCCCACGCAAGCCACCACCTCGTCCGGGAGGCGTCCGCACTGTTCCAGGCACTGGCGGCGCGCCTCCTTGCCGATGACGGACTGGAATTCCTTCACCAGCATGGGGTAGGGATAGGGGCCGGCGGCGGTGCCGATGAGGTAGAAAGTGTCCTGGCTGGTGGCGGTCCATTCCCGGAGAGCGGCGTTCATGGCGTCCTTCAGGGTCTGGCTGCCCTCGGTGATGGAGCGCACCTTGGCGCCCAGGACGTGCATCCGCTCCACGTTGGGGGCCTGCCGCGCCACGTCCACGGCGCCCATGAAGACCTCGCACTCCATGCCGAAGAGGGCCGCCACGGTGGCGGTGGCCACGCCGTGCATTCCCGCGCCCGTTTCGGCGATGAGGCGTTTCTTGCCCATGCGTCGTGCCAGGAGCGCCTGTCCCAGGGTGTTGTTCACCTTGTGGGCGCCGGTGTGGTTCAGATCCTCCCGTTTCAGGTAGATCTGGGCGCCGCCGCATGCCTGGGAGAGGCGTTTGGCGTGGTAGAGGGGGGATTCCCGGCCCACGTAGTTTTTCAGGAGTTCATGGAGTTCCTGGTGGAAGGCGGGGTCCTTCAGGGCGGCGAAGTACTCCCGCTCCAGTTCCTGGAGGGCGCCCATGAGGGTTTCAGCCACATACTGCCCGCCGTAGATTCCGTAGTGTGTGTTCATTGCATGCATTCTCCCAACCGTTGGAGTTTTGTGTGTGATTTGATTCCCGGTGCCTCCTCCACGCCGCTGGAAAGATCCACGCCGTAGGGCCGGACCGCGGAGATGGCCTCTTGAAGATTGTCCGGGGAGAGTCCCCCCGCCAGAAAAGTGGGGCGTCGGGCGGCCAGTTCCCGTGCCAGATTCCAGGCGCAGGGACGGCCCGTGCCGCCGCCGGAATCCGCCAGCACCGCCTGGCAGGGGAAGCGGAGGGCCTGGCGCAGCGTCTCCTCGTCCTTCAGGCAGAACGCCCTCCAGACCTCCACCCCCGTCACAGCGGCGGCGTATTCGGGAGATTCCGCACCATGGAGCTGGACCACGTCCGGCCGCAGGACGCCCACCAATTCCTGGAGGCGGGGCAAAGGGAGATTCCGCACCACCAGCACGGGCTTCAGCCCCAGGGAGCGGCATCGGGGCAGGAGCGCCTGTGCCTGTGCCTCGGTCACCCGCCGGGGGGACTCCGGCACCAGGATGAAGCCCGCATACTGCGCCCCTGCGGCGCGCACCGCAGGAAGATCCTCCTGGCGGGTCAATCCGCAGATTTTCAGCTTCATGCCAGCAGCTCCTTCAGTTTGCTTCCGGGAGACGGGGCCCTCATCAGGGTCTCCCCGATGAGGAATCCCCGGGCGCCCGCGGAAGCCAGCATCTCCATGTCCGCCCGGGTCGCCACGGCGCTTTCCGCGATGAGGGGTTTTCCGGGATAGCGCTCGGCTGCCAGCCGGAGGAGCCGAGCGGAGGTCTCCAGGGAAGTGTGAAAGGTCTTCAGGTCCCGGGCGTTGACCCCCAGGAGATCGGCCTGGGCGGCCACCTCCAGTTCTTCGGGGGTGTGGGCCTCTCCCAGCACCTGGAGTCCCAGGGCGCGTGCCTCCTGGCACAGCATCCGGAACCGGTCGGGCTCCAGCATGGCGGCGATGAGCAGCACGGCGGAGGCGCCGGCGGCCTTGGCCTCCAGCAGCTGGTAGGGATCATGGAGAAAATCCTTCCGAAGCAGGGGCAGGCGGCAGGCGGCCGCCGCCCGTTGGAGATTCTCCAGACTTCCGTGGAAGAAGAGGGGTTCCGTCAGCACGGAGAGGGCGGCGGCGCCGGCCTCCTCCAGCTCCCGCGCCAGAGCGGGGACCTCCAGGGGTTCCCGGATGACGCCGCGGGAGGGAGAGGCCGCCTTCAGTTCGCTGATGACCCGAGGGGTGGCGGCGGGCAGGAAGGCTTGCAGGAAGGAGGGGGGGGCCGGGGCGGCGGCCGCCTGCTTCTCCAGCAGGGTCCGGGGAAGCTTCGCCTTGCGTTCCTCCAGCAGAGGGAGGTTCCGCTCCACGATGGTCTTCAGGATGTCGCCGCTCATTGAGCCAGCCTCCCCAGCTTCTCCAGGGCGGCGCCGCCATCAATGGACCGCTCCGCCAGGGGAATGCCCTCCTCCAGGCTCCCGGCAAGGCCGGAGACCAGGCACACGGCGGCGGCATTCAGCAGGACGGCGCCCCGGCGGGCGGTGCGGTCCTCTCCGGAGAGGATGGTGCGGAGAATCCGGAGATTCTCCACGGGATCCCCGCCTTCCAGGGTGCCCGTCCGCAGCTCGGCGGGCAGCAGCTTCTCCGGGTCCACCACGAAGCGGGTGATCTCCCCCTTCCGCAGCAGCGCCACCTGGTTCCGCGCCAGACTGCTGAACTCGTCCAGTCCATCTTCGCTGTGGACAATCATGGCATTCTCCACGCCCAGGTTCCGGAGCACTTCCGCGAAGGGGGTCAGCAGGGAATCCCGGCAGACGCCCACCACCATGTTCTGGGCGCGGGCGGGATTGGCCAGGGGACCCACCAGATTGAAGACCGTGCGGATGCCCAGGGCCTTCCGCAGGGGAGCCACCTTGGCCATCACGGGATGGAGGGTGCGGGCGAAGAGGAAGGCAATCCCGTTCTCCGCCAGGGAGCGTTCCAGCGCCTCGGGGGATGCCTCCACGGGGACTCCCGCCATCTCCAGGACATCCGCGGCGCCGCAGCGGGAGGAGACCGCCCGGTTGCCGTGCTTGGCCATGGTGATTCCCGCGCCGGCCGCCACCAGGGCGGCGGTGGTGGAGATATTGAAGGAGCGTCCTCCGTCGCCGCCGGTTCCCACGATGTCCGCGCAGCGTCCCGCGAAGCGGACGGGGGTCATGTTTTCCCGGAGGAACCGGGTGCATCCGGTGAACTCCTCCACGGCCTCGCCCCGGGAGGACATCACGGACAGCAACCCTGCCGCCGCCTCCAGGGACTCGCCCTGGGAGATGCCCTCCATCATGGAGAAACTCTCTTGCTCAGACAGGGTCTCCCCCGCCACGACTTTTTTCAGCAAATCTTTCAGCATGAGATAGAAGCCTCCTTAAGAAAGTTACGGATCTGTTCTTTTCCCTCCTGGGTCAAAATGGATTCGGGATGGTATTGAATGCCCTCCACCACCGCCTCTCCGGGGACGCAACGCCGAACCCCCATGATCTCCCCGTCCTGGGTCTCGGCGGTCACCGCCAATTCCGCGGGAAGGCTTTCCCGCTCCAGCGCCAGGGAGTGATAGCGCACCGCCAGGAAATCCTGGGGCAGTCCGGCAAAGAGTCCTTTGCCATCATGCCGGATGGGGGAGGTCTTTCCGTGCATGATGGCCTTGGCGTGGACGACCTTGGCGCCCAGGGCGGCGCCGATGGCCTGGTGGCCCAGGCAGACCCCCAGCAGGGGCACCCTGCCCATGGCCTCCTTCACCACCCCCATCAGGCAGCCTGCCTCCTGGGGACGCCCCGGCCCCGGGGAGAGGAGAATGGCCTGGGGCTTCAGCGCCAGCACCTCCTGGGGCGTCACCTCCCGGTTTCGCCGCACCTCCACCTCCAGCCCCAAAGACGCCAGCATGTGCACCAGGTTGTAGGTGAAGGAATCGTAGTTGTCCAGCATGAAAATCATCGCAGTCCTCCTTCCGCAAACTCCACGGCCCGGAACAGGGCGCGGGCTTTGTTGAGTGTCTCTTGATATTCCGTCTCGGGGACGGAGTCCGCCACCACGCCGCATCCGGCCTGGACGGTCAGACGGCCCTTCCGCACTTCCAGGGTGCGGATGACGATGGCCAGATCCATGTTGCCGTCGTAGCTGAAGTATCCCACGGCGCCGCCATAGACGCCCCGGGGCCCGGGCTCCAGCTCCCGGATGATTTCCATGGCCCGGATCTTGGGGGCGCCGGAGAGGGTGCCGGCGGGGAATGCGGAGGCCACCAGGTCGAAGGCGTCGCAGTCCTTCCGGAGGCGTCCCGTCACATTGCTGACCAGGTGCATCACATGGGAGTAGCGCTCCACGTGCATGAAGCGGGAGACCTCCACGGAGCCCGGCTCGGCGGTGCGTCCGATGTCGTTGCGTCCCAGATCCACCAGCATGAGATGCTCCGCCCGCTCCTTTTCATCGGCCAGGAGGGACTCCTCCAGCTGCCGGTCCTGCTCCGGCGTCATGCCCCGGGGCCGGGTTCCGGCGATGGGGCGCACCTCGGAGACGCCGTCCTGGAGTTTCACCAGGGTTTCGGGGGAGGAGCCCACCAGGACCTGTTCCCCCAGCTTCAGATAGAACATGTAGGGGGAGGGATTCACGATACGCAGGGCGCGGTAGAAGAGGAAAGGATGGAGATTGCTCTCCCCCTGGAAAGCCTGGGAGGGCACCACTTGGATCACATCCCCCTCCACGATGTGCTCCTTGGCCTTCCGCACCATCTCCAGGAAATCTCCCTTCGCCATCACGGGATGCAGCTCACCATGACGTCCCGGGCAGACGGCGATGTGCCGTGCCACGGGGCGCTGCAGGCGTGCCGTCAGGGCGGAGAGGCGTTCCTGCGCATGGGTGTAGGCCTCCTCCAGTCCCGGGAACCGGGAGACATGGACATTGAGGATCACCTTGATGGTGTGCCGCCGGTTGTCGAAGGCGATGATTTCATCGGTGAGGAGGAAGGCGCAGATCGGGACGTCCAGGGGGCGCTTCGGGGGAGGCAGCTCCTCGAAGAGTCCCGCCGCCTCGTAGGTCAGATACCCGATGGCGCCGCCGGGCATGGGGGGCAGGCTGGCGTCCACCGCCACGGGCTCTCCTCCGATGAGGGAGCGGAGGGCGTTCAGGGGATTGCCCTGGAACTTCAGGGCGGTCCTGCGGCCCTGGGCCACATGGTAGGGAACGCCGTCCTGCACCAGGAAGAGCCCGTGGGGATTCACGCCCAGGAAGGAGTACCGGCCGGGCAGCTCCCCGCCCTCCACGCTCTCCAGCAGGACCACGTTGTCGTCGTCCACGAAGCGTTCCAGGACGGAGACAGGGGTTTCCATGTCCCCGCAGATTTCCCGGAACACGGGCACCACTTCGCCGGTGGCGGCTAGTTCTCGAAATCGGCTAAAGGTTGTTTCCTGCATAGTGATGACTCCTGAGGGAGGGGGAGAATTTGGGGAGAAGAGGAAGAGGGGGTGGCGGGGGGAACAAAAAAAACCGCACCCAGTCCTGATTGGGATTCAGGTCTGGATGCGGCACAAAAAAAGCGGGTTGAAGATGATTTCTTCAATCCGCCAAGTCTGATTCTATCGCTTTATTCGGACGCAAACAATCCAGCCCTGACGGAATCACCGCCAACGCCACCAGAAAAAGGTCGTAGGATTGTTGCCCGGATTTTGCATAATGCCCGTACTGTAACGGGGTCCCGCCACTTTGCAAGGTCTGGAGAAACTCTTTTTTTCGAGAAATTTTTCCCGGGGCGTCCTCACGGGGTCCATAGAATTTCCGGCCTGCCCATGACCAGACGACGGATGGAGAACCCCTCCTTTTCCAGGGCGTCCTCGTTGCGCCGTGGCTCGTCCCAGGGATGTTGGGAGAGGGTGTATTTGGAATGGTGGACCGTGATGATTTCCTTCGCCCCCAAGTCCCGGCAGACCAGGGGCAATTCCTCCGGCAGGGTATGGATTTGCGCCCAGTCCGGATTGTATTGTCCATTCTCCAGAATGGCCAGGTCGATATGGGGGAAGGCGGCGCCGATTTCCCGGAAATGGGGGCCATACCCGCTGTCGCCCCCCAGATAGATGCGTCGTCCGGCGGGGGTTTCCAGGAGGAAGGAAGCCCACAGAGTCTGGTTTCGGCGAAGGCCCCGTCCCGAGAAATGCCGTGCCGGGAGGCAATGGAGGGTGAAGCCGTCCCCCAGGTCGATGCTTTCCCGCCAGTCCAGCTCCGCGAGCTTTTCCTCCGGATATCCCCAGCGGGCGAAATGCTCCCCCACCCCCAGGGGCAGCAGAACCCGGGAGACGGAGGGCTGCAGCTCCTTCACCGTCTGGCAATCCAGGTGGTCCCAGTGGTCGTGGGTGACGAGGAGCCAGTCGCAGGGAGGCAGATCCGAGGGCTTCCACAGGTCCGTGCCGGGATAGGGGCGGTTCATCCAGCGGAAGGGCGCCGCCTTGGCGAAGACGGGATCCACCAGAAGACGCCTCCCCTCGATTTGCAGAAGATAGGAGGAGTGGCCGAACCAGACGATGCCATCCTCCCGCCGCGACCAGGCGTGGAGGTCCGTTTTCTCCGCGGGCACCGGCGTTCCGGGCCGGGTCTCCCGCCGGGGCTGGGTGAGAAACTCCCACATCGCCGCCAGACTGTTCCGGGAGGAGGTCATCACCTCCGTCTCCACGGGATAGCGGAAGGCGCCCTCCCGATAGTGGGGCGACTGACGGATTCGCTCCAGGCGCTTTCCGGAGGGCAATCGTCCGAAGGAGGGGGAATGGAGAATCCCCCATCCCGCCAACACCAGCGCCGCCGGCACGAGGAACAGGATCGCCAACATCTTGATTCTCAATGTGTTCTTTCTTGGCATGGTCGCAACGCCGCCCCCTCCCTCCCCTTTCGGGGGGACGGGCAAGGTCGGTTCCCGGCGTCGCCGGGAGAAGGGGCGCTTCAAGCAGAGAGGAACGCCGCCAGGAGGGCGGTCAGCCCCAGGACAAGCACCACCGCCAGCAGCGCCTTCCACAGGCGCATCTGGATGGTCCGGTTCTCCATCATGAGGGACATTCCCGGAAACGGCTCAACGATAGGATTCCGTGAGAATCTTCACCACATCCTGGTCGGAAAGAGGAACCGGGTCGCAGTCGAAGAGATGGGCCACGGCCTTGCGGGCGAGCTGGGCCATGCCGGGGAACTCCTCGGGCCGGATACCGTAGTCGCTCATCTTCAAGTCGTCCACCCCGCAGGCTTTCTGCAACTCCTCCAGCGCCGTCAGGAAATCCTCCGGGCGGGAGGCATCCTCCCTGCCCATCAGCCGCGCCATCTCGATGAAGCGTTCCGGGCACGCCCCCGCCTGGATGAGATGGCGGTAGTAGGCCAGGGAGATCATGATCAGGCCCGCGCCGTGGGGCAGTTCCTGGTGTTCCCCGGAGAGAGCGTGCTCGATGGAGTGTTCGCTGGTGCAAGTGCCCGCCATCATGGAATATCCGCTCATGGTGTTGGCGAAAGCCAAATCCGTGCGGGCCTCCAAATCCCGGCCCTCCGCCACCGCCCGGGGCAGACTGCGGGCCACCCGGCGAATCGCCTCCCGCTCCACCATGGCCGCCATCTCGTTCCCGAATTTGGAGATGAACCCCTCCGTGGAATGGAAGAGCGCGTCAAATCCCTGGTAGGCCGTGAATTTGGGCGGCACCGTCAGCATCAGCGTGGGATCCACCACGGACAAGACGGGGCAAGGCCCGAAGAAAGCCGCCTTCTCATGGGTGACGGGGCTGGTGATGACGGAGCCTCCGTCCACCTCGGAGCCGGTTCCCGCGCTGGTGGTGATGGCGACGGTGGGCAGGGGGGCGGCATGGAAGGGGCGGTGTTCCGAGGTGCCCGTGGCCATGTAGTCCCACACCCGGCCTCCCTGCTGGGGAATCATGGCGGCGATGGCCTTGGCGGCGTCGATGACGCTTCCCCCGCCCAAGGCGATGACGAAATCCACTTCGTGGAGGCGGCCGAACTCCACCCCCTCCTGCACCACAGGCTCCAGGGGATTGGCGGCGATCTTGTCATAGAGGACATGGGCGACCCCCGACTGCGCCAGTTCTTTCTTCAGGGCCTCCAAAGAACCGTTGAGGCGGGTGGATTTTCCCGTGGAGATGACCAGGAGCGCCTTTTTGCCGGGCAGGGTCTCTTTGTGGAGTTCCTGGAGTTTGCCTGGCCCGAAAAGGACCTTGGTGGGAACGTGGAAGGTGTAGCTCATAGGAAAGTTCCTCCGTTTTTTGGGGATGTTCTCAATGGGACGATGACGGGAAAACGGGCAGATGCCGACGCAGCCACTGCTCCACCAGGGCGGCGATGGCGTCGCTGTTCAGCTCCTGGAAGAGGAAATGGCTGTTGCCCCGCATGCCCGCCTTGGGCAACTCCAGGACTTCCGCGTCGCCGCCTGCCTGCCGGTAGGCCTCCGCAAAGGCCAGGGACTGATCCCGCACCTTGCGCCAGAATCCCGTGGTGTGGAGATCCTCGGGGCCCTGGTCGATGCCGTCCCCGAAGAGGACCAGAACCGGCACCCGGGCGGCAAGAAGGGCGGCAAAGTGCTCGCCGCCGGGCTCCGGGCAGAACCCGGGCTCCACCGCCACAATGGCGGCCACGTTCTCCGGCAGCGTGGCCCAGCCCACCCGGCCTCCCTGGGAATGGGTCACATACACCGCCTTCCGGCCCGTGCGCGACTTGACTTGGCGAAAGACCTCCCCCAGGGCCGCCCCGAACAGCGCCTCGTCGTAATCCCCCGTGCTGGGCGTGCCTTGGCGCAGAAACTGGTTCAACGCCTCCTCCCCGGGGGGAAACTGGGAGCCGGCATAGCGCTCCGGGGGAATGCGCCCGATGCGGAAATGGGTATACCACGCCTGGTCCCCCGGGAGATACTCCTTCTCCTCCAGGCCCGGGGCATCGGGAAAGGCACAAGGCATCCGCGCCGTGGACCCCGCCTCCCCGCGCCGGGGCTGATCCACCAGAAAGACCCCGTGCCCCCGCCGCAGGAAATACTCCGACCACCCGGCACGACCGTCCGGGGTCCCCATCCAGCAGAGACGGGACTGGCCAAAGCCGTGGAGAAAGACCATGGGCAACCCCAGGTCATCCTCGGGAATCTGGAAAAGGACACTGGCGTGGTCCACATGGGAGGTGTTCCCCGCCCGGGAGACATCCAGCCAATTCTTCCCGGGATCGTATTCCCCCGGCACCGGAAGGGTCACTGCGCCGCCCGCCGAGAAAAAACCCTGGGAGGAAAGACGCAAAGGTTCACTCGCACTCAACACGGATGCCAACATGACAAAAGACAGAAAAAAGGACTTCATCTTCCTCGCTCTCGCTTCGGATTTCCTCAGACTGAAGACACGACATCCCGCCTGGGCTCCCACGGAAAATCCCGCGTCGGATCCAGGCGTTTCCTTACCCTACACCTTGCAGTTACTGCAAGTCAAATCCTTTGCCCGAAGATTCGAGCAAAAGGGGGCGGCAGGGGGATGGATTCTCCTTTTGCCCCGCCCCTGTCGTTCGCCTCCCGACGGTGGCGGCGCCGTCAAACCCAAGGGGATGAAAAGAAGGGACGCTCCGGGACAGCGCTTTCCTCCGTGCGCGGGGGGGCATTTCCTTTCCCCCGCCCCTTCCTGGGGAGCCCGTTCAAATTCGGGGGGGGAATGAGGCATATCCCCTCTTGGATGATACATTAAGAGCATATCGCGCACCCCCCAACTCCCCCTGTCCTTCTTCGTCATGAAGCTCCCCCGCACCCCCACCATGCGTCGCATGCCCACCTATCTGCACCGCCTTTTGCGGATGCAGGCGGCGGGGGAGGAGTGGATTTCCTGCGCGGATTTGGCGGCCTACATGAACATTCCCCATATTCTGGTGAGGAAGGACGTTGCCATGACGGGGCTGCGGGGGAATCGCCGCTATGGGTTTCGGGTGAACGAGCTGATTGAGGCGATTCTGCGTTTTGTGGGGTGGGATCGTCCCTCCACGGCGACCCTGGTGGGGGCGGGCGCCCTGGGGACTGCCCTTCTGGGCTTTTCGGATTTCGCCACCTATCACTTCTCCATCACGTCGGTCTTCGACTCCGATCCGGCGAAAATCGGGAAGGAAGTCCATGGATTTCCCATCTACGACATTGCGGAAATCCGCACGCGCCTAAAGCATTTCTCCCCGAAGATCGGCATTCTCTGCGTGCCGGCCGTGGGCGCCCAGCTGACCTCGGACATTCTGGTCTCCCTGGGCATCCGCTATATCTGGAACTTCGCCAACGTCTGCCTCCAGGTGCCCCCGGGCGTCATCGTGCAGCGGGAGGTCATCGCCGGCGGCCTGGCGGTGCTTTCGGCGAAGATCAAGCAGACGGAGGCGGGGGAATCGGCGGGCGGCGAGGTTGAATAATATTATAACTCCTTGAAATACAACGAGTTATAACAAAATACCCCAGGATTTTTGTCTGAAGAGGGGGTTCTATTCCTCCACGGGGATCCACTGGAACTCCTTGTTCCAGTATTGCTCGCCGTGTTCCGTGGTGGCGAGGGCCTTCAGGAGGGGGACGCTTTCCGCGTGTCCGTCCATGAAGGCGATATTCACCCTGCCGTTGTGGCGGAAGATCTCCTTTTTCGCCACCTCGGTGGAGAGCATCCACTCCGGGAGCATTCCGAAGCCGTTGGCCATTTCCGCGGGCAGGCCATCCAGATACCCGGGGATGAGATCCGGCTGACGGAGCTGGGCCAGTTTTCTCCACTGGGAGGAGGAATAGGGAATCCCCTTTCCCATGCACTCCAGGAAGAGGCGGCGGGACCATCCGGAGGCGGGGGACGCCTGGTAGCACAACTCCTTCCGGCTGTGGTTCTCCCGAGTGCATTCCGGGCAGCGCATCAGGTTTCGTCCCCCCTCCATGGTGGGGTCTCCCACATGATTCTGCCACTCTCCCCAGGTCTCGGGATATTCCACCACCAGGGGATTCAAAGTGAACCAGCCGTAGGCTTCGGGCTGTCCCCGGAAGACCTCGTCCTCCCCTTCGCCCGGCACATACTCCATGGGCACAAGGTAGCCGCGGCTTCCATCCACATAGAGATAGGCCCCGATGAGCAGCTCCCGGAGATTGGCCTGGCAGGAGACCTGGACGGACTTTCTCCGCAGGGAGGTCAGGGTGGGCAGGGAAAGGGAGGCCAGGATGACGACAATGATCGCCATCACACCAAACTCCAGCATGGTAAAGGCACGTCTTCTCATCTTTTCTCCTGTCAGAAACTTTCCTGCCCTTCCCTGGCACACATTCCCGTTCCCCCTCGGCGACTCCTCCCTCGAGGGCGGCAGGACGCCCCCTCTCCCAAGACCCTAGCCCTCCTGCGGGGGAAGGGGAAGGCATCCCCCCGAAGTCAGATCCAGGGCATTGGCGTTGGTCATGATCTCCTCCAGCTCCGAGGAGGAAAGCCGGAGGCGTCGCTGCAGTCTCTCCACCTCCTCGGCGCAGTCGAAGAGGGGATAGTCCGAGCCGAAGAAGAAATTCCGGCGGGGGAAGGCGCGGAAGATCTGCTCCAGCAGCTCCTGGGGGATGGCGAAGAGGGAGCTGGAGGTGTCCATGTAGATATCCAGTCCCTGGAGGGCCTCCACCACATAGGGCCAGTGCCACACGCCGCCGAAGTGGGCGGCCACCAGCTTCAGCCGGGGGAAGCGGCGTTTGATGGCCGCCACCTTGAAGGGGCAGGAGGGATTCTCGGCGGGAGGAAGGCGGTCCCCCACATGCACCAGGACCGTGAAGCGACCCTCCACCGCCCCGAAGAAGGGAAGCAGCCGGGGATCGTCCAGCCGGAAGCCCTGGAAATCCGGATGGAGCTTGATGCCGCGGATTCCCTTGTCCCAGAGATAGGCGAGCATCTCCTCCATGCGGGGGTAGTCCGGATGCATGGTGCCGAAGGGGATGACGCCGGGGGTTCCCAGGAGGGAGGCGGCGTAGTGGTTGGCGGGCTCCACCTGTTCCTGCTTGGTGGCGGCGGCCAGCACGGTGGAGTAGTCGATGCCCGCCCGGCGAAGACGGGGCACCATGTCCTCCCACAGCCCGTTGCCGATGGCGGGGATGTGGTAATGCTCCTGGAGCTGCGCCACCACCTTGTCCGCGATCTTGGGATGGAAGGCGTGGGCGTGCAGGTCGATTCTAGGCAGAGAGGGCATGGAGGCTCCGATGACTGGACCTAGGCGTTCTTCTCCGCCCACTGCCGGACATACTCCAGCAGACGCTCGTTCACGGGCACCAGCTGGGGACGCTTGGCGAAGCTTGCCGCCAGGGCGTTGGAGAAGGCCACGGCGGGCAGACGGGTCACGCCCAGAGCCGCCAGCAGGCCGAACATGACCGTGTTGGCGCCCTTGGGGTTGCCGCCCTCCTCCGCAAGCTGCTGGGCGGGCACCGCAATGCCCCGCACCCCTTCCGGCATCTCCTGGACGCCCATCACGGCGTCGTAGACAATCACGCCGCCCTTCTTCACCTCGGCCTTGAATTTGTCCAGGGAGGGACGGTTCATGGCCACCAGCACGTCCGGGTGGTAGATCACGGGGGAGCCGATTTCATGGGTGGCCAGGGTGACGGAGCAGTTGGAGGTGCCGCCCCGCTGTTCCGGGCCATAGGAGGGATACCAGGAGACGGTGCGTCCCACGGAGAGTCCGGCCTGGGCGATCATGGTGCCCAGGGAGAGGACGCCCTGCCCGCCGAAGCCGGCGATCTTCACCTGCACGTCCGGCAGGGGCTCCTGGGCGGGATGGGTCTCCTCCGCGGCGCCGAAAAGCTTGTCCAGGGTTTCCTTGCGGAAATCGGAGACGGGGCGTTCCACGGGGGCGGCCTCCTGGTTGTCCCGGAAGTTCCCCAGGGGGAATTCCTTGGTCATCACCTCGTTCACCCACTTGTTGGTGTCCACGGCGGACATCTTCAGGTTGGTGGGGCAGGCGGAGAGGACCTCCACGAAGGTGTATCCCCGGCCTTCCTTCTGGATCTGGAGGGCCTTGCGGATGACGGCGCGGGCCTGCCGGATGTGGGCGGGGTCGGTGAGGGCCACCCGCTCCACGAAGACCGGGGCCTTCAGGGCGCTGATCAGCTCGCACATGTGGATGGGATAGCCCTGGCTCAGGGGATCGCGGCCCGCGGGGCAGGTCACGGTCTTTTCGCCCACCAGAGTGGTGGGTGCCATCTGGCCGCCGGTCATGCCGTAGACCGTGTTGTTCACGAAGAAGACGGCCATCTTCTCGCCCCGGTTGGCGGCCTGGAGGGTCTCGTTCAGGCCGATGGAGGCCAGGTCGCCGTCTCCCTGGTAGGAGATCACCACCTGGTCCGTGGCGCGGGAGATTCCCGTGCCCACGGCGGGGGCGCGGCCATGGGCCACCTGGATGTTGCCGCAGTCGAAGTAGTAGTAGGCGAAGACGGCGCAGCCCACGGGGCTGATCATCACGGTGCGGTCCTGGAGCTCCAGGTCGTGGAGGGCCTCGCCGATGAGCTTGGTGAGCACCCCGTGCCCGCATCCGCCGCAGTAGTGGGTGGCCGTCTGCGCGGCGCCGCCCTTCCGGGGAAAGGTCTTGTAGAGACCGGTGGAGGCAATGATTTTCTCGGACATTTGGGTCTCCTCCTTACAGGACGGACATGATCTGATTGAGGTGGAGGAGATTTCCTCCCAGACGGCTCACCAGATCCACGGGGACGGCGCAGGACACCGCCAGGCGAATGTCATCCCGCATCTGGCCGTTGCTCATCTCCACGGAGACGAACCGCTCCACTCCCCCCGCCACCAGTTCCTGAAGACGCTTCTCCGGGAAGGGGAAGAGCGTCTTGGGGCGCAGAAGGCCCACCTTCCTGCCCTGCTGGCGCGCCTGGTCCACGGCGCTGCGGGCGATGCGGCTGCAGATGCCGTAGGCCACCAGGACGGTCTGGGCGTCCTCCGTCCGATACTCCTCCCAGCGCGCCTCCGACTCCCGGATCCGGGCATATTTCTCCTGGAGGGAGTCGTTGAACCTCTCCAGCTGGTCGAAATCCAGGAAGATGCTGGTCACCAGATTCTTCCGGGTCTCCGGGGTGCCCGCCACCGCCCAGGAGGAATCCACGACGGGGGCCAGGGCGCGCTCCGGCAGCTTCAGGCTCTCCATCATCTGCCCCAGGGTGCCGTCCGCCAGCACGAAAACGGGGGTGCGCCAGCGGAACGCCAGCTCGAAGGCCTCCATGGTGAAGTCGCACATCTCCTGGACGCAATTCGGGGCCAGGACGATGCAGCGGTAGTTGCCATGGCCGCCGCCCTTGACCACCTGGTTGTAGTCGCCCTGCTCCGGGCCGATGTTGCCCAGGCCGGGGCCGGCGCGCATCACATCCACGATCACCACGGGCAGCTGGGCGCCGGCGCAGTAGGAGATGCCCTCGCTCATCAGGGAGATGCCGGGGCCGCTGGAGGCGGTGAAGACCCGGTGTCCGGCGGCGGCGGCGCCGTAGCACATGTTGATGGAGGCCTCCTCGGATTCCGCCTGGAGGAACTTCCGTCCCGTCATGGGGAAGTATTTGGAAGCCTCCTGGAGGACTTCGCTGGCGGGGGTGATGGGATATCCGAAATAGCAGTCGGCGCCGGCATAGAGTGCGCCGATGACCACTGCGGTGTTGCCTTTTACCAGTTTGCTGGCCATGGTTGCTTCGTTGCTCCTGGGGTGGCTGCGGTTAGTTCTTCTGGGGGATATGGACCTCGATGGCGTTTGGCTCCGGGCAGCTGTAGAAGCAGGCGGCGCAACCCACGCATCCCTCCCCCGCATACTCCACAGGGCAATACCCCCGCTCGTTCAACGTCTTGCCCAGGCGCAGACACTGCTTGGGACAGGCCACCACGCAGCGGGAGCAGGATTTGCACTCCAGGGGATTGATCAAAGGGTAGGGTTTGCTGGCATCCATATTTCGCTCGTGAAACAGAAAAGAACCGCGGAAAGGACTCGCCCCGCCCTGCCAGGGAAGGGGTCTCCGGGGGAGGGAGGGGACGGGCGACGCGCCCGGGAAACAAAGGCCCCCCGCGGACGGGGAGACGGGGCGGGAGGGCGCGGGGAAAGGCGGGAAATTTCGGTACTATAACGGCTATCCCGCCGCCGGGGGACAGGGAGGGATGCCGCTATTCCAGGAAGAACTGGCGCAAGGCGGCGGGATTGGGGGCGGCGCAGATTTCGTCCAGGCTCTTCAGCTTGCAGAGGCGGGATGCCTGGTGGGCGATGTACTGCATATAGGGGCTGTCCTGGTCCTTGGGGGTGATGGTCAGGAGGATCAGGCGCAGGGGTTTTCCCTCCACCTGGATGGAGCGTCCGTCCCGGAAGATGGCCACCACGGAGACCATCTGGCGCACATGGGCGGTTTTGGCGTGGGGCATGGCCACGCCCCCTTCCAGGAGAGTGGATGCCATGGCCTCCCGCGCCATCACATCCTGGAGGCAGCCCTGGAAGTCCGTGACGGTGCCGCAGCGGTAGAGATGGCGCACCACCTCCTCGATGGCCTCGGGATACCCCTCGGCCTGGAGGTCCACGATGGCGCCGCTGGGGGGGAGCACCTGCTCCAGGGGGAGATTGTCGGTTCCCGTGTAGGGCACCACGTTGTCGTAGACCGTGGCGTCCTTGGCCACCGTCTCCGAGGGGGAGAGGCGTCGCATCTCCTCCAGGTTCTGATAGAGTTCGTAGGTGGTTTCGTTGTAGATGTTTTTGATGGTGGGGGCGTCGCCCTTGGCGCACTCGAAGGCGATGGTCTTGTCGCCCACCGTCATCACGAAGGAGGTGCGTTCCTTCCGGAAGTTCACCACGCTGTAGTCCTTGGAGTAGTCGCTGTGCCGGAAGCCCTCCTGGCGGAAATTGACGATCAGCTGGCGCACCAGGAAATCCATGACCGTCTGGGAGGGCATGGGGAATTCCAGGTGGACGCTGAGGGCGTCGGGCTTGATGCGGCGCACGCCCCGTCCGGCCATGTTCAGGCTCATCATCAGGAGGGGCGGCGCCACCAGGGTGGTCACCAGGGTCATGATGATGGCCACGCCGAAGAGGCGGGGATCCACGATGGGCACCACCTGGCCGCCCACCACCATGGTGGTGGTGGCGCCGATGCCGGCGATGATCAGGGCGACCTCGCCGCGGGGGATCATGCCGCAGCCCACCCGGAGGGCGCCCTTCAGGTTGAAGTTCACGAAGAGGGCGGGAATCATGCAGCCCACCACCTTGCCCGCCACGGCCAGCACGGAGAAGAGGAGGCCGAACTTCAGGGTGTCCCAGTCGCCCAGCACCCGCACATCCACCATCATGCCCATGACCACGAAGAAGACGGGCACCAGGAAGCCGTAGATGCCATGGAGGCGCAGCTGGATGGTGAAGGCCAGGTCGGAGCGGGAGAGGCTCAGGCCCGCGGTGTATGCGCCGATGATCATGGCGAGGCCGCATTCCTCCATGAAGCCCGCCAGGAGGATGGCGGCCCCCAGGGCCAGCACCGAGTAGGTGGTCTTGGAGTGGAAGCGCTTGAGGAAGCGGGCGAAGAGATGGGAACACCACAGGCCCACGGCGGTGAAGAGAACCCAGATCCCGATGGATTTGGCCGCCACCATGCCGATCTTGCCCCAGGAGACCCCGCCGGCGCCGCCGTCGCCCCCCGCCACAAGCCCCATGACCACCGCCAGGCACACGATGCCCAGGACGTCGTCGATCACCGCGGCCGCCATGATGGTGGTGCCCTCCGGGGAGTCGATGGTCTTCCGTTCGGAGAGGATGCGTGCGGAGATGCCCACGCTGGTGGCGGTGGAGAGGATGCCCAGGAAGAGGGCGCGGGGATCCATCAGACCGCAGGAATAGATGCAGTGGCCCAGGAGGTCGCCCAGGAGGAAGGAGACCACCACGCCTCCCAGGCCCACCAGGGTGCCCGCCACCGAATAGCGGAAGAACGTGCGGAAATCCGTCTCCAGGCCGGACTGGAAGAGGAGCACGATGGAGCCCAGGGTGGCCAGGGCATAGAGGGGCATGGAGACCGGAATGCCGGAGGCCGCCTGGGAAAGGGGAAACAACCCTTCAGGCAACCCGGGAAGGGGCAGGCACCCCAGCAGGTAGGGACCCAGGAGGATTCCCGTGGCCAACTCCCCCAGCACCGACGGAATCCGCACCCAGGAGGCAAGACGCCCCATGGCCTGGGAAGCAAATAACACCACTCCCAACTGCAGCGCCAAAAGCGCCAGCTGCTGCGTAACAGTATGTTCCATGCAAACAAGACAATCCCCTGGCTCCCTCAAGGACGGAACGCCTCCGCGCCATGCCCCCGCGGCCTCCCTCGGTCGCATAGAAGACTACGCTCCCTGGAAATCCCACGGTCTGGCGCGAAAACTCCCGTGCCTCTCAAAGCCAGGAATCACAAAAAAACCGGAAAACCTCGGTACTATAATTCCCAATTCTCCATTCTTTGGCATGAATTGTCCAATATTGCCACATATTGGCAGAAATGGACCATCCCCCTGCCCTTCCCCCGGGAGGCGGGCACAAAAAAACCGCCGGAACCCTCGTGGCGGGGATTCCGGCGGGAAATGGTGTGCGATGCAGGACTCGGACCAGCGACCTCTACCGTGTCAGGGTAGCGCTCTAACCAACTGAGCTAATCGCACGCATTGAATGGGGAAAGCGGGCTTACTATAACGAGAGGGAGTGGTTTTTCAACCTTCCCGGTTCAGGATTCCGCCTTCTTTTTAGGGAGAGCGGTGGGGATGGCGGGGGTGGCCAGCTGGTCGGGGGTGTAGATGGTGAAGAGGAGCTCGTGGATGAGTCCGATCATGAAGACGCGGGCCTCCAGGGACTTCTGCACCTCGTCGAAGCTGTCCTTCACCTCTTCCCAGAATCCCTCCATGTCCCCGTTCATCACTTCCAGGGTATTGGATTTGGCGATCTTCTGGATGAGGGCGGTCTCGCCTTTCTGGAGGCGTTCCCAGAACTGGGGGAGGGTTCCCTCGATGGTGAGGGAGAGGTCCTCCTCGTAGTTCAGGCGCTTCAGCATGCTGTTGAAGTTCTTTCGCAGGGTGGGGGAGAGCTTCAGCTGGGAGCCCAGCTTCGCCCACTCGATCCGGGAGAGGAGCAGATCCACGAACTTCTGGGATTCGCCCAGCTTCTGGAGGGCGGCCTCCCGTTCGGCGTCCGCCTTCTGCGCCCGGCTCCCCACCACCTCGCTGTCATGCAGAATCTGGCGATTGGCCTGCAGCTGCTCCTGGAACTTGTTCTGCCAGCCATTCACCTCCTCCTTCAACCGAGCCATCTCGGACTGAAGACGGGTGGTGAGACGGTCCGCGCTCTCCGAGGCGTCCGCCGCCTTCTTGCTCAATTCCTCCGTACGGCTGGACAGCTGGGAGGCCAGACGACGGTTCTCCGCAAGGCTGGACTGCAGCTTCTGGTTCACCGCCTCGCATTCCCCCTTCTGGGCGCGCAGCTGCTGCTTCAAATTCCGCAGCTCCGCTTCGGCGGACTGCTGCTGACCCCGGGCGCGCTCCGCCTCCGCCACCGCGTTGGCGGCCTTGCGCTCCGTCTCGGCCAGCCGCTTCTCCAGCTCCGACACCTGGGACATCAGCTCCTCGGAGCCCGTCTGCTGGTTCAGGATCTGATCGGCCTGGCTCTGGGGGAACTTCAAGGGAGAGAAGGCCAGGAGGATCTTCCACGCCTTCAGGTCGGAGGCCTGGAAGAACTGGGTGAATTTCTCGTCGGAGAGGACATAGTCCTCCTCGCCCAGCTTGTGCTCCGTCCGATAGGCTTTGTATTCCTCGGACTTGAAATAGCTCTCCAGCTTCTCGTGGAGTTCGCCGTGGACGGGATACCAGGCGGCGAAGAGGGCGTTGCAGGTGGCGTCGCTGTACCCGTTTTTCTCCGCCTCGTTCTGGACCTGGCGCATCAGGCGGGGTCGCTGCTGCGGATCCACCCGGTGTCCGCCCATGGTACAGATCTTCGTGAGCTGGGCGTTCTCGGTGATGTATTTGTTCAGGGCGCGCCAGGGCAGTTCCGCCAGCATGGCCGCAAAGAGGTCAGGGATGCTGACTCCTTGGATTTTCTCGTTGTTTCCCAGCATGCGGGAATCACTCCTTATGGCTCAACAGGGTTTCGGATTCACGGACAAAAGCGGCGATCATCTGCCGTCTCAGCGAGCGGTCGATCTTCTGGAAGGCGGCGGAGATATTCTCGGCCATTTCGGGCTGGCCCTCCTGACGGAAGCGCTCCATGGCGGTCAGGCAGATCACGGCGGCCTCCCGCCACTGGCTCGCCTGGCAGGCGGCCACCACCCGCACCATGGTCTCGTCAGCGGGATGCTGGGGCGTCTGTTCCGCCTCCTGGCGCTGCCGTTCCAACTCCCTCTCCCTCTTGCGCTTGGCCTTGCGGTCCAGCAGCAGCTCCTCGTCTTCGTCGTAGGTGTCGTCGTAGGTAAAGCGTTTCTTTGCCATACAATCCGGGAGAAATATCCTCGTTTCGGGGCGTGTATGTGATGTGTCGATGGGTGCAGGGAGCAGAGCGGAGGACCGGCGTCCTGGCCGGTCTGGCGTTCCCGAGGGGGGCGATTTCCCCGGCGTATCCTGGGGGCGGGAGGGAAGCCGAAGAGAGGACCCGCCCCGCCGTTTTCCCCCTCCTCTTCCTCGGTCCGGCCTTGCGGAGACGCGCCGCGGGACTCTTCCAGAAACCGTGCTGTCGCCGGAGGGTGTCGTCCTCCGGGGGCAGGTTATGCGGAGATAAAGCAAAGCCGGCCGTGAGAGCAGTTCACCTGAACACAGCCGGCCAATGCTACGAGCCGCAACTCGGGAAAATGAATGGAGGCACGAATCGGATTCGGACCGATGAATAAAGGTTTTGCAGACCTTCGCCTTACCACTTGGCTATCGTGCCTTCTGAAAGGAACGGCGTTAATTTAATCCCGCCCCTCGGTTTTGCAAGCAGACCCCGGAAAGGTTTCCAGGGTTTTTGCCGATTTTCCCCTTTTTTCCCGGTCTCGCCCGGCAAAGGGGGGGGGGATTCAGAGCGGTTCGGGGGAGACGAACACCGGCATGCCCTGGGGCGCCTCCACCTGGGGGGTCGCCCCCTTCCGCAGACGGACGGTGACGGGGCCCCGGGGGGTGGCGCAGGTGGCATGGAGCCACTCCAGGTCGCAGAGCCGGGGTTTCACCCGGACGCCGTAGGCATAGCCCTCCCCTTCCGGGGTGATACCCGCCAGGGTCTCCATCATCCAGGCGACGGGGGAGGCGCCCCAGCCATGGCAGAGGCTGTTCCGCAATCCCTGGAAGCAGCCGCGGCCGCAATCCCGGTGGGCGTCGGTCCTGCCGGGAACGGGCATCTGGTCGATGGCGTTGGCGTTCGCCGCCCAGGGAAGATCGAACTGCTCCCAGATGGTGCGGGAGCCCAAATCAAGCATGGCGCCGTAGTAGCGCCGCAGCAACGCCAGGGCCTTGGGACTTTCGCCGGCGGCGGAGTAGACCCGGAGGAAATTGTCAAAGTGGAAGGTGGAGAGCTCCTCCTCCGGTTTTTCGTCCAGGCGCCGGAAGGCCTCCTCCGGGGAGACCGCCCCCGCCAGCATGGCCCAGGCCCAGACGGACTTGGGGGCATTCTCCAGGGGGAGGCGGGGCGTCAGGGCCTCCTCCACCGCCAGGCAGCGACCCAGGATTTCCCGTTCCTCCAGCATGGCGGCCATGTCCCGGCATGCCTTCACCGCCGCCAGATAGAGAGGACCGTAGGCGTCGGGGGGGCAGCAGACCTGGGTGCCCCAGTCCACGATGGATCCCTTCAGCACCTGCTCCGGTTCCTTTTCGTAGGCCTCCAGGAGGAGGGAGGAGAAGACCCGGAAGGCGGGGCGCTGGGTCTGGAGGAAGGCCTTGTCCCCGTAGACGCGCTGATACTCCCGCTGTGCCAGGAACCAATAGGCGGTGTAGGAGGGGATGCCGTTGAAGTAGTGGTTGGCCAGGGCCTCCTCGTTCAGGAACTCCAGGCTTTCCGGAATGGCGGAGTGGCGGGCGTAGAGGACGCCGCAGGCGCGCACCTCGTTGTAGAGGTCGCCCATCCAGACCAGGCGGTCCCGCTTGGTGCCGTCCAGCAGCAGGGGGGAGATGCACTTCTCCAAGGTGGCCGCGCAGGCCTGGAAGATGCGGTCCAGCAGGGGATCGCTGCTCTGGAAGCTGCCCAGGCGGACGGCGGGGTGCACCCATGCCTCGGCGGAGCACTCCCGCAGCTGGAGGGTGGCCTCCTCCTCCAGGTTCTCCAGATGGAGGAACCGGAATCCCGTGTTTCCCGCCCGGGTGACGCCCATGGCGGAGAGGAGGAGGGGGAAGTCGTGCATGGAGTGGTCGTTGTTGGGGGCGTCCAGCACCTCGGTGACCGATTCCCCCAGACGGACGCGCACCCGGGCGGGTCCGAAGCCGTCCCGTCCCCGGGAGATGCGGATTCCCTGGAGCGGCAGGGGCGTGTCATACTCCAGAATCACCCCCGCGCGGGGCGGCAGAGTGAGGGACATGGGGCGCCAGATGCTGGCGGTCTCCCCGGCGACCTCCAGGAGCGTGGCGGCATGGGAGGCCTCGGGGGAATGCCAGACCACCCGGGTGGGGGCGAGATACTGGACCGTGCGTTGTTCCTGGTAGACGGCGGGCATGGAAGAAAGACTCCTGGGGAATTTTGAGGGATGGGGTTTTCGGGAAAGCGGGGGAGGAGTCACGCCTCCAGCAGTCCCTCTTCCCGGAGACGCCGGGCCAGCTCCCGGCCATAGGCGTCCATGTAGGTGGGGGAGAAGGCGGAGGAGTGGGGGGTGATCCAGAGATTGGGGCACTGGCGCAGGGGACTCCGGGGAGAAAGGGGCTCCTCCTCGCAGACATCCAGGCAGGCGCCGGACAGGCGTCCCTGGGACAGGGCGTCCACCAGGGCGGCCTCGTCGATGGCGTTGCCCCGGCCCAGGTTGCACACCGTGGCATGGGGAGGGAGGAGGGCAAGGCGGCGGCGGTCCAGGAAATGGTCGGTCTCCGGGCTGCGGGGCAGCACCAGGAGCAGATGGTCCGTGCGGGGCAGAAGCCCGTCCAGCTCCTCCAGGGAATGGCATTGGTCGCCCGGGGTGAAATACTCCGGGGGGAGATGGCCGGGATGGCGGGAGACCCCCAGAATGCGGGTTCCCAGGGGTTTCAGGAGGCGTCCGATCCAGCGCCCGATGTGGCCGAAGCCGCAGATGGTGACCGTGGCGCCCCGGAGGGGGCGCATCCGGGCGTCCACCTGGCTTCGGGGCCATGCCTCCTGCCGGAAAGTGGTGACGGCGGGCAGGACGCCCCGGCACATCCCCAACAGCATGGCCAGGGCGGTCTCCCCCATGAACTCCCCGTGGAAGGCCCCGTTCCAGTGGCGCATGCCCGCGGGCCACTCCACGGTGAAATAGTCCTTTCCGGCGGCGGGGGTGCTGACCAGCCGGAGACGGGGCGCCAGGGCGAACCACTCCTGGCGAAACGTCCAGGTCGACACCCAGTCCGCCACGGGCAGGGCGGCAAGAAACTCCTCCTGGGTGCGGCAGTGCGCCACCCGGACCCCGGGGCCCAGGCGCTCCCCCAGCGCGGCGGCCTGGGAGGGGCTCATGGTCAGGGAGGAGAGTCCGGGATGCTCGAGAAAGATGGCCAGGGTCTTCATGGGGGACGCCGCCCTGGATTTCCAGGGCACGAGGGAAAAACGGAACGGAAACCCGGGGGGGGGAGGGGCGCCCCGGCGGGAGGAGGCGGGCGCCCTCCACGGCGTTTTCCCGCAATGTAATCCCCCTTTGACGGATTCCAGGCCGGAGGAAGATGGCTATAGTACCCGACATTCCCGCAGGATGGTAGACGAAATCAAATGCCTCGCCCGGCACAATGCCGGCCGATGAATTAAGACTGACCTGCGGGGCAACCCCAAGGAAATCCAAAGACATGCAAGTTTTCAACTTCAACGCAGGTCCCGCCGCCCTCCCCCGCTCCGTCATCCTCAAGGCACAGGCCGAATTCGCCGACTACCGCGGCTGCGGCTACAGCATCATCGAGGAATCCCACCGCGCCGCCGCCTTCGATGAAATCATCCAGGCCGCGGAGGCCAATCTGCGGAAACTGCTGAACATCCCCGAGAACTATGACGTGCTCTTCCTCCAGGGGGGCGCCTCCCTCCAGTTCGCCATGGTCCCCATGAACCTCCAGGTGCCCGGAAAGACCATCGGCTACGCCGACACCGGCGTGTGGGCCCACAAGGCCATCAAGGAACTGGACATCCAGCAGCTGCCCAAGCAGGTGGTCTACGACGGCGCCGCCATCAACTACAGCGAAATCCAGGGCATCCGGGACTGGAAGATCGATCCCGACTGGGCATACTTCGGCCTGTGCTCCAACAACACCATCTACGGCACCGAATTCCCCGAATTCCCCGAAACCGGCGACGTGCCCCTGGTGGCCGACATGTCCTCCGACATCCTCAGCCGCAAGCTGGACATCACCAAGTTCGGCCTGATCTTCGCCGGCGCCCAGAAGAACATCGGCCCCGCCGGACTCACCCTGGTGATCCTGCGCCATGACCTGGCCGAGCGCTGCGGCAAGAACGTGCCCACCATGCTGCGCTACACCACCCACATCGAGGGCAAGAGCCTCTTCAACACCCCGCCCACCTTCGCCATCTACATCAACCGTCTGGTCACCGACTGGATGCTGGAGAACGGCGGCCTGGAGGCCATGGAGGCCCAGAACATCGCCAAGGCCAAGGCCCTCTACGACTTCATCGACAACTCCGGCTTCTACCGGGCCACGGCCGCTCCCGCCACCCGCAGCCGCATGAACGTCTGCTTCCGTCTGCCCACCGAGGACCAGGAGAAGGCCTTCATCGCCTTCGCCAAGTCCAATGGCCTGGTGGGTCTGAAGGGCCACCGGAAGGTGGGCGGCTGCCGCGCCTCCATCTACAACGCGGTGCCCATGGAGGGCGTCCAGCGTCTCATCGAGATCATGAAGGAGTTCCAGAAGAACGCCTAGCCTTCCGCGCACGCCGCCGCCTCTTTCCCGCCGCGCGGGGGAGAGGGGAGGCAGTCCAGGGGCCGAAGAGAGAAGCCATCTCTTTTCGGCCCTTTTCTTTTGCGCCGACGCAGGGTGCCCCGTCTGCCTGCCGGCGATTATAGTACCCCTCATTTCCCGTCCCCTTTCCCCTGGGGAAAGCCCCCGCCCTCCCCTGCTTTTTCCGAGCGGCGCGCCGGACTCTCCCCGCCCTGTCTCCCTTCCCGCCCTGATCCCCCTCCTCTCCCTATGAAAACTTCTCTGAAATGGCTTCGCGACTACACGGAAATCCCCTGGAGCGCCCAGGAACTGGCGGACCGCCTCACCACCGTGGGACTGGAGCCGGAAAGCATTGAGGAGACGGGCACCATCCCCCAGGGCGTGATCACCGCCAGGATCCTCTCCCGGGAACCCCATCCCAACTCCGACCACATGAGCGTCTGCATGGTGGACCCCGGCAACGGCGAGCCCGTCCAGATCGTCTGCGGCGCCCCCAACTGCGACGCCGGAAAGATCGTGCCCCTGGCCACCATCGGCACCGATTTCGGCGAGGGGTTCGTCATCAAGAAGAGCAAGCTGCGGGGCATCGATTCCTGCGGCATGATGTGCTCCGCCCGGGAACTGGGCATCTCCCAGGACCACAGCGGACTGATGATTCTGCCCGACGACACGCCCCTGGGCGTCTCCGTGCGGGAAATGTTCAGCGGCGACACCGTCATCGACTGGGAGGTCACCCCCAACCGGCCCGACTGGCTCTCCCATGTGGGCGTGGCACGGGAAATCTGCGCCCTCACCGGAAAGACCCTGACGCTGCCCCCCAACCCCGTGAAGGCGCGCCCCGGCAAGCCCGACGCCTCCATCCGCATCGACGCCCCCGAGTTCTGCCCCCGCTACATCGGACGGGTCTTCGAGAACGTCAAGGTGGGCCCCTCCCCGGACTGGATGCGGGAACGCCTGGAGGCCGTGGGCCTGCGCTCCATCAACAACGTGGTGGACATCACCAACTACATCATGCTGGAATACGGCCAGCCTCTCCACGCCTTCGACCTGGACACCCTGGCGGGACGCCAGATCATCGTCCGACGCGCCCGGGAGGGCGAGGGCATCACCACGCTGGACGGCGCCAAGCTGACCTTGACCACGGAGAATCTCCTCATCGCCGACGCGGAAAAGGGCGTGGCCCTGGCCGGCGTCATGGGCGGCGAAAACTCCATGATCACCGACAAGACCACCACCGTCCTCCTGGAGGCCGCCGCCTTCGACCGCACCAACATCCGGCTCACCTCCCGGAATCTGGGCAAGGCCACCGACGCCAGCTACACCTACGAGCGCGGCGTGGCGCCGGAAACCTGCGCCCTGGCCAGCGAACGGGCCGCCAGCCTCCTCTGCCAGCTGGCGGACGCCACCCAGGTGGGAGAGCCCATCGACTGCTATCCCAGACCCTGGCAAAGCGAGACCATCACCGCCAGCGCCCGGAGAATCAATGATTTGCTGGGACTCTCCCTCGCCCCCGAAAAGGTGGCGGAGCTTCTGAACCGCCGGGGCATCCAGGTCACCCGCCAGGAAGGGGATGAAATCACGGTCCAGACGCCCTGGTGGCGCTTCGACCTCCACGCCCCCGTGGATCTGGCCGAGGAAGTGGCCCAGATGACCGGATTGGACGCCATCCCCGAGGCCACCCCCGTCGCCGCCCTGGGCGGCAGCGCCAAGGATGACTGCTACCTCCTCCAGGAGAACACCCGCCACCGCCTCATGTCCCTGGGGCTGGACGAGGTGATGAACTACACCCTGTGGTCCCAGAGCCAGTGCCTGGCCGGCACCGACCTGGCCCCCGAACAACTCCTCCAGGTCTCCAATCCCATCTCCCAGGACACCGCCTTCCTCCGCCCCACCCTCCTGCCCGGACTCCTCCAGGTGGTGGCCCACAACGTGGCCCACAACCAGCACGACCTCTCCCTCTTCGAGATGGGACGGATCTTCCTGCGGGAGAACGACGCCCCCGCGGAGCGCCTCCAGGCGGGCATCGCCCTCACCGGCCGCCGCCATCCCGAGCGCTTCGGCCAGGAGAAGGGAGAAGCCCAGGACTTCTACGATCTGAAGGGCATGGTGGAGAGCTATCTGGACGACTGCCAGCTGGCGGGCTTCACCCGCTGCGAGGCGGCGGAGCACCCCGCCTTCCGGAAAGGCGCCTGCGCCCGCATCGTGGCAAAGAACAAGAAGGTGCTGGCCTATCTGGGCGCCGCCGCGCCCGCCCTCACCAAGGGGATGCGCCTCCGCAACCCCCTCTTCCTGGCCCTCATCGACGTGGAGGCCGTGGAGAACGCCCCCCATCCCGCCAAGAAGTTCCAGGATCTGCCCCACTTCCCCGGCGTGGAACGGGACATCTCCTTCGTCGCCCCCGCCTCCCTCACCAACCAGCAGGTGGTGGACGCCATCCGCTCCCTGAAGATCGACAAGGTGGCCGCCGTGGCCCTCTTCGACCTCTTCCAGGATGACAAGGTCCTGGGCGAGGGCAAGCGCTCCATGGCCTACACCGTCACCTATCAGGACCCCCAGCGCACCCTCACCGACGACGAGGTGAACCAGCTCCAGGAGAAGCTGCGCCAGGGCCTGGTGAAGAAGCTGGGCGTGGAGCTCCGGTAGCCCCTGCCTCCCGCCCCTCCCCCGGACAGAGAGGTCCTCATGGGCACCCTGACGATCATCGCCACCCCCATCGGAAACCTGGGAGACGTCTCCCCCAGGGTCCGGGAGGCCCTCTCCGCCCAGGAAATCCTCTGCTGCGAGGACACGCGCCACACCGGCCAGCTGGTCAGCCTTCTGGGCATCCCCCGCCCCGCCCTCTATGTGGCGAACCACGAGCACAACGAGCGCGCCATGGCGCAGCGCATCGTGGAATGGCTGGACCAGGGAAAGAAGGTGGGCCTGTGCAGCGACGCCGGATACCCCCTGGTCAGCGATCCCGGCTATCCCGCCGTGACGGCCGCCATCGCCGCCGGCCACGAGATTGACGTCATCCCCGGCCCCAGCGCCGCCCCCCTGGCCCTGATCGCCTCCGGCCTGCCCCCCTCCAGCTATCTCTTCAAGGGCTTCCCCCCCCGCAAGCCCGGCCATCGCCGGAGCTTCCTGGAGGAGGACGCCCATGCCCGCCACACCCTGGTCTTCTACGAATCCCCCTTCCGGGTGGGCAAATTCCTGACGGAGGCGCGGGAGGTCCTGGGGGATCGTCCGGCGGCCGTCTGCCTGGAATTGACCAAGCAGTTCCAGCGCACCCTGCGGGGTCCCCTCTCCCAGCTGGCAGCCACCTTCCAGGAGACGCCCCCCAAAGGGGAGGCGGTCATTGTCATCCGGGGCTTCGACCCCAAGGAAGAGGGGGACGACTCCCCGCGCCCCCCGGAGCAGAATGCCTAACCCCATGCCACGCATCCTCCTCGTAGACGCCTATTCCCAAATCTTCCGACTCTTCTACGCCCTCCCTCCCCAGGCCATGAGCAACCACCGGGGAGAACCCACCAATGCCCTCTTCGGCATGGCGAAGCTCCTCCTGCAGCTGGACCGGGAGTTCCCCACGGAATACGGAGCCCTGGTCTTCGACCACGGAAAGTGCCGGCGGCGCACCGCCCTGCTCCCGGAATACAAGGCCCAGCGCCCCCCCATGCCCCAGGAACTCCGGGACCAGGTGCCCCGCATCCGTCAATGGGCCGACGCCTTCGGATGGCCCCTCCTGGAACGGGAGGGAGTGGAGGCCGATGATCTCCTGGCCGCCATCTCCCGCCAGCGGGACGCCTGCTCCGTGACCATCCTGACAGCGGACAAGGACCTGGGACAGCTGGTCCAGGACGGACAGGTCCAGCTGATGCGCCCGGAAAAGGGCGGCAAATGGAACCTCTACGGGGAGAAGGAAATCCAGGAAAAATACGGCGTGCCCCCCCGGCAGCTCCGCGATTATCTTGCCCTCCTGGGAGACACCGCCGACAATATCCGGGGAATCCCCGGATGCGGCCCCAAGACCGCCGCGCGGCTCCTGGCGCAATGGGACTCCATCGACGGAATCCTGGAACATTGGCAGGAACTTCCCCCGGGAAAGCTGAAGGACACCCTCCAGCAGGAAAGGGAGCATCTCCTCCAGAACCGGGAGCTGGTCCAGCTGGACAACCTCCTCCCGGAATCCTGGCGGGGGCTGGAGACCATTCGACGCCTCGCCCCGGACTGGACACGCCTCGCCTCCCTCTGCCAACAGGAGGATTTCCAATCCCTCCGGGAAACCATCCAACGCCACACCGCCCCGCGACAGCTCACGCTGGATCTGGGACTGGAGGGCTGAAGAACAAGACGATAAAAAAACGGCGGGGAAAGAGTCCTCTCCTCTCTCCCCGCCGCCCCCGGTGAAAGGGGGTTCCCCCCCCTCTTCGATATATATCCCCCCGCCTTTCCCTAGGACAGGTGCCCCTGGGGCTCCGCCGCCTGGAAACTCTGCACGCTATTGCGGACCTCCTGAAGCAACTTGTCGTTCTCCTCCAGTTCCTCCAGGAGCTTCGCACATTCCTTGCATTCCTTCAAATGGGAGGCGCAGTTGATGCGTCCCAGAACGGACATCTCCTTGTGCCGGAAAAGATCCAGTTCGTCTTGGGTGTAGTGTCTCATTTCTCGTCTTTCTCAATCTTGGCTATGATCTGCTTCAAAGCCGCCACACAGCGGTTCTTTGCCACATAGACGGAGTCCACCGACAGGTTCAGCACCTTCGACACCTCCTTCACCGGACGGTTCTGGAGGGCGTACAAGTCAAAGGCGGAATAGGTGGAGGGCTGCACCTTCTGGCGAAGCTCGGCAAGCGCATGGTTCAACACATGGCGCCGCCAATTTTCATTCCAGGAGGTCTCCAGACGCTGGCAATACACGGGTTCGGGCACGTCGTCCAAACACTTGTATCCCCAACGGTCATGGTAAATCTTCAACGCCTGGTTCCGGACAATGCCCCGGAAATAGTGGCGAAACCGTCCCTTGGCCTCGTCGTATTGGAAGGAGATGTGTTCCGGAACGTGGTCGGGATCGTATTTCCCCACGATGTCCTTCCGGAAAATCTCGCACATGACACACTGGATCAGCTCCTCGTTCTCCGAGGCGTCCAATCCACAGTCCTTCCCCACCAGATACACCAGGGGACGATAGGTCTCGTAGAACTCCTTCCAGGAAATCTCGTCCCCCATCCGCACCCGGGCCAACATCGATTTTTTCGTGGTAAACGCCATGTCGTGATTCCGTCGTTGCGATACGATAGGAGGAAAATCCGTCTGACATGCCGGAAGCTCTGTCGACGTCCTCCCCTACTACTGAAAAAAAAGCTCTTCTTACGCCAAACTCGCTTAATCTATAACTTCTCCAACTTCTCCCGCCCCGCCATCCCCGCGCGCAAGCGCTTTCGCGCCCGCGGCGGCCTCCTCTGAAAAAGCGCTGGCGTTTCCCCGCCCCGGGCGTCAGACGGGTTCCTCCCCCTTGACGTCCTCCCCCGCCGGCGGGGGAAGCCCGGAGTGGCCCTAGGGGAAGACAGTATATTAGGGACATGGGCTATGCAGTGAATCACATTGTGGACTATATCGGGAACGGGGAGCTCTGCCTGGGCGTCGTGGTGAAGGACCAGGGGGAGCGCATCCAGGTGCAGGGTCCCACCAAGCAGGTGGCGAAGGTCTCCCTGAAACAGGTGGTGGCCGACTATGGCCGCTGCCCCACCAACAATCCCCTGCCCGCCCTGACGGCCCTCCAGAATGAAATCGCCGCCCTCCAGGAGGAGATAGACGCCGCCTTCCTCTGGGAGACGTTGGTGGAGAGCGCCCCGGGGAGCCGACCCCTCTCCGCCCAGGCGGAGGAATACTTTGGGGCGTCCCCCACTTCCCGCCAGTGTTCCGCCCTGGGGCGCGCCCTGATGGCGGATCCCCTGCATTTCCGCTACGACGGGACCGACTTCGCCCCCAATTCCCCCGAGGAGATTGCCCGGCTGGAGGAGCTGCGCCGTCAGCGGGCGGAGAAAGCCGCCCTGCGGGAGCGGACCCGCCAGTGGCTGGCGCAGGCCATCGGCGCGGAGGAGGCGGCATGCCTCCAGAATCCCCTTCCCGTGCCGGAGGAGATGGAGAGTTTCCTGGGCCAGTGCACCGATTATCTCCTCCGGGGGCTGAACGCCCCCGCCGTGAACCTCCTGGCAACGGCGGGAAGCCGTCTCACTCCCCGGGAACTGGCGCTCTCCCTGTTGCGGAAGACCCGCCGCATGCCCAAGGACGCCGACGAATTCCTCCTGGCCAATGGCATCCACGCCGGCTTCTCCCAGGATGTGCTGACGGCGGCGGACGCCCTGGCGCCCTACGAGAATTCCCCCCTGCGGGAAACCCTCCAGGGCATGGAAATCTTCTCCATCGACGACCAGTGGACCCGGGAGATTGACGACGCCCTGTCCCTCCAGCGTCTGCCCGACGGCAATTTCCTGGTGGGCATCCATCTGGCCAATCCCTCCTCTTTCGTGAAGAAAGGCGATCCGCTGGACCAGGCCGCCGTGGACCGCCCCCTCTCCCTCTATCTTCCCACCACCACCGTCACCATGTTCCCCGAACGCCTGGGCTGCGATCTGGCCAGCCTGAACCAGGGCGAGCTCCGGCCCGCCTTCAGCGTCATGGTCACGCTGGACGCCCAGGGGGAAATCCAGGACTGGCGCATCGCCCCCACCCAGCTCGCCATCACCCGCCGCCTCACCTACATCCAGGCGGACGAACTGCTGGCACGGGGGGAAAACGACCCCTTGAGCCAGGCACTGAAGGAGCTGCGCCGGCTGGCGGAATGCCGTCAGCGCTTCCGGGAGGAATGCGGGGCGATACAGCTGAACCGCCCCGAACTGAAGCTCCATGTGGAGAACGGGGAGATCACCGCGGAGTGGGATGACCAGAACACGCCCAGCCACGAGCTGGTCAGCGAATTCATGGTGCTTGCCAACCATCTGGCCGCCCGCTACGCCCTGCGGAACGATGTCCCCATCCTCTACCGCTGCCAGGAACTGCCCGCGGAGGACGCCCACTCCGTCCGCGTCTACGACCCGGTGGATTTCGACCAGCAGGTGCGGAAGATGAAGCGCACCCGCCTCTCCACCTATCCCGAGGGCCACGGAGGACTGGGCCTGGATCTCTACACGCAAATCTCCTCCCCTCTGCGGCGCTACGCCGACATGGTGATCCAACGGCAGCTCTGCGCCCATCTGGCGGGCGACCCCCTCCCCTACACCCAGACCGAACTTTTCGGCGTGCTGGACAATGTGGACCGGACCGCCTCGGGCAACCGGGCGTTGGAGCGGGAGGCCCGGGGATTCTGGACCATGGAGCTGTTGCGGCGCCAGGAGCCGGGCAGGACCTATCCGGCCACCGTGGTGCGGGTGGAGGGACGCCTGGTGCTGGCGGAGTTGTCGGAGTATCTGGTGCGGGGCGTTCTCATGGTCCGGGACGCGCCTCCCCTGGGGCAGCGCCTGACGGTGCGCATCCAGGAGGTGAAGCCGAAGTTGAACCGCCTGGTGCTGGAGCCCGCCTGATCCCCCCAAAGAGACAATCTCCCACCCCGCCTTTTGTTTTCCCCACTTGCGAGAATCTGTTTCCATGCGAATTCTTTTTCTAGGTGACATCGTGGGCCACGACGGCCGCCGGGCCGTCCAGGAACTCTCCCCTGCGCTCCAGAGGGAATACGGATGCGATTTCTGCATCGCCAACGGCGAGAACATGGCGGGAGGAAACGGGATGAGCAAGCCCCTGCTGGAGGAGTTCACCCCGGAGCAGGTGGATGTCTTCACCTCCGGCGACCACACCTGGGATCAGCGGGAGTTCCCCAAGCAGATCGACGGACTGGACAGGGTGCTGCGCCCCGCCAATTTCCATCCCAGCCAGCCCGGACGGGGCTGGGGCGTCTTCACCGCCCGCAACGGGAAAAAGGTGGGCGTGGTGAATCTGCTGGGACGGGTCTTCATGAAACTCCAGGTCTCCTCTCCCTTTGACCTGGTGGACCAGGCCCTCCAGGAAATCACCCGGGAAACCCCCGTCGTCATCGTGGACTTCCACGGGGAGGCCACCAGCGAAAAGCAAGCCATGGGTTTCTATCTGGACGGCCGGGTCAGCGCCGTCCTGGGCACCCACACCCATGTGCCCACCGCCGATTCCCGCATCCTGCCCGGAGGCACCGCCTTCCAATGCGATGTGGGGATGGCGGGCAGCCAGGAAAGCATCCTGGGACGGGACGCCGCCGCCGTCATCGAGAATTTCCGCACGGGGATGCCCATGCGCTTTTCCGTGGCGGAAGGAAACACGGTGCTCATGGGCGCCGTGGTCACCGTGGACGAGGAGACGGGGCGCGCCACGGAAATCCAGCGGGTGTACCGTCCCTGGCTCCCCGCCGCCAAGGGGTGATCCCCGGCTGCGCCATGTCCTCCGGCTCCCCCGAAGAATCTCTCCTGCCGCACCCCCTGGCCAGCCCTGTTCCCCTGCTGGTGGCGCCCGAGCTCTTCCGTCGCCTGCGGGAGCTGCCAGACCACGAGAGCCGGCGGGCCTTTCTGGCCAAGGAGGGGGAAAAGACCTCCTCCCCCTTCTTCCCCCGGGGAGAGCAAGGCGGGGACTACCTGTATCGGCGGGGACGGGGTCTCCGCTTCCAGTGGCAGGCGCCGGACAGCATGCCCGGCCCCTACCAGGTGGAGTTGTCGGAGGAAAGGGATTTCCGGCGGTTCCGGATCTTCCGTGCCAACAAGATCTGGGCCCGGCATCGCTGGGAGACCTTCGTGGAGCTGAAGGAATACGAGGCCAACCTGAAGGTGGGCACCCAATACTATTGGCGGGTGCGCTTCGTGCCCCTGCCCCCCACCCAGGCGCCGGAGACGCTCTCCCCTGTCTCCCGTTTTGTCACGGAGGATCTGCCCCCCAGAATCATCAGCCGGGAAAAGCTCTTCGCCGTCGATGGGCGGGTGGCCAATTCCCGGGATGTGGGAGGGTGGCGCACCAGGGATGGCCGTCGGGTGCGCCAGGGCATGGCCTATCGCATGGAGGCTTTTGACGAACCCAGCCCGGACACCATCCATCCCGGGCGCAACCGCCTGGCCCTGGCGGACCGGGAGTTCTTCCTGGAGACGCTGGGCATCCGCACCGACCTGGATCTCCGCACCCCCGCCGAGGCGGGGCAAGCCGGAATCTCCCCCCTGGGCCCCCGGGTGCGGTATCACAATCTCCCCGTGGAGGGATACGAGGTGGCTTGCACCCCGGAACAGCGGGAGGCCACGGGCGCCGTCTTCCATCTGCTGGCCGATCCCCGGGCCTATCCCCTGGTCTTCCACTGCCTGGGCGGCGCCGACAGAACGGGAATGGTCGCCTTCCTCCTCAATGGACTCCTGGGCGTGCCCGAAAACGACCTCTGCCTGGACTGGGAAACCACCTTCCTCCCCCATCTGCCCTGCGAAGAGTATCATTGCGCCTTCCGGTGCTGCCAACGCCTCCTGGAACCCCTGAAGGAGTTTGGACGACCCGAAGACCCCCTCGACCGGAAAATCCACGCCTTCCTCCTGACCTGCGGCGTCACCCCCCGGGAACTCCAACGCATCAAGGATATTTTCCTGGAATAAGGGAAGGAAATCTGAACGCAAAGGCGGGAGAAGAGCGTTCCCGGGAGGGCTTGCCCGACCGGGGAAAGTTGTCCCGGGGGCGCACGCCGGGGAGGGGGTGCCCAACAGGGCATTCTCTCCCCGGAGGCGGAACCGGGAACAACAAGGCATCCGGAACCGGATGCCGGAACGCCCCTGCCTTCAGCGCCGACCTGTGCTCTGTGTCGCCCGGCCTGCCGGGCGCCGACCTGTGCTCCGTGTTGAAGCGGCAGCGCCTCAGCTTTGCCGTGGACGGGCGGGGGTGCTGTTGCGTTCCCAGAAGACGCCCTTTTCGTAGCCCTGGATGCGGGGATTGACGGCGGCCCGTTCCAGGCGTTTCAGGGCCCAGCAACAATATTCCTCGCACTGTTCCACGGCGGCGAAGCGCCGTTGCAGTTTCCGGGCCACCACGGCGGTGGTGCCGCTGCCCAGGAAGGGGTCGAAGACCATGTCCCCGGGGCGGGAGCTGGCCAGGATCAATTTCGCCAGGAGTTTTTCCGGCTTCTGGGCGGGGTGGGGCGTATTTTCCTCCATGGACCAGAAGGGGACGGTGAGGTCGTCCCAGAAATTGGAGGGGCAGGTCATGCGGTATTTCTTTCCATCGCCGGCCTCCCACCAGTCCCTGGGGCGTCCCTCCTCCTTTTCCCGGTAGGGGGCGCGGACCTTCCGGCGCACCATGACATCCTGGAGTTGGAAGACATACTCGTCGTCCCGGGTGGCGAACCAGATATCCTCGCAGCCGTTTTTCCAATTTGCGGCGGCGCCCCGTCCCTTTTCCCGCTGCCAGGTGATGCGGTTGCGAAGACGGAGATGGTTTCCCATGACGGTGGCGTCCGCCAGGGAGGTGCGCCAGTCGCCGCAGAGATAGACGGAGGCATGGGGTTTCAGGAGACGGAGCATCCGGGGGAACCAGGATTCCAGGTAGGCGAGATAGGCCTGGGGCGAACGGCTGCCGAATCGGACTCCCCCGAACTCCATGGAGATATTGTAGGGAGGGTCCAGAATCAGGAGATCCACGAAGGCATCGGGGAGCAGGTCCAGGAGGGCCAGGGTGTCCCCCAGGAGGATTCGGTTTTCCACCTCTGGCGCCGTGAGGGGGGCTTGGGGACGCAACAGCTCCCTGCCATAGCGGGCGCGCTCCTCCGGCGACAGCGTCAGGGTGCGGTTGCGGGCGGGGGAAGACGGGGGGAGCTCCTGGGGCATGGGTGGGGGAGAGAAGAAGCGGGGCGGAGACGGGGGGAGGAGAGGCGGGAAAGGCGGGCTTTCTCCGAGATCGACGCGGCGTCCCCATGACGGGGAACAGGCAGTCAATATATTATCCCCAGTTCTCCCATTCCCCCCCTTTGAAACACCATGCGCGTCCTCCTGATTGACGACGATAGAACCACCGTGGATTTCATGAAGACCGGCTTCGAGGCGGCCGGCTACACGGTGTGCACCGCCTACAACGGAAACGACGGCCTTGCCCTGGCGCTGGAAAACTCCTTCGACCTGGCCATCGTGGACGTGATGCTGCCAGGCATGGACGGCTTCCAGGTGGTGCGCGCGCTCCGGAAGGCGGAGCGCACCTTCCCCATCATCATGCTCAGCGCACGGAATGAGGAGGAGAACAAGATCCGGGGACTGGAATGCGGGGCCGACGACTATCAGACCAAACCATTCTCCCTGACGGAGTTGCTGGCACGGGCCGCCGCCCAGCTCCGCCGCGCCACCGCCGCGCCCGCCCCCACGGAGCTCAAGGTGGCCAACCTCCGCATGGACCTCATCGGACGAAAAGTCTACCGGGACGACGTCCGCATCCCCCTCCAGCCCCTGGAATTCCAGCTTCTGGAATTTCTGATGCGGAACCGGGGACGGGTGGTCTCCCGCACCACCATCATGGAGCACGTCTGGGAATACAACTTCGATCCCCACACCAACGTGGTGGATTCCCGGATCTTCCATCTCCGGGACAAGATCGACAAGAATTTCCAGCCTCGGCTCCTGAAGACCATACGGGGATTCGGCTATGTCCTGGAAGATTCTTAAGCGGCTTCCCTGGAGGGGCACCCTGAAGCTGCAGGCCGCCTGCTTCCTCCTTGTGGGCGCCGCCCTGACCATGGTCTGCGCCATGCTGCTGGCCTATCTCTCCCAGCGCCACTTCCTCCTCTCCTCCTCCAAGAAGCGCCTCCAGAATTTCAGCGGCGAGTTTCTCTTCGAATATGTCTGCCAGCGGGAGGAGCCGGCGGGGGGAAGCCTATGCCCCCTCCAGGAGCTGCCTCTGGCCTGCCGCCAGGCGCTGCAACGCCACGCCCCGCCCATCGTCCCCCTGATGGCCTATCGGGTGGAGGGCTCCGGGGAAATCTATCTGGCCGTGCTGCGGCAGGGACGTCCCTCCCTGGCCCTCTATGACGAGTTCTCCCAGCAGATCGTCTCCATCTCCCCCAGCGACTCCACCACGGCCCTGGACTACATGGACCGGGAGTTCAACGAGGAATCCTACGGGCAGGGCGTGAACAAGCTTTTCTTCCTGCTGGTGGGGGAAGACGGGGACGTGGGGGCGCGCTCCGCCTTCCATCCCCGGTTTCTGAACACCTTCACCTCCCTCTTCTCCCCGGCGCCCCCCAAGGAGGGCTTCCACACCCTGAAGCACGGGGAGGTGACCATCCTTCTCCATGTCCGGAAATTCTACGACGGGAACTATCTGCTCATCGGGGAGAACATCCAGGACTCCATGGAGAATCTCCACCATCTCCTCCTTTTCTTCATCCTCCTCTTCCTGGCCTCCCTCCCCATGGAGGGGCTCCTGGCCACCCTCTTCGCCAAGCGCATCTCCTCCGGGCTGGACCGCCTGGGCGAGGCCGCGGACGCCATCGCCCGGGGCAATTTCAACATGCGCCTCTCCTCCCGGGGGGAGACCCGGGAGCTCCGCGCCCTGATGGAGGCCTTCAACCACATGACGGAGAACACCCAGAAGCTGATGTCCGAACTCCAGAACGTGACGGATGACATCGCCCACGACCTTCGCCCCCCCCTCACCCGCATGAGAACCCGGGCGGAACTGGAGCTACTCCAGCGGGGAGACTGGGATTTCCCCGCCCTGGTGGCGGAACAATGCGACGACCTCCTGGCCACCATGCAGACCATGCTGGAAATCACACGCCTGGAAAAACGGCTGGACCACACCATGGCCCAGCCCACCAATCTGAACCAACTGCTCCTGAGACTCCGGGAGGCCTTCTCCACCCTCTCGGAAGACCGGGAAATCCAACTGCTCCTCCAACTGCCCCAGGACCCCGTCATCTATCCCTGCCACCCAAAACAGTGGGAACGCATGGCCGCCAATCTCCTGGACAACGCCCTGAAATACACCCCCGCCGGCGGCACCGTCACCCTCGCGCTGGAACGCCGGCGGGACCAGATCCTCTTCTCCGTGCAGGACACCGGCCCCGGAATCCCCTTCGCAGAACAGGAAAAGATTTTCCACCGCTTCTACCGCTCCGACGCCAGCCGGAGCCAGCCCGGCAACGGGCTGGGCCTGAGCATGGTCAAGGCGGTGGCCGAATCCCTGGGGGGAAGCGCCAAGGTGTTCAGCACCCCGGGGCAGGGAAGCCTCTTCCTCATCACCCTCCCCTGCGCCCGACCAACCGCCGTGTCAGGATGCGGTCTATAATCTTATAACTACTTTGTATTCAATAAGTTATAAATAACGACAAGCCAACAGCCTCCCAAAGTGGCGAGGAGACAGAAGACGGCGGCGCTGCCCATGTCCTTGGCCCGTCCGGCCAGCTCGTGCCACTGGGGGGAGACCAGGTCGACGATGGCCTCCAGGGCGGAGTTCAGCAACTCCACCGCCAGGAGGAGCCCCCCCAGGGCAAGCAGGGGAATCCGGGCTTCCCAGGAGAGGGGCAGAAGGAAAAGGAGGATGGTGTGGACGGCCACCAGGAGGAGGTCCTGCCGGAAGGCGGCCTCGTGGAGGAAGGCGGCCTTCAATCCCTTGGCGCTGTATCGGGCGGCGGCGAAGAAATGACTGGCGCCCCGGAGTTTCCGGGGAATCTCCCGGAGGGGCGTTTCCGTGGATTGTTTCCGTTCCTCTTCCATGGGCGCGCCTACTTCTTCTTTTTCCGCACGAAGCGATACATGTCCTGGTTGGCCTGGATGAACTGGGCGAAGTGGCTGCGGAGGATGGCATTCTCATCCCCGCCCGGGCGGTCCGCCGCGTCGAGGAGATTCCTGCCGTAGTATTTGCGTCCTGCGCCCACCGGCAGGATGTATTTGAACTCGGGGCATACAAAGGCCTCCAGCTTCCAGCCGGAGACGATGAAGAATTCCCGGTTGTAGCCATCCTCCAGCAGGCTTTGCCCCACGGAGTAGTCCCCGGGATTGTTCTCCACCCCGAAGAAGGGGGCGAGGGTGGGGATGATGTCCGTGTGGTGGCTGCGATGAAGCAGCTTCCGGGGGGGGATCCCGGGGAGGAAAATCACCAGGGGGGTGCGGATCTGCTCCTCCACGAAGGTGGAATTGTGGCCCAGATGCCCCTTCTCGTAGAACTCCTCCCCATGGTCTCCCGTCACCACCACGATGGTGCGTCCCGCCAAGGCGGGATTCTCCTGGATGGCCGCCAGAATCCGGCCGACCTGCCGATCCACATGGTGGGCCGCGTTCACCTGGCGGTTGTAGATGCCCGGGGCGTCCTTCACGGAGATGGTGGTGTAATTGATTTCCTGAATATAATCCGACCGCAGCGCCTGGCTTTCGTCAAAGGTGTAGGGGGCGTGGGTGCTCTCGAAGAAATGGAAGGCGAAGAAGGGCGGGGAATCCAGGGTGCGCTCCCGGAGGAAGGCCAGGATGCGGTCCGTCCCGATCACATCCCGCCGCCAGGGCTCCTTGTCTTTGATCTCCCGCAGACATGGGGAGGGGACGGAGGCGAAGATGGTCTGGTCGAACTCGGGGTAGGTAAAGCGGGCGGAGGTCTGGACCAGGAAATCATAGCCGTCCTCCTTGAGCCAGTCAAAGAGGAGGGGAGGACGCCGTGCGTTGAGGAAGGCCCCCCAGTTGGTGCCGTAGATGCCGTAGAACATGGAGAACATGGCGGGCCGGGTGCCGTGCCCTCCGCTGTAGTGCAGGCTGGCCCACAGCCCCCTCTGCGCCAGGGCCCAGGTCTCCGGCATGGTGTCGGGATTCAAGTGGTCGGCCCGCAGGGATTCCGCCGTCAGCCAGAGGATGTTCAAGGGCTTTTCGGGAGGGGTGCGGCGAATGGGGGAGACGGGATAGTTGAGGGTCAGCTCCTGTTCCTGGCTGCCGTCGAAGAGCTGCTCCTCCCGGGGCGGTTCCTGGCATCCCAGGCGCCGGAGGAACTTCCGCATCCGCAGGGTGAAGGTCATGGGATAGGTGTTGTTGTAGGCCAGCACATCCCGGCGGGAATAGAAGTCCGCATAGCCCAGAATCATCATGCTGCCAAACAGGAACAGGACCACGACGCCCGCCGACAGCGCCAGAAGCCGACCTGGATGGGGAAAGGCACGCTCCCCCCAGGAGGACAAAGGACGCCACCGACGCACCCCCACCGCAAAAAGGACATTGGACGACACCCCCAGGAAAATCCCCAGCCCCGCCGGAAGGAGGGTCTCCATCCCCAACCCCATGGCCTCGAAGCCGCCGGGAGTGAACATCAGGTTGAAGACCAGACCGTTCAGATGATACCCAAACTTCAGGAGCACCACCAGGTCCAACACCATCAGAAACTCCCCCGCCGAAGTCCACAGCACCCCGAAAAGCAGGGAAAGAACCCCCGCCACACGGGGACGGGGCAACCATAGCAACAGGGACGACACCAACACCCCCGGCAAAAGGTAGACCACGGGATAGGAGACCATGGTCAACGTCAGCCATACCGCCGGCAACACCCGGCTCCCCAGCCCCTGATGAAAGGCAAACCCCAGGAGCAACAGAAAGAAAACCAGGAGATGGACGGCAAAAAAGAGGAGATTCTGCCGAAAGGCTTGGGCGCGGGAAGACATGGCGGGGAACACGCAAGAGAAGATTCCAACTCCCCAGACAAATGGGGGGACACTTCCTTACTGTACCCCTCCCCCTCTTCAGAGACATTGCCAACAGATTACCAAACGACAATCTTCCCGCCGCTTCCGCACGGAGCACACAGAGCCCTGCGGGGCCACAGAGGACACGGAAACGCCGGCAAGCCGGCGTGCGGAGAGCACAGAGAGGGCGGTCCGTGCTACCCGCACGTCCCGCCCCGGGAGAGATTCTCAAGAGCCTCCATTCCCTGCCGCATGTTGTTTTGGCTCAGTTATTGTTCAGCGCATCAAGGGCTTTCTGCGCCTTGGCATGCCCCTGCTCCGCCGCCAGGCGATACCACTTCACCGCCTCCTCCCAATCCTGGGGAACGCCATTGCCATCGGCATAGCACTCTGCAAGCTTGTATTGCGCATCGGCATACCACTGCTCCGCCGCAAGGCGCCACCACTTCACCGCCTCCTCCCAATCCTGGGGACTGCATCTGCCATACTCAAAGCTATTCCCAAGCATGTATTGCGCAGCGGGGTCTCCTTGCTGGGCTTTTTCCTGCAATTTTTGGAACTCCGCAATGTGCGAAATGGCTTGCTGCGCCCCGGCATGCCCCTTCTCCACCGCAAGGCGGAACCACTTCACCGCCTCCTGCTGATCATGGGGAACGCCTTTGCCATGCATATAGCAATTCCCAAGTTCGCATTGCGCCTTGGGGTCTCCTTGCTGGGCTTTTTCCTGCAATTTTTGGAACTCCGCAATGTCCAAAATGGCTTGCAGCGCCCCGGCATGCCCCTGCACCACCGCAAGGCGATACCACTTCGCCGCCTCCTTGTCATCCTGGGGAACGCCTTTGCCCAAGGCATAGCATTCTCCAAGTTCGTATTGCGCAGCGGGGTCGCCTTGCTGGGCTTTTTCCTGCAATTCTTGGAACTTCAACATTTCGGGAGATTTTTCCATGTTCAAAAAAAGAGAGAGTGTTTGGGGAAGGGGGAAGAGGAGGGAACGATTCGTTATATATCCAGAAAACTGAACGAGCCGTTTATTATTTCTCCCTCCCAATGCCAAATCTTTCACAAGAGGGCAACATATTTTTCGCTTTCCCCATGTCCAATCTTTCCCCAGAGGGCAACATGACTGGCATTGCGGAAGCAAAAAGGGGCGGCCTTCCTGCGGTGCCCCCCTGGCAAATGCCCACTGGGGATGGTGTCCAGACAGGCCGCCCGCAGGGCGCCCCCCCCCCGCGCCCTGCGAGCTCCCATCCCGATAAGCTCAATTATTGTTCAGCGCATGGAGGGCTTCCTGTGCTGCGGCTTGCACCTCCCCATCCCCGTTCTCCCAGGCGGCGTGATACCACTTCCGCGCCATCTCCTTATCCCGGGGAATGCCTTTGCCCAAGGCATAGCAACGACCTAGTTCGATTTGCGCCCAGGCATGCCCCTGTTCCGCGGCACGACGGAACCACTTCGCCGCCTCC
>JBJEVT010000018.1:0-174862 GCA_051884615.1 Oligosphaeraceae bacterium
ATGGCGATGATGGCGATGACCACCAGCAATTCAATGAGGGTGAAGAACTTTTTCACGGGGATCCTGTGTTGGAGAAGGTTCTGTCGTTTGAAAGGCTCCCGCAGTAGGGGGGCGCCGGGGGAATATTATAGGAAAAAATCCGGAAAAATCAAGGAAAAGGCGCGAAAAAAAAACGGGGACCCGCGTGAACGGGCCCCCGTCTTCCGTTTTCCCGGGCGAAGGAGGATTAGCGATCCTCGCCGCCGGCGACGTCGCAGTTGGGATACCAGTAGTAGTCCGTGGTCAGGTATCTGTCGCCCTTGTCAGGGTTGGTGTTCTTGGCTTTCTGCACGGCGATGGTCTCCACATGGCCGTCGGTGAAGCTGGCGTTCATCTGGTCGCTGTGACGGAAGAAGTAGCTCTCGTAGTTGAGGATGGCGTGGGGCGCGATGACGATGCAGTCGGTGCCGAAGCCGTTGTTGGCGGAGCCGTCCACGAAGTTGATGTGGAGGGAGGCGTACTTGATGGAGGAGATGCGGTGCCAGTCGGCGGCCTTGCAGTTGCTGGCGCTCAGTCCCCAGCCGGCGATGTAGCCGCGGCGCCACCAGCTCATGCCCGCGCTGGCCTGGTAGCTGATGTTGCCCATGAGGCGCTCGGAGGTGGGGCAGGAGGGGCACAGGGCGACCTTGTGCCAGGAGGACTTGTCGGCTCCGCCCTGTCCGATGTAGGCGGCGGGGTCCTTCTGCCACCACTGGTAGTTGCTCATGGGGGTGCCGGGGATGAGGGGGTTCAGGCCGAACCAGCTGTGGGCGTTGCCGTTGTTGATCCAGTTCTTGTAGAATCCGGGGCCGCTGCCGGCTTCCTCGGCGGCGTAGGTGGTGAAGACCACGGGGGGCAGGAAGTCATCGTAGTCGTTGCCGTAGAGGATGTTGCCCAGCTGGAGCTGCTTCATGTTGTTGGTGCAGCTGACGGCGCGGGCCTTCTCCCGGGCCTTGGAGAGGGCGGGCAGGAGCATGGCGGCCAGGATGGCGATGATGGCGATGACCACCAGAAGTTCGATGAGGGTGAAGGACTTTTTCATGGGGATCCTATGATGTTGGAGAAGGTTGTGGAGTATGAAAGGCTCCCGCGTGGGGGGAATGTCGTGGAGATATCATAGAAAAAATCCCGGAAAAATCAAGGGACGGCGCAAAAAAAAAAACGGGGACCCGCGTGAACGGGTCCCCGTCTGCCGTTTCCCCGGCGAAGGAGGATTAGCGATCCTCGCCGCCGGCGATGTTGCAGTTGGGATACCAGTAGTAGTCCGTGGTCAGGTAGTTGGCGCCCTTGTCAGGGTTGGTGTTCTTGGCTTTCTGCAGGGCGATGGTCTCCACATGGCCGTCGGTGAAGCTGGCGTTCATCTGGTCGCTGTGACGGAAGAAGTAGCTCTCGTAGTTGAGGATGGCGTGGGGCGCGATGACGATGCAGTCGGTGCCGAAGCCGTTGTTGGCGGAGCCGTCCACGAAGTTGATGTGGAGGGAGGCGTACTTGATGGAGGAGATGCGGTGCCAGTCGGCGGCCTTGCAGTTGCTGGCGCTCAGACCCCAGAGGGCGTTGTAGCCCCGGCGCCACCAGCTCATGCCCGCGCTGGCCTGGTAGCCGTTGTTGCCCATGACGCGGTCGGAGGTGGGGCAGGAGGGGCACAGGGTGACCTTGTGCCAGGAGGACTTGTCGGCGCCGCCGGAACCGGTCTTTGCGGCGGGGTCCTTTTCCCACCAGTCATGGTTGACCATGGGGGTGCCGGGGATGAGGGGGTTCAGGCAGTACCAGCTGATGGCGGAATAGCTGTCGGCCCAGGGGCCGTAGAATCCGGGGCCGTTGCCGGCTTCCTCGGGCCCGTTGTTGGAGAAGACCATGGGGGGCAGGAAGTCATCGTAGTCGTTGCCGTAGAGGATGTTGCCCAGCTGGAGCTGCTTCATGTTGTTGGTGCAGGAGATGGCGCGGGCCTTCTCACGGGCCTTGGAGAGGGCGGGCAGAAGCATGGCGGCCAGGATGGCGATGATGGCGATGACCACCAGGAGTTCGATGAGGGTGAAGGACTTTTTCATGGGATTGAAGTCGAGGGTTGGAGGGACTCTCACGGGGAAAAAACAGGAAAGGTGTCCGGAAAGTCGGGGGATCGCGGGGGGATTCCCCGACTTCCCGGGGGAGAGGAGTCGGAGGATCAGGCCGCCTTCTTCTGGACGAAGTGGCGCAGGACCAGGAGGGTGAACAGCAGCACCGCCACGGTGACGGGGAAGGCGATGAACCAGCTCTTCACGATGCCCGCCAGCAGGAAGCCCACGAAGGAGATCACCGCCACGGTGAGGGAGTAGGGAAGCTGGGTGGAGACGTGGTTGATGTGCTGGCAGCGGGCGCCGGCGGAGGACATGATGGTGGTGTCGCTGATGGGGGAGCAGTGATCGCCGCAGACCGCGCCAGCCAGGCAGGCGGACATGCCGATGATCATGATCTCGCCGCCGCCGGGGAAGATGTTGCAGATGATGGGGATCAGGATGCCGAAGGTTCCCCAGGAGGTGCCGGTGGAGAAGGAGAGGAAGCACGCCACCAGGAAGATGACCGCAGGCAGGAAGTTGCCCAGGCTGCTGGCGTTGCCTTCCATGAGACCGGCGATGTATTCCTTCAGCTCCAGGGTCCCGGTCACGTTCTTCAGGGAGGTGGCGAGCACCAGAATCATGATGGCGGGCACCATGGCGACAAAGCCCTCGGGCACGCATTTCATGGCTTCCTTGGGGCTGATGACCCGGCGCGCCACCAGATAGACGATGGTGAAGAGGAGGACCAGAAGGCCGCCCCAGGGCAGACCCACCGTGGCGTCGGTGTTGCCGAAGGCATCCACCAGGCCGGCGCCGTCCACGCCGTAGCCGCCCACCCGCAGGAGGGCCAGGATGCTCACCACCACCAGCAGCACCACGGGGATCAGAAGATCCAGGAAGTGCCCCTTGGCGTTCTCCGGCACCTTCAGCCCGGAATCCACTTCCTCGCCCTCGGTGAAGAGGTCGCCCGTCTCCATGGCGTTGCGCTCATGGCGCGCCATGGGGCCGTAGTCGAAGCGCAGGAAGATGATGCCCAGGATGAAGAGGAAGGTGAGGAGGGAGTAGAAGTTGTAGGGGATGGCGCGGATGAAGAGCTGGATGCCGTTGTAGCCGGTGCCCTTGGTGAAGTCGGCCACGGCGGCCGCCCAGCTGGAGATGGGGGCGATCATGCAGACGGGGGCGGCGGTGGCGTCGATCAGATAGGCCAGCTTGGCGCGGGAGATGCGGTTGGCGTCGGTGACGGGGCGCATCACATTGCCCACCGTGAGGCAGTTGAAATAGTCGTCGATGAAGATGAGGATGCCCAGGAGGAAGGTGGCGAGGCACGCCCCCGTCCGGCTCCGCACGTTCTTGTGCGCCCAGCGCCCGAAGGCGGCGGCCGCCCCGGTGCGGGTGATGAGGGCCGCCATCACGCCCAGGATCACCAGGAAGATGAAGATGCCGGCGCCGCCGGAGACGGCGTCAATGAGGCCCGTGGAGACCACGGTGTCCAGGGCGACCAGGGGACGGGAGAAGCCGGCGGAGAGGAAGCCGCCGCAGAGAATGCCGATGAACAGGGAGGAGTAGACTTCCTTGGTCAACAGCGCCAGGCCGATGGCGATGATGGGGGGCACCAGGGCCCAGAAGGTCCGGACGAAGGGGCTGCCAGGGGCGGCGGCTTCCTCCACCGCCTCCACGACGGCGGCTTCCTGCCCTAGAAATTCAGGCGCAAGGGAAAAGAGCCCCAGCAGGAGCAGGGCCAGGGGGAGGAGGCGGCAGGATGTTCGGACTTTCATGGGGTTCTCCGAAGGGGAAAAAGAGGGGTGTGTTGTGGGTTGGGGGGGGAGGGGAAGGCGGGAGCAGGCGCCCTTTGGGGGGCGGAAAACGAGGTAATATACTTTCCGTCAAAGGGAAAGAGGAAACGGGGCTCCCCCTCGCCGGACATTTTCTGCGGAGGGGGAAGACAACGCAAAAAAAGGGGGAGCCTCCGAGACGATTCCCTCGGGAGACTCCCCCTGGCATGGTCAGGAGAAGAGACTACCGGCTGTAGGTGACCTGGCGCAGGACGTTGTTCTCAAACACCCAGGTGTTGCTGTGGTTGCCACCGTAGGGATACCACTGGTAGTAGGTCCCGCCCAGGTTCTGGGGCTCGGTGTCCGCCAGCTCGGCGTATTTCTCGCCGCGGATGATGGGCTCCACGTGGCCGTCGGCGAAGGCGAAGGGGGTGCCGCTGCTGCCGTGGGAGGAGAGGTTGTGCACTTTATTGCCCCAGCGGGGGTCCACGCAGCCGGCGCAGTAGGAGTATTCATCGTCGGCGCTGATGGCGTCGCCCCACAGGAAGTAGGCGCCGGGGGACTTGAACTGCTCGGGCCGGATGAAGACCACGTCGCCGGAGGCGCCATAGCCTTCGCTCCAGGAGGAGGTGCCGTAGGCCTTGTAGCACGCGGGACCGTAGTCGCGGGCGGTGGAGTTGGTGATGATGCCGTAGGTGAGGCAGGCGGACTTCTTCTTGGCGTTGGGGCAGAAGGCGATGGGGATGCGCTTGCCCCAGCGGATCTCGTCGTTGTTGCCGAAGTCCCACAGGGAGGGATTTTCCCAGCCTTCCAGGGTGCCCATGGAGGCGGCGGCGCCGATCCACTGGTTCCAGTCTCTGAAGCCGATGTTCCAGTAGCCGTCGTTGGAGTCGCCGTAGATGACGTAGGCCAGGGTCAGCTGCTTCAGGTTGTTGGTGCAGCTGATGGCGCGGGCCTTCTCCCGTGCCTTGGAGAGGGCGGGCAGGAGCATGGCCGCTAGAATGGCGATGATGGCGATGACCACCAGCAGTTCGATGAGGGTGAAGGACTTTTTCATGGGAAATGTATCGTGGGGTGGATGGGTTCTATGGGGAAGAACGGAAAACCTACGGAACCAAAATTATGGGAAAAAAATCGGGAAATATCAAGGGCGTGGGCGAAAAAAAGCGGGAATCCTTTCCGTGGATTCCCGCTTTTCGGGGGGTGGGGGGCAGGGGGGTTACACGCCGGAGAAGGCTGCGAAGCCTCCGTCGATGGGAATGACGGTGCCGTTGACGAATCCGGCGGCCTTGTCATCCAGGAGCCAGAGGACGGCGCCCAGCAGGTCCTCGGGGGTTCCGAAGCGTCCCATGGGCGTGTGGGTGAGGATGGTCTGTCCTCTGGGGGTCAGGGAGCCGTCGGGGTTGGTGAGGAGGGCGCGGTTCTGGTTGGTGACGAAGAAGCCGGGGGCGATGGCGTTGACCCGGATGCCCACCTTGGCCAGGTGGGTGGAGAGCCACTGGGTGAAGTTGCTGACGGCGGCCTTTGCCCCGGAGTAGGCGGGGATCTTGGTGAGGGGGCGGAAGGCGTTCATGGAGGAGACGTTCAGGATGGTCCCGTGTCCCTTCTTCACCATGTCGGCGCAGAAGACCTGGGTGGGCAGGAGGGTGCCGATGAAGTTCAGGTTGAAGACGAAGGAGATGCCGTTGGGGTCCAGGTTGAAGAAGTTGAACTGGCCCTCCGCGGGATTCAGCACGTCATCCTGGGTGGCGAACTCCCGGGCGGTGGTGCCCTTGGGGTTGTTACCGCCGGCGCCGTTCAGGAGGATGTCGGTGGGGCCGAAGGCGGCCAGCACCTTCTCGTGGGCGGCCTCCAGGGAGGCCTTGTCCAGCACGTTGGCGGCGATGGCGATGGCCTCTCCCCCGTCCTGCCGGATGGCTTCGGCGCAGGCCTGGGCGGCCTCCTCCTTCAAATCCAGGACGGCGACTTTCGCGCCGCAGGCGGCCAGCGCCTGCGCCATGATGCTGCACAGGACGCCGCCGGCTCCGGTGACCACGGCGACCTTGTCCTTCAAATCCACATGAATGGGGAGTTCCATAGTGTTGTCTCCTTCCGTTGTGATGTATGGGTGAGAGAATGGGGGGATGGGAGTTTGTGTTTGGGGAAGGGGGTGCGGCTCAGGGAGTTTCCCGGGCGGCCTCCAGAAGGCGTCGGGTTTCCTCGGGCCAGCGTTCCGGCTCGGGGGTTTCCAGGATCAGGGGGATGCCCTCCAGCCGGGGATCCCGTGCCAGAGTCAGGAAGGTCTCCCAGCCCAGATGGCCCTCTCCCAGGGGGGCGTGGCGGTCCAGGTGGGAGCCCAGGCCGGATTTGGTGTCGTTCCAATGCATGCCCCGGAGGAGCTCGAAGCCCAGGCGTTCCTGGAATTCGGTCCAGAAGGCGTCCAGCCCCTGGGGGGTGCTCAGGTCGATGCCGGCGGCGTAGGCGTGGCAGGTGTCGATGCAGACCCCGATCCGTCCGGGCCGGTCCACCCACTCCACGATCTTCTGGAGCTCCTCCAGGTCCTTGCCCGCCAGGGTGCCCTGTCCGGCGGTGTTCTCCACCACGGCCACCGCCCGCTCCGTCTGGTCCAGGGCCTGCTGGATTCCCTGGGCGATGCGCCGGAGGGTCTCCTCCCGGGGGGCGCCCAGGCCGCTGCCCGGATGGAAGTTCAGCATGGAGAGGCCCAGGGCCTCCACCCGCCGCAGCTCCTCCGCAAAGGCCTCCCGGGCGGCCTGGCACTTGTCGGGGTCGGGGTTGCCCAGGTTGATGAGGTAGGAATCGTGGGGGAGGATGGCTTCGGGGGGATAGCCGCCCTCGGCGCAGGCGTTCCGGAAACTCTCCGCTTCCTGGGGAGGGATGGCGGGCGCCTTCCACTGGCGCTGGTTCTTGGTGAAGAGGGCGAAGCCGGTGGCGCCACATTCCTTGGCACGGGCCGCGGAAAGCGCCACGCCGCCGGCGATGGAGAGGTGGGGGCCGATGTATTTCATGGACAGGGGAGGGGGTTGCCTAGGGAAGGTCCGGACGGAGACACGCCTCGTAGACCCGCTCCACCGGACCGGCGAGGGTGGCGCCGAAGGCGTCGTCCAGGGAGATCTCCAGCGTGCCGCCCGGCATTTTCACCTGGACCGGAGAGTGGCACAGCCCCAGTTTCACCGCCACGGCGGCGCAGGCGGTGGCGCTGGTGCCGCTGGCCAGGGTGTAGCCCGCCCCGCGCTCGTAGATCTCCACCTGGATGGCGTGGTCGTCCTCCCGATGGAGGAACTGGACGTTGGCGCGGCGGGGGAAGAGGGGATGGGATTCCAGGAGGGGGCCCAGGCGCAGCGCCACCTCCCGGGTGGGCGGGGTCTCCAGGAGGACGACGCAGTGGGGGTTGCCCACGGTGGCGGCGCAGAAGAGGAGGGGGGCGGGCTCCCCTGGCAGGGAAAGGCTTTCCCGGAGGACCTCCCGCCGGGGACCTGCCACGGGAATTTCCTGGCTGTCGAAGGAGACCCGCCCCATCTGGGCCTGGATGGCGCGGCGGGGATGGAGAATCCGGCAGGTCACCGGGCCGCCCAGGGTGGCCAGCACGAAGGGGGCGTCGGTGTCCACCAGGCCGCAGTCCCAGAGATACCGGGCGAAGATGCGAACCCCGTTGCCGCTCTTCTCCGCCTCGCTGCCATCGGGATTGAGGATGCGGAAGGCGCAGAGGGCCTGGGGCTGGCGGAGGGACTGGTAGAAGGGGGAGCCGGGGAGATAGGGGCCGTAGAGGATGCCGTCGGAGCCCAGGCCGTAGTGGGGATGGCAGAGGCGGCGCACGGCGTCGGCGTCCACGGCGTCGGGGGCGGCCTCCTGGGGGTCCAGGGGGATCAGGTAGTCATTCCCCAGCCCGTGATACTTTCTCCACCGTCCCTTTTCTGCCGTCATCGGCGGAAGCCTCCCCGGGTCATGCGGCCGCCGAAGCGGTCCTGCTGCACGGTGCGGACGGGGGCGGGCTGCTCCAGGCCCAGGGCATACCAGGATTCCCCCAGGCCGGCGTTGCTGAAGCGGGCAAGGCGGCGGTTGGCGAGATGCTCCCAGTTCTGGGCGATGACGGGATCCTCGGTCTTCTTCTTCCCCTCGTCCAGCAGCTTCACCGCCTCGGTGAGCTTGTTCTGCTTCACCAGAAGCCAGGAATAGGTGGCGTAGGCCAGGGTGCCCTTCTCGTACTTGAAGCGGCCGATGTTCTTGCGGAACAGCTTCTCCAGCCCGGCGACGTCCTCCGGGTTCTTCTTCCACAGAAGCACCAGGCGCATGCAGAGAATCAGGGGATCCACCACCATGGTCTTCTCCAGGAGGGGGCGGGCGGCCTCGTAGTCCCGGATCTGGTAGAGGAGCTGTCCCTTCATGAGATTGGCCTGGGCCATGGCCAGGGGCGCCCAAAGACGGTATTTCCGTGCCTCCTCCAGGGGCGCCATGGCCTGCCGGACGGCTTCGGTCTGCTCCTGCTCCAGCTGCGCCACCAGCTTGGGGGTGGCCTGTCCCCGGTTTGCCAGGGCGGCGGCCTTGGTGCGGAGGCGCTCCTGGGAGGCCAGCAGGTCCTTCTGGACTCCGGTGAAGAGGGCGGTGAGGCGTTTCCGGATCCAGAGATTGACGGGGACGAGGACGACCAGGGCGGCGGCGATGCCGGCCAGGATGCCGTAGCCCCAGTGGCCGCCCTGGCCGGCTTGGGTGGTGAAGTATCCGGCGGTGGCGGCGGCCACGACGGCGAGGAAGAAGGTGAGCATGTTTGGAACAGTCTAGGGGGGAGAGGAAGGCTCAGGACCGCTTTCCGGCGGCGGCCTTCCCCTCCTTCTTGGGGGGAGCGGGGGACAGGTGCAGTTCTCCCCGGACGGGGTCTGCCATTTCCATGCGGAACTGTCGTTTCTGGGTAATGTAAATCCGGTCGCCGTCCTTGGTGTTGGACCAGACGCACTTCTGGGCGTCGAATCGCCAGCTTCTGGGCAGGTCGCTCTCGTTGACGAAGGCCATGAGGCCGTAGTCGGGCAGGTAGACCTGCGCCGAGGTCTTGGTGACCCGGCAGACCTCCCCGGTGAGGAGCAACGCCTCCCCCTTCTCCTGGCTCTGCTCCAGAAGATACCGGATCTTCATGCGGTCGCTGGCGGCGAATTCCGCCTGGTCGCAGTTGTATTCCTTGGCGCTGCACAAGCTCCCCAGGTCGTGGACGGCCTCCAGGGAGTAGGGCTTCCGGCGCAGGTCGTGGGCAAGGAGCTGCTGGTGGACCAGGAGGTCGGCGTAGCGGCGAATGGGGCTGGTGAAGTGGCAGTAGTGCTCCTTGCCCAGGCCGAAGTGCCCCTGGCACTCCTCGCCGTAGTCCGCCCGGGGAAGATGGCGCAGGAAGGCCATGAGGAGCACGTCCTTCAGCGGGGAGCGCTCGACGTGCTTCAGAAAGCGCACGATGGCCCCGCGGCTGGTGAGGTGCCCCACCTTCTCCCCCATCATCAGGGTGGCGGATTCGGCGAACTCCTGGAGCTTCTCCGGGTCGGGGCAGAGGTGGTTCCGGTAGAGGCCGGGCAGGTGGAGCTGCTGCAGCTCACGGGCGACACATTCGTTGGCCGCCAGCATGAACTCCTCCACCAGCTGGTGGGAGGGATTGTCCTCGTTCTGCTGCACCCCCAGGATGCGGGAGGGATTCTCGCTGCACACCACCCGGATCTCCGGCATGCCCATGGGGAGGAAGCGCTCCCGGTTCATGCGGCGATGGCGAAGGAGGGAGGAGAGATCCGCCAGGCGCTTCACCAGATTCCGGACTTCGGGGGAGGCGTCGAAGTCGCCCCCGGAGAGGAAGGTCTGGACTTGCTCGTAGCAGAGACGCTGGCGCACCCGGATCAGGGTGTGCTTCCGCTGCCAGGAGAGGATCTCCCCGGTGTGCTCGTCCATCCGCAGGAAGACCGTGTGCGCCAGACGCTCCTCCCCGGCCTGGAGGCTGCACTGGCGGTTGGCGAGAACCCGGGGCAGCATGGGAAGGGTGCGGCCGGGCAGATAGGAGGTGAAGCACCGCTCCCGCGCCTGCCGGTCCAGGAGGGAGCCGGGACGGACATAGCTGGCCACGTCGGCGATGTGGACCCCCACGACCACCTGACCCTTCTGGGCGCAGGGCGCCAGGGAGAGGGCGTCGTCGTAGTCCCGCGCATCCACGGGGTCGATGGTGACGGTCACCTGTTGGGTGCAGTCGGCGCGGCGCACCTTCACGGGAGCCAGGGCGGCGGCCTTGTCCTCGTCCTCCTGGGTATAGGGGGCGGGGATGTGGTATTCCTCCACGATGGCGTCCAGGTCGGCGGTCACATTGCCGCTCTCCCTGCCGGTCTCCAGGAGCTCCGCATGGGGGAGGACGTCCTCGGGGAAGTCCTTTTGGGAGAAGGGGAGCCGGGCGCGGGCCCAGTTGCCCTCCCGGGGCGGGACGGGGGAGCGGCGCACGCTCTCCGGGGAGAGGGCGAGGATGCCGGGCAGTTCATGGCGCAGGGGCCGGATGCCCCAGGCGCCGGAGCGGAGGGGGGTGAGGCAACCCACGAAGGTGGAGAATTTCCGCTGGAGGATGCGCTTGACGGCGGCCACGGGGCGCGCCGGGTCGCTCTGGGGGTCGATCACCGCCAGCACGGTGTCCCCGGTGATGGCGCCGCCCAGGAACTTGGGGGGCACGAAAAGGGAATCCCCCTCCGGCAGACGGATGAATCCGTATCCCTGCACGTTGACGGAAATCTCTCCCATGTACTCCATGGGCTTCGCGGTCCTGCTTTCTTTCTTCATGTCTCGATATTCCTATTCTTTAAAAGTACACACACGACGTCACCCGCGGGCGCGCCGCCAAAAGCCTCCGGGGAAAACACGACGCCCCCGGCGGGAAGACACACCCGGCACACCTTTCCGGACTCCCGGAGGAGACACGGACACCAACCGACACCACGAGCCCCGGAACAAGCCCCCTCGCTCCCTCCCGGCGGCATGCCCCGTACTATAAAACGGAAAACCGGGCGCCTCCCTCCCCGGCGCCGGCCCCTCATCAAAAACAAAGAAAGCCGCCTCCCGGAACAAGGGGAGGGCGGCTTCCGTCATGCCCATGGCGAGGGGAGAGAAGTTCTGGCCTTCCCTCCCGTGCGCCATGCCGCGCGGAATTAGTGCAGGTTGTAGTACTCGATCACCTTGATGATGGAGACGTCAACCCGGATCTCCTCGGTGAGGGGCTCCCGGAGGACGGTCACCTTGCACTTGTCGTTGGCATCCTTCTCCAGGTAGGGAGGCAGGGTGACGGCGCTGTCCTTGGCGATCTTGGCGATCATGGGGGAGTGCTGCTCGTTGATGGTCAGCACGTCACCGGCCTTCAGGCGCAGGCTGGCGCGGTCGCACACCTTCCCGTTCACCAGGATGTGGCGATGGCTCACCACCTGGCGGGCGGCGAAGATGGTGGGGGCCAGACCGCTGCGGTAGACCACGGAGACCAGACGCATCTCCAGGTTGGCCAGGAGCTTGTCGCCGGTGTTGCCCAGACCGCGCTTGGAGTTGCGGTAGATGAAGGTGAGCTGATGCTCGGAGAGATCGTAGAAGGTCTTGAGCTTCTGCTTCTCCAGGAGGAGCTGTCCGTAGGTGGAGAGCTTCACGCGGCGCTTGGTGGGGCCGTGCTGGCCGGCGGGATAGGCCTTGGGGGTGCTGGTGCCGTCGGCACCGTCCCGGGTCTTGATGACGCGGCTGTTGGTGGGGCAGTTGGGCATGCCCCAAAGGCAGAAGCCGATTCTGCGGCACAGGGTGTGCTTGGCACCGTGGGTGCCGCTCTTGGTCGTGGCCATGGTTCTGGTCCTCCTTGCTTGCGTTTGCGCCACCTGTCGTGGTCAGACGCCGCCTTCTACGGGAAATGGAATGTTCTCCCCTGGTCGAACGGGACAGGAGAGAGGCGGCTGGACAGGGCGAGAAAACCCCTTAATGTAGCACGCCTTCGCCATTCTGCCAGAAAGGGACATGAGGAGACAGAAAACCGCGGGGAGGGGGGGAGAGGGGCGGGAAGGGCTCCTCTTCCATATTATGTTAACCGTCGCTTCCGGGAGGGCGCCAGGCGCCCCTGGTGCCGGAGGTTTTTTTGCGTGGGGAAGAGCGACGATGGAGATTCAGGACGAGAAGTCATTTTTGCAGGAGGCGTCCCGGGAGTTGTGCGCCCTGCGGGAAGGCGGCGCGTTTCGGGAGCTGCGGGAGATCGGCCACGGGGAGGGCGCCGACGCCATGTGGTCGGGGCGGATCTTCCGGAATTTCTCCAGCAACGACTACATGGGGGTGGGGGGAAATCTTGCCTGGCGCCGGGAGTTCTACCGGCAGTATCCCGACGGCGCCTCCCCGGAGCTGGCGCAGTCCTGCACCTCCTCCCGTCTGCTGACGGGGAACACGCCGGCCTATCGGCGGCTGGAGGAGACCCTCTCCGGAATGTACGGCGGCAGGGCCGCCCTGGTCTTCAACAGCGGATACCACGCCAACATCGGCATCCTGCCCGCCCTCTCCGACAAGGAGGATCTGATTCTCTCCGACAAGCTGAACCACGCCAGCATCATCGACGGCATGCGGCTCTGCGACGCCCCCTTCCGGCGCTATCGGCACAACGACATGGAACATCTCCGGGAACTGCTGATCCGCCTGCGCGGCACCTGCCGGCGCCTCTTCCTGGTGACGGAATCGGTCTTCAGCATGGACGGGGACTGCGCTCCCCTGGCGGAGCTGGTGGCCCTGAAGGAGGAGTTCGGCGCCATCCTGGTGGTGGACGAGGCGCATGCCGTGGGGGTGCGGGGACCCGGCGGCGCCGGACTGGCGGCGGAGCTGGGGCTGGACCGGCGGGTGGACGTGCTGGTGGGCACCTTCGGCAAGGCTTTCGGCTCCACCGGCGCCTACGCCATCATGGCCCCGCCTCTGAAGGAATATCTGGTGAACCGCGCCCGCTCCCTGATCTTCACCACCGGACTGCCTCCCGTGGTGCTGAACTGGAGCGATTTCGTCCTGAAGCACTTCTCCCAGCTGGAGGGGGAGCGTGCCGCTCTTCTCCAGAAGGCGAAACGCCTCCGGGAACTCTTCCATGCCCGGGGGCTGGCCACGGGGGGCGACTCCCAGATCGTCCCCCTGATGGTGGGGGGAGACCGGGAGGCATGCCAGCTGGCCGAGGCCTATCAGAGGGAGGGAATCCTGGTCTTCCCCATCCGGCATCCCACGGTGCCCAGGGGCACGGCGCGGCTCCGCTTCTCCCTCTCCGCCGCCCTGCGCTGGGAGGATGTGGAGGCGGCAGGGAGGGTGGGCCTGTGAAAATCCTGCCCCCGCCGCCCCGTGCCGCCACTCCCCCCCGGGGAACCATCCTCTTCTTCACGGGATGGGGCATGGACCCCGCCGCCACCCGCCATCTCTCCCCGGAGGGATACGACCTGTGGACCTTCTGGGACTACACCGACCTTCCCGCCGCCCCGCCGCCTCCTCCCCCGGAGGCAGGGGAGTGCGTGCTGGTGGCGTGGTCCCTGGGAGTCTGGGCGGCCGCCCGGCTGGATTGGTCGGCATGGCGTCTCCGGACGGGGCTGGCGTTGAACGGCACCCTGGAGCCGGAAAGCGCGGAGTGGGGCATCCCCCCGAGGATCTTCCAGGGGACCGCGGAGAACTGGGGACTGCCCCGGGCCCGGGAACGCTTCCTGGCACGGATGACCGGCAGCGCCCAGGCGGCGTCGGAATTTCCCCGGGGCGCCCGCACCCCGGAGGACCAGCAGACGGAGCTGACGGCCATCTCCCGCCAATGCCTGGCCGCCCCCACGCCCCGCCCCTCCCCCTTCACCATGGCGGTGGTGGGCGCGGAGGACCGGATTTTTCCCCCGGAGGCCCAGAGAAACGCCTGGCGACGGGAGGGAGTGCCGGTGAAGGAACTCCCCGCGCCCCACGACTGCCTCCGGACATTCCATTCCTGGGAGGAGGTGCTGCGTCTTGGCTGACCTCCCCGACAAGAATCTGGTGCGGCAACGCTTCGCCCGGAGCCTGGATTCCTATGACCAGGCCGCGGAAGTGCAGACGTCCATGGCTGCCGCCCTCATGGAGAAGCTGCTGGCCACGGCGGGCGCCGACTTTCCCCGGGTGCTGGAGGCGGGATGCGGCACCGGGGTGCTGACCAGCCTCCTGGAACGCTCCCTCCGCTACCAGGAGCTGCTTCTGGTGGACCTGGTCCCGGAATGTGAGAAATTCCACCGGGGGCGTCCCCGGAGCCGCTTTCTGGCGGGGGACATGGAGAGTCTGCCGTTGCCGGAGGGGGTGGACTTGTGCGTCAGCAACGCGGTCTTCCAATGGTTCTGGCAGCCCGCCGCCTTCCTGAAACGCCTGGCGGGGGCTCTGCGCCCCGGGGGCGTGCTGGCTTTCACCACCTTCGGCTCCCGGAATCTCCAGGAGGTGGCCGCCCTCACCCGCCGGGGGCTGGAATATCCCTCCCGGGAACGCTGGGAAGCCATGCTGCGCCAGGAGGGATACGAGATCCTCCATCAGGAGGAATCCCTCCGCTCCCTGCGCTTCCCCCGCCCGGCGGATGTGCTGCGGCACCTGAAAGCCACGGGGGTCACCGCCACGGGAAAGGGCGAGGCACCCTGGAATCGGGAAAGAATCCGGGACTTCCAGGAGGAATACGCCCGCCGCTTCGCGGAGCCGGAAGGACAGGTCCGGCTGACCTACCACCCCCTCCTCTTCCTGGCGCAACGCCACGCCCCCTGACCCCCAACGCCACGCTCCGGAAAAGACGGGTGGGATTCCGGACAATTCAGGACAAAGATTTCCCAAAAATCCCGAAATTTCCGGGAAAACCCGGTTTGCTTCATTATAGTATTGCGGCAATGGCCCGAACAGGGAAGCGGAGTCCGGTTTCCTGCAGGGTTCGGCCCGTGCGGCGGGGAAGCCGCAGGGTCCACCCTCCGTCGGTCAGGAGTTAATTCAACCCCAAAAGGATCCCCCCCCTATGGTGAACGAGTACATTGCCCAGTTTATGGAGTCCTTCCCCCATGAGGCGTTGACCTTCAACGACGTCTCCATGGAGGTCTATTATGCGGATTTCCTCCCCGGAGAGGCCAGGACGAACTCCCAGTTCAGCCGGAACATCTCCCTGAACCTCCCCTTCATCTCCGCCGCCATGGACACGGTCACCGAGCACCGCATGGCCATCGCCATGGCCAAGCTGGGCGGCCTGGGCGTCATCCACAAGAATCTTCCCCCCGCCCGGCAGGCCGCCGAAGCCGCCGCCGTGAAGCACTATCTCAACGGCGTCATCGAACGCCCCGTGACCTTCCAGAAGGGGCAGAAGGTCTATGAGATCATCGCCGAGCGCAGCAGCAAGGACTACAAGTTCAGCGGATTCCCCATTCTGGACGAGGAGGGACGCCTCTGCGGATTGTTCACCCACCGGGATCTGAAGTTCATCACCGACTACAACGTCCCCGTGGAGTCGGTGATGACCACCCGGCTGATCACCGCCCCCAAGGGCACGGACATGACCCGCGCCCTGGCGCTGATGATGGAGCACAAGGTGGGCAAGCTGCCTCTGGTGGACGACCAGGGCCGCCTCGCCGGACTCTACAGCCTCCAGGATGTGCGCACCCTCCTGGACAAGATGGAGCCCAACTACAACCGGGACGCCCAGCACCGCCTCCGGGTGGCCGCCGCCGTGGGCATCTACGAGGAGGAGCGCATCGAGGCCCTGGTCCGCGCCGGCACCGACGCCCTCATCGTGGACTCCGCCCATGGCCACTCCAAGAATGTCATGGAGACCGTCCGGGAGATCAAGCGCCAGTATCCCCAGGTGGATGTGGTGGCCGGCAATGTCTGCACCACGGAAGGCGCCAGGGCCATGCTGGAATGCGGCGCCGACGCCGTGAAGGTGGGCATCGGCCCCGGCTCCATCTGCACCACCCGCGTGGTGGCGGGCGTGGGCATCCCCCAGCTCACCGCCATCTACAACGCCTACAAGGGCGTGGGCGATGAAATCCCCATCATCGCCGACGGCGGCATCGCCCACTCCGGCGACGTGGCCAAGGCGCTTGCCGTGGGCGCCCGCAGCGTGATGATGGGCTCCGCTCTGGCCGGCACCGAGGAGTGCCCCGGCGAGCGCATCCTCCATCAGGGCCGCACCTATGTGATCTACCGGGGCATGGGCTCCCTGGACGCCATGCGCCACGGCAAGGGCTCCCGGGAACGCTACGGCGTCTCCGCCGAGACCGCCGAGTCCCGCCTGGTGCCCCAGGGCATCGAGGGCATGATCCCCTTCCGGGGCTCCGTGGGCGACGTGGTGAACCAGTACGCCGGCGGCCTCCGCTTCTCCCTGGGCTATCTGGGCGCCCGCACCATCCCCGAACTCCAGGATCACGCCCGCTTCTGGCGGGTCAGCGCCGCCGGACTCCAGGAGGCCCATCCCCATAACGTGATCATGCAGAAGGACGCCCCCAACTACTCCGCGTCCTGACGCCGCCCCGCACACCCTCTTTGTCCCGTCCGCCCGTCTCCCCCCCCCCCCCGGGGAGACGGGCTTTTTCATGGCCTCCCATGGGGAGGGAAGGGCGGTTCGTCACGAAAAAAATATCGCCAGGGGCTTGAATTGCGCCGAAAAAAAAGTATGTTAGCGGATATAACTCTTTTGCCGCTCCTTCCCCGGGAGGCGGGGACGTGTTCCATGACCCCGGCATGGGAGCCTCCACCCCTCGGAATCCTTTAGAGACATGGCCAAAAACGAACGCTTCCTGAGTGTTGATATCGGCGCCGCCGCCATTAAAATGGGCGAATTCGAGTTCGACCAGACCGGCGGAATGCGGATGATCAACTTCGCCCACCGCGAATACGAGGAGGAAATCTCCGAGGACAACCGGATTCGCGTGATCGAGGGCGTGCTGCGGCAGATGCTGCTGGAGGCCAATATCCATACCTCCCGCACCATGCTCTCCATCTCCGGACAGACCGCCCTGATCCGGTTCGGACAGCTCAACAACCTGAAGAACGACAGGAAGCAGATCCGCCAGCTGGCGGAGTTCGAGGCCACCCGGAACCTCCCCTTCCCCCTGGATCAGATCAGCATGGACTTCCAGCTGATCGCCAGCAACGACGACGCCCTGGACACCATGGACGTCCTCTCCGTGGTGGTGAAGAAGGACATCGTGGAGCAGATCGTCCAGGCCGTGCGCCGGGTGGGGCTCTCCCCCCAGCTGGTGGACGTGGCCCCCGTGGCCTGCTACAACGCCGCCCGCGCCAACGGACTGGGCGGCGAGGGATGCGTGGTGCTGGTCTCCATCGGCGGCCGCTCCACCAACTTGATGTTCCTGGAAGGCAACCGGTTCTACGCCAGAACCATCCCCATCGCCGGCCATAGCATCACCCAGCAGATCGCCCGTAAGTTCTCCATCGGACAGCCCGAGGCGGAAGAGCTGAAGCGCCGCCACGGCTTCGTGGCCCGCAGCGAGGAGGACGGCGGCAGCGAGACCAGCGGAGACGTCTCCAAGATCGTCCGCCAGGTGATGATGCGCCTCTTCGGCGAAATCAGCCGCTCCATCTCCATCTACAAGACCCAGCAGCATGGCAGCGACCCCGTGAAGGTCTATCTCACCGGCGGCTCCACCATCCTGACCTATTGCGACCAGTTCTTCGCCGAGAAGTTCGCCCTCCCCGTGGAGTACTTCAATCCCCTGGGCTGCATCGCCCTGGATTCCGCCATCGACCGCCAGCGCCTCTCCGAGGTGGCGCATACCTTCAGCGAGGTGGTGGGTCTGGCGCTGCGCTACTCCTCCACCTGCCCCGTGGAAATCAACCTCCTCCCCAAGGAGGTGGCCAGCCAGCAGTCCCTGCATTACAAGAAACCCTACTTCGTGGGCTCCATGTTCACCCTCCTGGTGATGTTCGCCCTGATCTATCTGGGCATGCAGGAGGCCCTGAAGGAGACCAAGGCCCAGCGCGCGGAATACGAGCAGGTGCAGGCGAGATACAAGCCCGCCTACGAGGAAATCAAACGCGCCGTGGGCGACGCCGAGGGCGCCCTGGGACAGGTGAACGACCAGAAGGGCTTCCTCCTGCAACGGGCGAAGTGGCCCATGATCCTGGAGGAGATCTTCCGCGCCCGGCCGGACAATGTGTGGATCGACTCCATCGAGCCCGTCTTCGGAGACCTCCCCGCCATCGAGCAGATGAGCATCGTGGAGGAGGAGGGCAGCGCCTCCGGCGGCGCCGACGACATGTTCAGCATGGGCGGCATGGGCGGCATGGGCGGCGGCGACTCCATGTCCATGTCCATGGACGGCGGCGGCGACATGTTCGGCGGCTCCACCTCCAATCTCCCCTCCCTCACCACCATCGGCGGCGTCAACATCCAGGCCCACACCATCCGCCAGAAGGGCGACTCCTTCGGCGTGGATCCCGTCCTGGCGCGGGAGCCCGCCTATCCCTTCGAGGTGCCCGAAAAGGAGGACGCCAGCGAGGAGGTGGAGGAGGAAGCCCAGTACGACGACGAGGGCAACGAGATCATCCGCTCCGCGGACCCCGACTACCAGGACCAGTCCGGCGAGCTGCTCTTCGTCCGGAACCTGAAGAAGTCCCAGCTCTTCAGCGCCGAGGAGGAATACACGGGCGTGGTCTCCATCCAGAAGAACGAGTATCTGGAGAACGGAAACGACTTCCAGATCCAGCTGAAGTTCAACGTCCTGGTGGAGGCCTATCCCTGGAGCCAGTCCACCACGTCCTCCGGCGGCATGGGCGGCGCACGGGGAGGAATGAACTAGCCTCTCCGACTCCCCCTCCGACACCCCTCGTCCCTCTCCCCTCCCAGGAGCCCGTCGACACCCCTTTCTCCTACCTCCCTCTTTCTTTCAGCCATGGACATTCTTAAAAAACATTGGGGAATTCTTCTGTGCGCGCTGATATTCCTCGTTTTGCTTGGAGTCATCCTTTGGCTTACCTATTCGACCCGGCAGGAAATCACCAAGGAGAAGGCGGAAATCGACACGCTGAAGTCCTGGATTGACACCGTGAACCGCTCCGGCTGGAAGCTGGAGAAGGACGGCAGCACCGGCGAACTGGAGAACTCCTCCATCGCCGAGCGCAACCGCCAGACCGCCGTGAACGCCCTCCAGGAGATGCGGAGCGAACTCTACCGCCGCTTCTCCATCCGCCCCACGCTGCCCCGCACCTCCAGCCAGGCAAGGGACATGCTGGACGCCCAGCTGGCCGCCATCACCCGCCTGGCCCTGGTGAACTACAAGATGGACTTCCAGGGAACCATCGGCGGCAAGCTGGCGGACACCAACAGCGACAGCAAACCCATCATCGAACAGGATTTCCTCCCCATCTTCCGGCAGCTGGAAATCTACCGCCAGGTGGTGGACACCCTGGGACGCTCCGGCGTGAAGCGGGTGATCGACCTGAACTTCCCCCGCTCTCTCCTGACGGAGGAGGGCGACGGATACACCGTCACCCCCATCGTGGTCTCCCTCTCCGCCTCCCCCGCCGTCATCCAGATTTTCCTGAACCGCCTCTCCCAGGACCCCAACTACCTCTTCATCATCCGCAATCTCTCCTTCTTTGACGAGGCCGCCGAATCCCCCGCCGACGAATACACCCAGATCGCCCTCCTGAAACGCCAGGTCCTCCTGGCGAAACAGGCCGCCACCCTGGGCGGCGGCGCCGGACGGGACGGCGGCATGACGGGGGGATCCGCCTCCACGGGAAGAAGCCGCAGCTCCCGCAACGCCGAGCCCGCCCGCCGCACCTCCCGCGGCACCAGCGGACGGGAGTCCTCCACCTCCCGCCGCGCCTCCGGCCGGGGAGATTCCTCCCGGAGCATGAGCGGAATGGAGGGCATCCAGAACATGGCGAATCTGGACGAGTCCCTCCTGACCTACGAGGAACCCAAGAGACAGGACAACTTCGTCTTCCGCGCCCCCCGGAGCATCCAGGTGGAAATCACCCTGGACCTCATCGAGTTCAGCGCTCCCGAGGGAGGCGACGAATAGGGCCGATCCCCCGCGGCGGCGAACGGGAATCCCTGCGATGGACAGTTTCCAATCCAGCAGTTTAAGGAAAGGATAAACAGTGGACTTCATCATTCGACATTACGAGAAGCTGATTCTGGTGAGCTGCTTGCTCCTGCTCCTCTTCAGCCAGAGATTCGTCTCCAACTCCCAGGAGGAAACCCAGCGGGAGACCCGGGAGGCCAAGGAACACGCCAAAACCGCCATCAAGTGCGACAGCCTCCTGGAGGAGCTGGGCTCCGAAAACTTCGAGGAGCTGGATGAAATCCTCAACGCCCCCCAGACCAAGGTGGAATTGACCAAGTCCCCCAACGGCGGGGACGCCGTGGGACTCCTGGAGGGAGGGAAGGTGATTATTTGTAAAAACCCCAAGTGTGGTTATATTCTCCCCTACTCTGTCGATGTCTGCCCTGAATGCAAAACAGAGCAGGAGAAAATCGGCCCGGAAATGCCCCCGGAACACGACCTGGACCAGGATGGCATTCCCGATGTCTTTGAAAAGGAAACCACTTTCCTCCACTACCGCTACCGCTTCGACGCCATGCTCGACCAGGACCAGGACGGATTCCTGAACCTGGAGGAGTACCGGGCGGGGACGGACATGGAGGATCCCGAAAGCGTCCCGCCCCTGGCCTATCTGCTCCGCGTGGAGTCCGCCGCCCCGGATTCCCTCCCCGTGGTGCTGGCACGGGTGAAGAAGGCCGGCTCCGACAACCCCGCGGATTGGAGCGCCGTCTTCTCGGGCGCCGCCCGGGGCTACCGGCTGGGCAACGCCGTCCCCGACATGGACGGCTTCAAAGTCACCGCCATCCAGGAGGACTCCGTCACCATCTCCAGTGACACGGAGACCTACACCCTGAAGGTGAACGAAACCGTCGCCAAGAAGTCCGGCTTCTCCATCCGCCTCCGCTACCTGGGCAACCACGTCTTCGGCTTCCGCGCCCTCTCCTGGAATCTGGAACAGCTCCAGAACTACGCCAAGAGCATCGAGGAGGCCTCCTCCAAGGGACGGAACCCGCAGATGGGCGGCCGCCAGGCTCCCGCCCGCGGCGGCATGGGACAGGGCGCCGCCATGGGCATGGGCGGCGCCGGCCAGCAGGGCGGCACCGGAATGACGGATCCCCAGATCTCCTTCTCCGTGCAGCCCGGCGACATCTTCCCCCTGGTCAAGCAGCGCGGCAACGGACCCGGCTCCATGGGCGGCGGCATGGGCGGCATGGGCATGACCTCCACTTCCGCCTTCTCCTTCGAGGAGGAGACCGGCCCCATCGTGGAATACTACCAGGTCCAGGAGCTGAGCACCAACGCCGAGGGCGCGCCGGTGATCAGCGTCGTGCAGGTGTCGGAACTGGGCGTCCCCGTCAACGGGACGGTCATTCCCCTGGTGGAGCTGGACAAGACTCCCTACAATCCCTACAGCGCCCCCTCCGAGGCGCCCAATCACGATTTCCTTCCTCCCTCCATGAACAACGCCGCCGGTGGCATGGGCATGAACGGAGCAGGCTTCTAACCCGACTCCCCCCGCCAGGAGAGAGCCTCCCTCCCCCCAAGGGAGGGCGGGCCGCCGTCTGAAACAGGACGAGGGCGGTCCTCCCCCGAGGACAGGCCCCCCTGGTTCCGGTGTCTGCGAGGGGCTGCGGCAGAGACACTTTCCAATTTGAATTCTCAATCAAGCAAACGCCCAACCTGAACGGTGGCATAAGTCCAATCCATTCCCTGGTAAGGACAGAGCCCTTAGAGTCCATGATTAAGCAAACGAAAATCCACGAACTCCGGAGTTCCTTGCGCATCCTGCTTGGTGCCATCTTCCTCTTGGCGATGGCGCCGGCCACTCTCCGGGCACAGGAAAACCAGGCCCCCTCCCCTGTGGAGGATGCCGCTGCGCCCCAGGAGACGGAGGGCGAGTTGACCCCTGAAGAAATCTCCGCCCTGGAGAAGGAGCTGAGCGAGACGGAGCTGGACCAGCCCCTGGTGGAAGCCGACAGCATCGGCGAGAAGATCACCAAGCTCCACGATGTGGAAGCCGACAGGAAGCTGGCCAAGGTGGAGCGGACGCTCCAGAAGATGAACGAGCAGATCCAGGAGATCCAGAAGGCTCTGGACGATGTGGATCTGGTGAAGGCCAACGAACTGCTGGATCAGGACAGACTCCGCCAGAAGTGGAACATCCTGGGCCTCAATCAGGAGTGCAAGAGCATCATCACCGAGATGCGCACTCCCGAACAGTATGAGAAGGTGAGCCAGGACCAGGTGGAGAAGCACGAGCAGCTGGACAAGCAGGTCGCCACCGTCGGCAGCACCCTGGATGCCCTGAACGCCCGCCTGAGCAATCTGGTGGCCACCGCCGAGCGCGACTCGGAGAGCGCCACCACCAAGGTGAAGCTGGATGGCGCCAAGAGCGCCCTCGGCCGCGCCAACAGCCACTACGCCTCCGCCGCCGCCGTCTACAGCGAGGGCCATCTGGAGCGCGCCAAAGAGGAGTGCATCTCCGCCCAGCAGTCCCTGCTCGAAGCCACCAACATCCTGGTGGAGATGAAGAAGCAGAGCAACCAGGCCGACCTGGAAGTGGTGAAGGCTCTCCGGGAATGCGCCTCCCTCCGTCTCCGCCTCCACTCCCGTCTGGCGGAGGTCTTCTCCCTCATGGGCCAGAAGAACAAGGAAGAGGGCGAGAACTACCTCTCCGTCGCCATGCTGGAGCAGAGAATCGCCCTGGCGAGCACCGAGGAAAAGGCCCAGGAGGCCCTGGACGAGTACGCGGACTGCGTGAGCGCCTTCTCCCTGGAAGACCACTTCAAGACCGAAATCGACCTCCTCAACAACTGCGCCCAGTCCGACTACATCATGGACGCCCGGGAAGAGGACCGCCTCCGGAAGAACATCGACACTCTGGACAGCATCAAGCAGGAAGTCAGCGTCCAGGCGCAGACCTCCGTGTCCGAGCTGATCCCCGACCTGAAGGACCACGACCAGGAAGTCCGGGTCGCCCTGAAGTCCGGCCAGGTCTACCTCCAGAACGGCCGCTACGCCCAGGCGCGCGAGTGCTTCGAGCAGGCGCTGGTGCTGGATCCCTACTGCCTGGCGGCCATCCGCGCCTTGGCGAAGATCGACGAGACCATGGAGTCCGCCGCCAACGAGAAGCTGGAGACCCTGCTGAAGGATCGCATGGCTGAAGTGCGCTGGAAGTGGTCCGACCCCGTCACCCCGCTGATGCAGGGCGCCGCCGACTTCTCCACCACCCAGACCATCCGGAAGAACGACGACATCCAGGGCATCAACAAGCGGCTGGATGACATCCACATCCAGAACCTGGTCATCGACAATGAAACCCTCAAGGACGTGCTGACCGAGATCCTCCCCCGGGAAATCAAGAAGGCCGATCCCGATGGCGTGGGCATCAACATCGTGCCCATGCTGGTTCCCATGGCTGACGCGGGCATGCCCGGCTACACTCCCGACGGCTACCAGATGAACAGCGAGGGTGGCAGCGGCATGGCCGGAGCCACCGGCGGCGCCTACTACAACACCAGCAGCATGAGCGCTCCCTCCACCCCCAGCTACGGCGGCGGCATGGGCGGCGGCTATGGCATGAACAACGGCATGGGCGGCGGCTATGGCATGAACGGCGGCATGGGCGGCTATAACATGAATGGCGGCATGGGAATGGATCCCAACGGCATGAACGCCTACGGCGGCGACTTCGGCGGCTATGGCACCAACCCCGCCGGCGCCACCGGCATGGCCACCGGCGAAAGCCTGGAGGAGAAGCTGGTGAACCTGAACCTCACCAACATCACTCCCCGGGAAGTCCTGGACTACCTCTCCTGGCAGTTCGGCCTCCGCATCCGCAACGCCGAGTCCTCCGTCATCGTGGCTCACAAGATGATCGAGATGGATCCCATGGAGACCCGCTTCTACAACATCGAGGCCGGTGTCTTCGACTCCCCCAGAACCCGCAAGAAGATGTCCTCTCTCTCCTCTCCCGTCGGCGACGATGATGACGACGACGATGACGACGACGATGACGACGACGATGACGACGACGATGATGACGACGACGACGAGAAGCCCTTCGGCACTTCTTCCAAGAAGGGCGGCGGCACCTTCTACAGCGCCGAAAGCATCTTCCGTGCCATGGGTGTTCCCATGCCCATGGGCGCCAGCATCTGCTACTATCCCAAGACCGGTCGTCTGGTGGTTCACCACACCATCGAGCAGCAACGGGTCATCAAGCGGATCCTGGAAGAGATCAACAAGATTCCCCGCCTGGTCTCCATCGAGTCCAAGTTCGTGGAAATCGAGCAGACCGATCTGAACACCCTGGGCTTCGAGTGGTCCTTCGAGGGCGGCGGCGTCTCCTATCGTCCTGCCTCCAACGGCGTGGACCATGGCCTCATCAACGGCCACGGCGGCGTCCGCACCGGCGACTTCATGATGGGCCTGGGCAGCCAGACCGCCTCCGGCAACATCGGAATGTCCAACGGCGTCCGCTTCGCCAACGAGGTCTTCAACACCGCCTCTCTGAACGACTCCATCTTCAACGTCTACACGGTCCTGGGCAACTACGCCTTCAACACCGTGATCCACGCCATCGAGCAGTCCAAGAACTCTGACGTGCTCTCCGCTCCCAAGGTGACCACCATCAGCGGACAGACCGCCCAGCTGAAGGTCGTGACCCAGCGCTACTTCGCCTTCTCCTGGACCGAGCCCGAGATGGAGTCCTCCACCAGCAGCAGCCTCGTCGGCGGCAACACCTACAGCTACAAGCCTTCCGTGCCCGATGAGTTCACCGCCACCGACCTGGGTGTGATTCTGGATGTCACTCCCACCGTGGCTCCCGACTCCTACTCCATCTACCTGGACATGCTCCCCTCCGTCACCGACCTGGTGGGCTACGACACCACCTACAATACCCAGGGGATCACGAATGGCACGACCTTCGACATGATCTTCACCATGCCCATCTTCACCAAGCGGGAGATCAAGACCGCCGTCGTGGTCTACGACAACGAAACCGTGGTCATGGGCGGTCTGATTCAGGAGAAGCTCCAGCGCTTCGAGGACAAGGTCCCCGTGCTGGGTCACCTCCCCGTGCTGGGTCACCTCTTCACCAGCCGCGGCGAACAGTCCACCAAGACCAACCTGCTGATGTTCGTCAACGTCCGTCTGGTGAAACCCGATGGTCAGCCTCTCCGCGCCAACGAAGTCCGCGGTCTGCCTGACTTCCGCCACTAATTCTCCTTCCTAGGAGATACGCAAAAGGGCTGCGAAAGCAATTTCGCAGCCCTTTTTCTTTTTCCTCCCCCGCACAGCTTTTCCCGCCGCCCGCGGTGCAGCCAGGATGCCCCTGACCCTCTCCGCACCCCTTCATCCTCCCACCCCTTTGCCTTTGTCGCTCTAACCCATTCCTGGTCTCCAGGGATGCCAGGGCATCGGGAACCTCCAGTCCCTGCCCCCCCCTGCTTGCAGGAGACAGGGCGTATTTGCAGGGAGGAATCGCCCGCCGGGGGGGCAAAGCACGGCGCCTCCCCTCTGAATTGCGCCTCCCTTTCTCCGGGAGACCTGGGCAGCTGGAACCTCCAGCCCCTGCCCCCTGCTTGCAGGAGACAAGGCAAGGGACAGGACCCAACCGTATTCGCAGGGGAGGAATCGCCAGCCGGGGGGCAAAGCGCAGCGCCTCCCCTCTGGATTGCGCCTCATATCTGGATTACGCCTCTCCTTTCTCTGGATTATGCTTCCCCTCTGGATTATACCCCTGGCAGAATGTGGTTTTGGGGGAAGCGGGGCGCCTGGTTTGACTTGATGAATATCCCTCCCCGCTCGTGGGGAGGGATTCCAAGGCGCCCTGATCCCCCGTGGGCGCCCATTGTGGCGGGCCTTATTGCTCCGCCACCACGGAGATTCCCCGTTCCATGCGATGAATAATGGCGATGGTGAACACGCCCAGGAAAACGGAGGCGCTGGAAAGCACCATAAGATGCGCTCCGTAGGCTCCAGGGGTATGGAGGATGCCCCACAGGTCGTTGAGGAGATCCAGCCCATGGAGTCCCAGGAGAATCATGAGGAGAGTGGGCTGGAAGAGCCCGGTGCCGTTCCTGGCGGTTCGTGCCCGTTGGGCGATTCGCATCCGGAGGGGAATCCAAAGAAGCAGGGCGGCGGTGGTGAGGATGGTGGGGAGGATGAGATAGTTGCGGAAGAGGGTGGGGTCGCCGCCGGAGCAGAAGAAATCCCGGATTTGATTCGCCAGGGTATGGGTGGCGGGCTCCAGTGCCTGGACCAGGGGGGTGTGGCAGCGCCATTTTCCCTGCCAGAATGCCACGATGGGGGTGAGGATGGCGAAGAAGAGGAAGAAGGCGTCGAAGAAGTAGAGGGAGATCCTCATTTGGCGTGAGGTGACGGGCTGGCAGGGGAGTTGCTCCACGGCTTCCTTGCCTTCGGGCACCCAGGGGGCGGGGGCGGCGTAGCTATGGTAGCCGCCCAGCTTCGCCCACTGCCGGTAGAAGAGGTAGGAGAGATAGGCCATGATGAGGATCCAGGGGAGGGACCAGGGGGTGGAGAGGCGGTAATGCCAGCCTGCGCCGTATTTCAGGGCAAGGGAGCAGGTGGTGAAATGCTGGGCCACATAGTCGAAGATTCTGGCAACCAGGAGGCCCGCCAGGAGACCCGCCCAGGAGCGCAGCATGGCCTGCATGGCGCAGAAGGTGCCGTAGCGGGACTTGGGGAAGAGCATCATCTCCAGGGGCTGCTCGCTGACGGTGATCAATCCTGTGAGGAAGAGGTTGATGATGGAGTTGATGATGACCAGGTTCACATAGACTTGCGGAGGCATGGTGCCCAGGACCCAGCGGAAGTAGAAGGGCAGGGCGATGATGCAGTTGAAGATGGTGTTGTAGTTGATGATGCGCATGGGGTGCCACCGGTTGACCAGGACCGGCAGCAGGGTGGCCAGCAGGATTCCCGCGGAGCAGACCATGCCGCTGATGCCGTTCATGTGGCCGATGTCGGTGTCCGTCAATTCCAGCTGCTTGCTCATGAGGAAGTAGGCGAAGACCCCCGCGCCGCCGCTGATGGAACCCACCAGGTGGATGAAATAGCGCATCACATAGATCCGGTGGCAGAAGGTATAGGTGAGGAACTCCCGGAATCCGCTGACTTTCGCCTTCAGCTGGTCCAGCCCCTTTGCCTGCTTCCGCTTCAGCTGTTCCTCGGTGAGGGGGGGATATTCCCCCTCCTTGACATTGAGGCAGAAGAGGAGGATGCCGGCGCCGTAGAGCAGGGCCACGGAGAGGAAGATGAGGGAGGCGTGCTTCTGGGCGATGGGGAAGAGGAAATAGTGGAAGAAGGCGGCGGAGAATTGGAGGGCAAGGCGCACGCAGGCCATGACCCGCCCGAAGAACTGGGGGGGGATGATGTCGATGAAGATGTACCAGATGACGGAGTTGACCCACATCATGAAAAACTGGAAGAGGAGCGTCACCATGCCGATGACCACGGCGATCATGGTGGCGGGAGTGGTCTGCCAGAAGGGCTGCACCCAGGCGCTCAGGGCGTGGCCGAAACGATGGGTGAAGGCGAAAAGGCAGAGGGCAAGCACCACGGGGGGCGTGGAGAGGGCGATGAAGGGGATGCGCCGCCCCCATTTGCTTCGATAGAGGTCGCTGGCGACGCTGATATAGGGGCATACCGTCATGTTGAGGACGGCGCCAATGCAGGAGAGAATAAGCCAGCTGGCGGTGTCGCTGATGTTCAGCTCCTTGATCTGGATGGGGAGGATGGCGCCGGGGAGGGTGTTGGCCAGTCCGATGCAGGCAACCCCCAGCATGAGCCAGAAGAAGAGGAGATAGAGTTGCGGAAGGGTATAGGTGAGTTTTCCGCAATGATAGAGTTTCGGTTCCTTCTTCGGGGTGGACATCGTGGCGGGGAATGACGGAGGAGGGAGTTCTGCGGCGGCGGGATCAGCGGTTGTCCACTTTTTCCGGATTCAGGTCATGGGAGCGGAATCGGAATTCTGCCAGTTCGGCGAAGGGGGTGCCGGGCTTTCCCCAGTTGGTGTAGGGGTCGATGGAGAGGCCGCCCCGGGGAAGAAACTTGCCCCACACCTCGATATACCGGGGTTCCAGAACCTTCTGGAGATCCTGGCGGATGATGTTCACCACCGCTTCGTGGAAGGCTCCATGGTTGCGGAAGCTGAAGAGATACAGCTTCAGGGACTTGCTCTCCACAATCCGCTGGTCGGGAACGTAGGAGATGGTGAGGGCGGCGAAATCCGGCTGCCCGGTCTTGGGGCAGAGGGAGGTGAACTCCGGACAATTGAACTTCACCCAATAACTCTCCTGGACGGGACTGGGGACGGTCTCCAGGAGCAGGGGATTGTACTGGGTGGGGTATTGGGTGGGGGAGGCGCTTCCCAAAAGCGTCAGGTTCTCCAGTCCGGGAGGGGTGGGGCGGCTGGTCTCGGAAGGATTCATGGCGTCGGGGGATTAGAGGCAGGTGTGGAGGGAGACCCGGGGAGCTTCCTGGGGGGAGGGCAAGTCGATGAGGGCATGGCGCCCTTCCTGGCCCAGGGCGCCGCAATTCACCACGGTGGTGCCTCCCACGGTGAAGCATCCCGCCGCTTCATGGATATGGCCGCAGAGATGGAGCCTGGGGGCTCTTTGGGCGGAGAAACGGGCGATGGCGGGACTGCCCACATGGAGGCCGTTGGGGATGACATCCGCTCCGGAATCCATGGGCGGCGCGTGGGTCACCAGAACATCCAGGGCGAAGGGAGGAAGGGCGTCCAGTTGGCGCCCCATTTCCTGGTCATCCCATTGGAAGGGGGTGGGGCGGGGGCAGAGGTTGCTGCCGGAGATGCCCATGAGATTCAGGGAATGGCTCTGGAGCAGCCGGGGAGGGAGCCAGTGCCCCGTCTCCTCCAGGATGGCATCCGCTTCCCGGGGGTCCAGATTTCCCGCCACCGCCAGGAAGCGGGGAAAACGGGCCTCCACCAGACGGACGGCCTCCCGGAAGTCCTGGGGCGTGCCGAAATTCGTGAAGTCTCCCCCGATGAGTACCAAGTCCGCTTCGGGAAGCCGCTCCAAGGTGGGGAAGTTCTGGTGGATGTCAGAAAAATAGAGGATGTGCATGGGGAGCGGGAAAGGTTGCAGGCGGGGGAAAGGCGGGAAGACGAAGCGGGCTAAATATATCCCGGAATCCAGGGTTGTTCCCTGGGGAAAGCCCGGTCTGCCGCCTGTGGCTCCTCCTCCGCTCCGACAGGAGAGCATGCCCCCCCCCTCCCTCCGGGGGCCGCTCCCGGTTCCCTGGGGCGAGGGCGGGAATTTCCAGGGGAAAGGCAGCTTGCGAATTGTTAGATTTCTGTTATAATACTCGAATTGCATCGGGAAAGAAGAGGGGATGCCAGGTTTTGTCCGCTCCGCCGCCGGGCTGCCCATGGGACGAGAGGGAAGGGCGTCCCGGGGATTTCCTGTCGATGCGTGAAGTCGCCTCTGCTTTCCGTGCCCTTTGGGGGTTCTATCGTTTTCCTTTGAAGGGACAGGGGGAAGAGGCACTTTCCCGAGTCCCTGCTTGTGCATGTGCTGGAGAAGCAAGAAAGAAAGAACGGAGTCGTTGCGGGAAGATCTTTCCCTGCCGTCCATGAAGGCGCTGTTGTCCACCTCGGAGCTGGTGCGTGGATCGACTTCCTGCGCCACGGGAGCGGTGTATCTATGGCGTCAGGGGGAGGAGCGTTTCCTGGTAAAGACCTTCTGGAGCAACGGATGGTTTTCCCGGCGCTTCTTCGGGCGGCGAGGCATTGCCAATGAATGGCGCATCCTTTGCGCCCTGCGGAATGCCGGCTTCTCCTGCGCCCCCTCGCCCTATGCCCGGATCGGGGACCACACCATCGTCATGGAGTTCATCGACGGGAAGAAGCTGGAGAGTCTCCACCATTATGCCAACCGGGGCGAGACCCCGCCCTCCCCGGCGGTGTACCGCTCCCTGCGGGAAGAGCTGGAACGGCTCCACGAGGCGGGCTTCGTCCATGGGGATTTTCGCCGCGCCAACGTGATGGTGGCTTCCCAGGGGGAAAGGGTGCGGATCATCGATTGGGCCACGGGAATGGAGATCTCGGACGCGGAACACTTCCTCTATCGCCAGCTCCATGGCTCGGACAACTATTCCCTGGTGAAGATCCTGAAGGATGCCGCCCCGGAGCTGGTCTCTCCCGAGGAGCTCCAGGAAAACGCCCCCGGCTTCTTCCTGCGCCTGGGACGCTTTCTGCGCCAACGGGTCTACCGGGGCTATATCAAACCCCTCTTTCGCCGGGGCAGGGGAAGACACTCCGCGGAATGATCGGCCTGTCCCCCGCCTAGGGACTACGCACATGCCGCTTCCGCGCCGGCTCGTATTGGTAGGAATATTCCCGGAGGTAGAGCCCGTTCAGCAGAATCTCCGAGGAGATGCCTCCGGCTTTCCACTGCTTGCGCCCTTGCTCCACCTCCTGGGGGGAGAGCGCGAGGTTTCGGTTTGAATCCAGGGGATGGAGGACTTGCCGGCTGCGTAGAAAGGCGTGGGAATCCTCCCGGGTCAGGATCAAAAGGACCAGACGGTTCTCCTCCCCTTCCTCCAGGGGGCGGGCGAGGGGGAGCAGAAGTTCCAGGGTTTCGCCCTCGTCCAGGAGGGCATCCCCGTTGCCCAGGGTGGGCAGAAGCTGGCGCACCTCCTGGGTGATGTCCTGGACGAAGCCCGTCATGCCCTCCTGGGAGAATCCCCTGGGGGAGAGAAAAGGAGGCGTGGAGTCGCCGAAAGGGGAGAAGAGGAGGAATTCCTCTGCCGGGGAGGGAGCGGGAGCGGGGGAGGAGAGGAGGGAGGGGCGGGAGAAGCGGAGACGGAGCGCCGGCCCCTCTTCTCCTTCGCTTTCCTCCCCGGGGAGCAGGGATTCCGAGGGGGAAAAGGCGTCCAGGAGGGAGGCGTCATGGAAGAGGAGACGGGAATAGGGGGCGGTGGTGTATGTGCCCTGCAACGGGGCGATTTCCTCCTCCTCCTGGTCATTGGTGCGGGAGAGAAAACCGTTCCGGATGAGGTAGGGGCCGTCCTCCTGGGCGTGGAGGAGGGTCTGGCGGGGATAGGCGACCGTCACCTGCCAGGCGCCCTCTTCCGTTCGTCGGGGATTGGCGGTGGCTTGCCCCAGGAATTGTCCGCTCGGGGCATAGAGGGGGAGTGTGGCGGCCGGCATGGTGTCGCCGCGGGGCGGGACGAGGGGGAGGAGGTCCAGGGTGATTTCCAGGCGCGCCCCCTGGATGTCTCCGGAGGAGAGAAGCCGGTCCAGTCCCGTGCCGGGGAGGATGGCGCCCCAGGTGAGACTGCGGTAGTACTCCTGGGCGGCGGGGGAGACGGGCTGGTTCACCTCCCAGGTGTTCAGGGGAATGGGGGTGGCGGTCTCCTCCCCGTCTCCCAGGAAGATGAGTTGAAGGCGGGCGAGGAGCCAGGGGCTGTCTCCTACGGGCTTGGGGAGCGCCTCCTCCGGAAAGCGGAGGCGGCACAGTCGGGGGACTCCCTCCTGCGCCTGCCACTGGTCGCCCCGGAGGAGGAGGATTTCTCCCTCCTGGGTTGCCAGGGTGCCCGTCAGGGCATAGCGTCCCCCTTGGGAGACCGTGACTTCCGTCTCCCAAAGGAGATCCTTCCCTCCCTCCGGAAGCTCCTCCAGGGTCTCCTGCAACGGGGTGGCGAGCCGGACGCTCCCTCCGTAAGTCTGGACCACCAGGCTGGCGGTCAGGAACTCCCCCGCTTCCTCCCCCTCATCGCCCCGGCCCGTGACGGTGATTTCCCAGGTGCCCGGCGCCGTCGGCGCAAATTGCGCCTTGTGGATGGCGCCCTCCTGCCAGGTGCGGAGCCACTCCTGGGGAAGCTCCTCCCCGGGCCGGTCCAGGGAATGCGCCTGCCACGTCAGGGAAACCGGGTCCGCTTCTTCGTCCCCTCCCGGGCATTGGGCCTGGAGGAGGAGTTCCCCGGGCGGCGGGGAGAGGGCGGGGGTGAGATTCTCCAGGAGGAGTTCCCGGGGAGGGCGGGTCAAGGTCCCCCGGAGGAGGAGGGTCGCCAGGCGCGGGACCGCCTGGCCCGGGGGACGGAGGGTGAGATGGGCGTCCCCGGGGACATCGCAGGTGAATTCCCCCCAGAGGGGAGAGCCTTCCATGAGGAGGGTTTCGTCGGCGGGAAGGATGGTCAGGGGACGGGCGTTCTCCTCGCCGGGGAGCCGGATCTCCGCCTGGGTTCCCTGGGGCGCGGAAAGAATCATCAGGCTGAAGGCGCCCGCCCCCAGGGGCAGGGGGCGCACCATGGGCGCATCTCCCGAAAGCGGGAAGGTCCAGCTCCAGACGGGGACGGAATCCTCCCCGTCGCCCTCCGCCGGCATTCCGTCGCCGCCCCGGGTCCTGGGGGTGCGGGGGAGAATCTGGAGGAGCTCGTCCACCTCCTCCTGGAGGAAGCGGTGGAGGATGGGGAGGACGTCCCCTGCGCCATCCCGGACGATGGAGGAGTGGTCGTAGAGGGAGGTGTCTCTGGAGTCCAGGGGGGATTCCGGCACCTGGGTGTGCAGGGCGTGGGCGCTGGCCACCGTGACAATGCCGTCGTTCGGGGTGGGCAGATTGGCGATTTTCACCAGGCTTTTGTAGGTGGCGGGGAGATTTTCCGTCTTCACCATGCCCATGATGGTGTGCAGCGGGGTGACGGGGGCATGGTAGCTTTGGTTGAAGCGGAGGCAGTCTTCCGTCCGCAGGGAGCGGAAGCCGGGGGAGCTGCGGCGGGCGTCGGCGACCCAGTCCGCCAATACGCTGAAGCTTTGTTCCATGACGCCGCTGGGGTAGGAGATGACGTCGGCAACCCGGCTTCCCAGGTTGGGGGTGCTGATTTGGAGGACGCTTTTCACCAGGGGAGAGGCGACGCCTGCGGCGTCGACGAGCACCCGGGCGTCCAGCCCGCCTTTGCTATGCCCCACCACATGGAATTTCCGGACGCCCCAGCCCCGGGTGAGATTCTCCAGCTGCGCCTGGAGCATGAAGGCGTTGAGTTCGGGGGAGGAGAATTGGGGCACGAAGGCCAGATAGGAGGGGACGCCCAGAGTCCGGGAGAGCTGGGCGGCGAAGCTGCTCAGCATATCCTGGATGTCCGTCCAGCCGTGGACCAGGAGAACGGGGGAGGGGGCGGGCACGAGCAGGGCCTGCCAGAATTGCCCCAGCACCCAGATGGGTTCGTCGTTGGCGGTGTCCACCAGGATTTCCAAATGGTTTTCGGCGACTTCCCCCGGGGAGCCGGGGAATTGGATCCATTCCAGGGGCACGGAGAGGAGATTGAAATCCACATGGTCCGTCTCTCCCTGCAGGGTGCCCAGATAGTGGCCATTGAGGTAGACCTGGTCCACCTCCGGCATGACGGTGGTCTTGCCCTCGTCGCCGGAGTCGCAGTCATGGGCGGGGAGGATGAGGGTGGCGGCGGCGGGCATCAGTCCGCACCGCGCCATGGTGAGAATCTGCTCGCGGCTGCCGAAGTAGCGGGGAATCTTGATGGTGGCTTTGTAGGAGCCTCTCGGACCCCAGGTCCATTTCTCCTGCTTCTCCTGGTGGACGAAGAAGGTCTCCGTGGAGAGGAGCTCGTCCTCCTCGGCTTCCCCCTGGGTGGCGCCGCGGAGTTTCCGGGTCTGGAGCCATTGTCGGGGCGTGGGGCAGGGGGCGTCGCCTGGCGGGGCGGCGGTGTCCTGGGCGGGGAGGGCGGCGGGGAGCAGGAGCAGCAGCAGGAGGAGGAGTCTGTGGGCAGGCATGATGGTGGGCGGGGGGAGGGGCAGGCGTCAGGGGAGGAGGGGGTAGTAGTGTCCGGTGCCGGTGTCGTAGCCGTATGCCAGGGCATTACCCAGGGGGATGGCCTCCAGCAGGAAGGGGGAGGCGACTTCGCCGGCCTCCCACAGGGCCCGTCCCTGGTCCAGCTCCGTCTGGCTCAGTTGCAGATCCTGGTCTTCGTCGAAGGGATGGAGTGCCACCAGGCCGGTTTCCTCCAGCCGGTCGCTGAGGCGGTGGTAGAAGAGGATGAGGGAGAGGGCCTCCTCCACGGGAATGCCCTCCTCCTCTTCCCCCACGGGATTCTCCTCCAGGGGGAAGGTGAGGGAGAGGGTCTCGCCCGGGGAGAAATCCCCATTCCGGTCGCCAATGGTCCAGAGGGAGTCGAAGCCCTGGGAGGAGAGATCCATGCCGGCGTAGGTGGGCGCCAGGAAGAGGCCCGGGGCGTCGGCGGGGAGGAGATGGGTGGTGCACTGGTAGTCCAAGCCCACGGCGAAGCCGTCGAAGACGCAGTCCTCCTGGTAGAAGAAGGCGGGGAGGAGCTGGGAGTCGGGAGGGCAGGTGAAGCGGAGGGTGGCGTCTCCCGCTCCCAGGGAGACCTCCACCCCGTTCTGCCAGGTGAGCAGGGTGGACTGGCAAAGGGGACGAAACAGGGCGGGAGCGTAGGAGGCGGTGACATAGGTCCCCTCCAGCTCCTCGAAGCCCCGGGCGGTCAGCAGGCGAAACTCCCCCAGGCGGTAGCATCCCTCCTGCTCGTAGCTGCGAAGATTTCCCCCGTTCAAGGAGAAGCAGGCGCGCCCCTCTTCGTCCACCGCCGCTCCATAGCGGCCCGCCTCCTGTCCCTCCGGCAATGTCAGGGTGCCGTAGAGGAAAAGGGCGTCCTCCGGCGGAGGGGAGAGAACCAGGGTGATGGAAAGGGTCTCCCAGGTGTCCGGAGGCCACAGCGCCGGGTCCTCCAGCTGTTCCATTCCCTGGAAGGTCAGGGCGGGAAGAAGGGGGCAGAGGCACAGGAGGAGGATGCACGGGGGGAATTTCATGGGGAGGTAAGGAAGAAAGGGGAAAGGGGGGGAAGGGAAGGGGCGGTTTTCTTGGCTCGCCCCAAAGATAATGCAGCGCCCCCGGGAAGCAATCATAACAGATTGGAAGTCATGGATTTTATAACTTTTGTGGGAAAAAGTGGATTTTGGGGTGTCGCCGGGGTGTTCCGGGGAGATTTGCCTGCTTGCCGGGAGGAGAGTCGGGAGGATGGGGGAGGAAAATCACATCGGGCGCGGGATAAGGAACCATGGACGCAGGCATATCGGCACATCCGGACAGCGGCAAGAGGGGGGGCGCCCTTGCCTCCCTCTTCCCGGAGGCGCGACATGGGGGGGAATGACGTGGATGCCGTGGCACGGGGAAAAAAGCATTTCCCCTTCGTCTCCTTCCCCTCTTTCCGCGCCCGGAAAGGGAAATGCCCCGGGAAGCCCCGCCTCAGGACGCCCAAGGCAATCTTCCCTCGGGCGGTTGTATATTTATAACATATTGGTAATCAATGAGTTATAATATTTCACACTCCCGAGGTCCCCCGGGAGTCCGGGGCAGGGGGATGGGATTATATTTTCCCGTTCCTTTCTTCCTGGCGCCAGGATTCACTCCTCCCTTCCCCCATTTGTTTTCAGAGCCATGTTGTCCTTGCTGACGGGCCGCGGAGGCCTTCCGGAAATCCATCTTCAGAATTCCCATGGGCGTTGCGAGATCTGCCTCATGGGTGCCCACGTTTTGAGCTATGTGCCCCGGGGGCACCGGGAGGTGCTGTTCCTGTCGGAGAAATCGGAATACACGCCCACGGGGAAGGCCATTCGTGGCGGCATTCCCCTGTGCTGGCCCTGGTTCGGACCGGCGGACCTCTCCCGGATTCCCGGCGCCACCACGGCCCACGGCTTCATCCGTCAGATGATGTGGCAGCTGTCCACCTGGCGGGAGAGCCAGGAGGCAACGGAGGTGGTGCTGGAGGCACGGGACACGGAGGAGAGCAGGAAGATCTGGCCCTGCGCCTTCCGGGTCTCTCTCCGGGTGCGTCTGGGGGAACAGCTGGAACTGGCGCTGACCACGGTCAACGAGGGAACCCAGCCCTTCTTCTACGAGGAGGCCCTGCATACCTACTATGCCGTGGGGGATTGCCGCATGCTGTCCATCCAGGGCTTCCAGGGATGCGAGTTCAAGGACAAGGCCCCCGCCACGCCGCCCGCCCCCAATCCCCAGCCCGGGGAAATCACCATCACCGAGGAGACCGACCGGGTCTATTTCCACTGCCCCGGAGAGGCCGTGATCACGGACCCCGTCATGGGACGGCGCATCCGCATCCAGAAGGAGGGAAGCGACACCGGAGTCGTCTGGAATCCCTGGATCGCCAAATCCCGCCGGATGCCCGACTTCGGGGACGAGGAATACCGGAACATGGTCTGCGTGGAGAATGCCAACGTGGACTATGACGGGCGGCGTCTGGCGTCTGGGGAGAGCCATGTGCTCCAGGTGCGCATCGCCGTGGAGAGCCTTTGAGGCGTCGTCCCGCCCATGGCGTCCGTGGACTTCAGCCAATGGCTGGCTCTGGCCTGCTCCCATGGGGGAAGCTGGGGATATCCCCTGGTCTTCCTCCTGATGGCCGTGGAGAGTTCCTTCATCCCCTTCCCCAGCGAGGTGGTGATGATTCCCGCCGGCTTCCTGGCTGCCCGGAGGGAGATGGGGCTGGGGAGTCCCGCCGGGGATTTCTGCCTGTGCGTGGCGGTGGGGGTCCTGGGGGCGCTGGCGGGCGCCTACGGCAACTACTTTCTTGCCCGGTGCCTGGGGGAGCCCTTCCTGCGCCGTTATGGCCGCTATTTCTTCCTGAAACCCCGGGTGCTGGAGCGCTCCCAGGAAATCTTTCTGAAATACGGACGGCCCGCCACCCTGGTCTGCCGTCTCCTGCCGGGCATCCGGCAGCTGATCAGCCTCCCCGCCGGCATCGCCAAGATGCCCCTGGGGGCGTTCACGGGATATACCGCCCTGGGGGCAGGCATCTGGAACGCCATCCTCACCGCGGCGGGATTCTTCCTGGGACGCCAGACCGCCCAGATGGACTACGGCGAAATCGTGCTCCAGGGAAAGGCCCTGGTGGCGCGACACTATGGCTGGCTCCTCCTGGGCATCCTCCTCTTCCTGGCGGCATACTTCGGCATCTCCCGCCTGATCCTCGCCCCCTCGTCTAAAAAATCATGACTCCTCTGGTCGTTCTGGCTGTCTCTCTGGCTCTGCTCCTGGGGCTCGCCGCCGGCTTCCTGGCGGGCAGGGCGGGGTGCATCCCCCGACGGGAATGGGAAAGGGAACGGGAGGACCTCGCCCGGGAAGAACAGGGACGGCGGGACGTGTTCTCCGCCCTCTCCGCCCAGCAGCTCCAAAGCCAGTCCCAGGAATTCCGGCAACGCCAGCGGGAGGACCTGGCGGGCTTGCTGGAACCCTACCGGGTGCGGCTGGAGGGGTTGGTCCAGGAACTGCGGGGATACCAGAAGGGGAATGTGGTGGAGCGTTCCGCCCTCCAGGGAAGAATGGAGGAGCTGGTGCGCCAGGCGGCCACCATCGGGGGAGAGGCGCGCCGCCTGACCACCATCCTGTCCCAGGGCACCAAGTCCCAGGGACTCTTCGGAGAGCAGGCGCTCGCCTCCCTCCTCCGCGCCTCCGAACTCCAGGAAAACATCCACTTCTTCCTGCAACGCGCCGTGCGGGACAGCCAGGGAAAGCTGGCTCTGGACGAGGAGGGAAGCCGCCGGATTCCCGATTGCGTGGTGGTGCTGCCGGATGGCGGGGCGCGTCTGGTGGTGGACAGCAAATGCAGCGCCTCCGCCTATCTGCGCTGGCGGGATGCGGAAGACGGCGCCGCCCGGGAGACCGCCCGCAGGGAATTCCTGAAGGCCATGCGCAGCCACATCGACGATCTGGGAAAGAAGGACTACGCCACCCATCTGCGCCAAAGCCAGGATTGCCCCGTGGTGGATTGCGTGGTCATGTTCGTGCCTCTGGAGGCCATGCTCCAAGCCGCCCTGGCGGAACAGCCCGACCTCCTGGAATACGCCGCCGCCCGGAAGGTGCTGCTGACGGGGCCGCTGAATCTGATGGTCTGTCTGCGGGTCGTCGGTCTTGCCTGGGGAAGTGTTCGCCTGGAGAAGAACATTGACCAGATTTACGACTCCACGGGGCAGCTGCTGCAGTGCGTCGGCAATTTCCAGAAGTGCTTTGCGGAGGTGAGGCAAAGCCTGGAGAAGGCGAGGGAGAGCTGGGACAACGCCCAGAAAGCCCTGGCGGGGGAGAGCGGGCGGGGGCGTCGCAAGAGCCTGCTTCAGTGCGCGGAGGAGATCCGGAGGCTGCGCCAAGGCGGGGAAGAGGAACTTCACACGGGAGAATCTTCATGAAAAGTCTCGCCATTGTCGTGACGCTGGGAATCCTGCTGGGATTTCCCGCCTGGGGCGCGGAGAACCTCCGGGTCTGGTTCGACGGCACGCAGACCGGACTCTTCGAGGTTCACGAGGGCAGGGGGATCTGCCAGGGGAAGGGGGAGGGACTTTTCCTGGGCGAGGCGCCCTCCCGCCATGCCCTTGCCTGGCGGTTCCTCCTTCCCGCCGGGGGAAGCCCGGAGAATGTGGAGCTGGTCTTCTCCCCCCAGGAGTTCCTCCCCGGGGAAATCCTGGTGATGGAAGCCCGGAATCTGGGAACGGAGACTCTGCGCTTCCAAGCCCGCCTGGCCAACTACGGCGAGGGCTTCGCCTGCGGAAACGCCTTCCGGGTGTGGGCCTCCCCCTACTCCCGGGAACTCCCCGCCGATGGCGCATGGCATCGCCTGGAATACCCGTGGGACGCCAGGACCTGGCTCCCCGGCGACCCGGAGTTCCCCACCCCGGTCGGCCCCCTCAATCGCATTGATTTCATCGCCGTGGGCGTCGCCGCCGGGGTCCCCCTCGATGTGGAGATCCGCCAGATTGCCACCCGGGATTCCGTGCCCTGCGTGCCTGTGCCTGACCCCGCCTGGAAACTTCCCCCCGTCCTCCCGGCGGGCGAGCCCCTGGAGCTCCCCGGATGCACCGTCTCCTTCCAGGGACGCACCCCCATCGAGAATCGCTGCCGGCTCCTTCTGCACCCCCTGACGGCACCCTCGGGCCAATGCCCGGTGGAGTGCCCCCTGGAGGACGTGGAGCGGGAGGCGACGGCTTGGCGCATCCCGCCCCAGAGCGTCCCCCTCACCCCCTATCTCTTTGACGGCCGATACCAGGTCTCCCTCCTGTGCGGGGAGGGGGAGTGCGTCCTGGGGGAAGCGGAGGTGACGCAGGGGGTGTCCCCCTCGGGGCTGGCGGAGTTCCGGCGGGGCGTGTGGAAGGGCGGGCCCATGGTGTTCCAGGGGGAAACCCCGCTGCCCATGGTGATGAAAGCCACCTTCGTCCACGGCGGCGAACATCGGGGCCCCCGGCTCTTCTCCCGCCTGGGCGTGGACCAGTTCAGCTTCGACGCCACCGCCACGGACAATACCACCATGCTCCACTGCGCCTGCGTGAATCCCGCCCCGGGAGTCTATGACTACCGCCAGCTGGATCAACGCGTCATGGACTATCTGGCGGTGAATCCCCATGCCTATCTTCTGCCCCGGGTCTATCTCTCCGCTCCCGCCTGGTGGCTCCAGCGCCACCCCGACGCCCAGGTGCGCTTCAGCGACAACGAGGGACATCTCTTCGTGTCCCATGCCCACTTTGGCCGCCCGCTTCCCTCCTGGTCCTCCCCCGAGTGGCGGGACTACGCCGCGGATTCCCTCCGGCGACTGGTGGACCACATCGCCCGGGCGCCCTACGCCTCCCGGATCATGGGTCTCTTCCTGTGCAGCGGCGTCACCCAGGAATGGATGCAGTGGGGGGATTCCAGCCCCTACATGGGGGACTATTCCCCCGCCGCCCAGGGGGCGTTCCGCCAGTGGCTCCGGGAAAAATACGGGGACGACCAGGGGTTGCGCCGGGCATGGGGAGACCCGGAGGCGTCCCTGTCCACGGTCACTCTGCCCACCCGCGCCCAGCGGGAGCGGATTCTGCCCGAAAGCCTGGATCTGCGCTCGCCTCGGGATGCCGCGGACCGGAAGTGCGTGGATCATGCCCTCTGGAACGGGGAAATGACCGCCGCGACCATCGCCCAAATGTGCCGGGCGGTGAAGGAGGCATCCCAGGGACGCCTCCTCGCCGGCGCATTCTATGGCTATCTCCTGGAGCTCTGCGGCTCCCAGCGCCTGGTGAACAGCGGACATCTGGGATTCGGACAACTCCTGGATTGCCCCGATGTGGATTTCCTCGCCGCCCCCACCGGATACTGCTTCCGCGAGCCCGGCGGCGCCGGCATCCCCTACCAAATGTCCCCCACAGCCTCCCTGAGACTCCATGACAAGTTCTGGTGGGTGGAGATGGATGTGCGGACCGCCGCCACCAACGCCCCTCCGGGATACGCCGGAAAAGGCGGGAATGTGGAGGAGGACATCCTCCAGCAGGACAAGGAGGCCATCCATTCCCTCTGCTCCGGCTACGCCCAATGGTGGCTGGATGTGGGATACTTGAACTTCGAGGACGAAACTCTCCAGAACCACCTGGCACGGCTGGTTCCCCTGCTGAAGGAGGGAATGCTCCAATGGGACCGCACCAGCCGCGCCCAAATCGCCATGGTGCTTCAGGAAGAGGCGTACGCCTGGGGACGCCTCCCCAATGCCATGATGGTGGACGGCACCACCTACCAGCTCTCCTTCCTGGAACGCCTGGGCGCCCCTGTGGAATACTACAGCGCCCGGGATCTGGGGCGCCTCCCCGACCGCATCCGGCTGGTGATTCTGCCCCAACTGCTCCTGGATGCTCCGGAAATTCGCCAAGCCCTGGAGACGCTGCGCGGGCAGGGGCGGGTCATCGTGACCTATCACTTCCCCGGTCTCCTGGCGGGCGAGGAGGCGCAGCCGGCAGAGAGCGAACTGTCCGGCATCCCCGTCCGGCTGGCGTTTCGGCGGGAGGAGGGGACGCCCCGGCGGGTTGCCGACGGCTGGCTCTTCGGTCCCCAGGATCAGGGACGCTCCCTGAAGATGAGCTATTGGGCGCCCCGGAAAAACGCCCTGGCGCCCGTGCCTGTGGTGAGGGAGGAGCTCCTCTCCGCGGATTGCCGGGTGATCGCCCGATACGATGACGGCACCGCCGCCGGCGCCATCCGGAAAGGGAGGGATTCCTGGGATGTCTATCTGGCGCTCCCCTATGTGGACCGCGCCTTCTATGAGGCGACCGCCCGTCTGGCCGGCGTCCATCGCTATCTGGATACCCCGGACCAGGTGTGGGCCACCGCCGAACTCCTGGGCGTCTCCGTGGACCAGGCAGGCGAGCGATGCCTTCGGCTGCCTCCCCCCTATCCCGAAAGCCTCTGGGATCCCATGACCGGGGAACGCTTCCCCGTGAACCGGCAGGGCGAGGCCATCGTCCCCTTCGCCCGGGGCGCCACCCGGCTCCTGGTCCGGGAATCCACCTCCCCATAGCGCTCTGGGCGGCAAAAGGGGGGATGCCGGGAAAATCCTGGAATCAGCCCGGGAGGCGGGACACAGACGACAGGAACCGCACCGTTGTATTCATTTATCTATCTGCGCCGCAATAACTTACGATATATTCCACGAGCCAAGGCTCCCTGCCCGCCCTGCCGACGTAGCCGCAAATGTCGGGCAATGTCAGGATTTGCGGCGTTATGGGGAGCGTTCCTTCCCCTGCTTGCGTGTATTCCCCGGACCGCGGTGGCGGCGTCTGCGGCTTTATCCCCGTTTGCCCAGGAGGCGACGGAAGAGTTGGCGCAGGGGCCAGGTGAAGCGACGGAGCCATCCCCACCCCCAATATTTCCGGGCGGTGAGGAGAAAGCTCTTTCGGTAGAGGAGATAGATTTTCCAGGAGGAGAGGGCTTTCCGGATGGTGGCGCTCCCCCAGTGGATCACCCGGGCATGGGGCAGATAGACCGTGGACAACCCCATGCGCCGTAGGCGTTCTCCCAGGGCGGGTTCCTCGAAGAAGAGGAAATAGTCGGCGTCAAAGCCCCCCGCCTGGAAGAAGGCGTCGGCGCGCACCAGCATGAAGCATCCCCGCACCCCGTAGCACTCCCGGGCATCGCCCCCGAAGGGGGAAGCCGTGGGGGGGAAGGCGGGGGAGCGTTCGTCCCCCAGATCGGCGGCGGTGTTCCAGGGGGACTGGGGGAAGTCGTCCAATCCCCGCACATCCGGTCCGGCGACGCCCCATTCCGGATGGGCGTCCAGGGCGTCGAGGAGGGTCTCCAGGCGATGGTCCCGGGGGATTTGAATATCGTCGTTGGCGATGAGGAGATATTCCAGGGAAGGGAAACGGCGGCGCAATTCCTCCGCTCCCCAGTTGTTTCCCCGGGAATATCCCAGGTTTTCCTGGCTGGAGAGGAAGAGGGTCTCCTGGGGGAGCCCCGTCTCCAGGGCTTGCCGGGTTTCCGGCAGCGACGCCACCTCCACCACGCAGGCCACCCAGGGGAAGGGGAGCCGGGGCAGTTCCTCCCGGACGAAGGCGCAGGTGCGCTGGGGGGAGCGGTAGCTCACCACCACCACGCCCACCCGGGGAGCCTGGGATGCCGCACACCCTGCCGTCATGCCGCCGGTCAGTTGTCTCCCCCGCTCCAGCCCCACTTCTTCAGGGCTTTCTTCCGCAGGCGGATGTTCTTGGGAGTCACCTCCATCAGCTCGTCATCGTTGATGAAGCTGATGCAGTCCTCCAGACTCATTTGGACGGGAGGAGTCAGGATGATGTTCTCGTCGGAGCCCGCCGCCCGCACGTTGGTCAGCTTCTTGGCTTTCCCGGGATTCACCAGCATGTCTCCCTCCCGGGCATTCTCCCCGATGATCTCCCCGGCGTAGATTTTCACGTTGGGCCCCAGGAAGAGGCGTCCCCGCTCCTGGAGATTGAAGAGGGCGTAGGGGACGGTTTCGCAGGCGCACATGGCGACCATGGCGCCGTGCTGGCGGTAGACGATCTCCCCGGCGTAGGGCTCGTAGCCGCTGAAGAGGTAGTTCATCACGCCCAGGCCCTTGGTGTCCGTCATGAACTCGGAGCGGTAGCCCAGAAGTCCCCGGGTGGGAATCAGGTAGACGATGCGCGCCATTCCGTTCTCCGTCTCCATGGACTGGATGCGGCCCTTGCGCAGCCCCAGCTTCTCCATGACGGGCCCCACATAGTTCTGGTCCACGTCCACCGTCAATTCCTCGAAGGGCTCCAGCTTCTCCCCGTTGGGGCCGGTCTGGAAAATCACCACGGGGCGGGTGCATTCCATTTCATAGCCCTCCCGGCGCATCTGCTCGATGAGCACGGAGAGATGGAGTTCGCCCCGTCCGGAGACCGTGAAGCCCTGGCCCACGCCCAGGGGCACCACCTGCAAGGCCACATCCGACATGGTCTCCCGCCGGAGACGCTCCTCCAGATGGCTGCTGGTGACATAGGTGCCCTCCTGTCCGGAGAAGGGGGAGCCGTTGGGCAGGAAGTTCATGGAGATGGTGGGGGGATCGATGGGCATGGGCGGCAGGGGAATGGGATTCTCCGGGGAGGTGTAGGTGCACCCCACCGTGACGTCATTCATGCCGGCGATGCCCACGATGTCTCCGCAGGATGCCTCGTTGACCTGATATTTCTTGTTGGACTCGAAGCGGAAGATCTGGGTGATGCGGGCGGGCTTCAGGGTGCCATCCCGCATGGCGACCACCGTGGCCTGATTGATGTCGATCTTGCCGCTGGTGATCTTGCCGATGCCGATTCTGCCCAGATAGGGGGAGTAGTCCAGGGTGGAGATCAGGACCTGGAGGGGACCGTCGGGGGAGCCCTGGGGCGCGGGGATGTCCTTCACGATGTGCTCGCACAGGGCGGTGAGGTCCTTCCGCTCGTCATCCAGATTGTCCACGGACCAGCCATCCCTGCCGGAGGCGTAGACCACGGGGAAATCCAGGAGTTCATCCGGCGCGTTCAGGCGCACGAAGAGGTCGAAGACCTGGTCCACCGCCCAGTAGGGCCGTGCGGCGGGCTTGTCGATCTTGTTGATGACCACCACGATGGGCAGAGAAAGGGAGAGGGCTTTCTTCAGCACGAAGAAGGTCTGGGGCATGGGCCCCTCCTGGGCGTCCACCAGCAGCAGGGCGCCATCCGCCATCTTCAGCACCCGCTCCACCTGACCGCCGAAATCCGCGTGTCCGGGAGTGTCGATGATGTTGATGGTGTAGTCCTTGTAGGCGAAGGAACCGTTCTTGCTGGTGATGGTGATGCCCCGCTCCCGCTCAATGGCGTTGGAGTCCATCAGACACTCCTGGACCTTCTGGTTGTCCCGGAACATTCCGCTGAACTTGAACAACTGGTCCACCAGCGTGGTCTTGCCATGGTCCACGTGGGCAATGATGGCAATGTTGCGAATCTTCGATTGGTCCATGAGTCTTGGAGCCGGATAAAAACGGGAAAAACAAACCCCCGGCCGCGCAATCCCCCGGACAAATACTGCGCGGGGAACCACCGGAAAACAGGGGAAAACCGTGACGGCGGTTAAGATAATCTGTGCCGGGGAATTTGTCGCCAATTGACGGGAGTTGACGCCTTGTTCCCGGCTCCCCTACTTCTCCTGGAAAATCCCCATTTTCCGGAAGCGTTCGTAACGGGTGTCCTTCACCCGGGAGGGGGACTTTTTCCAGAGGGGTTTCAGCACCCTCACCAGGGCGGCCTTGAGGATGGCGGCGGCGGCGCCGGGGTTGCAGTGGGCGCCTCCCAGGGGTTCCGGGACGATTTCGTCGATGACGTTCAGTTTCAGGAGGTCGTCGGCGGTGAGTTTCAGGGCCTTGGCGGCGTCGGCGGTGCGATTTTCGTCCCGCCAGAGGATGGCGGCGCAGCCCTCCGGGGTGATGACGGAGTAGTAGGCGTTCGCCAGCATCAGGACCTTGTTTCCCACGGCGAGTCCCAGGGCGCCGCCGGAGCCGCCCTCGCCGGTGATGACGCAGACCACGGGTACGGTCAGCCGGAACATTTCCCGGAGATTCACGGCGATGGCTTCTCCGATATGGCGTTCGCCGCCGGAGATTCCGGGGAATGCTCCGGGCGTGTCCACCAGGGTCACGATGGGGCAGCGGGCCTTTTCCGCCAATTTCATCAGGCGCAGCGCCTTCCGGTAGCCTTCCGGCTCGGGGCATCCGAAGTGGTTCTGGAGATACTGTTCCAGATTATGGCCTTTTCGGGTGAAGATGACCATGACGGGGCGGGTGCCCAGCATGGCGAAGCCGCCGCCCACGGCCCAGTCGTCCCCGTATCGCCGGTCTCCATGGAGTTCCATGAAATCGGAGAAGATCATCCGGCAGAAATACTGGGGATGGGGGCGCAGGGGGTGGCGGGCCAGGCGCACCTTCTGCCAGGGGGTGAGGGTCTTTTGGAAGAGCTCCTCCACCTGCTGGATGTTCTGGAGCAGGGTATGCAGTTCGCCGTCGATATGGAGGCGGTTCTGCTGGGCGTGGCGCTGGAGGGCCTCCGCCCGGTGCACCAGCTCCAGAAGGGGCTCGGCGAAATCCAGATTTCCTTCTGCCATGGCGCGCTATTCCTCGATGGAGACCCGCACCGGGGGCGTGCTGCCGCCGGGCATGGGAATGAAATCAAAGAGTTCCTCCACCTCCTCGTTTCGCATCCGGATGCAACCCGCGGAGCAGCTGGTGCCCACCGTGTCCGGCTCCGTGGTGCCATGGATGCCATAGCCCTCCAGGCTGGGATCGGTCCCCTCCGCGGGCGTCAGCTTCAGCCAGCGGGTCCCCAGCACATTCTCCGGGTCTCCGGCGGCGATGAAGCGCCCGGGGGGCGTCCAGGCCGGATCCGTCAGTTTGTCCGTGACGAGGAAGCGTCCGGAGGGGGTGCGGTTCTCCTTGCCGATGCCCACGGTCCAGACCCGGTACAATTCGCCGTCCAGATAGAGCAGCAGGAGGAAATGCTGTTTGGAGACCCGGATGGACCAGGTGCCCTGGATGTAGCTCAGGGTCTGGCTGGGCCGGATCACCGGGTCCCGTCCGTCCTCCCGGTGCAGGCTTTCATTGCAGCGGATCAATGCCCCCACGCTGGTGTAGTGGCGGGAGGCGATGCGGGCCAGGGAATCCCCCCGCACCACCCGGTAGAAGCCCTTTTCCTGGGCCGGCGCGGAGGAGTTCATCAGGCGCTTGTCCGCATCGTCGATGATTTCCACACCCCTGCGCCAAACGGGGTCGAACTCCGTCACTCCCTCCATCTTGATGACCTGGCGCGCCAGCTTCCGGGCGGCCTCCAGCATCCCCTGGTCCAGCTGCTTCCGGGCGGCGGCAAGACGCTCCTCCGCTCCGGGAACGGGCGGGGGCGGGGGCACCAGGCCCAGGGCCTGCTCCTGCCGGACCAGCCTGATGGAGGGATCCACGGGAACAGGCATCTCTTTGGGGGGCTCGGTCGCCGCCACTTCGGGCTGTTCCGGCGCGGGGGCGGGCGCGGCGGTGCGGCAGGAGCGCAGCACCAATCCCGCCAGGCCCAGGCAGACCACGACGAGGATGAGAATCAGGGGATATTTGATATACCAGTACATGGAGGGGGGAGGGAGGAAAGGGAAGGGGGCGTTCCTCCCCGGGCAGGGAGGGGAGGGGAGGGGAGGTCCCGGGGAAGCGACCGCCGCGGGACTCTTCAAACGGGGTTAATATACCCCGGAAAGATGGGTTTCCTAAAGGGGAAATCCTCCGGGAAAGCTTTTCCCCATGGAATGTGGTAAGAATTTGATTCCGTGTATGTTAGGAATGCATGGCGCAGGAGGTCACCGGGGCGTGGCCTCCTCCAGGAACGCCCGCACCAGGGCCGCGGCCTCCTCCGGCTCCCCCCGGGGAATCCAGTGGATGGGATGCCCCTCCCGCTCCAGCTTCCGGAACCAGATGTCCTGCCGTTTGGCGAAGCGCCGGATCTGGGTGACCAGCTGCTCCCGCATCTCCGGGTAGGTCAGCTGTCCCGCCAGGTAGCGGCCCACATAGCGGTATTCCAGGCCGAACCACTCCAGCTGCTCCGGGGCGATTCCCCGCTGCCGGAGTCCCTGCACCTCCTGGACCAGTCCCGCCTCCAGGCGGGCGTCCAGCCGTTGGAGGATTCGCTCCCGGACTTCCGCGCGGGAGAAGAGGGGAGCCAGAAGGAGGGTGCGCCGCAAGGGGGAGACGGGATGGAGGGATTCGCCGCTCCGGGCGATTTCCAGGGCGCGGATGATGCGGCGTCTCTGGGTGAGGTCCGTGCGTGCCAGGAGGGCGGGGGACGCCTCCTGGCGCAGGCGCGCCAGGAGTTCCTCCTCGGGCAAGTCCTCCAGCTGGCGCCGGTATTCCTCGTCCGGCGGCCCGCCCGCCATCTCGTATCCCTCCAGCAATGCGGCCAGATACAGGGGCGTCCCCCCGCACAGCACGGGCAGACGGCCCCGGCTCCGGATGCCCTGGAGGGCGAGACGGGCGGCCTCCCCGTACCGATGCAAATCGTAGCGCTCCCCCGGCTCCACCAAATCCAGCAGATGGACGGGCACCCGGGACGCCCCCTCCCCGTATTCCTCCAAATCCTTCCCCGTCCCCAAGTCCATCCCCCGGTAGACCTGGCGGGAATCCACGCTGACAATCTCCCCCTGGAAACGCCGGGCAAGCTCCACCGCCAGACGGGTCTTTCCCGTGGCGGTGGGACCCGTCACCACCACTACCGGCTGCCGTGCCACATCCTCGTAGGCGGGGACGCTGTCCGGCGAGGCCACCTCGCCCTCCCTCATGGAGTGCCCTCCGCGGGGCCGGAGGGCGCCATGCCAGGCAGAAGAGGCTCCCGCACGTCGTAGAGCTCCAGGGAAAGGGTGGACTGGGGGAGAATCTCCGTCACCTGCACCCCCTCCGGCAAGCCCAGCACCTGGAGACGCACTTTCTGCCCTCCGGGCAGCGTGTAGGGAGTCAGGTCGCAGACCACCCGGAACTGCTCCGTGCTCAAACTCTTGAGCACCATGGAGGGGCCGCTCAAATACACACTCACCCGGGGCGACTCCCCGTTGGCCAGGCGGGGATGGAGGAAACTCTCGCCCCGGGCCAGGAAGACCACCTGGATCTCCGTGAAGGCACGGACGATTTTGTCCATGGTGTTCTGCTCGGGACGCACCTCGTATTCCACCTCGGAACGGGAAAGCTGAATCCACTCCCCGTTGCCGGGACGCTGCAGCCGCACCATCCCCGTGTAGGCCCGGGTGTCCTGCAACACCACCGGCTCCGTGGCGATGCTGGCGATGCCCGCCACCTCCGAGTCCGGCCCCCGGACCACCACCACGCCTTGCAGAGGACGGCAGTCATAGGTCCAGCCCTCCTGCTGACGACGACGGTCCAGGGTGAGATGCACCGGAATCTCCCGGTTCACCACCGGCTCGTAGCGCACTTGAAGCACGGCGCCCCGAATCTCCCGGATGTCCACGCCGGCGGGCTTCTCCAGCACATCCGCGGGCTGGACCTCGTATTCCACCTGGCGAATCCCGCTTCCCGGGCCTGCCTGGCGGATCAGGCTCCCCAGGCGCAGGGGGTCCATGCTCACCTTGAACTCCCGGGGCGAAAGGGAGTTGTCCATGTGGAAGACGTCCACCGACACCTGGAGGGTGACGGCGTAGTTCCCCTCCAGGACCCGGACTTCGTTCCCCAGATTCTGGGGCACCTGGACCGGCACCGGCCCAACGCTCTGCCAGCCGGCGTAGGCGCTGGTGGCGCTTTGCTGCCGGATGAGCACCGCCGTGGCGACCGCCAGGCCAAAAGCCACCATCATTCGCCAGATGTCCAGCATCTGGAGTTTGTGCATCCACTCCTTCCAGCGCAGGGCAAGCCAGCTGCCCTCCCCGCCCTTCTTGTTGTTCTGGAGCGCGCTCATTCCGCAGGCACCTCCTCCTTGCTGCTGTCCTCCACCGGACGCTCCGAGGGAATCCCGCTCCGCATGAGGTGGGTCTTGAAGAAGGCCAGAAGGGCTTCCCGGAGCTCGCCGGGCGAGGCGAGACGGTGGATTCGCATCCTGTCGTCCGCATCCGGCATCAGGACGCTGCCCGTCTCCTCGGAGACCATGAGGACAAAGGCGTCGGTGCGCTCCGCCATGCCCCGCACGGCGTTCTGGCGGGTGTGGACGGGCCCGTCCCCCATGGCTCTCCCCTGGGGGAACCGGCAGCCCGCCGCCGTGATCCGCAAGCCGTTGCGGCTCATGTTCAGGATGACGCCGCCGTCATGGAGGGCGGTGCCGGAATAGAAGATGGTGCGGAGGAGGCGGTAGTTCATGGCGCAGTCCAGCTCCACCCCCGTCTCCCGGAATTCGTCCAGCCCGGTCACGCCGCCGATGGCCAGGAGCGCCCCGGTGGTCCCCCGGCTCAGGCGCTCCTCCTCCATGTCCAGATGATAGCGCTCCTGGAGATAGTTTCGCCACAGGGGATGGGGCGTCAGGCAGCAGACGGACTTCACCACCTCGTCCACTCCCGCCTCCACCTGCTCCTTCTGCCGGGAGAGGTTCCGGCGGGCGCGGATGCCCATGTACCAGCGGCTCAGGAAGACGGCGGGATGGCTCAGGAGCCGCCGGATTTCCTCGCTGAAGAGCACCAGGATCACTAGGGGCATGAAATTCAGGAGGCCGTTGGCCATCACGGAGAGCGCCGGGAGTTTCAGCACCCGTGTCAGGGTGCTCACCACGAAGCTGATGACCACGATGCCGCCCAGGGTCTGGATGGAGCGGGTGTGCCGCAGGGCGCGGAGAATCATCCAGTAGACCAGAGTCAGCACCGCCAACTCCAGGGGGATGGCAAGGATCTCCAGGACCTGCTCCAGGATGTTCAGAAAAGTGCTCACGATTCTTGAATCGCCTTGGCAACCAGAAGCGCCTGCCGATGCTCCCCCACGTCATGGACGCGGAGCACCTGCACCTCCCCGGCCGCCAAAGCGCTGGCCAGGGTGCCCGGCAGACGACGGACGGGAGAGGACTCCCCCGTCACCCGCCCTATGTAGGATTTCCGGGAAACCCCCAGAAGCACGCCGCTCTCCCCGAGGGCAAACTCCGGGGCGCGGCGAATGCATTGGAGATTCTGCGCCAGATTCTTGCCAAACCCCACCCCGGGGTCCAGAAGGAAGGCCGCCTCCGGCAGCCCCGTGGCTTCCATGACCACGCGGCGACGCTCCCGAAGACGCTCCCGCACCACCTCCGGCGCGGACACCCCCTCCTCCAGGGGAAGGTCGTCCATCAACACCACCCCGGGACGATACTCCGCCAGCACAGGCAGCATCTCCGGGTCCCGGCAGGCGGTGACGTCGTTCACAATGTCCGCCCCCGCCTCCAGGGCCGCCCGGGCCACCTTCCCCTTGGAGGTGTCCACGGAAATGGGCACCGGGGAAAGCTCCCGAAGGGCGCGGATCACGGGCAGGACCCGGTCACATTCCTCCTCCGGGGAGACGCCATGGAAGCCGGGCCGGGTGGACTCCCCGCCCACATCCAGAATCTCCGCTCCCTCCTCCAGCAGACGCCGGGCATGCGCCAGCGCCGCCTCCAGGGTGTCAAACCGCCCCCCGTCGGAAAAGGAGTCGGGGGTGACGTTGAGAATGCCCATGAGCAGGGGCATCCCCGAGGCAAAGGAAAGACTCCCCCGGCGATGAAGAAAACGGACGGGACGGGGAGACGGGACGCTCATGGAAGGACAAAAGACGGACTCCTCCCTGAAAAGGGAGAAGACGAAAACGGAACGCCCGGGACTTACCAGTTGCTAAAGTCCTTCAGAAGATACTTCCCCTTCTTGTCCTTGAAAAGGTAGAAGGCGTAGGTGTTGCCCTCGTAGGTGAAGATCACGACCTGCATGCCGCTCTCGCTGTCCCGCCCCGCATTGCCGTCAAGGATCGCCTTGGGATTGTCCACCCCCTTGCCGAAGACCTGGGACAGACGCTTCTTCATGGCGGCGTTCAACGCGTTGGGAGCCCAGAACCGCCCCGTCGCCGCCCAGCCGGATTTCTCCGCCACGGCGACGGCGCTGGACAGGACCTCCATCGCCGCCGCTTCCTCCTGGGATGCCTGCTGACGCATCTCCGTCGTCACCGTGGAGGACTCCTTGGATCCGGCAAGCTGCCAATAAATAAGACCGCCCGCCAAAAGGATGACGACGACGGAGCCGATGGCTTTCAGAACGTTGTTATTGCCCATGGTTCTCCATGTTAGAGGATTTCCCAAAAAACAAACCCCTTCCCTGGAAAACCGCCCCAGGGAAGGCAATCGAACGATTGCGTTAATATAACGGAACCCCCAGGGAAATATGGTGACCCAAAAGAGAAAAACCAGGGCAAAATCCAATCCCGCGCCCGGGAGCCCCGCCCGGGGAGAAAATGCCCTGCCGGGCGCTGCCGCTTCAACACAGAGCACACAGAGGCGCTGCCGCTTCAACATAAAGCACACAGAGAGCGCTGCCGCTTCAACACGGAGCACACAGAGGCGCCTGCGGCGCGCACGGAGTACACGGAGGCGCTGCCTAGATACTAGAGCAGCTTGCCCTGGGCACCCCTCTCCCCGGCGTGCGCCCCCGGGACCCACTTCCCGGGCTCTTTTTGGGGGGAAAGCCCCTGTGCTTCCTAGATTCTAGCCCCCCCCTCTAGGGCATCTAGTTTTCTAGATCTCCCCCCGCGGTTGCGCGGGGGGAGAGGGAGGGGGGAATCCTACTCCCGGTTGTACCACTTCCAGTTGTAGAAGCGGGGATTCCAGATCTTGCCCTCCTCCTCGGCGAGCTGGAGTCTGGTCTTGGGCTCCACATGACCGTCGAACATGAGGACATTGGCCTGCTTTCCGTGACGGATGCCCACGGGGCTCCAGCCGTGTCCTTCATACACCACGCCGTCCTCATAATAGCCGCCTTCCCTGGAGACCAGGTCGGTGCGGTCGCTCTTGACCACGGCGTTGGAATCCCAGTTGGGGACGGAGTCGGCGACCCAGATATGGTCGGAGGGGGCTTGGTTGTGTGCCAGCAGGGTGCTGCGGGTGAAGCTTTTCTTTCCCGTGTTGTAGTTGTCCATGCACGCCTCGTAATTGAGACCGTAGGAGTGGCGTCTCAGGGAGATGACGCCGGCGGGCAGGGTCTGTCTGATGGGGATCGCCTTGTTGGAGGCGGGGCAGACCAAGGCTTTGGGAGCCATGTCGTTCTCCGTCACCAGATACTGGATCCAGGAGGCGTTCATATCCGTGGGGAAGAGGTAGAAGGGGGGCAGGTAGTAGTCGTCGTTGTCATCGGAGTAGATGGTCAAGAACAGGCCGGCCTGCTTCAGGTTGTTGACGCAGCTGATGGAGCGGGCCTTCTCCCGTGCCTTGCTCAAGGCGGGCAGGAGCATGGCTGCCAGGATGGCGATGATGGCGATGACCACAAGCAGTTCGATGAGGGTGAAAGATTTCCGCATGGTGCTTGAATCCGGTTGGGGAATTGGGGTTGTTGGAGAATTGGGGTTGGCGAAAAAACAAGGAGAAAATCAAAGAGAGAAGGGGGCGTCGGGGTGCTCCTCCATCCAGCCCACCAGGAGCTGGGCGATGGCGATGGGGGCGTTGGTCCATCCGCTGTAGATGCTTCCCGCCCCGCCCTCGTAGCGGTTTCCCCCGCCCCAGGTGCGCAGCTTCGCATCGTACATGCCGCGCCAGCATCCCCGGAGTTCCGGGCGCTCGGCGCCGTCGTCCTGGATCTCCGCCAGGAACTTCGCCAGTTTTCGGGCGGGCTCCCGGTATTGGCGGTCATGGAGGGCCGACACCGCCAGGGCCAGGACGCCGAAGTTGACGGTGTAGATCAGATCCACCTTTTCCGGGCCCAGGGGGGCCTCGTCATGCTCCGAGGGCAGAATGCCGTAGGGATTGCCGTCGATGCGCCGCTTCAGCTCCCCGTAGACCCGGCGCGCCAGCTCCCGCCCCCGGACCTCCACTTGGGGCACGAACATCATCACGCCCGCCAGAAGCATCGCATAGCACAATTCACTGGAGTCGTAGCGGGAAAGACGCTTGTCCAGGAAATGGAGATACCGGAGTACGGCGTCCTCCGCGGCGTCGTACTCCGGGGAGGAGGGCTCCCACAGCTCCAGGGAAAGCACCAGGGCGCACTGGATGGGCCCCGCCCAATGGGGGAACTCCAGCTTCCCGGCGTAGATGTTCTCCGGATCCACCATCTCCGTCTCCTTGGCGGGATCGAAGCTGCGGTTGAACATCCGGCGCATGTCGGCGGCCAGAAGCTTCCCCCATTTGCGTAATTCGTACTGCTCCTCCAGCCCGGGGTCCATCCTGGCAAGCAGGAAGGGGATGACGCAGCACCAGGCATTGTCGTCCATCCACAGGTTGAAGTTCCGCTGGACGTGCGTCCAGGTCCATCCTCCGATGACGGAGCGTTCATCCGCCCGGTTCAGCAGTCCGCTGCGGAAGTAGAGGAAATCCAGGAGATCCCGGGCGGTTTTCTCGTCCTCCGGCGAAGGCAGGATTTTCCCCGCCAGCCAGAAGAGGAGAGCCGCCTGGAAATTGCAGTCGCTGCGGCGTTGCTCCAGGACATCCAGCCCCGGGGCGTAGCATTTGGAGACCAGGAACCTGTCCCGGATCTTTCCCAGGGCCTCGTTGTCCTCCGTGAGGAGGATTCGCTCCCCCACGCCCCAGGCGCCGCCTCCGGTCATGATGGGGGATTCGCGGAACCATCGGAGATTCCGGCGGGCGCTTTCCCAAAAGAGGTTGTCGTCTTTCATCGTGTCAGCTTCTCGACGAGGGCGCAGAGTTCGTCATGGAAGGCCAGGACCTCCTGGTCGGTGAGGACGCACTTCCGGGGATTGGCGAAGAAGCGATTGTCCTGAAGCATCTCCTGGATGCGGCGGGCGGCGGGGTTGCCGGGATTCCCCTTCGCCAGCTCCTCCGCCATGGTGATGAGGCGCCCGTCGTTGTAGCTCTCCCGCAGCAGCTCCATCCGGAGGGAGGGAGTCAGCCCGCCGTCCTCGGGATACATGAGAATGCCGTCCACGCCGCCGGTGAGCCGGCTGATCCAGGGTTCGGAGGCGCGGTCGAACCGCGTCTTCACGGCGGAGGCGCAGAGGCCCCAGAAGAGGGTGTATTCCATGCCCAGGCGGTGCATCTTGTGGAAATGGAGGCGCAGCCCCACGTTGTCGGGCCAGTTGACCATGTTGAAGGAGATGGGGGACTTGTCCACGTTCCAGTACCATCCCACCCGCTTGCCCCGGGCTTTGAGGCCCGGGATGTCGCACAGGGGAGCCCTCCCTTCCGGGAAGTAGTTGCTGTTGAAGAGGAAGAAGTCCACCACGGATTCCGCGGCGGGGACGTCGTCCCCCTCGGAGGGGAAGCAGAAGCAGGTGAACAGCTTCAGCCCGCTCCGCTCCTTCAGCTCCTTCAGGAGCGTCAGGCTCTCGGAGTTGTCGGGTTCCTGTCCGATGCGGAGGAGATGGCCGGAGGACTCCAGTTCGTCGTAGTAGGCGAAGGCGTTCTCCATGTTGCATCCCTGGGCGCGCAAGACGTCCGCCAGGTCGACGAACTCCTGGATGCGGGTTTTCATGTAGTCCTGGGCGGTCTTCTCCTTGCGGTTCTTGTTGTATTCGTAGAACCCCTTCAGCCAGTCGTAGTACCAGGGAAGGGAGCCCAGGTGGATCATCCCGAAACGCCGGTCCAGCTCCCTCCAGTCCTCGTAGAGCCGCATGTGCTCCTGGTCCAGGAAATCCGGATGGCTGCAGCCCCGGAAGGGCATGAAGCCGTAGCGGAGGATCGCCTCCCGGAACATCTTGTCCAACTGATAGACGTTCTTGGCGGGGAAGTCGGAGGCCAGGTCGCGCAGCTTGTCGGTGTAGCTGATCACGCCATACATCCGGGGCGTCTCGGGCAGGGCGAAATCCCAGACCTTGAGGGTGATGTCGCAGGCGAGCTCGTTGTCCTCCGCATCCTGGAGAACCGCGCGTCCCCGGTAGGTGCCGGCGGCCTGATCCCGGGGGATGGAGACGGAGAAGAAGTAGGTGGTGGAGTTCATCTCCGGCGTCAGGTCCACGGTGAGATGGCGGCTCAACGCGTCCGGATAGATGCCGTCACCCGGAAGATGAAGATCGATCACGCGGTAGGCGTGGGTTTCCTCCATGGGAATTCCAAAGAGGTGGAACTCCTTGACGGTCAGTCCCTTGACGGTCTTGTCCAGGGGCATCACCCGCACCTGGAAGTTCACCGTCTCTCCCTTGGCCGCCGTCAGCTTCGCCTCCTGCGCCAGGGGCAGCTTGTCCGGCAGGATGTTTCCGGAGGCATCCTTGGCCATGCTGGACGCCACATAGAAGTAGAAGGGGTTCTTCAGGAAGTCCGGCTTGCCGTTGCGGAGGGGAGCCAGGAGACGCTTCAGGGTCTTCTCCTCCGCTTTGAAGACCTCCATGGGATCGTTCTCCGTGGTGAGGCGGCGGTGGAGTTCCTGGAAATAGGGATGCCCGCTCTGGCTGTGGTAGCCCGGCAGCGAATCCACCATCTCCTGGATGGAATTTCCCGCATACTGGTATTCGGCGGTGCGCCAGAGCAGCCGTCCGTCCTCTCCCCGCAGCTCCAGCCAGACGGGGAGGCTGTGGTTCACCAGGGGAAAATCCGCCGCGAACTCCCGGCGCCCGGGAGGAAAGGCGATGTGCCCCAGGCTTTCAAAGGACTTCTCGGTCCGGCATGCCCGAAGCTCGCCGACGACTTCCCGGGAGGAGAAGTTGACAAAGGTCAGGGTGCGCTGGAAACGACGGGAGTCGCAGGGGAACTGGGAGGGAAGCCGCTCCATCCCCAACGGGGCGTGAAGCAGACGGCACCGGCGGGTGGCCTGCCAGTCGTGAAAACTGTTGACGTTGGGCGCCGAAGCGGAAATCTCATCCTGCTCGTAGTTGCCGCGCCCCAGCAGAGCGTAGAAATCCTCCCCGAGGCCGATGGCGAGCTTCGACAGCGGAATGGCGACCTCCGCGGTCCAGCCACCCTCATGCTGCACCGCCTTCGCCTGAATCTGGGCAGCCGCCAGCGGAATGTCCATGGCATTCCGGGGCGCCACCTGAATCTGGCCAAAACGATCCAGGAAGACAACCTGGCTGGCGCTGGAGGGCTGCCCCGCCAGGCAGGAGAAAACCAACTCCACCCCGTCGCGCTCCCAGCAGTTCTTGCCGGGCTCCCCGCCGGGGGCGGCGGGATTGACGGCGTCCACCGCCAGGATAAGCCATTCCCCGTCGTGGACCCAGCGCATGACCGCGGGGTAGGCAGGCTCGCTCCTCCCGGTCTCGAAGGAGGTCTTGCCGGAAAGATACATGGGAATGGCGGGAACCCCCTCCCAGAACGGCTCGGTCAGCTTGCCGTCGACCACCGGGGTCTCCGGGGTGAAATAGACCGGAATCTCCGACGCCCCCTGCAGGATGATCTCCCGGGCGTGGAGGCCAAGGGAGGTCAGCGCCAGCGCCAGGAAGAACAACAGAAAATGCCTGGAATCCTTCATCTCTCTCTGCTCTCTGCTCTCCGACGATTACCGCTCCTGCCACTTCCAGTCGTAGAACATGGGCTTCCAATGAAGCAGATTCTGGGCGAACAGCTCGCCGCCCGCCAGAGCCTCCACATGGCCGTCGAACATCAGAAGATTGGCCTTCCCCTCGTGGCGCACGCTGGTGGGATACCAGCCGTTCCCCTCGTGGACAGCCCCGTTCTCCCAATACCCGCCATGGGAGGAGAGCAGGGCGCTGCTTCCGTTCGCAATGCCTTCGTTCTTCCCGTAGGGATCGGGAGCGGAATCCCCGACCCAGATGTGGTCGCTGGGAACCTGCCCGTGCTCCCGCTGCTGAAGACGGGTGAACCGGGGATGGTTGCCGTTGTAATTGTCGAAGACGGCCTCGTAGTGCATTCCATAGGAAAACGCCATGTGGTAGCGGGCATCCCCGGGAACCGCCCCGAGGGGATAGCTCTCACTCTCCTGGGGACAAAGCAGATTCTCGCCGGGCACGCCGCACGCGTGCTTCAGATAATACAGCCAGTTCTGCATGGGGTCCCGCTCGTAAAGACGGAAGGCGGCGAGGAGCTGGTCGTCATTGTCGTCGGAGTAGACGGACAACGCCATGCCTATGGTCTTCAGGTTGCCCGCGCAGGAAACCGCCTGCCCCTTGGAAAGGCTGTTGCTATACACGGGAAGAACCAGCGCCATCAGCACAAACAACAGGGACAGGACGACCATCAACTCCGGCAGGGTGAAAGGGGATCTCTTCATGGGGAAAACTCCGTGATAAGAAAACAAAAAAACAGGGAAGTGAATCGTATTAGCAAAGGGAAACAACCCCACTCCCCGCACATGGCTTTCACCACGGCGAAGACGAAGGGGAAAAGGTCCGCGCCACAAAAATCGGGAGGGGAGGATTGGACAAAAAGCCGGGAGGCGCCGGGGAGGGGGGGGAAAGTCAGAAGACAGCCACCCCAGGTGGCTGCCGCCCAGTTTATTGCGGAGAATGAACCCGGATTCCTTCCCCGCCGGCGAAAGAGAGCAAAAAAAGCGGATTGGCAAGAGGCGAGAAAAATGCGCTTTTTTGCTAATCCGTACTTTGCCCCCAATATATGGAAAATCAAGGGGATGTGAGAGAAAAAAAGGGCGTGGGAAAAGAAAAAAATGGCGGTGGAACGGGAAATCTTGAGGCGCCTGCGGCCCCCCCCAGTTCTATAGAAAAGCCTAGCCCCTCTAGCCCCCCCCCCTAGGGCATCTAGCCCTTTGATTTTCCTGGGCACCCCCTTTCCGGCGTGCGCCTCCGGGACCCACTTCCCGGGCAGGGCAAGCCCGCCCGGGTCCGCCCCCCCGCCCAGTTCTATAGACAAGCCTAGCCCCTCTAGCCCCCCCCCTAGGGCATCTAGAGCATCTAGGGCATCTAGGGCATCCAGCCCCCCTGTTGTTGTCGCGCCGTCATTGCCGGGGGGCGTCCCCTTGGAAGGGTCTGGCGGAGGGGAAATCCTCCAGGGCATAGTGGATTTGCCGTTCGGGCATGGGCATCCGGCAGAGCTCCACATGGCTTTCCTGGAAGAAGCGTTCCGCCAGGGAATCGTGATAGCTGGAGAAGATCACCACCCGGACCACGCCCACGGCGATGAGGGCTTTGGCGCAGGCAGTGCAGGGGAGATTGGTGACATAGGCCGTGGCGCCTTCCAGGGCCATGCCGTGGCGTGCCGCCTGGCAGATGGCGTTGATTTCCGCATGATTGGTGCGGACGCAATGATTGTCCACCACCAGGCATCCGGCGTCATAGCAGTGGGCGGTTCCGGGGAGGGAGCCATTGTATCCCGTGGAGAGGACGTGGTGGTCCTTCACCAGGACGCATCCGCAGTGCATCCTGGGGCAGGTGGCGCGTTCGCTGGCAAGCATGGCCAGTTTCATGAAATAGTCATCCCATTCCGGGCGGCAGGAGGGGGTTCCCTGGGAGGCGTGGTCGTGCTGCGGGTGGCTGTGGCACATGGGGTGAGGGCGGGTGGGGTGGGGAGAGAAGCGTCGCCCCCTGGGACCGCCTCCCGCCGCCCGGGAAAACCGGGGCGTGGGGAGTGGGAGGGAGCCAGGGGGCGGGGTTCAAGGGGATGGGGTTTCTAGTCGAAGAGTTCCGCGTCCTTTTCGTCTTCGTCCTTCAGGTCGGCGCTTGCCCAGATCTTCTCCTTGAGTTCGGGGTCGGCGGCGATGGAGCGCTCCTGGACCTTGGTGAGATAGCGGCGCATCTGCTTGTCCAGCTTGTCGTAGGTGGCGGAGATGGCGGCGCCCAGGGAGTCTGCCTTGGAGGAGGCATTCAGACGGACGTGTTTGCCGTTGAGGAGGGCCTCGCAGTGGACTCTGCCCCGCTCGCTGTCCAGCACCATGCGGAGAGAGGTGAGCTTGGTGTAGTCGGCATCCAGTTTGTCGGCCAGGCGTTGGGCAAGCGCCCGTTCCTCTTCAGGGATTTCCAGCCGTTTTCCAGTCAGGAGAAGTTCCAGCATCTTCTGCACCTCCTTGTTCGGGTTGGGATGACGACGGGGATGGGGGCCGCCGGGAGGCGGTGCGCCCGTCGAGAAAGCTTTCTGGGGAGGGGAGGGGGGAAGTCCCGCCTCCGCCCCGTCACGAGGAATGGAAACTGGGTCCAAGATAGACCCTCTGGGCGTTTTCGTCTTTCACCAGCGCCTCTCCCGTGCCGGAGAAGAGGATTTCCCCGTTGCAGATGAGGTAGGCGCGGTCCACGATGGCAAGGGTCTCCCGGACATTGTGGTCGGTGATGAGGATGCCCAGTCCCCGGTCTCGCAGGGTGGCGATGATTTTCTGGACCTCGAAGACGTTTTTGGGATCCACGCCGCCGAAGGGTTCGTCCAGCATGAGGAAATCGGGGGAGGTTGCCATTGCCCGGGTGATTTCCAGGCGTCGGCGTTCTCCTCCGGAGAGGGTGAGGGCCTTCTGGTCGGCCAGACGGGTCAGCTGGAGTTCCTCCAGCAATTCCTCCAGCCGCTCCCTCCTCTGGGCGGGAGTCAGGTCCAGGGTCTGGAGGATGGCCTCCACGTTCTCCCGGACGGTGAGGCGCCGGAAGATGGAGGGCTCCTGCGCCAGATAGCCCATGCCCAGGCGCGCCCGGCGATACATGGGCAGGCGGGAGATGTCCTCCCCCCGGAACCGGATGGTGCCGCCATCCGGGGGAATCATGCCCACGATCATGTAGAAGCTGGTGGTCTTGCCGGCGCCGTTGGGCCCCAGAAGCCCCACCACTTCGCCGGGACGCACCTCCAGGGAGACATCCTGCACCACGCAGCGCCCGCCGTAGATCTTGCGAAGGTGGGCGGCCTCCAGAAGAGGGGGTTGGGAGGACTGGGGCATGGTCATTTCTCCTGGGGGGCGGGTTTCACCAGTTCCAGGGGGCTGGCTTCCTCCCTGCCGTCCACGGGGAGAGTCAGCACGGCCCTGGCGGCCTCGAAGCGGTTTTCCTTCAGATCGTAGCGGATGCGGGAGGAGGTCATGACCCGCCCGTCCGCCAAAATGGTGCATTTCCCCTCCAGGATGATGGCGTTGCCGCCGTCCTCCAGCTCCCACATTCCCTGGTCGCCCGTGGCGCTCTTGCCATCGGCGGTGTGGATGCGCACCCGTCCGGTCGCCTGGATGCGCCGGGGCGTGGAGCTGCCTTCCTGGAAGAAGACCTCCATCTGATCCGCGTTCAGCACCACCCGCTGGTCCTCTCCGGGAATCTGCTTCTGCAGGGTCTGGAGCGTCTCCCCCGCCGGCAGGAAGACCACCTCCACATTCCCCTCCAGGGTGGCGCTGTGCTGCAGGGTCATCTCCATGCGGTCCGCGGCGATGGTGACGGTGCCGGAGGGGGAGGCGGCGCGCCGTTCCTCCGAAGAGGAGTCCTGCTGGGCGAATGCCAGGGGGAGGGCGGCGGCGAGGAGGAGGCAGAGGAGGAGTCTCGACATGGGGGAATTGCGGGTTCAGGGCGTGGATTGGGGGGCGCCTTCTTCCTTCTGGACGAGAGAAAGGGGGAATTGGATATGGACGGCCTCCCGGAGGACGAACCGGGGAGGCTTCTGGCTGTCCTGCCAGTAGAGGTCGAAGCCGATGCCGGAGATTTCCAGGCCGTCGGGCCCCGTGAGATGGATGGGCCCGTCCCCGTGGACCTGCTGCAGCTTGTGGTTGTAGCTGCAGCGGGGGCTCTCCAGGAAGAACTCCGGCTCCGGGGAATCCTCCTTCTGGAGGGTCATCTGGAATCCCTGGAGATGGTAGAGGGGCATCTCCACCTGGGCGCGCTGCCCCCGGATGCGCCAGGGGAGGGTCTCCTGGCGTCCCTTCCTGGGCAGGGTCACCACTCCGTTGGTCTGGAAGCCCTGGAGTTCCATGTGGTCCAGGGAGTCCGCGTCCAGGGGGGCGCCCGGTGCGGAGAGGAGGCAGGCGAGGAGGGAGAGAAGGATGAGGCGGGCGGGGCGGTTCAAGGCTGGGGGATGTGATAGTGCTTCAACTGGGATTCCCAGGTGCCCTGGAGTTTCATGAGCCATTCGGCGGTCTCCCGGAGGGCGCCTTGCCCCCCGAACGCCCGGGTCTGGAGATCCGCGGCGGGAAGGAGCCCCTCGGCGGCGTCTCCCACGGCGACGCCCACCCCTGCGGAGGCCATGGCCCAGCCGTCGATGAGGTCGTCTCCCAGGAAGAGGCACTGTTCCGGGGTCATGCCGTGTTCCTGTGCCACATGGTGGAGGCTCTGCGCCTTGTTCCAACATTCCTCCACCAGGAAATCCAGCTTCAGCTCGGCGGCCCGGGTCTGGTTGGCTTTGCTGCGCCGTCCGGAGATGGCGCCCACCAGGATTCCGGTGCGCCGGAGCATGGTGATGCCGGAGCCGTCCCGGACGTGGAAGAACTTGATTTCGTCGGGGGTGCCGGTGTATCCGATGCGTCCGTCGGTGAGGACGCCGTCGATGTCCATGGCGACCAGGCGGATTTTCCGCGCCGCCTCCTCCAGGGTGACACCCGCTCTCTGGAATTTCTGACAGGAGAGGATGTTCATGGGCAGATGGCGTGGATTTCCTTCAGGGAGGCGAGCAGATCCTTCAAATCGGCGAGCCGCAGGGAGTTGGCGCCGTCGGAGAGGGCTTTTTCGGGCTGGGGATGGATCTCCAGGAAGACGGCGTCGATGCCCACCGCGCAGGCGGCCCGCGCCAGCGGGGGCACGAACTCCCGGTTGCCGCCGGAACAGGTGCCCTGGCCCCCGGGAAGCTGGACGGAGTGGGTGGCGTCGAAGACCACGGGGCAGCCCAGGGAGCGCATGATGGCCAGCCCCCGCATGTCCACCACCAGATTGTGGTAGCCGAAGGTGGTGCCCCGGTCCGTGAGGAGGATGCGCTGGTTCCCGGTGGACTCCAGCTTCTGCACCACGGGCGCCATGTCCTCCGGCGCCAGGAACTGCCCCTTCTTCACATTGACGGGCTTCCCGGTCTTGGCGGCCGCCAGCAGCAAATCCGTCTGGCGGCACAGGAAGGCGGGAATCTGGAGCATGTCCACCGTCTTGGCGGCCTCCTGGCACTGGCCGGGCTCGTGGACGTCCGTGATGACGGGAATGTGGAATTTCTCCCGCACCTCCGCCAGCATGGCCAGCCCCTCGGTCTCGCCGGGACCCCGGAAGGCTTTGATGCTGGTGCGGTTGGCCTTGTCAAAGGAGGCCTTGAAGACATATTCCAGGCCCAGGGAGCGGCAGACTTCCAGGGCGGTGCCGGCGATTTCCTGGCAGATGGCGGAGGATTCCGCCACGCAGGGGCCGGCGATGACGAGGAGGGGATTGCCGGGACCCACGGGGCGGCCGCCGGGCAGGATGGGGAATTGGGAGAGAGGCATGGGAGGGTGGGGGAAAAAGGTGGGGAGCCGAAGGGGGTGTCGGCGGGGATGTCCTATTGGAGGGATTGCCGGGCGATAAGTTCCTCTACCCGCGCCAGGTCCTCGGGCACGTCCACGTCGGCGGTGCGCTCCTTGGTGACCAGCACGGCAATCCGCGCCCCGTTCTCCAGGGCGCGGAGCTGCTCCAGCTTTTCGCTGGCCTCCAGCATCCCCGTGGGCCAGGAGACGAACTTCTCCAGAAACTCCCGCCGGTAGGCATACAGACCCCAGTGGAGAAGAGGCTCCGCGGGAACGCCTCCCTGCCTGGGGAACGGAATGAGAGAACGGGAAAAATATAACGCCAGATTGCGGTTGTCCAGCACCACCTTCACCGCGTTGGGATCCTGGGGGTCCCGGCCCGCCACGGAGAAGGGAACCGCCACGGTGCCCATGTCCGCCCCGGAGGCCTTCATCTGCTCCACCAGCTGGTGAAGCACGGTGGCGGGAATCAGGGGCTCGTCGCCCTGGACATTGACGATGAGGTCGCCCTCCCGTCCCTGGATGGCCTCCCAGATGCGGTCGCTGCCGGAACGGCACTCCGGGCTGGTCATGACCACCTTGCCGCCGAAGCCCTCCACGGCCTGCTGGATGCGGACATCGTCCGTCGCCACCAGGATTTCCTGGAAATCGGGGCATTTCCGGGTGGATTCATAGGTCCACTGGATCATGGGCTTTCCGGCGATGAGCGCCAGGGGTTTGGCGGGGAACCGGGTGCTTCCGTAGCGGGCGGGGATGACGGCGATGGTCTTCATGGGAGGGGGTTTGGCGGGGTTCGGGTGTCCAGGATCTGTGGGGTGGAAATCAGGAGGGATTCCCCTGTGGCGCAGAGGACCAGGAGGCCGGTCAGGCGCTGGTCTTGCCGGAGGAGTCCGGCGGGGCGGCAATGGAGCCAGAGGCGGGGGGCGCCTGCCTCCCGGAGGGATTGGAGGGAGGTGCGGGGCAGTCCGCTTTCCTCCAGCAGGAGGGGGGTGACGCCCCGGCGCAGGGCGTCGATGGCGGCGGCCCGTCCCGCCTCCCCCGCGCCCAGGATGACCAGGGGGACATGGGGACCGGGACGCGCCAGGGAGTCCAGCCGCAGGGAAATTCCCGGGCTCTCCGGGGACGGCGGGGTCTCCGGGGGCATGGGGAGCCACTGGGTCCCCGGCGCGGGCGCCGGGGGGCGTTCCGCGGTCAGAAATTGCCGGGCGGGGGGGACGTGGAGGGAGGTGGCCTGGAGGAGGATGGGGAGGCAGGGATGCTCCCAGGAGAAGAGGGTGGTCTGGAGGGTGGGGAGGGAGAAGGAGTGGGGGACGCCGGGAATCTCCAGGACGCTCCAGGAGGCGCCCTCCCGGGTGCCCTCGTGCCAGAGGCTCATGCGGAGGGAGGAATCCGCCTCCAGACGGGCTGCCAGATCGTCCTCCCGCAGGGTGACGGTGCATTGGCAATGGCAGAGGGGCAGGGTCTCCCCGTCCCGCTGCGCGGGCGTCAGCGAGACCTCCTGGAGGATGGCTCCCGCGGGGTCCTGGCGGGCGCTCCCCAGCAGATTCCAATGCAGGCGGCAGGGAGCCATGCCGGAGGAGCGCCGCAGAAGATGGGCCTGGTGAAAGAGATTCTGCCCCCGGGTGGTGTCCACCACGGCCTTGGCGGCGATGGCGAAGAAGCCCCGCTCCCCCAGGAAAATCCAGCCGGCGATGCGCCGGGTGGCGGCATCCCGGACGGGCTTGACGGGGTAGGCGCCGAAAATCAGATGAACCCCCGTCTCCTCCAGGGATTGGCGCAGCGCCGCCTGGCAATGGGGGGCGGAGGAAAAACTCCCCAGCTCCGGAAAGCCCTTCTGCACCTCCCGGTCCAGGACTCCCGCGCAGTCGGTGCCCAGGGCGGTGTCCTCGCACACCATCACCACCCGGCGCCGGGCGCGCCGCAGCCGGGGCGCCAGACTGCATCCGGGAAGGGTGCCGCCCACCAGCAGCACGTCGGCTTCCTGTATGACAGGGACGGGGATTTCCATGGGGAAAGGAAGGGGAGTGCCGGGGCGGGGAGGCGGGGCGGGGGGAGAACCCGGGAGGGAAGGTTATATTGGCGCATCGGCTTTTCCCCGCCGCCCCTCCTTTGCCGCGCCGGGGCGCAGGAGGAAAGGCTGTCCGGGGACCGCGGAAGGGGAGGGGGATGCGGCGGGCGCCGCCTTCCGTCCGGCTCCATAACATAACGGAGGGAGGGGCGTCCCCTTCCGTCCCTGACCAAAAGTTTTTTCCCTGGCGTCTTCCCCTTGGACAAGAGGGGGGAGGCGCCGGGATTTCCCGTTGGTGGAAGCATGCAACAGAACTCCCTCTCCCGCAAATTGTTATGGCTCCCTGTGCTCCTGGGGGCGTTCCTCTATCTGCTCTGTCTGCCCTGGATGGAGCTGCGGGGAAGCGACGAGGCGGTCTTCGCCGCCATCGCCCGGGAGATGCTGGAGACCCGCAAGTTCTTCAGCCCCGCCTTCCAGGGACAGCCGGCACAGATCTTCCCCCTCTATCCCTGGCTGGTCTGCCTCTGCTCCGGATTCCAGACCCCCGGCGTCCTCTCCGTCCGTCTTCCCGCCGTCCTGGCGGTCTTCGGCCTTGCCATGGAGGCCTTCCTGGTGGCGCGGCGTCACCGGGACGCCCAGGCGGGCTCCCTGGCCGCCGCCATTGTCCTGACCACCTTCGGCGCCATGCGGGTGGGCATCTACGGGCAGGCGGAGACCCTCCACGCCTTCCTGCTCTCCAGCGCCTGGTTCGCCTGGCACAGCCTGGGCGTGCTGCAACGCCGCTGGCGCCTGGCATGGAGCTGCGCCCTGGGGCTGGTCTTCCTGGACGTGCTCTGCACCGGACTCAGGGGCATCCTCCTCTTCTATCTCCCCCTCCTCCTCACCTCCATGCCCCCCAGGACCCGGCGCCTCCTGCGCTCCCGGGAGCATCTGGAATGTCTCTGCTTCCTGGCGCTGGCCCTCTATCTCTGGTTCACCCTGGTGTGCCCCCAGCCCCTGACCGGCTGGTACGCCCTGGTGGGCCCCCTCTCCAGCAGCGCGGCGCCGGAGGGCTTCTTCTCCCATCTGCTCCACTTCCCCCTGCGATGCCTCCGGGATCTGATGCCCTGGAGCATCTTCCTGTGGATTCCCTTCTGCCTGGCCCTGAAACCCCTGGAGCCCGCCGGCTCCCTCTGCGGATTCCTCCGGGCGGTCATCCTGACCCTCTTCCTCCTCCACTGGGTCATGCCCGGCTACTCCTCCCTGATGATGCTGCCGGCTCTGCCGGGGCTGGCGGTGGTGATGAGCTTCAATCTGCCCATTGTCCTGCACCGCTGGGAACGGGGATGGGGGAGGCTGCTCCGGTTCCTCTCCTGGCTCTCCCTGGCGTTGCTCTGCTACTGCGCCCTCCACTGGATGTGGGTGGGGCTGGGCCGCATCACCTTCCAGGGCGCGGAGAGGGGCATCGGGCTTCTGGGCTGGGGGCTCTCCCTCTTCTCCCTGGCCCTGGGGAGCTGGGTGTGGCTGCAGGCGCGGCGTCCCACGGGGGAGGGGCTGGTGTGGCTGACCCTGGGGGTGCGCCTCGCCTGGATCGCCCTGGTGGTGCTGCCCGCCTTCCTGACCATGGGGGACCGGCAGTACGCCGCCCGGAAACTCCTGGGGCAAATCCCCCGGGAGGAGGGTCCCCGGGAGGGGGAGGCGGTGGTCGTGCCCCCGGGCGAACCCCTCTATCTCCTCTCCCGCGGCAAGGCCTTCCCCGCCCAGATGTTCTACACGGACCACCGGGTGCTCCGGCTGCTGAAAGGAGAGGCCATGCCCCGGAAAACCCTCTTCGTGGCCTCCGAACAACAACCCCTCCTCCCCGGGTGGCGCTGGAAAAAACTGGCGGGACCCGTGGATTTCCAGATGCACCGGAAACTGGAGCCCTCCCCCCTGCTCCCCGACGCCCGGATGCTGTTGCCCAACTTCCCGGGACGCACCTACCGGCGCCGGGAGCTGACCCCCCAGGAATTCCCTCCCTACGCCCTGCAATATTACGAACCCCACTGGATGAATCTCTACCAGGGGGAGCCGGAACAGATGGACTGGTAGGAGGGGCTCAGGGCGGCGCCCCCTCGGCTTTGTCCCGGTGGATGACGCAGAGCATGGCGCCGATGACCACCAGAAAGCCCAGGACGCCCTGCCAGGTGACCGGCTCCCGGAAGACCAGGATGCCCAGGACCACGGCGGTGAGGGGTTCTAGGGCGCCCAGAATGGCGGTCTTGGTGGGGCCCACCAGGTTGATGGAGACCGCCAGCAGGGTGTAGGAGAGAAAGGAGGGGAGCAGTGCCAGCCCCAGAAGATTCCCCCAGGCGCTTCCCGAGGGAATGCCCTGGACGCCCTCCCGGGTCAGAAGCATGGACAGGAAGAAGAGGGGCAGGGAAAACGCCATGGCGTGGAAGGTGAGGGGACCGGCGGCAAGCCCCTGCAATGCGCGGGAGACCTTCACCTCCACCATGTAGAGGGCGTAGCTCAAGGAGGAAAGAAGCACCAGGAGCACGCCCCGGACCGTGACCTGTCCCTCCCCGCCCAGGCAAAGCAGGGCAACCCCCAGCAGGGCGACCAGGCATCCCAGCATGGTCCGCGGGGAGCATCTCTCCCCGAAGAAGAGAAACATGGTCACAGCCACCAGCGCGGGGTAGACGAAAAGGATGGTCGCCCCGATGCCGGAGTGCATCTCCCGGAAGCCCATGAACCAGAACAGCCCCGAGAAAAACAGCAGCACTCCCGCCAATGCCAGGGCGGGGAGCTTTTTCCGGGGAACCGCCAGGGATTGACGGGTCAGGCAAAGATACCCGCCCAGCAACAGGGCGGCGAGAAGATATCGGTAGAAGAGGACGGCGCAGGGGGTCATCCCCTCCTGAAAAAGACGCTTCCCGAAGAAGGGATTGGTGCCATAGGCCACAGCGGAAAGTATGCCGCAGACGTATCCTTTGACAAGACGGGAATCCATGGAGGGAGGGAGGGAGGGAAGAGAAAACACAAACCGGGGGGAACACAGGCTGCCTAATGTAATGCCCGCGCCTCGCCCCCCCGCCGCCCGGGGGAAGCGGGGAAGAAGAGGACGGAAGGGGCCGTGGCGGGTCTTTCCCGGCGCCGTCCTGACAATGTTTGCCGGACATGGAATATGGAGGAGTGCCGGTTCGCCCGGGGGAGGTGCGGGGTTCGGGGCGGCGGGGGATTCTGCGTTTATGGTAAGCCGTTTGTCCGGCGCACGGGCGCGGGAAAGTGTTTTTTCGAGGCTGTCAAGGAGGCGGCGTTTGGCGAGATGTTTCTGTTTTTGGACACGGCGAATTTGGAGGAGATTGCCCGCGGGGTGGAGAGCCTGCCCCTGGCGGGCGTGACCACCTGCCCCACGTTGGTGGTGAAGGAGCATCCCGCCCGCTTCTGGGAGTTGTTGAAGGAGATCCGCGGGGTGATTGGCCCGGAGCGGATTTTGCACGTCCAGGTGATGGGGGGGACGGCGGAGGAGATTCTGGAAGACGCCCGCGCGCTGTGGAAGCGTGCGGGGGGAGAGGGCCCGTTTTATGTGAAGGTGCCGGTGACGGGGGAGGGGTTCCGCGCCATGCCGTTGTTGCGGCGGGAGGGGATTGCCTTCACCGCCACCACCATTCACAGTGTTTCCCAGGCGATGCTGGCGGCGGAGCACGGTGCCTCGTTCCTGGCTCCGTATGTCAACCACATCGAGGATGCGGGGGAATCGGGGGAGGAGATGGTGCGGCAGACGGTGGATTTTCTGGAGCGCCGGGGGCTTCCCTCGCAGATTCTGGCGGCCTCCTTCCGGAATGTGCGTCAGATTCTGGCGGTGCTGGCGGCCGGGGCCCACACGGTGACCCTGGCGCCCGAACTGGCTTGGAAGATGGCCGCCCACCCCATGACCGACGCCTCCGTGGCTAAATTCCGGCGGGCATGGGACGATGCCTTCGGCCCCCAGGCACGGGTGGCCAATCTGCCGTAGGACGGGCCGGAGGGAGGTGGCGCAATGGAATATCGCCAGGTGGTGCCCGCCCGGTTTCTGGAACGGCCCAACCGTTTTGTGGCATGGGTGGAGGTGGAGGGACGCCGTGAGGTGGCCCATGTGAAGAACACGGGGCGCTGCCGGGAGTTGCTGCTGCCGGGAACCCGGGTGTTTCTGGCGCCCTCGGAGAACCCCCTCCGCAAGACCAGATACGATCTGGTGTCCCTGGAGAAGGAGCGTCCGGGGCGGGCTCCTTTGATGGTGAACGTGGATTCCCAGGCGCCCAACCAGGTGGCCGCGGAGTGGCTGCCCTCCTCCGGCCTCTTCGGGGGCGGGGCGCGGTTCCGGCGGGAGGTGACCTGCGGCGCTTCCCGTTTCGACTTCCAGATTCAGGAGGGGGAGAAGACCACCTTTCTGGAGGTGAAGGGAGTGACCTTGGAGGAGGAGGGGGTGGCGATGTTTCCGGACGCCCCGACCCTGCGCGGGGCGCGGCATCTTCGGGAACTGGCCGCCCTGCGGAAGTCGGGACATGGGGCGTGCGTGCTTTTCGTGGTGCAGATGGAGGGGATGGAGGAGGTGCGCCCCCATGACCGGCGGGATCCCGCCTTCGGGGATGCCCTGCGGGAGGCCGCCGCCGCCGGGGTGCGTCTCCTGGCGGTGGAATGTCGGGTGACCCCCGCCTCCCTGCAGGCGACGCGGCTCCTGCCCGTCCGCCTGGATTCCCGGTAGTCTCCCCCCTGTCCATTATATTTTCCCCCATGAGCCAGAATCCCGAACATACCATGGAATCCCCCTCCCGGGAACTCGATGTGACCTGCCGCCTGGAGATGCCGGACAAGCAGGCGAACGCCGCCGGGAAGACACCCCGCCCCGCCGGGGAGGGAACCACCACGGTGCTGGGGGATATGCTGGATTTTCTGCAGCACCGGGTGTTGAAGCACAGCCATCACGGGGAGGCGGCGTCCCCCTCCACGGGAAATTCCACCGCCGCCAAGCCGGTGGAGGAGCTGCCGGAGGGGGAGGAGAAGTCCCTGGGCGGCCTGAGCCTGGGGCAGCTGGACGAGCAGTACGCCATCCTGAAGCGCTTTGCGGAGGGCGGGCAGGGGATTCTCTCCCAGGCGCAGGACAAGGTCCTCCGGCGCATCGTGGCCCTGAAATCCCTCCGGCCGGAGCATCTGGACAATCCCGCGGTGCGCCATGCCTTCCTGAACGAGGCCCTCATCACCGCCCAGCTGGAGCATCCGGCGGTGGTCTCCGTGTATGGCCTGCTGAAGGACAAGGGACCGGGAATCCACCTTGCCATGAAGCTGGTGAAGGGACGCACCCTCAAGGAAATCCTGGAGGCCGATGCCGCCGAACTTGCCCACCACAGGCTCTCCCGGTGGGACTACCGGGACAGGCTCCACTACCATGTGGAAATCTTCCTCCGGGTCTGCGACGCCGTGGGCTACGCCCACTCCCGGGGCATCATCCACTGCGATTTGAAGCCGGAGAACCTGATGCTGGGGGAATATGGCGAAGCCTATGTGATGGACTGGGGCATCGCCAAATGCCTGGCCACCGAAGCCCGGCGCCCGGGAAAGCCCCAGCTGGACGGCACCCCGCGCTTCATTCCCCCGGAAGCCTATGCGGGAAAACTCCGGGACCCCCGGGCCGACATCTACGCCCTGGGACTGATTCTCTACGAAATCGCCACTCTGCGCCATGCCTTCGAGGCCCATAGCGTCCGGGAATTGGCGGTGGAGGTCCTGGCGGGCCACCGTCTCCCCGTGGTGAATCCCTACGGCGTCCCCATCCATCCCGCCCTGGCCGCCATCATCGACAAGGCCACCGCCTATGAGCCGGAGGACCGCTACGCCACCGTGGCGGAGTTCTGCCGGGACATCCGGCGCTATCTGGCGGACGAGCCGGTGGCGGCGCGTCCCGACACCCTGTGGATGAGCGTCCGTCGTTTCCTGGCGCACCACATCCAGTTGGTGGTGGGGCTCATCGCGGCGGGCTGGATCACGGCTTTGCTGCTGATGGTGGTGTCCATGGCGCAGGTGCGGGACCGGGCGATCCAGGAGCGGAATCTGGAGGCGGAGCGTTCCCGGATGCTCCAGGAGAACAACGACATTTTGAGCTACCGGCAGCGTCTGCTGTCCATGGAGGCCAAGGTGATGCACTCCGCCATCGCCTTGTCCCAGCAGATGGTCTCCCTGAATGGCAGATTGCGGCGCACCGCGGACCTGGCCTCCTTCCTCTACAGCACGCCTCCGGTGGTCTCCGCTTCCTCCCTGCCTGTGCTGGACTACCGGGAATACCGGAAATGGGAGGGGCCCGCCTTCGGGAAGGTCTCCTCGCCGGTGTATTACGGCAAGCGCATCAATCCCGACATCCTCTCCTATGTGGCGGCGCCCGGCGGGGATCCGGAGGCGGTGCAGGCGATGCTGGAGCGGATGCGGCCCATGGGCGGCTATCTGCGCCGCCTGGTGCTGACCTCCTCCGGGGAGGACCGGCTGTCCCCGGAGGAGACCCCCGTCCTGGAGTCCCGGATGTTGCAGGAGGGATTGTTGTTTCGCCGGGCGTTCCTGGGGCTGGAGGAGACGGGGCTCCAGATCGCCTATCCCTACAATCCCGAGTACGCCGAGGATTTTGACAACCGGCACCGTCCCTGGTATGTGGCCACCCGGAAAGCCTGGGAGGAGACCCGTTCCACGGACGTGGTCTGGGGGCGTCCCTACCGGGATTCCGGCGAGCAGGGCAGGATGCTGCTGGCATGCAGCACTCCCGTCCTGGACGCCCAGGGGAATTTCGTGGGCGTCATGGGAGCGGATGTGCATTTCGAGCGCCTGGTGGGGCTTCTTGCCAAGAATGGCAATGGGCTGGAGGACGGCATCATCGAGAAGTATCTGCTGAATCGGGCGGAGGAGGGGCTTTGCCGGCTGGACACCCGGAAGCCCGGGGAGGGGTTGGAGGATTTCCTGACCCAGGCCGAGGGACTGCCCGGGGAGGTGCTGGAGGCCATTCGCCAAAGCCACGACGGCTCCGGAGTCCGGGAATGGACCAACGCCCAGGGCGGGAAGGAACTCTTCTTCTACGCCTATCTTCCCAACAGCGACGCCTGCATCGTGGAGCGGGGCACCCAGGAGGCCCTGCTTCAACACTCCTCCCGGGGACACGCCGGACCCCACGCCCCCGGCTGCCTCCAGGGCAATTCCTCTCCTGCCCCCTGATTCCCCCTCTCCCTCCCCCTCCCGCCCATGCCTGTCTTTGATGTCCATTCCCACGTCTTCCCGGAGAAAGTCCATGCCCGCGCCGTGGAAGTCCTGATCCAGAAGTCCCATGGTCTTCCCGCCTTCACGGACGGCTCTCTGGAGGACCAGGAGCGGAAGGCGGCGAAGGCGGGGTATGACGGGTGGCTGAATTGCCCGGTGGTCACCAGCGCCCGCCAGATGCGGTCGGTGAACGACTGGGTCTCCACCTGGAATGGATGGCCCCGTCTCTCCCTGGGCGGGCTTTTCCCCAATGCGCCCATGGAGGAGGTTCTGGCCGAGGCGGAGCGCATTCGCAGTCTGGGGCTCCTGGGGGTGAAGTTCCATCCGGAGTACCAGGAGTTCGGGATTCTGGAGGAGCGCCTCGCCCCCATGTGGGAGCGTCTGGAGGAACTGAAGCTGCCCGTGCTCTTCCATGCGGGCAGCGACATCGGCTTCCTGGGCACCACCCCCCATTCCCGCCCGGCGGATTTCGCCCGGCTGGCGGAACGCCACCCCGGACTCACCATCATCTGCGCCCACATGGGAGGCTGGCGAAACTGGGACCAGGTGGAACAGGACCTGGCCGGCGCCCCCGTCTATCTGGACACCTCCTTCTCCAAAGGGTGGATGCCCGATCAACAGCAGTTCGAACGCATCATCCGCAAACACGGCGTGGCCAATGTCCTCTTCGGCACCGACTCCCCCTGGTCCCCCCTGGATCAGGCCGTCCGGGAGGTGGAGGAAACCTCCCTCTCGCCCGAGGAAAAACAAGCCGTCTTCTACGGCAACGCCGCCCGCATCTTCCCTCTCCCTGCCTTGTAGGATTCTTTGTAACTCGTTGCAAATAAACGAGTTATATAGAATTGTAAGGTTCCATGGAAAAATACTCCCTCCTGGCATTGTCTGACGAGTCGCTGCGGGAGCAGTGCCGCGTGGAGGCCAGTCTGGGGACGGGACCCGGGGGGCAGAAGCGGAACAAGACGTCCACTTCCGTCCGGGTGACCCATCAGGCCACGGGAATTTCCGCAGGGGACGACACTTCCCGCTCCCAGCACCAGAATCTGCGCCATGCGCTGCGGAAGCTGCGGTGGGAGTTGGCGGTGAGCCTGGCGCCGTCCCCCGGGGAGCTGGCGCCTTCCCTGCCTCTTTCCCCGATTCCCGGTTCCTCCTCCCCCCAGTATCCCCTTTGGCTGGGCAGGATTTTCGACGTCCTCCGGCGGGAGGATTTCCAGCTGTCGCCTGCGGCGGGGGAGCTGGGGTGCACGGCGTCCCAGCTGGCCCGTCTGCTGGGGAAGGATTCCTTTGCCTGGCAGAAGCTTTCCCAGGAGCGGCAGCGTCGTCAGCTGCCTCCCCTGCACCGATAAGTCTCCTCTTCTCCTTTCCGGATATGAACAACACCCAGCGCATGGCGCAGAAGGCCAAGGCGGCCTCCCTTCCTCTCTCCGACTCCTCCCTGGAGGCGCGGAACCTGGCTCTGCGGGCCATGGCACAGGCGCTCCTGGACCACCAGGAGGAACTGCTCCAGGCCAACCAAAAGGACATGGCCGGAGCGGAAACCCTGGGCGACGCCCTGCGGAAACGCCTCCTCTTCGACCAGGCGAAACTCCAGGATGTGGTGGCGGGACTCCATGCCCTGGAGGCTCTCCCCGATCCCCTGGGACAGGTCACCAGCCGCCGGGAACTGGCGGAGGGACTCCATCTGCGCCGGGTGAGCTGCCCCATCGGGGTCATCGGCATGATTTTCGAGGCACGCCCCGACGCCTTGGTCCAAATCTCCTCCCTGTGCCTGAAGAGCGGCAACGCGGTGCTGCTGAAAGGGGGGCGGGAGGCCTTCCACACCAACCGCGCCCTCGCGGAGGTGATTGTCCAGGCAACGGTCCGGGCGGGGATGCCGGAGGACTGGCTGCAGTTGCTGGAGAGCCGGGAGGAGGTGCAGGAAATGCTTTCCCTGAACGAATCCATCGACCTCATCGTGCCCCGGGGCTCCAACGCCTTCGTGCGCCATATCATGGAGAACACCACCATCCCCGTGCTGGGACACTCCGCGGGTGTCTGCCACCTGTATCTGGATGAAAGCGCCGACCCCCGGATGGCCGCCACTCTGGCGGTGGACGCCAAGACCCAGGCGCCCTCCGCTTGCAACGCCATCGAAACCCTCCTGGTCCACCGAAAAGCCGCCCCCGCTCTCCTGCCCCCCGTCTGCCAGGCGCTCGCCCAGGCAGGCGTGGAACTCCGGGGAGACGAGGAGGCACGACGGCTCTTCCCGGACATGAAACCCGCCACCCCCGAGGACTGGTCCACGGAATATGTGGCGCTGGTGCTCTCCGTGAAGGTGGTGGAGGATGTGCAGGAGGCCATCGACCACATCAACCGCTTCGGCTCCCACCATACCGACGCCATCGTCACCCAGGACCCCCAAAGGGCGTCCCTCTTCCAGCGACGGGTGGATTCCGCGGATGTCTTCTGGAACGCCTCCACCCGGTTCGCCGACGGCTTCCGCTTCGGCCTGGGCGCGGAAGTGGGGATCTCCACGGCGAAGATTCACGCCCGGGGGCCCGTGGGGCTGGAAGGCCTCACCATATACAAGTGGCTCCTGGACGGCAGCGGGGATATTGTCGCCCCCTTCGCCCAGGGCGCCCGAAAATTCACCCACCGGGAAGAATAGACGCGGACACGCCTGCGGCGCACACGGAGTGCACAGAGGCGCTGCCGCTTTAACACAGAGTACACGGAGGCGCCTGCGGCGCGCACAGAGGACACAGAGGGCATCTCGGGCATCTAGCCCCCCCCCTGTTTTTGGGGGGCGTGACTATGGGGCAAGCGCCTGGAGGATTTCCCGGGCGTCCCCCAGGAGGAGGATGCGGGAGTCGAAGACCTCCATGGGGAAGGAGACCTGGGTGGCGTTCCGGGCGAGGATTTCCCCGGTGCAGGCGTCCACCACATCGGTGGCTTCGGGGAGGAGGATGGTTTTTTCGCCCCGTTGGTTGGCATGGATGGTGATGACGTCCCGGCTGGCGTAGAGATTGTCGCCGGATTCCAGATAGAGATGGATGCCGGCCTGTCGCGCCACATCCCGGAGGAAGTCCCGGGAGAGGGCGGGTGCGCCGTAGAAGTAGACCTTGTTCTTCTCGGCCACGGCCACCTGTTTTCCGTCCTTGTAGAAGCCCATGGGGCGGGCCTCCTCGTCGACGACCTGGAAGCGGGTGTTCACGGTGTAGTCGTTTCCGGCGAGGGCGCCGTCCATCAGTTCCAGCTGGAGGGAGCCTTTGCCGGCCTGCTGGACCGTCATGCCCAGATATTGGCTCATGGTGTCCGCGGAGATGCCGTCGCCGCCCAGGAAACCCACGCCGTAGGGGAAGACCAGGGTCGTGCCCTCCTCCTTGAGGCGTTCCACCGCCTCCCGGAGCTGGGGCTTGTCCAGGACGGCGTCGAGGAAGATGACCATGTCGTAGCGTCCGGGATTCTCCAGGAGGTCGGGGAGGAGCACCACGTCCACGGGGGCGCCGAACTGGGCCAGGGCGATGCGCTGGTAGTAGAGGAGGTCGCCGGAGATGGGCTGGACGGAGCGGGAGGTCTGGCGCAGGACGCCTTCGTGGCTGTACATGAAGCGGTCCTGCTCCTTCACCGAGACCTTGGCGCGGGTGGCGGCGAAGCAGGAGAGGGCCTCCTCGTCGATGACGGCGGCCACCCGGGTGCTGGTGCCCCGCCCCTGCTCCAGGAGGTACTGTCCCGCCTTGCGGCTTTGGCGAATCAGCTTCCGGATTTCCGGGTGGTCCAGTTCCCTGCCTTCGATGAGGGCGAGATGGCTCAGGGGCACGCCGTGGCAGAGGGACATTCCGATGTTGCGTTTCAGCACAGCGAGGGTGAGGCCCAGGTTGAGGGTCTGCTCCAGGGGTGTTTTGGCGATGAGGCTGGTGCGGGTGTCATCCTCCAGCATGGAGAGTTTCCCGGCCAGGGCGATGGCGCCGTAGGGTTTCATTTCGGCGTTGGGGGCGCCCAGGCTGCGGGTGCCGTAGCTTTGCGGGGAGAGGAAGAGGTCGACCCAGGGGGAATCCAGGAGGCGTTGCAGGTCGTTGTGGCCGCCGCCGTTGACGCAGTGTCCCAGGTTTCCGTATTCCATGTGGTAGCCGTAGTAGCATCCCACCAGCTTGGGGGTGGAGCAGGCAAGCTTGGTGGTTTCCGCCAGCAGGTCGATGCATTCCGCGATGCTTTGGCTGTAGTAGCGGTCGTAGAGGAAGGGGACGGGGCTCTTTTGGGGGGAGCGGAAGATGCCGTCCAGCGAGGCTTCCCGTTCCGGGCGGCGGGGGATGGAATCCACCTGCAGTCCCCGGGCGGCGGCGTGGCGCTGGAAGCGCAGGAGGCTGCCCTCGCTGAAATCGGCGTAGTTGTCGGAGTGGGCGCCCCATCCCTGCCATTCGCAGGAGATGCCTCCCATGAGGAGATAGAGGACCACCTTGCTGCCGAAGCGCTCCTCCACATGCTTCACCAGGGCGTCCAGGGCATTCTGGGCATCCTTCCGCACCTCGGGATCGTCGAAGCTGACGGTGGAGACGTAGTAGCGGAGGCGCCGGCTTTCGTCCTCCATGCGGGAGACCCGTTCGGGGTAGACCTGGTCGTACCAGCGGCCCGGGTGGCACCAGACGAAGGGGGCCAGCTTGCTGTCGGGATAGAGCGCCAGGGTTCTGCTGAGGGCGAGGTCCACGGCGTGGAAGTCGTATTGGTCGGGGCCCACCCACCAGAGATTCTGGCTGCCGCCCAGGCGCACGGCGATGACATTGAAGGGGGAGTCGGGGCCTTCCATGCCCGTGTCGGTTCCTTCGGGGAAGTAGACATCCGTCTTCCTGTCGTGGGCGATGTCGGTGAGCATGGTGAAGTAGAAGGGGGCGTCGTTCAGCAGGGGGGTGGGGCCCTGGAGACCTTGTTCCACGCGGGTGGCGAGGGGGGCGCCGGGGACGGAGCGGGCCTCGGTCCGGAATTCCCGGGAGGTCTCCCCCTCCACCTTGCGGGTGAACATTCCGAATTCCCACCGATAGGTCTGGCTGTCGCCGTAGAACTCCCCGCCGTCGCATCCCCGGAAGAGGATGTCCACCTGGTTCTCCCCGGTGGGGGTCGCCTCCAGCTCCCGTGCCGTGCCGTGGTCGTAGCGCAGGGAGCGTTCCAGCGGGTCGGAGAGGCGTCCGTAGAAGCGGTCTTCGGGGGTGAAGGGGGTCTGGCTTTGGAAGCGCACCAGGATGTCCAGCCCCTCCACCTTCAGCACCTGGACTTGGGTGGCGTATTTTCCGGCGCGGATGCAGTGGTAGGCGGGCTGGAAGTCCCTCCAGGGGGTGTTGGGAGGCGGGGGCAGGAGGAAGACGGGGCTGCCTTTTCCGGTGAAGCCGGCACGGTTCCAGTCCTGGGGTGGCGTTTCCCAGAAGGTGGCGTCCTCCAGGGTGAGAACCTGGAAGTCGTCATCCTCCAGGAGCAGTTGTAGGTCCGCGAGGATTCCTCCCTGGAGGGAGCCGTTGGTGTAGGCGACGGCCAGGAGGTTCTCGCCGGCCACGAAGGCGCTGCCGGGGATTTCCACCACGTCCGGCTCCCGCCAGTTGGTGCCCCATTCGTGCTGGACGAGGGTCCCGTTGAGGTAGACTTCCCGGAGGATGTCATCGCAGGAACTTTGCCAGAGGGCGCTCTTCACGGGCTTGTCCAGGGTGAAGCGTTTCACCAGATAGAACGTGCCGGTGGCCTCCCCCTTCGCCTGGGTGGTGACCATGGGGGCCTGGAAGATGCGCCGCACGCTCCAGGGATCCCGCTCGGCGCGGATGTCCACGGGGACGGTGAGGGGGACTCCCTTCTGGAGTTCCTCGGGGAAGAGGGCGGCGAGCAGCTCGTTCTGGTCGGCGGTGGTCAGCTTCACCTCCTGGAGGAGGATCCGGGTGCCGGGCTCCGAGGCAAGATCCAGGCGGAGCTTGGTGATGTGGCGGGCTTTCCGCCACTTGTCGAAGGAGTTGTCCCTGCCGGAGGTGGCGAGGTCCACCAGCATGACATGGGGTTTGCCGTCGCAGACGAGGGGCTGCAGATAGAATTTCTTGTCCTCTGCCAGATCGGGTTCCTGGTCTGTGCCGAAGAAGAGGAAGCCGCCGTGCTGGGAGGGTCCGGTGGCGGTGTAGGCCACCCGGAGGCAGGTGCGGTTTTCCGGGGAGAGGGTGAGATTGGCGGCCAGCAGCTGGGAGTCCGGCGCCAGGGTCTCCAGGACGAGGCCGTCCGGGGTGTGGGTGATGGTCTGGCGCTTGCCGCTGTTCCAGGGGTCCTGGCGCTCCCGCAGATTCCATTCCTGGGCGGCGAGCCCCAGGGGGAGGGTGAGAAGGCAGAGGACGAGGAGAGAAAGATGGCGCTGCATGGCGGTGGGAGGAGGGGGGAGGGAAAGGGGGAGGTGAGGCTCCGGACTCCGGGAAGAGGGGCGGAACGGACATCACAGGACAGAACACGCCGCTAATATAGGCCGTGCCCTGGGAAAAGACGGGAAAGCCTCCCGGGGAACCCCGGGCGTTCCGGGGCAAACAATAGGGGGCGCCCCGTGCCTCAAAATCCGTGCCAGCGGATAAAGTACGGGTTTTCCGGCTCTCCCCCTCCTTTCCCTGGAGACGGCAGGACGGGCCTCCTCTTCCCCCCCCCCTCGATTTTCAGCGGTCTTCTGCCATGAACTACGACAAGAACGGCGCCCTTCTGGGCACTTCCATTCCCGAAATCTCCGCGCCCAAGTCCGGCAAGGTGCGGGATGTCTACGACCTGGGGGACTCCATTCTCTTCGTGGCCACCGACCGCATCAGCGCCTTCGACTGCATCATGCCCAACGGCATTCCGGGCAAGGGCCGGGTGCTGACCCAGGTGAGCCTGAACTGGTTCTCCCTGCTGAAGGGCATCCGCAACCACCTGATCACCGCGGACGTGGCCCAATATCCCCAGGTGCTCCAGAAATACGCCAAGGATCTGGAGGGACGCTCCATGATCGTCCGGAAGCTGAAGATGCTCCCCGTGGAGTGCATCGTCCGGGGCTACCTCACCGGCTCCGGCTACGACAGCTACCGGAAGTGCGGCAAGGTCTGCGGCATCCCCCTCCGGGAGGGCTATGTGAACGCCGACCGGCTGGACACCCCCGTCTTCACCCCCACCACCAAGGCGGAGGAAGGCCATGACATGCCCATCTCCCTGGAGGAGCTGAAGGGGGTCATCGGCGCCGAGATGGCGGAGAAGCTCCAGAGGGCCTCCCTGGACCTCTATCTCCAGGCCGCCGACTACGCCCGGGACCGGGGCATCATCATCGCCGACACCAAGTTCGAGTTCGGCGTGGACGAGGAGGGAGAGCTGGTGCTGGCGGACGAGGTCCTCACCCCCGACTCCAGCCGCTTCTGGCCCCAGGAATCCTACCGCCCCGGACAGAATCCCCCCAGCCTGGACAAGCAGTTCGTCCGGGACTACCTGGACTCCATCCACTTCAATCACCAGCCCCCCGCCCCCGAACTTCCCCCGGAAATCGTGGCGAAGACCGCGGAGAAGTATGAAAGCGCCCTGGCGAAGCTGAAGGCCTAGCCAATCCCCCCGTCCCCTCCTCCCTCCCCCCGTTTCCGCAGCCCAGCCCCCGTCAGCCATGAGCGACCACGAGACCTTCCAAAGCCCCTTCTCCACCAGGTACGCCAGCCGGGAGATGCAGCGCATCTTCTCCGAACAGCACAAGTTCTCCACCTGGAGACGCCTGTGGATCGCCCTGGCGGAGGCGGAGCAGTCCCTGGGCCTGGAGATCACGGATGCCCAGCTGGAGGAGATGCGCGCCCATGTGGAGGACATCAATTTCGAGGTGGCGGAGGCGCGGGAGAAGGTGGTGCGCCACGATGTGATGAGCCATGTGTACGCCTACGGGCAGCAGTGCCCCCTGGCCAAGGGCATCATCCACCTGGGCGCCACCTCCTGCTATGTGGGGGACAACACGGACCTCATCCTCCTGCGGGAGGCCCTCGCCCTGCTGCGGGGCAAGCTGGTCACCGTGGCGGGAAATCTCGCCGAGTTCGCCCGCGGCTATGCGGACCTCCCCACCCTGGCTTTCACCCACTTCCAGCCCGCCCAGCCCACCACCGTGGGCAGGCGCGCCACCCTCTGGCTCCAGGATGTCCTCGCCGATGTGGAGGACCTGGACTATGTGGCGGGGGGACTCCGGCTCCTGGGAAGCAAGGGCACCACCGGAACCCAGGCAAGCTTCCTGGAACTCTTCGGGGGAGACCACGAGAAGTGCCGCCGGCTGGACGCCGCCATCGCGGAGAAGATGGGCTTCCCTGGGTGCTACCCGGTCTCCGGCCAGACCTACTCCCGGAAGGTGGACGCCCGGGTGCTGGCCGTCCTCTCCGGCATCGCCCAGACCGCCACCAAGTTCTCCAACGACATCCGTCTCCTCCAGCATCTGAAGGAGGTGGAGGAACCCTTTGAAAAGTCCCAGATCGGCTCCTCGGCAATGGCGTACAAGCGGAATCCCATGCGGAGCGAGCGCATGGCCTCCATCGCCCGGTTCGTCATCTGCAACTCCCTGAATCCCGCCATGACCGCCGCCACCCAGTGGTTCGAACGCACCCTGGACGACTCCGCCAACAAGCGCATCGCCGTGGCGGAGTCCTTCCTGGCGGTGGACGGCATCCTGGATCTCTTCGCCAACGTCTCCCGCGGCCTGGTGGTCTACCCCAAGGTCATCGCCCGCCGTCTGGCCGCCGAACTCCCCTTCATGGCCTCCGAGAACATCATGATGGACGGGGTGAAGGCGGGAGGCGACCGCCAGGAACTCCACGAGGCCATCCGGGAGAACGCCCAGGCCGCCGCCGCCCATGTGAAGCTGGAGGGCGGCGAGAACGACCTGCTGGAACGCCTGGCCAGGGATCCCCATTTCGCCGGCATGAAGCTGGATTTGGGAGAGACGCTGCGCCCCGAGAAATACGTGGGGCGCGCTCCGGAGCAGGTGCGGGAGTACCTGTCGGAGGTGGTGGAGCCCTTCCTCCATGCCAACGCCGCCCGCGCCGTGGCGGGCAACGCCGTCCAGCTCTAGTCGTCCCGGGAGTTTCCGCTCCCCTGTCTTTCTGTTTTTCGCCCCGTCCTCATTGTGGAGGAAGCATCCATGTCCGCCCATCAAGAAGAGACCATCCTGGTCCTGGATTTCGGCTCCCAGTACAGTCAGCTCATCGCCCGGCGCATCCGGGAATGCCATGTGTTCAGCCAGGTGGTGCCCTGCAACTCCACGGCGCAGCAGCTGGCGGCGATGAAGCCCCGGGGAATCATCCTCTCCGGCGGCCCCGCCAGCGTCTACGAGGAGGGCGCGCCCCAGCTGGATTCCGCCATCCTGGAGATGGGCGTCCCGGTGCTGGGCATCTGCTACGGCATGCAGATCCTGGTGAAGAATCTGGGCGGCACCGTCTCCCCCGCCCCGGAGCGGGAATACGGCCGCGCCATCCTCCGCATCCAGAAGGCCAGCGAACTCTTCCGGGGCATGGATCCGGAGCAGGTGGTGTGGATGTCCCACGGGGACAAGGTGACCATGGAGCCCTCCTCCATCGAGACCCTGGCCGTCACCGACAACAGTGAGTTCGCCGCCTGCCAGCTGAAGGGCAAGTCCCTCTACGGCATCCAGTTCCATCCCGAGGTGGTCCACTCCCCCAACGGCATCCAGATCATCCGCAACTTCTGCCTGGGAATCTGCGGCTGCCACGGCCTCTGGAACATGTCCTCCTTCATCGAGGACTCCGTGAAGCGCATCCGGGAGACCGTGGGCGGGGAGCGGGTGATCCTGGGACTCTCCGGCGGCGTGGACTCCAGCGTGGCCGCCGCCCTGATCCACAAGGCCATCGGCAGGCAGCTGACCTGCATCTTCGTGAACAACGGACTGCTCCGGAAGAACGAGGCGGAACGGGTCCAGGAACTCTTCGGACGGAATTTCCAGATGGATTTGCGCTATGTGGACGCCACGGACCGCTTCCTGGAGAAGCTGGCCGGCGTGGAGGAGCCCGAGGCGAAACGCCATGTCATCGGCCACGAGTTCGTCCAGGTCTTCGCGGACGCGGCGCGCAGCGTGGACGACGCCACCTTCCTGGCCCAGGGCACCACCTATCCCGACGTGATCGAGTCCATGCCCATCAACGGCAACCCCGCCGCCATGATCAAGAGCCACCACAACGTGGGCGGCCTCCCCAAGGATTTGAAGTTCAAGCTTCTGGAACCCCTCAACCAGCTCTTCAAGGACGAGGTGCGGGAGGTGGGACGCACCCTGGGGCTGCCGGACGAGGTGATTTTGCGCCAGCCCTTCCCGGGCCCCGGCCTGGGGGTCCGCCATCTGGGGGCGGTGAGCCGCCGCACCCTGGATCTCCTCCGGGAGGCGGACGCCATCTTCGTGGAGGAGGTGAAGAAGGCGGGCTTCTACTACAAGGTGTGGCAGGCTTTCTGTGTCTTCCTGCCGGTGCGCTCCGTGGGCGTCATGGGCGACCAGCGCACCTACGACTATGTGGTGGCGCTCCGGGTGGTGGAATCCCAGGACGGCATGACCGCGGACTGGGTGAATCTCCCCGACAGCCTGCTGCGCCGGGTCTCCAACCGCATCATCAACGAGGTGCGGGGCATCAACCGGGTGGTGCTGGACATCACCTCCAAACCCCCAAGCACCATCGAGTGGGAGTAGAGGAGAGAGACCACCATGGGACCCGTCACCATTCTTGACTACGGCGCCGGAAACCTCACCAGCGTGCGCCTGGCCTGCCAGCGCTTCGGCGTGGAACCCCGCATGGCCACCAACGCCGCCGAGGCCCTGGGCGAGGGCGCTCTGATCTTCCCCGGCGACGGCTCCGCCAAAAGCGCCATGGCCGCCGTGAAGGCGCGGGGATACGACAGCCTCCTCCGCAAGGCATGGGAGGAGGGACGCCCCATCCTGGGCATCTGCATCGGCATGCAGCTCCTCTTCGACTGGAGCGACGAGGACGGGGGCGTCCAGGCCCTGGGCATGCTGCCCGGGCGGGTGCGCCGCTTCTCCTTCCCCCAGGATCCCGCCCTGAAGATTCCCGAGATGGGCTGGAACGCGGTGCATTTCCACCAGAACCACCCCGTCTTCCGGGGCATCCCCCAGGACACCCCCTTCTACTTCGTCCACTCGTACTACTGCGACCCCGCGGCGGAGGCCCTTCGCCTGGGCTCCACGGAATACGGCGGCACCCATTTCTGCTCCGTGGCGGGCCGCGGGCCCCTGGTGGCCACCCAGTTCCATCCGGAACGCTCCGGGGAATGGGGACTGGCCCTCTTCCGGAATTTCCTGGAATGGAACGGCAAGGAGGAGGAATAAGGCCATGCTGCTGAAGCGAATCATCGTCTGCCTGGATGTGAAGAACCGCCGGGTCACCAAGGGCGTGAAGTTCAAGAACAACGTGGACGTGGGCGACGTGGGGGAACTGGCGGAACGCTACTGCCAGGAGGGCGCCGACGAACTGGTCTTCTACGACATCACCGCCTCCGCCGAGCGTCGCCCCATCGACCTGGAGATGGTTGCCGAGGCCGCCCGCCGGGTCTTCATCCCCTTCTGCGTGGGCGGCGGCATCCGCTCCGCCGTGGATATGCGCAACGCCTTGCTGGCCGGGGCGGACAAGGTCTCCCTGAACTCCCTGGCGGTCCAGAATCCCGGGATTCTCACCGAAAGCGCCAACGCCTTCGGGCGGCAGTGCGTGGTGCTGGGGCTGGACGCCAAGCGGGTGGGGGTCTCCCCGGAGTTCCCCTCCGGCTACCAGGTCTACATCCAGGGCTACCGCACCCCCACCCGCTGGGATGTGGTGGAATGGGCGCGCCATGCCGTGGAGCTGGGCGCCGGGGAAATCTGCCTCAACGCCATCGACACCGACGGCGTGCGCCAGGGCTACGAGCTGGAGATCACCCGGAAGGTGGCGGACGCGGTGTCCGTGCCGGTGATCGCCTCCGGCGGCGCCGGAAAGGTCCAGCATCTCGTCGACGCCTTCCAGGAGGGCCATGCGGATGCGGCGCTGGTGGCCTCCATGGTCCACACCGACGGCTACACCTGCCAAGCCATCAAGAGCGAAATCCGGAGAACCACCAACCTGCCTCTCCGCTGAACTCCCCCGCCGGAATCCCCCCGCGCCCCGCCCGCGGACGGCGCCCCCGGATCCCGGCCCTGTCCGTTTTCCAAATATCACCCACCCTTTCTCGGAGGAAACACCATCATGTCAACCATCGTCGTCGTCGGCACCCAATGGGGGGATGAAGGCAAGGGGAAAATCGTGGACTTCCTGGCTGCCCAGGCGGATGTGGTGGCACGCTACCAGGGCGGCAGCAATGCCGGCCATACCGTGGTGGCGGACAATCACACCTACAAGCTCCATCTGCTCCCCTCGGGCATCCTCTATCCGGGCTGCACCTGCCTCATCGGCAACGACGTGGTCCTGGATCCCGTGTGCCTCCTGAAGGAACTGGAGGAACTGGAGGCGACCGGCAAGTCCGGCGAGGGGCTGCGCATCTCCAACCGCGCCCATGTGGTCATGCCCTACCACAAGCTCTTCGACGGCCTCCAGGAACGCCTGAAGGGCGACGGCAAGGTGGGCACCACCGGACGGGGCATCGGACCCTGCTACGCCGACGCCGCCGACCGCATCGGCATCCGGGTGGTCTCCTGGATGGACCGGGACGCCTTCGCCCGGGAGCTGCGGGACGTGCTCGCCCTGAAGAACCGCATCCTGGGGGCCTTCGGCGAGAAGCCCCTGGATTTCGACGCGATCTACCAGGAATACTGCGGCTACGCCGACAGGCTGCGTCCCTACGTCTGCGACACCGGCGCCCTGGTCTCCCGTCTCATCGCCCAGGGCAAGAAGGTGCTGTTCGAGGGCGCCCAGGCCGCCATGCTGGATCTCTCCCATGGCACCTATCCCTTCGTCACCAGCTCCCATCCCACCTCCGGCGCGGTGTGCGTGGGGCTGGGCATCGGGCCGAAGTGCATCCACAAGGTGGTGGGTGTGGTGAAGGCCTACGCCACCCGGGTGGGGGAGGGCCCCTTCCCCACGGAGCTGAACAACGCCACCGGGGAGCGCATCCGGGAGATCGCCCACGAGTATGGCGCCACCACCGGGCGCCCCCGCCGTTGCGGCTGGCTGGATCTGGCGGTGATCCGCTATGCGGTCCAGCTCAATGGCCTGGATTGCATCGCCCTGACCCGGCTGGATATTCTGGACACTTTCCCGGAAATCCAGGTCTGCACCGGCTACCGCCATCAGGGCAAGGTCATGGACGAATTCCCCGCCAGCCTGAAGGTGCTGGGGGAGGTGGAGCCCGTCTACGAGACTCTCCCCGGCTGGATGGCCGACACCACCCGCTGCCGCACCTTCCAGGAACTGCCCCCGAATTGCCAGAAGTACGTGGAGCGCATCGGGGAGATCGCCGGCGCCCCCGTGGGCATCGTCTCCGTGGGACCCCAGCGGGACAGCACCATCGTCCGGGAAAAGATGTTCTAGGAAAATCCCCCCCGCCCCCGGGAAAAAAGCGGATTTTTTCTTTGGCGAGCCCTTGGAAAACGCGGGGGGATTGCTTATCTTAAGCCCAATCCTTTTCCTCGCAAAGAGAACCATGCACTATCTCTCCTATCATCCTGTCGACTTCTACTGGTGGTGGCGTAGCTCCGTCACAGCCGGTCTTTGTTGACGGGAGCGCAGGGAGATGCGTGAGTGTTGTGACGGAGGACAGAGCGAGAGGAATCCTCCCCCCCTCTGCCAGCCGTTCCATGACCCCAGACGAAGAGAAGCCGGAGTGACGGAGCCCAATCGCCGTCGCCCCGGCTTTTTTGTTTCCTCTTTCCCCTGAATTTTCCCCCACCAACCCATTCCAAGGAGTCCCGACCATGTCCCGCGACATTCCCTACAAGACCTATCTCACGGAAGAAGAGCTGCCCACCTCCTGGTACAATCTCCGCGCCCTGATGCCGGGGAAGTGCGCCCCCCTGCTGAATCCCGCCACCCATCAGCCCATGACCCTGGCCGAACTCTCCCAGGTCTTCTGCGAGGAGCTGGCCAAGCAGGAGCTGGACGAGGAGCACGAGTTCATCCCCATCCCCCAGCCGGTCTTCGACTTCTACAAGATGTTCCGGCCCTCGCCCCTGGTGCGCGCCTACTTCCTGGAAAAGGCCCTGGACACCCCCGCCCATATCTACTACAAGTTCGAGGGCAACAACACCTCCGGCAGCCATAAGCTGAACTCCGCCGTGCCGCAGGCCTACTACGCCAAGGCCCAGGGCCTGAAGGGCGTCACCACCGAAACCGGCGCGGGACAGTGGGGCACCGCCCTCGCCATGGCCTGCGCCTTCTTCCACCTGGACTGCCACGTCTTCATGGTGAAATGCTCCTACGAGCAGAAACCCCATCGCCGGGAAGTGATGCGGACCTACGGCGCCGATGTGACTCCCTCCCCCTCCGCAACCACCGAAATCGGACGGAAGATTCTCGCGGAGAATCCCGGCACCTCCGGCAGCCTGGGCTGCGCCATCTCCGAGGCGGTGGAACGGGCCGTCACCACGCCGGGCTACCGCTACGTCCTGGGCTCCGTGCTGAACCAGGTCCTGATGCACCAGACCATCATCGGCATGGAGTGCAAGAAGGCCATGGAGAAATACGACATCTATCCCGATGTGATCGTGGGATGCGCCGGCGGCGGCTCCAACCTGGGCGGCCTCATCTCCCCCTTCGTGGCAGACTATCTCCGGGGAATCCGGAAGAGCCGCTATGTGGCTGTGGAGCCCGTGGCCTGCCCCTCCCTCACCCGGGGCAGGTACGCCTACGATTTCTGCGACACGGGACGGGTCTGCCCCCTGGCCAAGATGTATACCCTGGGCGCTTCCTACATGCCCGCCGCCATCCACGCCGGCGGCCTGCGCTACCACGGCATGAGCACCATGCTCTCCGAACTCCATGACCAGGGCATCCTGGAGGCCATGGCGGTCTCCCAGACCCAGGTCTTCGAGGCGGCGCGCACCTTCGCCCGCACCGAGGGCATCCTCCCCGCTCCCGAAAGCGGACACGCCATCTACGGCGCAATCCAGGAGGCGCTCCGCTGCAAGAGAGAGGGCAAGGCCGAAAACATCCTCTTCGGACTCTCCGGAACGGGATACTTCGACATGGTGGCCTACGGCAAGTTCAACGACAATCTCATGCAGGACTACGTGCCCACCGACGAGGAAATCCGGGACGCCCTGGCCAAGCTGCCGCCCCAGGCGTAACCGCCGACCGCGGCTCGCCGCCGCCCCCGGAGGGTTCCCCTCCCCGGGGACGGCGCTGTCTCCACTCCCCCCCGGGGGGCTGGAGGAATTTCCCGGGGCGGGCGTCTCCCTTCCATCCAGGCGGTCCCAGTCCCGGGCCATTTGCTCTGAATTATATTAAGCGCCTGTGGACAGCGACAGGCGGCCGCTCCGGGGGAGTTCCATCCTTCCGGGGAGGAAAGTCCAGACACCGCAGGGCAGGAAGCCCGGTTGAAAGGCCGGGTATCACGGGGAGATCCCGTGGTCAGGATAGCGCAACAGAGAAGAGACCGCCGGGGAGGCCGCAAGGCTTTTCCGGCAAGGGTGAAACGGTGGGGCAAGAGCCCACCGCGCCATTCCGCGAGGGATGGCGGCAAGGCAAGCCCCTTCCGGTGCAAGACCAAATAGGGAACGAGGCGCTGCCCGCGCCACGCGCAAGCACAGTTCCGGGTATCGGTCGCGTTAGATGAATGGTCGCCGGTCCCGGGCGCAAGCCTGGGATGCACAGAATCTGGCTTATCGTCCTGTCCACCTTTTTTGTCCTGAATCCGTGAAGGCGGCTTTGCGGCGGCGTCGCGCCCCGGGAGGCGCGGACCTTCCTCGGATCCAGGTTTTTTCATCCTCGTGAACGCCTCCCTTCTCCCCTCCATGCAGACGGGTCCCGATTCCCATCCATATCCCCCACATGCCGGAAATGGCATCCTTTTCCAGAGCGGCACCCCCCTTGTGCCGGGAGTCTGCCATGGACGCTGCCTGATTCTGGCGGGGGACGAGGCCCTGAAGGAGGCGCGGCTCACCCGCACCGAGGACCTGGCGGGAGAACGCCGGCGCCTGCAGGAGGCGGTGGTGGATGTGCGGGAATCCCTCCAGGCCAGCGCCCGCCAGATCCGGGAGGTGCTGACGGAGGCGGACGAGAAGATTTTCCCCATGTACGAGAGCCTCCTGGAGGACCCCACCCTCCTGGACCGCATCGAGAAGTTTCTCCAGGAGGGGCTGACCCTTCCCTCCGCTCTCTCCATGGCCTCCGCCTCCTTCCAGGAGGATTTCCAGCAGATCCAGGACCAATATCTCCGGGAACGCCTGCTGGATGTGCAGGATGTGCTGCTGCGCCTGATGGAGGCCACCCGCAACGCCGCCCGGGGCCATGCGCCGGAACACACCATCCCCCAGGATGACGACACGCCCATCGTCCTGGTGGCCCGGGAACTCTTTCCCTCCCAGTTTCTTTCCGCTCCCCTGAAGCGGGTGCGGGGCATCGTCTGCGAAACCGGCGGCCCCACCAGTCACACCGCCATTCTGGCCCGTGCGCTCCGCATCCCCATGATGGTGGATGTGCCCGCCATCCAGGAACAGGTCACCATCCAGGACACCATCCTGGTGGACTGCCAGGCCGGACTCTGCTATATCAACCCCGCCAGGGAACTGCTGGACCAATACGCCCTGGCGCTCCAGACCAGCCGACGGGACGCCGCCCAGGACACCGCCGCCCCCCCCGTGGACGACGCCCCCGCCACCAAGGACGGCACGGTCGTCCATCTCCGGGGCAATGTGACGCTGTTCAGCGAAGTGCCGGCCCTCCATGCGGCGGGCGTCCGGGAGGTGGGCCTCTATCGGACGGAATTCATGTTCCTCATCCGCAACGCCATGCCCGACGAGGAGACCCAATACCGGGTGCTGCGCCGTCTGGTGGAGGGCTCCCGGGGAGCCCATGTGGTCATCCGCGCCCTGGACATCGGGGGAGACAAGCCCCTCTCCTACATCCAGTGGGACAACGAACTGAATCCCTCCCTGGGCTGGCGGGGGCTCCGCTTCCTCCTCACCAATCCGGATTTCTCCCGCACCCACCTCCGCGCGATTCTGCGGACCTGCACCTCCGGCAATGTGAAACTGCTCTTCCCCATGGTCTCCGACATGGGGGACATCCAGCGCATCAAGTCCCTGGTGCGGGAAGCCATGGATTCCCTGAAGGCAGACGGCATCCCCTACGGCTGCCCCCCCATCGGCATGATGCTGGAGACCCCCAGCGCCGTCCTGTCCCTGGAACGCCTCCTGCCCCATGTGGATTTCGCCAGCATCGGCACCAACGACCTGGTCCAGTATCTGTTCGCCGTGGACCGGGGGAACGGGCGGGTGAAGCAGTGGTATCAGCAGTGCCACCCCATCGTCCTGCGCCTGCTGGGGGACATCTGCCGCATCATGGCGAAGTTCCCCGAGAAGGATTTGGAGATCTGCGGGGAGATGGCGGGCAATCTCTCCGTGCTTCCCGCGCTGCTGGGGGCGGGCCTGCGAAACTTCTCCATGAATCCCGTGGCAATCCCCGCCATCCGGGAGAAGGTGCGCCGCCTCGATCTGGCACAGTGCCAGGAACTCTATCAGAAAATCTGCGGCGCCGACACCCCCGAGGAAGTCCAGGATATGCTGGACCAGTTCCCCGGTTGACCCCCGCTGCTGCCTGGATTCAAGCCCCGCTGCCCCCCTAGACCATCTAGGGCATCTAGCTCCTCTGCCCCTCTAGAGCCTCAAGCCCCTCTGCCCCTCAAGGGCATCCAGGGCATCCAGGGCATCCAGAATCCCCCGTCTTTCCTGGCACCTTCTGTCCGGCTTGTCCTATTCTGTCGTATTTAAGGGGTTCCGGAGGAGATAGGAAGGGCTATAGTACCTATCTTTTACGGCATTGTCTTGTCAGGCGGTGTAGGATAGTCGTTTGATTTTTGGAGTTTTTTATGGAAAATACGGAGCATCAGGAGCCTTTGGAGACGTTGGAGGAGGGGGGATTGGCTCCCGGAGAGGGGTTTCAGGAATTTGGCTTGTGCGAGGCGTTGATGGAGGGCATCCGCGAGGCGGGCTTTCGCGAGCCCACGCCCATTCAGCGGAAGGCCATTCCGGAGGCGTTGCGCGGGCGTGATCTTCTGGGCCAGGCTTTGACGGGCACGGGGAAGACCACGGCCTTTGGCTTGCCTTCCATGGAGCGGATCAAGGACATGGAGGGGTTGCAGATGCTGGTGCTCACGCCCACCCGGGAGCTGGCGGCGCAGATTTCCAGCGAGTTGTATCGCCTGGGGCATTTCACGGGGCTGAAGCCCGCGGCGTTCACGGGAGGCCAGTCCTACCGCCGCCAGGAGGAGCTCCTGGAGCGCGGGGTGAACATCCTGGTGGCCACGCCGGGGCGTCTCATCGACCTGATGGAATCCGGCCATTTCCAGGGCGTGAATCCTGCCATCATCGTGGTGGACGAGGCGGACGAGATGCTGGACATGGGCTTCATCGACGACGTGAAGCGGATTTTCCAGGAGTTCCCCGGCCCCCATCAGACCATGCTCTTCTCCGCCACCATGCCCCGGCAGGTGGAATCCCTGGCGCGGGACATCCTCCACGACCCCATGAAGCTGGAGACCGAATCCCCGGAGAGCGCCAACAACGACATCCAGCAGAGTTACTTCGTCATCGAGGAGCACGAACGCACCAATGCGGTGATTCGTCTCATCGAGTCGGAGGAGGTCTCCAAGGCCATCATCTTCTGCCGCACCCGGGAGGAGACGGACTCCCTGAACATCCTGCTGGGCGGAAGGGGATACAATGTGAACTGCCTCCACGGGGACATGGAGCAGGCCGCCCGGGCGCGGGTGATGGCCGCCTTCCGACGGGGGGACTTCGACATCCTGGTGGCGACGGACGTGGCGGCACGGGGCATCGACGTGGAGAATGTCTCCCACGTCTTCAACTATCATCTTCCCTTTGACAGCCGGGCGTATGTCCACCGCATCGGGCGCACCGGGCGCGCCGGGAAGACGGGGAAGGCCATCACCCTGGTGACGCCCCGGGAGCTCCGGCAGCTGGAGGCCATTCGCCGTTCCGTGGGGGCCAAGCTCTCCCGGGGCCGCATCCCCAGCCGGAACGAGGTGAATGCCCAGCGCCTGGAAAAACTCCTGGCGGGTCTCTTCGCCGCCTCCCTGGACACGGAGTTGTACGCCAAAATCCAGGAGCTGACCGCCAAGCAGGATCAGGACCCCGCCATCCTCTTCACCAAGATGGTGGCCCGCCAGCTGGCGCTGACGGCGGACCAGGGGCCCGAGAACATCGGGGTGACGGCGGAGAAGCTGGAGCGGCTCCAGAACCAGCGCAGCTATCGCAACCGGAGCCGGTATGCCCAGCGGGCGCTCTTCCTGGAGGAACGGGAGGAGCAGGAGGAACGGGAGGAACGCCGGGGCGCCAAGGGCGGCCGCGGCAGGAAATCCGCCTTCCGGGAATACGAAGAGAACGAGGAGTGGAGCGAACGCCGGGAACCCCGGAAATCCCGGGGAGGCGCCGCCAAACGCTCCTCCCGGCAGGAGCGGGAGAAGACCCCCAAGCCCCCCAAGGCCAAGGCGCCCAAGGCCCAGCCGGCTCCCCCGCCCCCGCGCCTGAATCCCGACGGCACCCCCATGCTGAACCGCCGCCAGCGCCGCGCGCTGAAATTTGGCAACCCCATGCCGGAGAAGTAGTTCCCCTGTCATGCTCTCCCTTCGCCCCTGGAAATTCAGCGAACTCCTGCCTTTGCTTGCCCCCCTGGGGGCGAAGCGGGGGACGGGAGCGGGGGGAGACCCCCTGTTGTCGGGGGCCTGCGCCGATTCCCGCCAGGTGGGTCAGGGCGGTCTGTTCTGCGCCATCCGGGGAGCGGTGGCCGATGGCAAGGATTTCATTCCCCATGCCCTGGCCGCCGGCGCCGCCGCCATCCTCACGGATTCTCCCGACGTCTCCGCGCCGGTGCCGGTGCTGCTGGTGCCGCCGGAGATGGGATACGCGGCACTGGGACGGGTCGCCGAGGCCTTCGCCGACTTCCCCGCCCGGCGCCTGCGCCTGGCCGGGGTGACCGGCACCGCCGGAAAGACCACCACCGTCTTCCTGCTCCGGGAGATCCTCCGGGCGGCGGGCGTCCCCACCGGCATGGTGGGCACCGTGGTCTACGACCTGGGACGAGGCGAGGAAATCCCGGCGGACCGCACCACGCCCACCCCCTTCCTCCTGCAGGAGCTCTTCGCCCGCATGGTGGCCAACGGGGTGACCACGGTGGTCATGGAATGCTCCAGCGCCGCCTTGACCCAGGAACGGACGGGCACCGCCCGCTTCGCCGCCGCCGCCTTCACCAATTTCTCCCGGGACCACCTGGATTTCCATGGCACCATGGAGGCATACTGGGAGGCCAAGGCCAAACTCTTCCGCACTATGCTCCTCCCCGGCGCCACGGCGGTCCTCAACGGGGACGACCCCGCCGTGGAACGCATGGCGCGGGAGCTGGAGAACCGCCCCGAAATCTCCTGCCGCCGGGTGCTCTTCTCCCGGAAGAATACCCCCTCTCCCTGGCCATGCCCCCTCCCGGGCGCCTTCAACCAAGACAACGCCCTCTGCGCCGGATTGCTGGCACGCGCCCTGGGCGTGGACGAGGGGACCATCGCCCGCACCCTGGCCCATACCGCCGGCGCCCCGGGCCGCCTCCAGCGCTTCGCCTGCCCCAATGGCGCCCAGGCCTTCGTGGACTACGCCCATACCCCGGAGGAAATCCGCTGCGCCCTCCAGGCCCTGCGCCCGGAATGTCCGGGCCGCCTGGGCGTCCTCTTCGGATGCGGAGGCGACCGGGACCGGGGAAAGCGCCCCCTCATGGCGCAGGCGGCGGCGGAGAATGCGGATTTTCTGTGGCTGACCAGCGACAATCCCCGCACGGAGGAGCCGGCGGCGATTCTGGAGGAGGTGCGCGCCGGGGTTCCCTCCGGGGTTCCCTACCGGATGGAGGTGGACCGGCGGAAGGCCATCGGGGCGGCGGTGGCAGCCTGCGCCCCCGGGGACTGGCTCCTCATCGCGGGAAAGGGCCACGAGGACTACCAGGAAATCCAGCATGTGAAGCACCCCTTCTCCGACTGGGCGGTCCTCCAGGAACTCTTCCCCCCCTCTCCCTGATGCCATGACCGCCCCGCAACCCACCCTGAAAACCAACGTGCTTCGCCTCCTGGAGGCCTCCGGCATCCCCTTCCAGTGGCACGAGTTCGATGTCTCCGACGGCAGGCTGGACGCCCGCACCTGCGCCGCCCGCATCGGCGCCGCCCCGGACCAGGTCTTCAAGACCCTGGTGACCACCGGCGCCGTGCCCCGCACCTACTTCGTGTTCGTCATCCCCGCCACCGGAGAACTGGATTTGAAGAAGGCGGCGCGGGCCTGCGGACAGAAATATGTGGAGATGCTGCCCCAGAAGGAGTTGCTTCCCCTGACAGGCTATGTCCACGGGGGCTGCTCCCCCATCGGCCAGAAGAAGCAGTTCCCCACCTATCTGGACGAGACCGCCCAGCTCTTCGACCGGATCTATGTCTCCGGGGGGCATGTGGGGTTGAACGTGGAGGTGCCTCCCGAGGAGCTCCGGGAGTTTGTCCATGCCCAGTATGCGGATTTGACCAAATGATTCAGTTTGTGAATGTCAGCAAGAATTTTGGCCGCCAGGTGGTGATCCAGGAGGCCAATTTCGCCATCCACGACGGGGAGCGCGTGGGCTTTGTCGGCCCCAACGGCGCCGGAAAATCCACCCTGCTGGAGATGTTGTCGGGGCGTCAGAAGCCGGACCACGGGGAGATTCACTTTCCCGCCAGCCAGCGGTTCGGCTATGTGCGGCAGCAGTTGAACGCCCATGCCGTCACCGCCTCCCTCATCGAGTACACGGAGGACGCCTTGCCGGAGCTCCACGAGATTTCCCGCGCCTTGTCGGAGATCGAGGGGAAGTTGGCGGGGGATGGGGTGTCCGCGGAGGAGCAGGGGCGTCTTCTGAAGCGCATGGGGGATTTGCAGACCCGCTTCGAGCATCTGGGGGGCTACGAGCTGCGAAACCGGGCGGAGGCCACCCTCTCCGGCCTGGGATTCTCCGAAAAGCGCTTTGACGACCCCTTCCGCAGCTTCTCCGGGGGATGGCAGATCCGCGCGGAGCTGGCACGCATCCTGGTGGCGCAGCCCGACATCCTGGTGCTGGACGAACCCACCAACTACCTGGATGTGCCCGCCGTGGAATGGCTCTCCGACTACCTGAAGGGCTATGCGGGAACCCTCCTCCTGGTCTCCCACGACCGCTTCCTCCTGAACACCCTCACCAATGTCACCCTGGAGGTGATGGGAGGACGGGTCACCCGCTATCCGGGCAACTACGCCTACTACCGCCAGACCCGGGTGGCCCGCCACGAACAGCTGGTGGCGCAGAAGGAGAACCTGGACCGGAAGAAGGAGCAGCTCCAGCGCTTCATCGACCGTTTCCGCGCCCAGGCCACCAAGGCCGCCCAGGCGCAGTCCCGCCAGAAGCAGCTGGACAAGCTGGAGGAGATCGAGGTGCAGTCCATTGTGGAGGCCGCCCCGGTGATCCGTCTGCCCCAGCCTCCCCGCTCCGGGGACGAGGTGCTCCGGCTGGAGGAGGCGGGCTACGCCTACGACGGAATCCACGATGTCATCGACCACTGCTCCCTGCGCCTGGAGCGGGGGGAGCACGCCGCCTTCGTGGGGCTGAACGGCATGGGCAAGACCACCCTGCTGCGCCTCATGGCGGGAAAGTTCCCTCCCCGATATGGCAGGGTGGTGGTGGGGAGCAATGTGCTCATGGGCTACCAGTCCCAGGACTATGCGGAGACCATGGATCCGGAGGCCACCATCTACGAGACCGCCAAGAGCTATGCCAGCGACCGCACCGAGGCGGACATCCGCGCCATGATGGGCTCCTTCGGATTCCACGGGGAGGCGGTGGACAAGAAGGTCCAGGTGCTCTCCGGTGGAGAAAAGGTGCGCCTGGGATTGGCGCGGCTCCTCCTGAAACCCCTGAATTTCCTCCTGCTGGACGAACCCACCACCCACTTGGACATCCATGCCCGGGAGGCTCTCCAGGAAGCCCTCACCCGCTACCCGGGAACCATCGCCCTGGTCTCCCACGACATCGAGTTCGTCCGGGGCGTGGCCAACTCCATCTACGCCATGGAACCGGGAAAGGTGACCAAATACTACGGGGGCTACGACTACTACCACCAGAAGCTGGCGGAGGCCCGGGAGGCCGAGGCCGCCCGGCAGGGATTGGCCGCCCCCGCTCCCGTCCAGAAGAACGCCCCGGCCTCGCCTTCCCCCAAGGCCGCCCCCGCTTCCCCCGCCCCCGCCTCCAAGGGAGAGGCGCCCCGGGAGAAGAAGGGAGGCGCCCCCGCCGGGGAGAACCGCCCCAGCTACCGGGACCAGAAGCGCGCGGAATCCCAGCTGCGCCAGAGCTTTGGGAAGTTGCGTCGTCCCTACGAGAAAGTGGTGGGCGAAGCGGAGGAGCGCATTGCCGCCCTGGAGGCGGAGCAGAAGGAGATTTACGAGAAGCTGAACGCCCCCGCCGCCGACGGCTCCACGGATTTCGCCGCCTTGAACAAGCGTCTTGCGGAGATCAACCAGGAGTCGGAGAATCTGACCTGGAAATGGGAGGAGGCATCCACGGCTCTGGAGAAGCTGGAGCTGGAGTTCCGGGAGCGTCTGGAGAACCTCACCCTCTAGCGGGGCGCCTTGTCATTTTCGTCATTTTGGCATTCCCCCCGAGGGGCAGAAGGCTGTGGAGGCCCTTCGGGGGTGGTTTTCTTTTCCTCCCGCAGCAAGGAGAATGACCCCATGACTGTCGTCATGTCTTTTTGCGGACTGTGTCTGCTGCTGATTCTGGGCAAGGTGGTGCGTACGGCCGTCCCCCTCCTGCAACGGCTCTTCCTGCCCACCTCCGTCATCGGCGGCCTCATCGGCCTGCTGGTCATCCAGGTGTGCCGCCGGCATTTCCCCCAGGTGGATCTGGCGCCCTGGACCGCCGGCTGGGGAGCCATGCCCGGATTCCTCATCAACATCGTCTTCGCCTCCCTCTTCATCGGAGCCTCCATCCCGCCCCTGAAGACCGTCTGGGAACAGGGCGCCGCCCAGCTCTGCTATGGACAGATCTGCGCCTGGGGACAGTATGTGGTGGGCCTGGCGCTGGCGGGAGTGGTCCTGGTGCCCCTCTTCCATGTGAACACCGCCTTCGGCACCCTGCTGGAAATCGGCTTCGAGGGGGGCCATGGCACGGTGGGGGGGCTCACCAAGACCTTCCAGGATCTGGGATGGAAGGAGGGCGGCGCCCTGGGTTTCACGGTGGCCACCTGCGGCATGATTCTGGGCGTCTCCCTGGGAATGATGCTCATCAATGTGGCCGCCAAGCGGGGGTGGGTGCGGGGCCTCCGGGTGGACGCCCACCGGGACCCCCTGGAAATGCGGGGCATCTATCCCATCCGGGAACAGCCCGCCGCCGGACGGCAGACGGTGCGTAGCGACTCCGTGGACTCCCTGGCCTTCCATCTGGGCATCCTGGGGCTGGCCGTCTTCCTGGGCTATCTCCTGAAGCAAGCCCTACTGGGCCTCAACGGATTCCTCCCCCAGAGCGTCCAAAATCTGAAGGTGCTGGAGAGCTTCCCCCTCTTCCCCCTCTGCATGGTGGGGGGACTCCTCCTCCAGCTCTTCCTTCGCCGCACCCGACTCTCCCCCTTGGTGAGCGGCGGCCAGATTCAGCGCCTGGCGGGAGCCTCCCTGGATTTCCTGGTGATTTCCGCCGTGGCCTCCATCCGAGTGGACTTCATCCTGGCCCAGTGGCTGCCCCTCCTGCTCCTGATTCTAGTGGGCACCGCCTGGAATCTCTTCTGCGTCCTGGTGCTGGCCCCCCGGATCTTCCACAACGCCTGGTTTGAACGGGCCATCGCCGAGTTCGGACAGTCCATGGGCGTGACCGCCACGGGCCTCCTCCTCCTCCGCACGGTGGATCCGGATTCCCGGACCGAGGCCGCCCGTGCCTTCGGCTACAAGCAGCTCCTCCACGAGCCCATCATGGGAGGAGGAATCTGGACCTCCATCGCCCTCCCGCTGGTGATGAGCCAGGGCAACGGAATAGTGTGGGGGATTTGCGTGGGAGCGGTGCTCTTCTGGCTGCTCTTCTGGCGGCTCTTCCTTCGCCGGAAGGGGTAAGGCCGCAAAAGAGGGGGGGAGTTCACGGGGGGGATAGAAAGAGGTTCTGCCACTCTCCCTGGACTTCCCAGCCCCGTCGCCGTGCCCGCCGGGCCAGCTCCTCCACCGATGCCTGCCACCCGGTGTGGAAGGCGTTGGCCAGGGCGGCGACGCCTCCGGGAGACAAGTTGGCCTCTAGGGTATCCAGAAGGGCCTCTAATTGCTCCGGGCGGTGGAGGAATCTCCCTCCCGCCAGCCCGTTGCACAGGATCACCTCCACGGGAGCCTCTCCCCGGAAACGGAGGCAGTCTCCCGCCAGGAAGCGCGCCCGTATGGCAGGCTCCGGGGGGAAAAATCCTTCCCGTTGCGGATCATGGGGGAGACGTTGACGGGTGGCCATCCATGCCTCCAGGGGTTCCTGGGTGACCCCCAGGATTTCCCGGGCGCCGACATGGAGGGCGGCCTCCCAGGTGCCCAGCCCCACGCCACATCCCAGATCCAGAAGACGTTGGGCGGGGGGGAGATGGCAGAGCTGGCGGGGATAGCGGCCCGGCCGCGTGCCAAAGCGAGGGGGATCGGCGCAGGCACAGAGGAGGGCGGGCACTTCCTCTTCCGAAAATGCGCAGCGCCCCCGGAAGGGCTCTCCCAGCTCCTCCCAGAACTCCAGGATGGTGTCCAGGGAGCCGGGGGACAGGAGCCGGGGCACCCACTCCGGGGAGGGAAGAACCGCCCGTGCCACGTTCCGCAGGGAGGCGGCAAAGTCCACCCAGGGCAGGAAGCTCTCCAGGCGCATGCGCAGCTCCCGGGTGGGAATCATCCCGGGGGTCCAGGCAGCTCCGCTATGGGCGAACCAGTTTTCCAGGGCGGCTCCCCAGCGCCGGTTATGGGTCTCCAGGCGCAGAGAGAATTCCCGGGAGGGACGGAAGGGGGAGGCGGGCCTCATGGTTCAGGGTTGTTTATTTTGAAGGCCCGGGCCAGGCCGGAGACCCGTCGGGATTCCTGTTGGATGGCTTCCTTCAGAATCTTGTTCTTGGCCCAGATGGTGCAGGTTGTCCTGGCCCGGGTGATGGCGGTGTAGAGGAGATTCCGGGTGAGGATGGGATTCTCTTGCTCGGGAAGCACCACCAGCACATGGGCGTAGGAAGAGCCTTGGGATTTATGGATGGTCATGGCATAGGCGGGTTCGCACTGATCCTGGAGAAGGGACCAGGAGAAACCTTTCACCTTCGGTTCGTTGCTTTCCGGGCTGCTCACCCGGAAATAGACCTGATCCCCCAGAAGCACCCCCAAATCTCCATTCTGGAGATGGAGGACGGAGTCGTTCCGGGTATGGAGCAGAGGAAGCCCCCGCTTGTTCTTCTCACACTGGAGAATTTTCTCCATGATCTGGTTCATCCCCGTCACGCCGGTCCTCCCCTCCCGAAGGGCGCAGAGGATCTTGAATTGGCCGTGAAAATCCAACCATGCCTCGGCCTCGGCCTCCTCCGAGCCAAAGGACTCCGGCTGGGGAGTCTCCAATGCCCGGCATCTCCACCATTCCTCGACTTCTTCCTGGAAGGCATCGGACTCTGGTGTCTGGCAGCGGAACGCCTCATACGAGCGACCGACCATTTCCTTGGCTTCCTCGACCTTTCCTTGGGACAGGAGGGCGGCAAACCGCACCAACTCCGGAATGGCCTCGGAACGAAAGTTGTATGTCAGGGATTTTTTGCAGTCATCGGGCAGAATTTCGGCCAGGTCTCCGAAGACCACGCCGGTTTCCACGGATTCCAGCTGATCCTTGTCTCCCAGGAGGAGCAGGCGTCCCTTTTCAGGGAGGGCGTCCGTGAGGCGGGCGAAGAGATGGAGGTCGGCCATGGAGCCCTCGTCCAGCACCACCAGATCGTAGGGGAGGGGATTGCCCTGGTGGTATTTGGGCAGGCTCTGCCGATATTGGTTGACGCCCAACAGTTTATGCGTGGTGCTTGCCGGCAGGGCATTTAACTTCTCCTTGACCTCAGGTACGTCCTTCGCCAGGCCATTCCGCAATTCCTCCTGCAGGGAGGTCTGCATTTGGTTGGCGGCTTTTCCCGTGGGGGCGCAGAGGGCCACCTTCAGGCCAGGGGTCTGCGTGAACTCCCAGGCCAGAATGGCACCCAGGGTGGTGGTTTTCCCCGTGCCGGGTCCTCCCGTCAACATGGCGAGACGTTTCCCTACACACTTCTTCACCCCCTCCACCTGATCCTCCGCCTTCTCATGCATCAACTTGGGAGCCAGGGCGCGGATCTTGTCATCCTCGGGCGGGGCTATGCCATCGACTTCATTCCGCTCACGGCAATCGCAGACAAAATTCTCGATGCGCCGTTCCTCGGCTCGGTGCCGGGAGAAGTACAAAAGATGGGTTTGGGGATTCCAGAGGACAGGATGGCGGGGGGCGTTCCCATCCTCCTTGCTCTCCTCGCTCTCCTTGTAGAGGAGATTCTGGAGGTTTTCATCCCCTTTCTCCAGAAGTTTCTCCAGAAGGGCCTCCTCCTCCTTCGTCAACGGGTGGGCCACATGGGAGTTCGCCAGGGTTTCGTCCCCCAGGGTCAAAAGCAGGGAAAAAAGTTCTGGGTAATCCGTGGGTTTAAGTTTGCTCCTGCGGAACAGCATCGCCACGGTTTCGGTGACGATGGGGGAGTGGGGACATTCGTTGTTTGACATCGTGGGTGTGTGTGGGGGGGGGAGAAAGGGGTTAGGGCTGGGAAGGGATGGGTGCCAGCGTATGGAATAGCTCTTTGATCTGGGCGTAGTCTGGCAGGGCGGCATAGAAGCCATGACGGTCCCTTTGCCCTTTCCGAACGCCTCGCAGGAAGCAGTAGATGACCCCGCCGAAAAGGGCATTGTAGTTGGCTTCCGTGAGTTCCCAGCCCAGAGTATTGAACTGGTAGGCACGGAGGAAGGCCACGGTGTAGAGGAGGTATTGCAGGGTGTACTGATTCTTTTTCATCTCCTTTTCCATCCCTTCCCGGGAGAAGCTATCTCGTTTCCCATCCAGGATGTTGGTCTTCCAGTCCACGATGTAGTATTTCCCGTCGTGTTCGAACAGAAGGTCGATGCTGCCGTTGAAAATCCACCTCTCTTGGGACAAGGAGGGGAAGACAGGGGTGAGATCTATTCCTAATCCACTGCCTTTCAATTTGTCATGCAGTTTTTTCAGGGAAGCGGCGTCCGGGAGGCGGTATTCAAAGCGGAACTCGCTATGCCGCTGGTTCATGGGAATGTCTTTCAAGGCGAAGGAGAGATCCTGTTCCTCCGGCTTTCGGGGATCGGGGAGAGGAGTCTCCCTCAGCCCCTCCAGCATCTTCTGGAAGGCGCTCTCCCGGCTCTCTTTCTCCGTTTGGGGGAGAAAGGCGGGGAATTGGGCATAACTCTCCAATTTGTTGAGCCAGAGTTCTTTCTGATCTTCCACAGGTCGAGTGAAGTCCAGTTCCTCCAGGATTTCATGCCAGCAGGTGCCCGCCCGGGCGCCCCGGGGAAAACGGAAGATGGGATCCTCTTTGGGAGGGCGGCTCTCTTCCTCGAAGGGACTCTCCTTGGAATTGTCATCGGCGTCCTCCCGGGCCTCCACTTCCCGCGGTTCCTCGCCGGAGTGTCCTTGCTCTGCCTTGTTCAAGGTGGAGAAACTGCAGGAACGAAAGCCCCGGGGCAGGGGAATGTCCTCCGAAAACTCCTGAACCGTGGGAGGGGCGGCCTCTTTTTTAGAAGGCAGAGTGTTGCCCTTGGGGGCTTCCTGAAGCCAGGCGAGGAAGTCGTTGGTTTCGGGCAGGATGTCTTCTCCTCCCAGGGTGGTGTAGAGGGGGGGGGTCTCAGTTTTCTTGTCTTTCTTGGGTTTCTCTTCTTCCTTCTTGGGTTTCTCTTTTTCCTCCAGGAGGCGGCAGAGGAATTTCGCCCGGGTGACGGCCACATAGAAGAGGCGGAGGTTCTCCTGAAGGTCCTCCTCTTTGCTATCCTTTTCTTTCTCCTTCTCCTCGCTCATGTCGTAGTGGGCTTCCCATTGCCCATTTTGTTTCACATAGTCATGGTAGCGGCCGTTGCCTTTGGGCTTCTTGGAGAGGATTCCCTGGACGTAGACAATGGGGAATTCCAGCCCCTTGCTCTTGTGGATGGTCAGGAGTCGAACCGCATCCTCCTCGGTGGTGAGCCCCAGGGGATACTTGTCTTCCTCTTTTCCCGCATTCTGGATTCTTTCCTGCAGGAATTTCATCACTCCCTCCGGCCCCAGACGTTGGGAGAGGGCGGCCTGGTGGAGGGCATCCTGAAGTTGGCCATAGGTGGCCAGGGATTGCTGCCCTTCCTTTTGGCAAAGGATTTGGGCCAGGGTAATTTCAGGATCCCATCCCAGGGTGTTCAGGGGCTCCTTCCCCAGGTATTCCTGAAGAGGCGCGTATAGGAATTGGGAGAACATGGTCGGGAAGGAGACGTTTTGCCAGAGTTCCTGGAGTTCCCGCAATTTCTGGGGCAGGGGCAGGACTTGCCGGGAGTGGGAGAGCAACTCGTTGGCGTTGAAGGCGGGAAAGAAGGGAGAAAGGAGGAGGCGCATCCCCTGGGAAGCATCCCCCGGAGACCGGACCGCCTGCAAAAGCCCCAGGAGTTCTTTCGCCTCCGGGGTGCCAAAGAGGTAGGTGGATTTGTAGAGGACACAGGGAATGTCTTGCTTCCGCAATTCCTTGGCTGCCGTCGCCAAAGCATCATTTGTTACGCAGAGGAGGGCGATGTCGCTGTAGCGCAGCCGCGGTTCCCCGCTCTCCGAGAAGGAAAGTCTCTCCTCCTGGACCATGGCGCGGATTTCTTCCCCCATCTGCCGGAAGGCGTTGTCTATGTTTCCGCAGGAGCTATAGCTCAAAAGTCTGCCGGTGTCGGCGGTGACGACTTCTCCGCCCCGGTAGAGATGGGATTTTTCTTTCTCTTCCCTGTCGGGGATCAGAATTTCCGGGAAGGAAATCGCCTCCAATCCAAAGAAACTGTCCCGCTTTTCCCGCATCTTGTTCAGGGCGGCGATGAACTCCGGGGAGGAACGCCAATTGCAGGTCAGCTGATGCTTCTCCCCCTTCTGGGTGGCGTCCAGATAGGTGTAGACATCCCCCCGGCGAAAGGCATAGATGGCCTGCTTGGGGTCCCCGATGAGGAAGATGCCTCGGCCAGATTCCCTTTCTTTTCCCCCCCGGAAGGCCAGGGTGAAGATGTTGTTCTGGATGTCGTCCGTGTCCTGGAATTCGTCCACGAAGACATACCGGAATTGGTCTCGGAGGACATTCTTGAAGTCCTCTCCCTTTTGGGGATCCCGGAGACATTTCTCCATTTCCGTCAGGAGGTCGTCGTAGGTTAATACTCCCTTCTCCTCCTTGATTCTGGCAAAATTCTCTTCCCCATAGGCCAGGGCGGCACGCAACACGAGTTTCTTGTAGGAGTTCTTCTCTGGTGGCAGAGACTTCTCTCGCTCCTGGAGTTCCACTTCGAGATTCTTATTCTTCGGGAGTTCACATCCCTCCGGCCAGTCGATGTTTTTCTTGCCTAAAAGGGCTTTCGTTTGCGTCAGGATGGCCTCCGGGGTGAGCTTCAGTTCCTTCCAAAGAGCGAGTCTCGTTTGTTTTTCGTTCTCGTTCCCGTAGACATATTTGCGGTAGAAGTCCCGGCAGATTTCCTGGAGGAGCTCATCGGAGTTTCCCACCAGCTCCATGCCGTCCCGGAACCCGCTTTCCAAGGTGTGGTCCTGAAGCATCCGTTGGCAGAAGCCATGGATGGTGAAGACCGGGGCGTTGTCAAAGTCCGCCAGGGCCTTGCGGCAGCGTTTCTTCTTCTCTTCTTCTACCAGCCCCTTCAGAGAATCTTCCAATTCCTTCTGAAGACGGGTTTGCAGTTCCCTGGTGGCGGTTTTGGTGAAGGTGACCACCAGAATCTGGCTCACCTCCGCCTTGCCCTCCAGGATAAGCCGCAGGTAAAGTTTGGTGATGTTGTAGGTCTTGCCTGTGCCGGCTCCCGCCTCTATGACGTGAAGGCCATCCAGGGAAACGGTATCGGGATTCAGTTCGGAAATGGTGCGCATGGGAGAAAGGGGAATAAGGAAAGGGAGGCGTGGGGCTTCTACTTCCCGGGAGAAGGATTACTTCTTCCAGTTGGAATCATTTTCCTTACAGAGGGGAAAGCCATCTGGCAGGAAGGAGGCGATGTCCCTGAGGGCATTCTTCAGCTTTTCTTCGTTCCACCCCGGGAAGTATCGTTCGGGCTCCAACTTCTCAAAGTCTTGCAGCGAGAGCGTATTTTTCTCCTCTTCGTTTTTGCTTTTGACTTTGCGTAGGAGTTCTAGGGTGACGGGCTGGGGTTCTCGCCAGGTACGGCAATAGGAGCCTACCAACTTTTCCAGGATTGTTTGTGCATCCCCACTGGCTGGTTCTATCTTAACACTCTTCTCGTTTCCATCGGCGAAGGAGAAGCCTTTGATTTCCAAGGACTTTTCTTCCTGGGTGGCCTCCCAGAGAAGGCGTTCCAGGCACGCCACAATCCGGTGCTTGTTGGAGAAATCCTCCCCATAGAAGACATGAAGCAACTTCTCCTTTGATTCCTCTTTAGCCACCAGGCAAGTGCCACGAAGGGACACGGAGCAGGGACCTCCCCCGTCTCCGGGAATCTCCAGGGAAAGTTCCCGTTCTTTCTCCTCCGCCTCCCCTAATTTCTCCAAGGCGTTTTTGGCCTTTTCTTTGTAGTCCTGGAATGTCTTTTCGCCCAGGAGGCCGAAGGGCAGGAGGTCCCGCGCTCGCAAGTCGTTCTTGAGTTCTGCCCAGACCTGATCGATTTGCCGCTCCGTGTCCTGAAGAGGACGGAGCCGACGGTCAAGACGTTTTAGGCATTGGGACTTTTCCAACCCATTGGACTTCAGGGGTTCCTGGTCTTCGGGGGTGTCGGCCTCTTCTTCCTTGGGGCGGCAGCCCAGGGCGTGCTGGAGGAAGGCCTCCACTCCGTCTTCCAGGAATTTCTCCAGATCCCACAGGGTGATTTCCAGGGTGGCGGGCAGGGAGGAAGGGGAGGACAGGGATTGGGGGGATTGGGGGGATTGGGGGGATTGGGGGGATTGGTAAGGCGTGCCTGCCCGGGCAGAGTGTTTGTCAAAGGAGAAGAGGGAGAGCAGGGAGGTGGGATTTTCCTGGAAGTTCTTGACATCGAAGCCGTTCAGGCGATGGCGGACGTCAAGGGAATCGGGGTGGAGTTGCTTGACGTAGTCTTGGAGTTGCTTCACCACCATGGCGGGTGGCTGTTCCTTTCCATCCTCCTGGAAGGCCTGGTAGAAAAGGATGAGCTTTTCCCGGGCCGCCAGCAGAGTCTCCAGGAAGATATAGCGGTCTTCTGTGGCCCGGGAGCGGACGTAGTGGGGCAGGAGCTTGGTATCGTTCAGCAGGCTGAAATCCTGATGGGGATCCTGGCGGGGAAAGGCTCCCTGATCCATCCCCAGAAGGGCAATGATTTTGCAGGGGATGCCCCGCATGGGCCTCAAGGAGCAGCAGGTGATTTTGCCCGCCAGGAAGGAGGGGGAGCCGCTGCTGGTGGTGGCGGCCTCCAGGATTCTCTGGAGAATGTCGGTCATCAGAGAACGGGAGATGGGAAGGTCGTCGGCCTTGGCCGATTTCACATTCTCCTCCAGCTGCTGGAACTGCTTTCGCAGGGCGGAGAAATCCGCCGTGTTCTGGCTGTCTTCCAGGAAGAAACGCTCCAGGATTTCCTGGAGGAGACAACGCCATTCCGTCGCCGTACGCTCCTGGGGCTTGTTCAATTTCTCCGAGGTCTCGTGGAGCTCCGTGAGGAGGCGGGAGAGGTTTCCCAGAGTCTGGTGGTCATTGCCCTCTTTGGTGGAGACGGGCAGGGGAAGAAGACAGGCGAAGGCGGGCCGCTGATTCTCTTCGTTGGCAGGCAATTCCATGACTTCTGCCAACAGCATGCGATCCAAGGCCTTTCGCCAGGTGAACTCGTCCTGCTCCTCCGTGACGCCCTGAATGCCCCGGCTCTCAAAGTCTTCTTTTCGGCTCTTGCCGTCGTAGCCCAGGTGAACCCGGCTCTCCCGAAGCCATTGGCGGATGTCCGGCAGTTGTTCAGGGGAGAAGCCGAAGCGCTGGCAGAGGGGCTGGGAGTCCAGCAGGGCGTCAATCTGGGAGAAGGGAAAGCCGTTGTCCGGCAGTTGGAGGATCTTGAGGAAGGACTCTGCCAGGAGATTGGTCTGGCGAAGGGTGCGGTCGGCGACGGCGTAGCGTCCCTTCAGGGGGGAGGCGTCGAAGACGGCCTTGATGGCGGGGGCGAACTGGGTGATGTCCGGCGCCATGACCAGGATGTCATTCAAGGCGAGGATGTCGGCGCCGCCTTTCTGGGCGTTGTGGCTCCTCAGAAGATAGAGGAGCAGGTCCCGCAGGACTTCCACCTGGCGGCGGGGGCTGTGGCAGAGATGGAAGGTCAGGGAGTCGTCGGTGAAGGTGGGGTTTTCCGGGCGGGGGGTGTTGGTCCGCACTTGCTCCTGGACGGCCTGGAGGAGGGTGTCGGGCTTCCCGGCACTCTCCTCTTCCCCGCCAGAAAGAAGCCCCTCCTCCACTAAAAGATTGAAGAAATCCTGGGCCTGGCGGGCGTTGTCCGCCAACAGGTTGTTTTGATAAAAGCCGTCTTCCACCTTTTTCGACAAGCGGTTGTCTCCCCAGAACTCCCGGCAGGGACCATGATAGTAGAAGTTTACTTCTCCCCATTGGCTGTATTTTTTCAGGAGCTGGAGGTAGGCCGGGGGCATCATGGTGGCCCCGAAGACGGTGATGGGAGGCAGGGATTCTTTTTTGTTCTCAGAACCATACAGGACGTGGTCCAGGGCCTCCGCCAGGGAACATCCCCCCAGGTGCTCGTGGAGCTTGTGCCAGAGAAGGGGTTGCCAGAGTTGTTTCTGGGCGAGTTCTTTCTCTTCCTTCTCCAGGGCGCGATCGAGGGACTTTCCCTTGGCCCAGGCGGAAAGGGTGTGGGGCAAATAGCTCTGGTATTGGTCAAAGAGGCGGGCGATTTTTTCCGCAAAGGAATGGCGGCGTAGCTCCTTGGCTTCCTCGGTTTTGTCATCCCTCTGAAGATACTCCCGGAGAGCTTTCCATTTCTCTTCTTGCCGCTCCCCTTCTCCAGGAAGGGTTCCCAGAAGGGAGAAAATCGCCCATTTCATTACGTCGGCCGTGTATCGCTCCGGGGGAAAGTCGGGGCATAGCCCATGAAGAATCTCCCGGATTCCTTGCTCCAAATCCTTGGTCGTTGCCCCCAGAAGCACCTCCCCGTGGTCCATCCGCTGCAGCTTGAGCCACTGGGAAATGCCTGCGCTGGGAACCAATAGGGTCTCCGGGGCGAAGATGCCCCCCGTGGCAGAACGATACCACTCTGGATGTTGCCGGCGATCGTCAATGAACTCCTTGGCAAGTTGGGCAAGGTCCGTGTGGGCGTGGAAGTGGAAACGCATGGCAAGTCTGGAGGGAAAGGGGAGGCGCCGGGAGCGAAACAAGGGAAATGCGGAGGGGAGAAGTCTGGAATTTTCCAAAACCGGCCCCCGAGGCGGGGGGAGGGGAAAAACCTGGAAATCCGGATTTCCAGCCTGCACCTTTATGATTCGGGGAAAAGGGGAAAGTCTGTCCGGAGACGTTCTCGCCGAGGCTCCGGAGGACGGGGGAAAATAAAACACGGGGATGGGAGATTGTCGGGCGGATGGAGTGCGCTGCGGCAGAAAAATCTTGCCTCCGTCAGGGCGCAGCGAGGGGCGCGAGGAGAAAATTTGACCCAGTGCGTATTTTGCGCGGAAAAACGAGTTTGGGAAAAGACAAACGCATCCGAAAAAATCGAATCGCGAACTCAAGCTGGGTGGATTCCGATTTTTACCCCATGTATATACCACAAAAAGGGGAATGGTCTATGCACAAGGGGAAAAATTTTCCCCGTCAAAGAGGGGCGCGGGGTGGGGCGCAGGCCGGATTCTCCCTCTGTTTCCCCGAAAGGTATGGAAAATCATAACTATTTATGGATTAAGTAGATGTGACTTGCATTGGCAAAAATCCGCCCTATGCTATCCCCAGGTACAAAGCCAGGCCCCTGTGTGAGGGGGTGGCGCGGAGCAGCTTTTTGTTTGCGGGAGGCAGCGGTCGATGGAAAAAGAGCGGAGCAGAACGGGAGGTGGGGGCGTGCGTCTTTTCACCCTGGTGGAGATGCTGACGGTGACGGGGATTGTGGCCATCCTGATGTCGTTGTTGTTGCCGGCCCTGGGGCGTGCCCGGCAGAAAGCCTCCCAGGTGCAGTGTCTCAGCAATCTGCGTCAGCTGGCCATGGCGGTGACGCTCTATGCGGATTCCTGGCGGGGGCGGCTTCCCCCCTACGTCACGGCGGCACGTCCGGAGGAGCATCCGGGGCTGAACTGGGCGGCCTGGAGCTTCCCCTACCATAACCATCTCCGGTTGCTGGTGTGTCCCGCCGGCGTGGGGAAACTCCCGGAGGCCACGCCCCAGGGCTTCCGGGAATACGACGCCTCCTATGGATGGAACTACGACGGCACCCAGGGAAACCGGGGACCCCTGGCGACGGCCATCCGGCAACCCTCCCTGGTCTATCTCCTCTGCGATTCCGGAGACCCCTGTCTGATCTACGGGGCGAACACCTGGACCAACTTGATGGAGGAGCTGGATTTGGACTGGGATTCCCAGCTGGAGGGGGCCAACCGCCACCGGGGACAGGCCAATGCGGTCTTCGTGGACGGACATGCCTCCCCCCGGGGGCTGGAGGAGTTCCTGGGCGCTCCCTGCGCCTCCCTGGCGCCCCCCTGGCACATCCCCTGGGAGGGAGGACTCCTGGAAAAAGGAGTCATCCCCTTCCCGGACCGCTAGTTTGCCCCAGGTTTTTCCCCCGGCAAAAGGGGGATTTCCCCGGCCTGCGCTATGTTAAGCACACTGCGGCCGACAGGACGCATCCCTCCCCTTGTCCCCCCCCCCTCACACACGCCACGCCCCCCCACGATGGATACTCTCCCCTCAATCCACTTCCCCCAGGGAACCCGGGTTCTCGTCACGGGAGGGGCGGGGTTCATCGGCTCCCATCTGGTGGAGGCGCTCCTGGAACGGGGATGCCAGGTCCGGTGCCTGGACGACCTCTCCACCGGCAGCCGGGAGAATGTGACCCTCTTCCAAAACCGGGAGGGATATCAGTTCCTCCAGGGGGACGTGAAGTCCCTGGACACCTGTCTGGAGGCCTGCCGGGACCAGGAGTATGTCCTCCACGAGGCCGCCTGGGGAAGCGTACCCCGCTCCCTGGAACGCCCCCTCTTCTACTGCGAGAACAACATCCAGGGCACCCTGAATATGCTGGAGGCGGCCCGCCGCCAGAAGGTGCGCCGGTTCGTCTACGCCTCCAGCTCCTCGGTCTACGGGGACGCCCCCGGACTCCCGAAGCGGGAGGGACAGGAGGGAAATCCCCTCTCCCCCTACGCCCTGACCAAACAGGACAACGAGAAATGGGCGGCCCAGTATTCCCGGCATTTCGGACTGGCCACCGTCGGGCTGCGCTATTTCAACGTCTTCGGCTCCCGCCAGAGCCCCCAGGGCCCCTATGCCGCCGTGCTGCCCCGCTTCGTCCAGGCCCTCCGGCACAACGAGGCCCCCGTCATCTACGGAGACGGCAGGCAAAGCCGGGATTTCACCCATGTGGACAATGTGGTGCTGGCCAATCTGCTGGCCATGCAGGCGGGGGAGGCGGCCTGGGGCAAGGCGGTGAATGTGGCCTGCGGACAGGAAGTGACTCTCCTGCAGGCCCTGGACCAGGTGGGGGAGATGCTGGGACGCCGCATCCCCCCCCGCCATCTCCCCCCCCGCCCCGGGGATGTGCGGCATTCCCTGGCGGATTTGGAGGCGGCCCGGCGCCTGCTGGGCTATCAGCCTGTCCGGTTCTTTGCGGAGGGGTTGCGGAAGACCATCTCCTGGTATGCCCAGCTGACGTGAGCCCGCCTTGCGCCCTCCCCGGCGAAAGGCAACGTGCCCAAAGGAAGAAACAACGCGGATGGATAGAAAAAACGAGATGTGTGAAGCGGCGGCGCCCTGCTCCCAGGGCGAAAAGGCGAACCCGGGACGGGACTTCTCGGTGCGGGAACGGCTCCTGAAGGGGGAGACCTGTCTCTCCGTGGTGGGGCTGGGCTATGTGGGCCTCCCCATCGCCGTGGCCTTCGCCCGGAAGCTCCGGGTGGTGGGCTTCGATGTGAACCGGGAGAAGGTGGAGTGCTATCAGGCCGGAAAAGATCCCACGGGAGAGGCGGGGGACCAGGCGGTGAAGGAGTCCACCATGCTCTTCACCCACGACCCCCGGGATCTCCAAAAGGCCACCTTCCATGTGGTGGCGGTGCCCACCCCCGTCTACGACGACCACCGCCCCGATTTGAGACCCCTGGAGTCCGCCAGCGAAATCCTGGGCAAAAATCTCCTCCCGGGCTCCATCGTGGTCTTTGAAAGCACGGTCTATCCCGGCGTCACGGAGGAGGTCTGCGTCCCCATCCTGGAACGGGAGTCCGGCCTGCGCTGCGGCAGGGATTTCAAGGTGGGATACTCCCCGGAGCGCATCAATCCGGGAGACCGGGAACACCGGCTGGAGAATATCCGGAAAATCGTCTCCGGCATGGACGGGGAGACCCTGGAGCAGGTGGCGGGAGTCTACAGCCTGGTGGTGAAGGCGGGGGTCCACCGGGCCTCCTCCATCCAGGTGGCGGAGGCCGCCAAGGTCATCGAAAATTCCCAGCGCGACATCAACATCGCCTTCATGAACGAACTCTCCATCATCTTCCACCGCATGGGAATCGACACCCGGGAAGTGCTGGAGGCCGCCGCCACCAAATGGAATTTCCTCAATTTCCGCCCCGGACTGGTGGGGGGACACTGCATCGGCGTGGACCCCTACTACCTCACCTATCGCGCGGAAACCATGGGATACCATAGCCAGGTGATCCTGGCGGGACGACGCATCAACGACGACATGGGACGCTATGTGGGGGAACAGTGCGTCAAGTCCCTCCTGAAGGCAGGACGCCCCGTGCGGGACGCCCGGGTGGCCGTCCTGGGGCTCACCTTCAAGGAAAACTGCCCCGACACCCGCAACAGCAAGGTGGTGGACATCCTGCGGGAACTCCGGGAGTATGGCCTGGAACCCATGGTGGCCGACCCCGTGGCCGACCCCCGGGAAACCCGGAGAATCTACGGGGTGGAACTCCAGGACTGGCGCCAGCTCCGGAATCTGGATGCGGTCATCCTGGCGGTGGCGCACCGGGAGTTCGCCTCCCTCACCCCCCAAAGCCTGGCCCCCTTCTTCTCCCCGGGAACCCGCGTCCTCCTGGATGTGAAGGGACTCCTGGAGAAACAGGCCTTCCGGCAGGCGGGATACCTGTATTGGAGGCTCTAGCCCCCGCCCGGCAACATGGCGAAAAAAAATTCGTCAAATTTTTGACGGATTGGCTTGCAAAAGGGGCGAACCGGGGTATCTTCTCCCAGACGACGACGGGCGGGGCGCCCCCCCCCGCCTTCCCCTCCCATGGGGCGCCTCCCTCTTCGCCCTCTCCCTTTCCCCGTTCCCATTCCCTACACTTCCCACCGCCGCGGGCGGCCTGCCCACGAAAAGGCCGCCCCCGTTACCAAGGAACCAGAATTATGGCAAAAGAATCCACCCCGGCATCGGACATCCAGCAACGCAATCTGAAACTCGCCCTGGGACAAATCGAAAAGGAGTTCGGAAAGGGCTCCATCATGCGGCTGGGCGACCAGAAACACCTGGATGTGCCCACCATCTCCACCGGCTCCCTGGCCCTGGACCTGGCCACCGGCATCGGGGGAGTGCCCCGGGGCCGCATCATCGAAATCTATGGCCCGGAATCCTCCGGCAAAACCACCCTCTGTCTCCACGTCATCGCCAATGCCCAGAAAAACGGGGGCACCTGCGCCTTCGTGGACACGGAACACGCCTTGGATCCCCGCTACGCCAGAATCATCGGCGTGGATACGGACAACCTCCTGGTCTCCCAGCCGGACTGCGGAGAGGACGCCCTCAATATCGCCGAAACCCTGGTGCGCTCCAACGCCATCGACGTCCTGATCGTGGACTCCGTGGCCGCCCTGACCCCCAAGGCCGAAATCGAAGGGGAGATGGGGGACCAGCATGTGGGCCTCCAGGCACGCCTCATGAGCCAGGCCCTCCGCAAGCTCACCCCCATCGCCGCCAAGTCCAACACCTGCGTGATCTTCACCAACCAAATCCGGGAGAAGATCGGCGTGATGTTCGGAAATCCCGAAACCACCCCCGGGGGACGCGCCCTGAAGTTCTACGCCTCCATGCGTATGGATATCCGGCGCACCGGCGTCATCAAGGCCCCGGATGGCCGCTCCCTGGGCAATAAGGTGAAGGTGAAGATCAACAAGAACAAGCTGGCCGCCCCCTTCCAGGAATGCGAGTTCGACATCATGTTCAACGAGGGCATCTCCAAGGCGGGCTCCATCCTGGCCGTGGCTCTGGATCGCCACATCGTGGAAAAGCGGGGCTCCTGGTTCTCCTTCGGGGATATGCAGCTGGCCCAGGGCGCCGAACAGACCAAGGCCCTCCTGAAGAGCAATGCCGCCCTGGCCGACCGCATCGTGGCGGAAATCCAGAAGACCATCCCGGAAAACGCCGCCCCGGATCGCCCCGCTCCTCTCCCCCCGCCCGGAGATGAGGCGCCCCTGGATGCCGCGGACCTGGATACTCCCGTGGATCAACTCTAATCCCCCAGGGGAGAAACGGCTCCCCCAAAAACGGGGGGCGCCACTTCCCTCCCCGTGACGCTTCCTCCCGGGGTGCCCCCGTGACCGCCCGGTTCCGGGGGGGGCGCCACTTTCCTCCCGGGGCAGGCTCTAGGGGAGGGACGTATGGTCCGACAGGGCAGGGCGAATCCTCTCTTGACGTCACGGCGTTCCCGGCGGTCGTTCCGCTCCCTTTCCCTGTCCGCTCCTCTCGTTTTCTCCTCTCTTTCCTTCGTTTTCCCGACCCATGCCCTTTCTTTCCTTTGCCGAACTTCAGAGGGTCACCGGAGGCCAGTGGCTGGTGCCCCCGGAGAATCTGGCGTCCGGGGTGCACGCCCTCTCGGATGACAGCCGCCATCTTCCTCCCGGGGGGCTTTTCCTGGCCATTCCCGGCGAGTTGACAGACGGGCATCGCTATGTGGGCGCTGCCGTGGAGAGCGGGGCAGGGGCTGTGCTTCTCCAGAATCCTCCCGCCCCGGAGTGGAGGGAGAGGATGGAAGGCCAGGGCACGCCATGCCTTCAGGTGGCCTCCTCCTTGGCGGCCTACCAGCAGCTGGCGCTGTGGCACCGGAATCAGTATCCTGACACGGAGGTGCTGGCCATCACCGGCAGCTGTGGCAAGACCAGCACCAAGGAGATGTGCGCCGCCATTCTGGAACAGCGCTTTCCCCAGGGGGTGCTGAAGACCCAGGGCAGCACCAACAACCATTTCGGGGTGCCCCGGAATCTCTTCCGCATCCAGGAAACCACCCGGGTGGCGGTCATCGAAATGGGCACCAACCATCCCGGGGAAATCGCCGGTCTGGTGAAGCTGGCGCCTCCCCGGGTGGGGGTGGTCTGCAATATCGGACAGGCCCATCTGGAGGCCTTCCACACCCTGCGGGGCGTGGCACGGGAAAAATCCTCCATCCTCCAGGGGGTGCTGCCCGGGGGATTGGGCGTCTATCCCGCCGATGCCCAGGGCGCCGATCTCCTGAAGGCGGCCGCCCCTCCCGGCGTGAGGCTCTTCTCCTTCGGCGCCAAAGACACGGCGGATCTCCAATACCAGTATCTGGGGTTCCAGCAGGGACGCTTCCGCGTACGCCTCCTCTGGCGATGGCTGAACCAGGAACGCCTCCTGGAATGGGATCTGGGCGGCGCCCACATGGCAGCCAATGCCGCCTGCGCCGCCTGCGCCGCAACTCTCCTGGGATGCACCCCCGACCAGGCAATCCAGGGACTGGCCACCTGCCAGCTGCCGGGAGGACGCATGGAGCTCCGGGAAAAGGACGGCGTCCAGTGGGTCAACGACGCCTTCAACGCCAATCCCACCAGCGTCCGGGCATCCCTGGACTGGTTTGCCGAGGTCGCCCCCTCCTCCGCACCCCAGTTCCTGGCCCTGGGGGATATGCTGGAGGGAGGACAGGACTCCCTGAAAGCCCACCGGGAAATTCTGGAATACGCCCGGCAACGGTGTCCCCGGGCGCAACTGCTCCTGGTGGGGCCCCTCTTCGCCCAGGCGGCCGCCCGGGAGCCCTCTCTCCCTGCCACCTGCTTCCCCACGGCGGTGGACCTCCAGGAGAAGATGCCGCCCCTTCCTCCGGGAAGCTGGATTTTGTTGAAAAGCTCCCACGGCATTGGTCTCTCCCGACTGGCTCCCTCATGATTACCCCATCCCCCCCGTCACCGGGGACGGGACTTGAGAACGAGAGGGGGTGGATGCCCTAGAGGGGCTAGGGAATCTAGGGAATCCAGGGAAAATGACCTTGCGGGGGCGTTCCTGGACGGATTTGACCGCCCGGGAAATCGGTCTCTCTCGGCTGGCTCCCTCATGCCCGCCCCCATTCCCCCCCGTCACCGGGGTGGGCCGCAGGCGCCGACCTGTGCTCTGTGTTGAAGCGGCAGCGTCCGTGTCATCCGTGTGGCCTCTGTGTGCTCTGTGTTGAAGCGTCCCCTCCGTGTCATCCGGGGTGGGCCGCAGGCGCCGACCTGTGCTCTGTGTCGAAGCGGCAGCGTCCTGTGTCCGGTGAGGCTTCCGGAGAGGGGAGGAAAAATCCAGGGAACGGGGGGTATATTCTGGGCCTGCGTCCGGTTCGCCGTCCCATTTCCCGGTCTCCTTGTCAGGCGTTGCGGGGTGTGGGGCGGAGGCATTGGGCGTTGCGGGGTGGGCACATTGCGGGGGATGCCGTGAGAACCTCCTTGAAGGAAGACCATGACACAGTCTGTGAAGGGCATACAGGAATACAAGCTGCGCTATAGCGAGTGCGACCGTTTCGGCCGCATCAAGTTGAAGACCTTTTTCGACTACGCGCAGGAGATCGCCGGGGTGCACGCCTCCGCCCTTGGCGTGGGATTGGAGACCCTCCTTCCCCTGCGGAGAAGCTGGTTTCTCTCCCGCATGAAGCTGGAGATTCTTCACTATCCCGAGGTGGGGAGCGACATCCGGGTGACCACTTGGCCGGCGGGCTTCGACCGTCTTCTTGCCCGGCGCGAGTTCCGTTTCGAGGAACGTGTCCCGTCGTCCCCCGGTTCCGGGGATGCCGTCTCCTTCCGCATGGTGGCGCGGGCCACCAGCAACTGGCTGCTGATGGACACCGCCGCCATGCGCATCCTTCCCGCCGAACGGCTGTGCGGTCCTCTCCTGGAGGGCTTCCCCATGGATGACGTGGCCTTCCCCACCCTGGGAAAACTCCCCGCGTTGCCGGAAAACGAGGACAGCCTCCGTCTCAAGGTGAGGCCGACCCAAATCGATGTCAACGGACATCTCAACAACGCCGAATACGCCGCCATCCTCCAGGACGCCCTGGGCATCGGCGTCTATCCGGCCACCTTCCAACTCAACTACCAGAAGGCCGTCCCCCCGGAGGCCACCCTGTCCGTCTCCTGCCAGCGGGACGGCGGGGGCGCGGAGGGATTCCTCTGCACGGGACGGGTGGACGGCGCGGTCTCCTTCGAGGCCGCCGGAACCCTTCTCGACGTGAAACAAGGAGAACAAGACCATGGGATTTGACCGCGGCGGGATCACCTGCCGGATTTGCAAGCTTCCCCAGCCCCTGCCCCAGGACCCGTTGAGCCGTTTCGCCGCCTTGGCGGCGGGGCCGTTGGACCAGGTGCAGGACGAGCCCACCTGGGGGTGGGTCACGGGGCGTTTCCTCCTGGAGACGGAGATCAACGAGGAGACCTGCCAATACGGGGCCATCCTCCATCTTTGTCTGCGCCAGGCGGAGCGGAAGGTGCCCCCCAGCCTGATGAATGCGGAATGCCGTCTGGAGGAGATGGTGCAGCGGAAGGCGCGGAAGGTGGAGCATCTGAACCGGAAGGCCATCCGGGAGATCAAGGAGGAAGTCCGCAAGCGTCTCCTCCCCAAGATGCCCCCCACCTTCTCGGGAATCTACGCGGCCATCGACACCGTCGACGGCTTCCTCTATGTCAGCGCCGCCAGCGAAAAGCAGCTGGACATCTTCACCGGCTTCTTCGCCAAGGCCATGGGCTTCGACCCCATCCCCATGACGCCGGACGCCCTCGCCCAGGTCCTCTACGCCACCGATCCCGCCACCGTCCCCGCCGTGAACATCTCCCCCGCCCTGGAGGAGGAGGTGGGGGCGACGGGACAGCTGGGGGAGAATTTCCTGACCTGGCTCTGGTTCTTCCAGGAGAGCCGCCAGGGCGTGCTGCCTCCCACCCGCCTGGGGGAATTCAGCCTGCTGGTGGACGGGCCCCTGACCTTTGTGGCCCAGGGAAGCGGCTCCTTCGAGAGCAGTCTCCGGAAGGGGACCCCCACCAATTCCGCCGAGGCGCGGAGCGCCATGATGGTGGGGAAGAAGCTGCGCAGCGCCAAGCTGGTGGTGGCCCGAAACAAGGGGGAGGAATGGAGCTGCACGCTGGACGCCAGCCAGTTTGTCCTCCGGGGGCTGAAGCTGCCCGAGGGAGACGCCATGGATCCCGGCGACATCTTCGAGGAGAGGATGGCCAACCTGGGAATCTTCCGGCAGCTCCTTTTCGAGCTCTTCCATCTCTATCTCAACACGGTGAAGGATCCCGCCAAACGGCAGGAATACCAGAAACAGGCGAAACAGTGGGTCCAGGACCATGCCCAATTCTGACGCCCTAGGCACCAGGATTCTGGGGCTGGGGGTGGACCTGGTGGAGATTCCCCGGCTGGAGGCCTCCCTGCGCCGGACCGGGGAGCTCTTCCTCCGGAAGGTCTACACCCCCGCGGAGCTGGAGGCCGCCCCTCCCCGGGAACCCCTGCGGACCCAGTACCTGGCGGCCCGCTGGGCGGCCAAGGAAGCCCTGTCCAAGGCGCTGGGGACCGGCATCACCTCCCGGTGCGCCCTCCAGGACATCGAGGTCCTGAAGCTGCCCTCGGGCCAGCCCCGCATGACCCTGCGGGGCGCCGCCCGGAGAACCGCCGACGCCCTGGGGGTGGAGGAGATCCACCTCTCCCTGTCCCACGAGACCCACTACGCCCTGGCCACAGTCCTGCTCACCGGCACCCCCAGGAAAACGGAAGATGGAAACGGCCCATGAACTAGCCTGGCCCGAGATTCCCCTGGTGGCCCGGGAACTCCTTCGGCGGCAATGGCGCATGGCCACGGCGGAATCCTGCACCGGCGGCCTGGTGGCCGCCGCCTGCACGGAGCTGGCCGGTTCCTCCCAGTGGTTCGACGGCGGCCTGGTGACCTACGCCACCCCCTGGAAACTCCGTCTCCTGGGCGTGCCCGGGGAGACGGTGGAGAGCCACGGGGTGGTCTCCCTGCCCGTGGTGGAGGCCATGCTCGCCGGCTTGCAGACCCTCCACGGGGTCCAGGCCGGGGTGGCGGTCTCCGGCATCGCCGGCCCCGGGGGAGCCCTCCCCGGCAAACCCGTGGGCACCGTGGCCCTGGGCGCCTTCGCGGGAGACCGCCGCCAATGCCTTCTCCTCCACTTCCCCGGAGACCGTCGTCAGGTGCGGCTGGCCGCCGCCCGTCGGGTGCTCCAACTCCTCCTGGAGCAACTGATCCCCTGAACCCGCCACGCCCAGGGACATCCCCCTCCGCGATTTTTGGAAAAAGTTCCCCGGCGGGGGTTGCAATGTGGGGAATGGTGATTATTTTACGCAACGCGCCGAGTTTCCCGGGAAACGCTAAATCCGGAAGGCCCATTTCCCCTCGAGGAGCCGACGCCACATAACCTCGATGCCTACATAGCTCAGTTGGTAGAGCGCATCCTTGGTAAGGATGAGGTCTTCGGTCCGATTCCGAATGTAGGCTCCACTTTTTGGAAGGCATGGACGGGCTGCTTCAGTCCATCCATGCGTTTCGTCTATTAGAGAGGGACCCCCGGGGAGGGGCGGCGTCCCGCCATCCCGATACCCCCGGCCCCGCTCTCCAGAACCGAATCTCCCCCCCTCCTTCCCCGTCCCCCGGGAAAGCATGGGCCACGGCCCCTGGAGAGAGGGAGGACACGGCCTCCGCTCCTTTTTTTTCATTTGTTTGATCATCGCAACTGAAGTAACACAAGCCGCATCCGGCGGCGCTTCGCAACAAGAACACGAGGTAGCAAAATGGCAAAAGAAACCTTCAAGCGGGATAAACCCCACTGCAACATCGGTACCATCGGCCACATCGACCACGGCAAGACCACGCTGACTGCCGCCATCACCATGGTGCAGTCTGCTATCTACGGCGGTGATGTCCGCGACTACGCGCAGATCGACAACGCCCCCGAGGAAAAGGCTCGTGGTATCACCATCAACACCGCCCACGTGGAATACCAGAGCGCCAAGCGCCACTACGCTCACGTGGACTGCCCCGGACACGCCGACTACATCAAGAACATGATCACCGGCGCCGCCCAGATGGATGGCGCCATCCTGGTCATCGCCGCCACCGACGGTGTCATGGCCCAGACCTCCGAGCACGTCCTGCTGGCCCGCCAGGTGGGCGTCCCCGCCATCGTGGTCTTCATGAACAAGACCGACATGGTGGACGACCCCGACCTGCTGGAGCTGGTGGACTCCGAGGTCCGCGACCTGCTCAACAAGTACGACTTCCCCGGCGACGACACCCCCATCATCCGCGGCTCCGCCCTGAAGGTCACCGAGCTCATGTCCTCCACCCCCGCCGACAAGGTGAAGGAGGTTGCTGAGACCGATCCCACCTGCCAGTGCATCCGCGAGCTCATGGACGCCGTCGACAGCTTCATCCCCGAGCCCGTCCGTCCTCTGGACCAGCCCTTCCTGATGCCCATCGAAGACGTGTTCTCCATCGAGGGACGCGGCACCGTGGTCACCGGTCGTGTGGAGCGTGGTGTGATCAAGGTCGGCGACGCCGTGGAGATCGTGGGCATCCGCGAGACCCAGAAGACCACCGTGACCGGCGTGGAGATGTTCCGGAAGATGCTGGATCAGGGCCAGGCTGGTGACAACATCGGCTGCCTGCTGCGCGGCACCAAGAAGGAAGAGGTGGAGCGCGGACAGATTCTGGCCGTGCCCGGCACCATCCATCCCCACACCAAGTTCAAGTGCCAGGTCTACGTTCTGACCAAGGAAGAGGGCGGCCGCCACACCCAGTTCAAGGATGGCTATCGTCCCCAGTTCTACATCCGCACCACTGACGTGACGGGTGTCTGCCACCTGGAGGAAGGCGTCCAGATGATCATGCCCGGCGACCACGCCACCATGACCATCGAGCTCATCGCTCCTGTCGCCATGGAAGTGGGTCTGCGCTTCGCCATCCGCGAAGGCGGCCGCACCGTGGGCGCTGGTAACGTCTCCGAGATCATCGAGTAGTCCTCCCCTCGGAGCAGGCGGGTTCCGGAGGAACGCCCCCAGGCGTTCCCTCCGGATTCTTCCCCGCCTCTTCTTCCGGCCGGCGGCGGCGCGCCTCCCCTTGCGGGAGAAGGCTTGCCGCCGTTCGGGAGAGGAGTTCCGAGTCCCCCGCTGAAGAAGGAGCCATAGCCATGCCCTCCGAAATCATCCAGCTGGCCTGCACCGAGTGCAAGCGCCGCAACTACACCACGACCAAGAACAAGCGCAATACTCCTGGCCGTCTGGAAATGAAGAAGTATTGCAAGTGGGATCGCAAGGTCACCACCCACCGCGAAGTGCGGTAGTCTTTCCGGCGATTTCCCGGTAGGATTTTCTCGCAGGAGAGTAGCTCAATTGGTAGAGCAGCGGTCTCCAAAACCGCAGGTCGCAGGTTCGATCCCTGTCTCTCCTGCCATTCTTGTTTTAAAGGCTTCCAGCCCCTCCCGGCGGCTCCCCCGCCGCCCGGACGATCAGGAACCCAGAGAACCATGACCAACCCCATCAAGGCAATCCAGAATCTCTATTTTGAGACCGTGGCGGAGATGAAGAAGTGCACCTGGCCCACCCGGAAGGAACTGATCCGTTCCACCGCCGTGGTGCTCACCAGCCTGGCCCTCCTCACGGTGATGGTGCTGGTCTTCGACTGGGTCTCCCAGGGTTTCGTGAGACTCATCGCCGGAATGTAGTCGACGGTCTCTCTTGAGGCCGGGATCTCTCTCCCCCTTGAAGAGTAGTGTCTGTACCATGGAAAACATCGACAAGACCCAAAGCCATTGGTATGTTCTCCAGATCATGAGCGGTCAGGAGAACCGTGCCTTCAAGCTGATCCAAAACCGCCGGGAACAGGATGTCCGCGACGGCATTGACGATGGCGTGGACGACATCAAGATCCCCGTGGACAAGGTGGTGGTGGTGCAGACCAACGCCAAGGGCGTGAAGAAGAGCGTCACCAAGGAACGGAAGCGCTATCCCGGCTACATCCTCATCCAGGCCAGAATCTATGGCGAGGATGGACAGTTGAACGCCGAGGTCTGGGATATGCTGAAGGGCACCCAGGGTGTCATCGGATTCGTGGGCGGCGACCGCCCCGTGATGCTGAGCCCCAGCGATGTGGCGGAAATGATGCGCATCGAGGAGGAGAACGAAACGGCAAAGCCCAAGGTGATGTTCAACGTGGGCGAAACGGTCTCCATCAAGAATGGCGCCTTCCAGGGCTTCAACGCCGTGGTGGAGGCCATCGATGTGGAACGTGCCCGCCTCAAGGTCTCCGTGAATATCTTTGGACGCGCCACCGCCGTGGATTTGGGAACGGACGAGGTGGAGAAGGTCTCCTAGCAGCCCCCCATCTTTTCTCTCTCCCTTCTTTCTTTCGGGTCGCCCTCAACGGCGACCCTTTTTTGTTTCCCACACAGAGGACGCTGCCGCTTCAACACGGAGCACACGGAGGCGCCTGCGGCCCACCCCGGATGACACAGAGGACGCTGCCGCTTCTTCAACACGGAGCACACGGAGGCGCCTGCGGCCCACCACGGATGACACAGAGGACGCTGCCGCTTCAACACGGAGCACACGGAGGCGCCTGCGGCCCACCCCGGATGACACAGAGGGTGGAAGACGGGGGCGTTCCGGCATCCGGCACCGGATGCCTTGTTGTTCCCGATTCCCCACGGAGAGAGAAAGCTCCTGCCGGAGCCCCCTCTCTCCATGGCGCCCCGGGACCAACTTTCCCGGGCGGGATGCCCCGCCCGGGAACGCCCCCCTGACTATCTATTGGAAGTAACTCCTGGATTTCCAACCCATCTAGGGCATCTAGCCCATCTAGAGCATCTAGGGCATCTAGTTTTCTAGATCCCCCCCGGCACGGCGGGTCCGGCAAGCCGGGTTCACAGAGGCCAGAGAGAGGGGGGATTTCCAGATTTAGCCCTGTTCGGGGGTTGGTTCTGTCTCGAAGAGGAGCAGGGCGTAGCCTTCCACCTGGGGGACGGTGACCTTGCAGTATCCCTGTTCCTCCTGGAAGGGGAGTTCCTGGATTTTGCCGGCTGCCAGGCATCGCACCCGGGTCACGGGGATGTTGTCCAGCCGCAGGGCGATTTCTCCGTTGAGGACCACGGGGCGGTCGTCCACCTCGATGGTGCCCAGTCGCTTTTCGGGGCAATAGGTCATGAGATGGACCATTCGCAGGTTTTCCTTGCTTTGGAGGAAGGCCCGGGCGAAGCTGGGGAGATGGCGGGTGTATAGCTGGGGGGCGGGATCCAGTTCTTTCAGGAGATTTTCCAGGAGGAGCCTGGTGTCCCGCATGGCCACCTTGGCGTAGCTTTGGAAGAGATTGGCCGCCAAGTAGAGGATGCCGCCCTTCCGGAGGAGGAGGGGGATGTCGGTCTTTTCCGCGGGGGGGGTGTAGTAGTTTACCCGGACGCCGTCCCATCCCTTGTGGCAGACGGGCCGGACGCAGAAGAGGAGGGGGGTGGCTCCCTCCGTGGCGGCCACCTGGAAGCCGTCTCCGAACCACTGGAGGGGCATTTCCGGAAGTCCCTGGCAGAAGGGGCCTTCCGGCTGGAAGTAGAGAGGCAGGAAGGGGGAGGGGCCCTGATAGAGCGCCGGCCACTCCTTCCTCATGGCGAAGGCCTTGCCTTCCGGATCCAGACCCGACTGCCCAGTGGCCAGAATCCGTCCTCCCCTGGCCAGATGGGCCTCCACCCGCCGGAGAATCTCCGGGGTGAAGGAAACCTGGTCCGGGAAAATCAGCAGCCTGTAGGACTCCCAGGAAACCGCCTCGGTGACGATGTCAAATTGCACCTTCAGCTCCGTCAGCATCCGGGTGGCTCCCTTCAGGGGGGCGTCGGAAGGATAGTTGCACAAGGGGGTGCGCCGGGGGAAGACCACGGCCACCTCCGGACGGTTCTCCGCTCCCAGGGTCCAGGGATCGTACCACTGCAGCTCCCGGTAGAGGCTCTGGACCAGCCGGAACACCGGAAGGGGCCAGCGTCCGTCCGGGGGGAGATGGTCCGCCACATTGGGACGGAGGCCGTTGGCGACGCCGTAATAGAGGTCGTATTCCAGGCTTTCCCGGGTGCGGAGGCTCCCGAACTGTCCCCAGTCGATGAAACGCCCCGTCATGTTCAGAATCGGCTTTCCGCTCTTCCGCGCCAGGGGGCGCATGTAGTGGGCCATCAGGGGCAGCTGCTCGTAGCCGTTGCCCCAGGGGGCGGTAGGCAGACATTCCGCCTCCAGGTGGGTGTCGTAGTCCTCCATCTCCTCGAAGGGGCGGCCGTTGAAGAAGAAGCGCAGCCCGGGCTTCAGGGGAGCCAGCTGGTCGTGGAGCATCCGCGCCAGGGCGTGGCCGGAGGCGTGGTTGAACCGCAGCACGGCCTCCTTGTCCCCGGGATCCACACCCTGGGCCTCCATCTTCTTCCGGCAGACGGGGCACACGCAGTCGGAGGCCGCCAGGCAGTCGAAGAAAAAGCCGTCCACATCGTACCAGGCCAGCACCTCCTTGGCCATGGCCAGAACGTATTCCCCGTAGCCGGAGTTGTAGCAGGCGCGGCGATAGTAGAGATCCTCCTGGGTGTATTTTCCCGGGGTGGCGCTGATCTCCTGCCACTCCGGATGCTCCCGCAGCACCTGGTCGCTGTAGTGGATGTTGAAATACGCGGAGAGGGCGATTCCCTGCTTGTGGCAGGCCCTGGCCAGGGAGCCGAAGACATCCTGCGTCAGGGCGGGATGGGGCTTGCCCACCTTGGTGGGATAGTAGGCGTTCCCCTGGTTGCAGCAGGCGTGCAACGTCAGATAGTCCACCCCGCACTGGGAAATCTGACGCACAAACTCCTCACCATCAAAGTGCTTCCCCACCTCCGGGGTGGTGATCATGGTGTGAAAGTCAAAAAACAGAGAGTAGCGGATGGAGTCCATAGGGGAAATGTCGTTGGGCGGGAGAGGGAAAAAGAGGAGGGCACGGGAGAAAATCCCCGTTCGCTAATCCGTATATGCGGAAAGTATAGGCACTTTTTTCGAGAAATCAAGGGTCCCGGGGAAAATTTGGCGTGGGGCGCGGGGGGCAATTCCGGAAATTTTCCCTCCTCCATTTCGTAGGATTCCAATATATTATTCCCCTGCCCGTCACCGCTTCTCGGGGGTGGTGCGACAGGGGCAAGAGAGCCACTCTCAGCGATGCTGACGCAACTTAAGGAAACGGTTGAGTTGGAAGAATTTTTGAAGTTCGACCGTGTGACCAAGTCATACGGTTCCCTGAAAGCGGTTGACGACGTCACCCTGACCATACGCAGGGGGGAGATCTTCTCCATCCTGGGGCCCAGTGGATGCGGGAAGACCACCCTTCTGCGGATGCTGGCCGGCTTTGACACGCCGGATTCCGGCCGCATTCTTCTGGACGGGGAGGACATCACGGACCAGCTTCCCAACGTGCGGAAGGTGAACACCGTCTTTCAGAACTACGCCCTCTTCCCCCACATGACGGTGCGGGAGAACATTGCCTTTGGTCTGAAGCTGAAGCATCTTCCCCGGAAGGTGATCGACCAGGAGGTGGACAAGATGCTGGCCATGATCCAGATGGAGGGGTGCGCCGACAAGAAGCCCAACCAGATTTCCGGGGGGCAGAAGCAGCGCACGGCCATCGCCCGCGCCCTGATCATGAAGCCCCGGGTGCTCCTGCTGGACGAGCCGCTGGCGGCCCTGGATTTGAAGCTGCGCCAGCGCATGAGCCTGGAGCTCTCCCTGATCCACGACGAGGTGGGCATCACCTTCATGTATGTCACCCATGACCAGAACGAGGCCATGAGCATCTCCGACCACATCGCCGTCATGCACGACGGACGGGTGGAGCAGGTGGGCACCCCCGCGGAAATCTACGAGGCCCCCCGCACCAGCTTCGTGGCCGCCTTCATCGGCGACACCAATTTCTTCGACGGACGCATCTCCGAGGTGGTGGACTCCGAATACTGCTGGCTGGACGTGCCCGAGCTGCCCCCGCTCCTGTGCTTCAACGACAAGAAGAAGGCCAAGGGCGACCTGGTGCACGTCTCCATCCGCCCGGAGAAATTCACCATCTCCGTGGACCGGCCCCAGACCGGCCCCAAGCAGAACGTCCTGCCCGCCACGGTGGAGGACATCGTCTACCAGGGAGACCACACCCGCTACTGGGTGAGCATCGCCCCGGACTGGCGGGTGGCCGTCACCCGCCAGCACAACCGCTTCATGCTGGACGAACGCCCCATCACCTGGGGAGACAAGGTCTTCATCTCCTGGCAATCCGACGACGGATTCATGCTGGAGCGCTACAGCGAGAAGGACGAGGATCTGCTGCAGATGCCGCCCCAGCTTCCCGGCGACGAGCCTGTCCAGGAGTCCGCGCCTCCTCCCGCGAAGGAGGAGACGACGGAGGAGGAGCGGAAATGAAGGCCCCGGAAATGCGCCGCCGCGCCCTGGGGGAGTATGCGGTCACCGCGCCCTCCCTCCTGTGGATGACGGTCTTCTTCCTCCTGCCCACCCTCATCATCTTCGCCATCTCCTTCCGGAGCCGCGGGGAGTTCGGGGGCATCGGGGACCAGTGGACCCTGGAGACCTTGAAGGCCCTCCGCTATCCCAACTACCCCTCCATCATCTGGAGGACCATCTGGATGAGCGTGGCCTGCACCGCCCTCACCCTGGCCATCGCCGTCCCCGTGGCCTACTACATCGCCCGGGTCTCCACCAAGGTGCGGGACACGGTGCTGCTTCTGACCATCATCCCCTTCTGGACCAACTTCCTCATCCGCATCTTCGCCTGGAAGTCCGTCCTCCATCCCGACGGCCTCCTGAAGCACTTCCTGGTCTTCTGCCATCTTCTGCCGCCGGACGCGGTGCTTCTCTACCGGCCGGAGGCGGTGCTCCTGGTGATGGTCTACACCGAGCTGCCCTTCGCCATCCTGCCCCTCTACGCCGCCGCGGAGAAATTCGACTTCTCCCTGTTCGAGGCGGCCATGGATCTGGGGGCGAGCCGCCTCCACGCCTTCTTCCGGGTCTTCGTGCCGGGCATCGCCGACGGACTGCTCTCCGCCTGCCTCATGGTCCTGATCCCCTGCATCGGCTCCTATGTCATCCCGGACATGGTGGGCGACAAGGATTCCATGATGATCGGCAACGTCATCGTCAAGATGACCCTGGAACACCGGAATCTTCCCGCCGCCGCCGCCCTCTCCTCCGTGATGACGGCGGTCATGTTCCTGCCGCTCCTCTATTTCCTCAAGGGAAAGAAACAGCCGGATGGCTCGGCCAAGCCGGCCAGGGAGGTGGTCTGAGATGAGCATGCGCCGAAGCCATTTCCCCGCCATCCTCACCTGGACGGTGATCCTCTTCTTCTACGTCCCCATCCTGCTCCTGGTGGTGAACTCCTTCAACGCCAACCGGCAGGGCACCGTCTGGATGGGATTCACCTTCCGCTGGTACAACGAGCTGTTCTCCGCCAAGGGGAGGGACATCTGGCGGGCCCTCTCCAACACCCTGATCGTGGCCACAATCTCCACCCTGATTTCCACCTTCCTGGGAACCTGCGCCGCCTTCGCCCTTCATAAGTACAAGAGCCGCCTCCAAAACTTCCACTACTGCCTCATCTACACGCCCCTGGTGGTGCCGGAGATCCTCATCGGCATCAGCCTCCTGATCTTCTTCATCGCCCTGAAGGTGCAGCTGGGGCTGGCCACCATCGTCCTGGCCCACGCCACCTTCTGCACCAGCTATGTGGCCATGGCGGTCCTCTCCCGCCTCCAGGATTTCGACATGACCATCCTGGAGGCGGCCCGGGACCTGGGGGCGAGCCGCTGGGTCACCACCTGGAAGGTCCTGGTGCCCATCATCCTCCCCGGCATCTTCGCCGGGGCCCTCCTGGCCTTCACCCTCTCCATCGACGACTTCGTCATCACCTTCTTCGTCAACGGGCCGGGCACCACGACCCTGCCCATCCAGATCCAGGGCATGATCAAACGGGGCGCCATGACCATGATCAATGCCCTCTCCACTCTTCTTCTCGCCATCACCTTCCTGGTGATTCTGGGTTGCCAGCTCATCATGAAGCGCAGCCAGCGCAACGCCGGCTAAAGGGACCGCATACCTCGGGAGACGCCAAACCATGCCAACGCTGAAAGAGTTCAATGCCCGCCATCGCCGGGAAAGCCTCTCTCTCTTTGAAGACGAAAGCCGTAGCAACTGCACGGTGGAGGAGGCAAAGGCATACGAGAAAAGCCTCAGCCAGAGCCGCCGCCGCCGCGCCCTGCTGGTGGCCATTCCCCTGGTGGTGATTCTGGGGGGAGGCGGCATCTTCTGGCATTGCCACAGCCAGGCGGCGGCACGGGAGGCGGCACGTCAGGAGGAGGAGCAGGCGAAGCGCCAGGCCCGCCAGGAGATTGTGGAGGGGCTGCCCTCGGCCAGGATGGAGATCCGGATCCAGGGCGTCTCGGGGGACAGCACCCCGGGCCAGGTCACCTTCGTGGCGCAGCAGGCCCTGTGGCAGAAGCCCAGCGAGGTGCGGGTGGTGAAGATTTACAGCGGCATGCACGAACCCATTCCCTTCTCCATGAGCGTCAACGGGGAGACCTCTCTCCCGGTGGTGAACGAGGAGGGCCGGGAGCTGGAGCTGAATCTGGCGGACAACCGGGTGGACCCCGATCTGCTGGCGGCCGCCGTCTGCCAGGCGTGGAACCGCCTCTATCCCGAGGCCCAGCACCCCATGGAGATCAAGATTCCCCAGACGGAGGAAAGCCCGGCCCAGAAGTCGGAGAAGCAACGCCTGGAACGCTTCCAGAAAATCCCCCAGCTGGATGATCCCCGGATGGTGAACCCCTCCGACCACTAGTCCTCCCCCGCCCCGCGGGGCGGCGGCGAGCCCCCCTCTCTTCCACCCGATTCCAACGTCAGCCCATCCTATGCGCGCCTACACCCATCATCAGATCGCCTCCATCCTGGAAACCGCCGCCCCCATGCTCATGCTGGACATGGCGGAGCTGGACGAAAACGGGGGTGCCGCCCTGGGATGCAAGGCGGTCTCCATCAGCGAGGGCGTCTTCCAGGGGCATTTCCCCGGCCAGCCCATCCTTCCCGGCGTGCTCCAGGTCTCGGCCATGGTCCAGCTCTCCCGCCTCCTCTTCCAGGAATCCATTCCCGGCATCGGGGGCACCCAGATCGTCCTGCGCCAGATCCGCCGCCTGAAGTTCCGCAAGCCGGTCTTCCCCGGCATGACGATGAAGGTGGAGGCTTGTCTCCAGGAACGCCGGGTGGACGGGGAGGCCGAATTCCAGGTGAGCTGCTCCACGGAGGCAGGACTGGCCTCCGCGGGCACCCTCCTCCTGGCGCGGGTGAATACCTCCGACTACGACCATCCCCGCCACATCGCCGCCCGCCCGGAAAGCCCCTTCCGCGAGGCCATGGCGGAGGGAACCGTCACGGACGCCCTCGGACTCATGGAAATCCTCCCCCATCGCCCCCCCTTCCTCCTGCTGGACAAGGCGGTGAACCTGGGACAGCCCGACCCTGCCCGCATCTACGGCTGCAAGAACCTCAGCTCCTGCGACATGATGATGGCGGGCAACACCACCGGAGTCTATCCCTTCCCCCTCATGCTGGAGGCCGCCGCCCAGCTGGGGTGCGCCCATATCCTCTCCCAGCCGGAAAACAAGGGAAAACTGGGCATCTTCCTGGGCATCGACGAGGCGAACTTCTACCAGCACGCCAAATTCGGCGACTCCCTGGTCATCGCCGGACACTGCGACCTGGGAGGACGGGCAGGCATGGCCGAGGGAGAACTCTGGGTGGACGACCAGAAGATCGCTTCCTGCGCCATGAAGTTCATTCTGGTGGACTCCCTGCGGGGCTGATATACATAACTTCTTCTGTTGCAAGTATTTAGATAGACTACGCCCCATGACCGCCGTGCCGCAAAACCCAGGAGTGCAGGACTCCCCTCCGCGCCAGGACGGGGCGGGGGAGGAGAAGGTGGCTGGCGCCTGGCGCCGCTTTCGCCATCTCCCGGAATGTGGCACCCTTCTGCTGGGCGTGGTGGTGGCGCTGGCCGCCCTTGTCTGGATGGGGGTCTCCCTGGGCACCCGCTCTCCCCTGGGCCGCATCCTGCCCCGGGTGCTGACTTCCCATCTGGTCCTGGGCGCCCCCATGGGGGCGGTGGAGGGCGCCAAGCACGCCTCCTCCCTGCCCCTGTGGCAGAACGTCCTCTTCAACGGCATGGTGACCACCGCCCTGATCTGCCTCTTCAACACCCTTTTCGGCCTCTCCGTTCGCCGGGTCTTCCGGCTGCCTCTGCTCCAGGAGACCTTCCAGGGATTGCAGGTGGACGCCCGCCGTCAGCGGCGGGTCTGGGCCAGATTCGGTCTGCTGGGGGTCTTCGCCTTTGTCTTCATCCCGTTGCCGCTCACCGGTCCCATCGTGGGCTCCCTGCTTGCCCGGCTGGTGGGGCTGCGCTACTGGGGCGCCGTGGGCACCGTGGTCAGCGCCAGTCTGACCTCCATCCTGGCCTGGGGATATGCGGCGGACAAGGTGCAGAAATATTTGGGCAGCCGGGTGCTCCAGGTCTTTCTCTGGGGGCTCATCCTGGTGACCGTGGGCCTGGCCGCGGCGGCGAAGGTCCGGAATTTCCTCCAGGCTTCCTCCCGACGGAAGGAGGCGCCGCCGGGGGAGGGGGAATGGAAGGAGTGGGAAAAGACGGAGGACGCGCCGGAGGAGGAGGGCCATGAGGACAAGACCCGCCCCTAGCTCCCGGCCCCTTCGGCGCCTGGCTCTCCTGGGACAAGGCTTCCTCCTCCTGATGGCGGGAATCTTCTCGGCGTCCCTCCGTGCCCAGGAGACGGCCGCTCTTTGGCCCTCCCCCGGGGAATGGCGGGAGGGGCTCCTCTCCCTGGGGGCGTCCCCGGAATTTTGCCAGCGGCTGCTGGCGGAGGAGGGAACCCGGGAGGCGTTTCTCCGCAACGGAATCTGGGGCGGCCTGGAGCCGGGGGAGGAGGAGCTGGCGGCGCTGACCCGGCGGGTGCTGGAGGAACTCTCCACCGCCTCTCCCGGGAGCCGTCGCTTTGTCCTCCTCCAGGCGATGGGGGGACTTCTGTGGCAGGAGAGGCTCTTCCGGGAATGTCTCCGCTGCGGCAACGAGGGGAATCTGGAGACCTCCCTGCTCTTCCTGCGCCTCCGGTCCCTGCGAAATTTCCGGGACCGGTGGCCGGAAATGCCCGGGGGACGCCCCGGCGCCATCGTGGATTTCCTGCGGGACTGGCTCTCCTGCGACGACCAGTGGCATCCCCTCCGGGAACCGTGGCAGCCGGGCGTCGCCGCCCGGCTCTCCTCCTCCCAGGAATTTCCCAGGAAGGAAAAGGAGACGGGGACGGTGGTGCCCCTGCCGGGGGAGGACGCCTCCCTGCCTTCCCCCCTCTGGCTCTGCTGGGAATGGGAACTCCCCGCCGCCCGGGGAGGCCGCTCCCCCCGGGGACTCTGGGTGCCTCCTCTGCCGGCGGGAAGCCGCCTTCTGGTGAATGGCAAGGAGTGGTCCGACGAACTGCCCGAGGGAAAATGCCTGATGATTCCCCTGGGGCTGGCGCAGGACTCCCCGCAGAAGGTGCGCCTTTCCCTCCTGTATCCCCCCCAGGCTCCCCGGAGTCTTCTCCCCATCCTGGCGATGGAGAAAAATCCGGCGCCGCCCGCGGAGGACACCTCTCCCTGACAAGCCTCATCCGGAATGAAAGTCGCCATGGAAGCGAAGGAACGGACATCTCTCTGGAGCCGGGGCGGGAGCGCCTTGGCGTTCCTGGGCCTCCTCTCCCTGCTGCTGACCGCCTGCGGAAAGAACGGCGCCTCCTCGGAAACAACCGCCCCCTCCCTCCGGGAGGAACCCGCCTCCTCCCGCCGGGAAATGCGCTGCGCCTCTCCCGTGGACGGCACGCCCATGACGGCGCGCCTCCACTTCCCCCCGGGCTATGACAACGCCCATCGCCGCCCCTTGATCCTGGTGCTCCCCGGGGTGGCGTTCCCCGATTCCCCGCCCATGGGCGAGGCCATGGTGGCACGGTTGCTCTCCTGGCGTCCCGCCGGGGGAGGATGCCCCGAGAGCGTCCTGTGGGAGGACTGGGGCCGCATGCTGGAATATCTCCTGGACAACCTGCCGGCGGAGCGTCAGCGGGTCTATCTGGTGGGGCAGGGCAGAAGCGGGGTGGGCTTCGCCTGCCGCCATGCCCTGGAACTGACCGGGGGACGCCTGAGCTTCCCCGACGGGGCGCCCGAGGAGGAGTTCTCCCTGGAGGAGTTCCCCGTGTGCAATCTGACCAATCTCCCCCTCTGGCTGGAATTGCCCGCCTCCGGAGCCTCCCAGGGGGGACGTGCCCTGAAGGAATATTTGGAGACCCGGGAGGATGCCAGGGTGAATGCCCCGGTGCGCCTCCTGGAGAGCCCCGAGGAACAGCGCAGTCTTCTGGAGGCCTTCACCTGGCTCTCCCAACAGCGGGATAATCCCGACTCCCTGGTCTGGGAGTGGAGAATGGGGGAGCCCTTCCCCGCCTGGTGGCTGACGGCGCAACGGCGTCAGGGACAGGGCGAGAGCTGCTTCCTCTCCGTCCAGCGGAAGCAGGAGCAGGGATGCTCCCGCCTGCAGATCCACACCCGGGGAATCTCCCGCCTGGCCCTCCAGACCAACGAGGCGGGCTTCGCCCGGGGCAAGCCCATCGTGTTCCAGGTGGACGACGTCCGCATGGGCCTCTCTCCCCAGCGGGGCTGGGTGGCATGGGAACGGGAAGGGGAAGGGGAGGCGTCCTGGAGACTGGAAGGCACCCAGGACCCCCCGGTTCTCTGCCCGGAACAGGAATGGGCAACCCTCCAGTCTTTCCTGACCCGGCCCGCGGTCCTGGTGGTGGGCACCTCCGTACCCGAGCACGCAGCCTTCTGGGAGGCGGCTGCCCAGTGGTTCTCCCAGGAATGGGAACGCCGCACCGGCACCCCCATCCCCATCCGGCAGGATACCGGGGTGACGGCGGCGGATATGCGGGAACGCCGGCTGATTCTCCTGGGAAATGTGGAGGAAAACCGGCTCGCCGAGGAATTGCTGGCACAGAATCCCTCCTTCCTCCGTCGACTCTTCCAAAAACTGGAGAACGATGAACGCACCGGGGAAAACACCCTGGCTCTGACACTCTGCCCCGCTGATTCCCTCCTGCCCGGCACCCTGGCGCTCCTGGCCGTTGCCAACGCCCCCGAAGCCATCCCCCGCGTCCTCCCCTATCTCCTCCAGAAGGAAACCCAACAGGGACAATTCCTCCTGGCTACGCCGCAGCGAACGCTCCACGGACGATTCTCCCGGGATTGGAAAATCCCCTGAAACAACGCTCTGCGGAGACAGGAGGGCGCTGCCGCTTCAACACAGAGCACACGGAACGCCCGGCACCGCCGGGCGGCACAGATGATACAGAGGGCGGAAGGCGGGGGCGTTTCGGCATCCGGTTCCGTCAGCCTTGTTGTTCCCGGTTCCGCCTCCGGGGAGAGAATGCCCTGTTGGGCACCCCTCCCCGGCATGCGTCCCCGGGACCAACTTCCCGGGGGGGGAGCCCCGCCCAGGAACGCCCCCCGCTGCTCTATCCTGGATTTCTCGCCCCCCCGCTGCTCTATCCTGGATTTCTCGCCCCCTAGGGCATCTAGGACATCTAGGACATCTAGGACATCTAGGACATCTGCCCCTCTGGCTTCCCCTTGGGACCGACTGTCCTGTCCGGACAAGCCCGTCCGGAACGCCGCCTGTTCTTTTTGGGGGAAAGCAAACTCCCCGGATCTTCCTGGATTTTCTAGCCCCTCTAGCCCCTCTAGAACATCTAGATTTCTTTGCCCCTGGAAATGACAGGTTTGTTTTTTTGGGGGGGCGCCTCGTATGATATTATTTATAAATATTTTATATGCAATAGCTTATAACATGGAGCCAGAAGCCGGAATCGAACCGGCGACCGCCTGATTACAAGTCAAGTGCTCTACCAGCTGAGCTATTCTGGCGCATTGCGGAAGCTGGGTTAATTTACCTCGTTGTCTTCAATCTTCCAACCTGGCTCCCGGTACCTTTCCTGCCCCTGTCCTGTCATGCGCTTCTTTCTGCTTTTCCTGTGGTGTTCCGTCCTGGCTTATTCTCTTCCCTTGCAGGAGTATCGGATTGCGGTGATTCCGGAGGCGACGTTGGCGGAGAGGACGGCTGCGGAGGAGTTGCAGAGTTTTCTGGCGCAGTGCAGCGGGGTGACGTTGCCGATACTGACCTATGAGGAGGGGTTAGAGGGGCCGTTGTTTGTGGTGGGTCCCAGCGAGGAGGGGTTGCGTCTTTCGGGGCATTGGGGGGTAGGGGAGTTGAAGCCGGACCAGATTGTTCTTCAGAGCGAGGGGGAGCGGTTGCATCTCTTTGGGGCACGTCCCCGGGGCACTCTTTATGCGGTTTATGAATTTTTGGAGGAGAGCGTAGGGATATTGTGGCTATCGGCGGAGGTCACGGTGTTGCCCCGCCTTTCTCCCTCCTGGGAGGTGCCGGCATGGGAAACCCAATACGCCCCTCCCCTCTACGTGAGATCCGTGCAGACGGCGGTGAACGGAAACGACCCTGCCTTCTTCTCCCACCTGCGGCACAATGGCTTCTTCCAACCCGCCGACCCTCGGTACGGAGGATTCCGGGATCTCTCTTTCCGCCTCTTCGTCCATACCTTCGAACAACTCCTCCCGCCAAAAAAATACTTTTCCCAACATCCCGAATGGTATGCCTACCGTCGGGACCCCTTCCAGAAGGCGGGACGAAAAGCCAACGCCCAGCTCTGTCTCACCAATGGGGAAATGCGCCAAGAGCTGGTGAAGAATGCCCTGGAGTCCCTGCGGGAGGATAGCAACGTGGGGTTTATCTCCATCAGCCAGAATGACAACGTCCGGTTCTGCCAATGCGCCGATTGCGAGGCCCGGATGGCGGAATTGGGAAGCATCACAGATCTCTATCTGGAGCTGGTCAACCAGGTGGCGGAGGCGGTGTCCCTGGAATTTCCCAAGGTCATGGTGGAGACCCTGGCCTACCGCTTCACCCGCCATCCTCCCAAGACCATCCGGCCCCGGGAGAATGTGGTGATCCGGGTGTGCACCATCGAGGCGGCCAGCTTTCAGAACTTGACCAGCCCCGGCCCTAATTCCCAGCTCTACGAGGATATGACGGGCTGGGCGCCTTTGGCGCGGCAAATGATGGTATGGGACTATACCACGGTCTTCCGCAAATATTGGCAGCCCCATCCCAATTGGGAGACTCTGGGGCCCAATCTCCGATTCTTCCGGGATTGCGGGGCCATCTCCGTCTTTGAGCAGAATGGGAGCGGGCCGGGGGGAGGGAAGGCCGCAGATCTTCCGGAATTGCGAAACTGGCTCCTGTCCAAATTGATGTGGAATCCCGATCGGGATACCTGGAGCCTGATCGAGACCTTCATCCGCCCCTACTACGGACCGGGGGCCGATTTCATCCGAAAGTATCTCCAAACCACCATCCGCTTGGCCAAGGGAAGCGATAATTGCTATACCACCACCACTCTGGGGTGGCTGCCGGACCAGATTCTCCGGGAACTGTGGTGGGAAGGAGAGAGCCTCTACCAGGAGTTCAAGGAGGATGCCACCTATGGCAGTCGCCTCATGGCCGCCGTCCTTCCCCTGGCCATGAGCGCCATGGAACGGGGCTTTCTGCCTCCTTCCTTCTGGTCCTTCTCAGAGTATGCCGACGAATTGGTGCGACGTCTCCATTCCCTGGGGATCTTCTCCTTGACCGAACATGCGTCTGCCCCGGGACATACGCCGGAGTTGTGGCGCAAGGGACTCTCCCTGCCCAAAGTTCCGTGAGAGGGCGCCCGCAGGGAGGGGGGGAGCCCCTTGGTGTCTCAGGGAGCCGGGGCTTCCGGAGGGGCTGGGGGGGCGAAGCGTTGCTGGAGGGCGTTCCAGGCCAGGAAGAGGAGGGCGGCCACGAGCCAGGCCAGGAAGAAGGAGACCAGATTGTGGCTGAAGAAGTGATTCCCGTCCATGGTGTGGCAGAGCCCCATGAATCCTCCTAGGGTGGCGGCTAGAGCAAATCCCCACCGGCGTTTGCGGCGCTCCTGGGGACAAAAGGCCAGTCCCATGAGGGAGAAGCCTCCGCTGGCGTGACCGGCGGGCCATCCGTGGTAGCGTTTGCCATTGGGTTCCCGGGAGGTGCGGAAGGCCTGGAGGAGGGAGCGTTTGGGGAGAGTGCCGCCGTATTGGGCCAGTTTCTTGGGGTAGGGCATGCTGTTGTGGGATTTCAGGTTGGCCACCAGAGTGGGGATGGTGAGCATGCACAGGAGGACATAGGCGCGTCGCCAGGGGAAGCGCCGATGTTTGCAGAGGGTCCAGAGAGAGGAGAGGAAGAGGAGGGCGGCGAAGAGGCCGATGAGGCGGACAGGGATGGTGTAGTAGACCAGCCCGAATCCCTGGTGCTTGTCCAGGGTCAGGAGCCATCCCCGTTCCGGGGAGTAGAAGAGAGATTGGAGTTGTTCGTCCCAGGGGGTAATTTCCGCCAGGAGGATGGTGAGACAGAGGAGGAGGAGAGGGATGGCCCAGGAGGTCCATCCCCGGAAGAGCCAGTCTTTGGCAGGAGCGGGGGTGTGGGGGGGGGCCATGAGATCAAGGGGTCTGGTAGGTCTTCAGGCGGTCCAGTTGCTTTTGATGCCGGAGACTGGAACCCTGATAATAGAAGATGGCTTTTTCCTCTTCCTTCTTGTCCTCGGGAGTGAGGTGGTCATCCACCGGGAGGAAGGGGGGAGTGAGAGCCCAGAAGGAGGTCTCCGCTTTTTTTCCGGGGGAGAGGGTGGTCAGCTCTCCCGTGGTGCCGTTGAGGAGTCCCAGATGCTGGAAGGTGCCAGGGAAGGCCCGTCCGCCATCGGGGGGCAGGAGGCGAACATCCAAGCCGAAGAAGGCGCTTTCGTAGGGCCATCCCAGGAGGGCCAGGATGGTGGGGGTCAGGTCGATTTGGCTGCAGACGGCGTGAATTCTTTGAGGAGGAATCAGGAGGGGGTTGTAGATGAGGACGGGGATGTGGTATTTATCCAGGGGGAGGGCAGCCCGTCCGCTGGTGCTATGGCAGTGGTCGGCCAGAATCACGAAGAGGGTGTTGGGGAACCAGGGCTTGTTTCGGGCCTTCTCCAGATATTCTCCCAGGGCGTAGTCGCTGTATTCCACGGCGGCGAAGCGTCGGAATTGGGGAGCGGAAATGACCCCTTGGGGGAAGGTGTAGGGACGGTGATTGGAGGTGGTGAGGATGAATTGATGGAAGGGGACTTGGGCTTCCGTTTGGCGGTCTGCGTCATCCAGGGCCCATTGGAAGAGATCTTGGTCGCAGGAGCCCCAGGCATTGGCGAAGGTCTTGGGGAGGGACAGGGGGGAGCGGGCATCCTGGACTTGGTATCCGTTGCCCTGGAAGAAGGCCTTCATGCCGTCAAACCGGCTGTCGCCCCCATAGAGGAAGGTATTGTGGTAGCCCTCTTTCTGGAAGATGTGGCCCAGAGAGAAATAGCCTTCGGGGTGGGGGCGTTTCACCAGGGATTGTCCGGGGGTGGGGGGGATGGAGAGCTGGATGGCTTCCAAGCCCCGGACGGTGCGGGTGCCCGAGGCGAAGCATCGTTCCCAGAGCATGCCCTCCTGGGCCAAGGCGTCCAGATTGGGGGTGAAGGACTTTTCGGGCTTTTCTCCCAGGCATCCGGTGAAGGCGGCAGAGAGGCTCTCCTCCAGGATGATGACCACATTCCATCGTTTCGGGCTGGGGGTTCCCGGGAGGGTGCGTCGGATGTCCAGAGTATCCTGGGTGAGAAAGCGTCCTCCGTCCTTTTGCAGTTCCTCTTTCAGGCGGGCGGAAGCTTCCCCGGGGGGCGTGGTGCGGTAGAACTGTTCGTATTTTAGGGCGTTGTGTCGGAAGGCGCGGGCGAAGGAGAGGAGTCCGTTGCCCGCCAGTTCGGCCTGGCAATGGTTGCCTCGGAAGAGGCGTGCCAGATCCTGGGGTGGGGCGAGGAAAGTGAGGAGGGTCAGGGTCAGGAGATAGGCGGCGAGGAAAAGGAGGCGTCGTCGGAAGGTGTCCCGTGCCCGAACCCATCGGGAGTAGAGTCGGCAGTAGCGTTGGATGAGCCAAGCGAGTCCCAGGGAGAGGGCGGCCATGGCCAGCAGGATTTGTCCCACGGGATAGGATTGCCAGATATTGCTGACCACCTCCGTGGTGTAGGCCAGATAATCCACGGCGATGAAGTTCAGGCGGGCCTGGAATTCGTTCCAGAAGAGGAGTTCCGCCGTGGCCAGGTAGAGGAGGAGAAAGAGATGGAGGGCAAGGACGCCCAGGCAGAGCCAGGAACGGAATTTCTTTCCGCCGCTGGGCAGCAGGGTCAGGAGCAGGGCTAGAGGAAGGAGCATCCAGTGGGCGGCCGCCAGATCGGAGAGGGCGCCGGCCAGGAAGACCAGGCATAGGAGGGGGAAGGACATTTCTAGTTCTCCCCAGGCCAGGCATGTGAGCCATAGCCGAGTCAGGAAGAAGCTCAACAGGGTAGCCCCTCCCAGCAACAACAAACCCAAAAGCCCTCCGGGAAATTTCTTGGACAGCTTCTGAAAAAGGTAAAAAACGGTCTGGCTCATGGTGGTTTCCCAGGCAGAATGAAGGAGTTTCCTCCCCACGGGAGAGGAACAGTACAACTCTGCAACAAGAACATCGTCCTGTCGCCGTAATTAGAATATTGGCGGGAGATAGCGGAAATCCTGCCAAGGGATTACCAAGTGGCAATGACGGGGAATTGTCTTTTTTGTCGTCCGGGGGGGAGGGAGGGGGGGAAAGTATCCTGGGGAAAGGGGGGGCGGAACCCGGAGGGCGAATTATGCTATGCAGGTTTTCGTGTCTCGGGCGGTCTCCCGCCGTCCCTTTTTTTCTTTTTTCTCTCGGGCTTCTCCTGTCTTCCCCCATCCCATGACTTTGCGCCATTTTCTTCCCTGCCTCTTTTTCTGCCTGGTCCTCTGCCTCCAGGGAGAAGACCCCCTCCGCATCGCTCTCTATCCCTATGTGCCCGATTTGGCCCATTTTGAGGCGACCCTTCGCCAGGCTTGGAAAGCCCAGGGAGAAACCCGGGAAATCGAAGTGGTTCCTTACGATTACTATGTGGATCCCTTCCCGGAGAATCTGGACATCCTACCTACAGATCCCCTCTATTTGGATTCCTATCTGAAGGATGGAAAACTCCTGCCCCTGCCCCCGGAAATGCTGACGGATACGGATTTCTTCCCCTTTGCCCGGGCGGCCGGTCTTCGCGAGGGCAAACTCTACGGCATTCCCGCCATGACTTGCGCTTCCTTCCTCTTCTATCGCCCAGGCGACTTGGCTGCCCAGGAGGCCTCCACCATGGAAGAATTGCTCCAGAAGACAGGCGCTCCCTCCGGCGAAGGCGAATTGCTGCCTCCCGGGGAGGGACTCTATGTCTCCCTGGAGTCAGTGGCTACCATTTCCATCTTCGCCGCCAAACTCCAGCAGGCTTTGGGAAGCCGGGAGGCCGCTTGGAAGGAATTGCGGGCCATGGTGACCATGGGGCGTCCCGCCCAGGTGCAAGTATGGAAAGAGGAGGATGTGGCCTTCCGGGAAAAGAGCTTTGCCCAGGGAGGGGGGCGCTTCCTCTACGGATATCCCGAGGCCGCCGCTCATCTGGATGCCCAGGCCAGGGAAGCCTTGCAGCTGAAGCGCATGCCTCAGGCGGATCATCGATACTATGTGAATCTCTATTCTCTCACGGCTAACTGCCCCCAGGAAAAGCGAGAGGAGGCCCTTCGACTCCTGGTGCTCATGACCAGCCCTAAGGTGATGGAGGAGTCCATCGCTCCCGAAGGAAAGCCCATGCAATATCTCCTTCCCGCCCGCCCCTCTATCCTGAACCATCTGGCAGAACGGGATTCTTTCTATGGAAAACTCAGCCGGGAACTCCAAAACCCCCTGTGCCAATTCTTCGGACTGGACCAAAATGCCACACAAACCCTTCAGGAACTGGGCAAAGAGTGCACCAAAGAATTGAACCTGGAATTCTAGCTGAAAGCTGGAGATTCTAGAGCGTCGAGGGTTGCGCTGGCGCTTCATCCTTGTCGCAAAGGCCTGGCCTGCCCCCCCTACGGGGTTCGGATTCTTATTTTGCTCCTGCCGGGGGTTTCGGTCGGCCCTTTGGTCCTCCCTTCACCCCCGTCTAGCGCTCCTCCCACCCCTGCCGGGGTTCAAGTGGAATTTTCCCCTCAGGGGCGGGACGTGCGGGGGGCAGGTCCCGCCCTCTCTGTGCTCTCCGTGTCCGACCTGTTTCCCGCAGGGCGCCAAGGGTTCTCGCTACGCTTCACCCTTGTCGCAAAGGCCTGGCCTGCCACCCCTACGGGGTTCGGATTCTAATTTTGCTCCTGCCGGGGGTTTCGGTCGGCCCTTTGGTCCTCCCTTCACCCCCGTCTAGCGCTCCTCCCACCCCTGCCGGGGTTCAAGTGGTTGCCCCCCTTCCCCACGCAAGCGGGGGAATTTCCCGTCAAGCATCAGAGCGGGGCGAGGGGGCGTTTCTGGGCGGGGGAAGCCCGCCCAGGAAAGTTGTCCCGAGAACGCTGTGGGGAGAGGGTGCCCGCCAGGGCATTCTCTCCCCAGAGGCGGAAACGGGGCAACAAGGCCGACGGGGGCCGTCGGCCGCAACGTCCCCCCCATTTGACCTCCTCCGTGTCTTCCGTGAGCCCGGCTTGCCGGGCCTTCCGTGCCCTCCGTGTTTCTCTCCGTGCTCGACCTGTTTCCCCCCAGGCGTGGTGGTGGGGTTATTCGTAGCGCAGGCAATCGATGGGGTTGAGTCGGCTGGCCCGGTAGGCGGGATAGAATCCGAAGAAGATGCCCACCACGGCGGAGAAGGCGAAGGCCAGGATCACGGAGCTCTCCGTGATGACAATGGGCCAATTCTGGATATTGCCAATCAGGCGTGCGCCTGCGATGCCCAGGAGTGTGCCCAGGAGACCGCCCACGCAGGAGAGGGTCATGGCCTCCAGCAGGAACTGGAGCAGGATGTCTCCGGGACGGGCGCCGATGGCCATGCGCAGGCCAATTTCCTTGGTGCGCTCCGTGACGGAGACCAGCATGATGTTCATGATGCCGATGCCTCCCACCAGCAGGGAGATGGAGGCCACCGCACCCAGCAGCAGGGTGATGGTGGAGGTGATGGTGGTCATCATCTCCGTGATCTCCGTCATATCCCGGATGACAAAGTCGTCTTCCTTTCCCTGGGGCAGGCGGTGGCGTTGTCGCAGCAGTCCAGTGAACTCGGTCTTGGCCTCCTCCAGGTCATCCATGGAGTGGAGGGAGACCAGGAGTTGATTCACATTATTGAAGGTGCTGCGTTGGATGGTGCGTTTCACGGTAGTGTAGGGCATGAGGAGGGCGTCATCCTGGTCCTGCCCCATGGAGTTGGAGCCTTTTTTCTCCATGACGCCGATGACCTTGAAGGCCATGTTGCGCACGCGGATGTTTTTGCCGATGGGGCTTTCCCCGTTGGGGAAGAGATTGTCCACCACGGTTTGTCCCAGGATCAAGACCCGTCTTCCGCTTTGGATGTCATCTTCGCTGAAGAAGGTGCCCTCGCCCACATTCCAGCCGCGGACCACGGGGAAGCCCAAGCCCACGCCGGAGATGCTGGTGGACCAGTTGTTTTCGTTGTAGATCACCTGGGCGGAGGCCCGTACCATGGGGGTTTGGCCGGCCACCAGATTGGGGTAGTCCCGTTCCAGCTGTTCTCCGTCTTCGGCGGTGAGGGTGTTGGAAGCCCCGGCGCCCATGGAGGTGCCTCCCACCCGCAGGGAATTGGGGAAGATCATCACCAGATTGTTGCCCATGGAGTTGATGGAGCTTTTCATCTGGTCTCCGGCGCCGGTGCCGATGGCGATGACGGCGATGACGGCGGCGATGCCCACGATGATGCCCAGGGCGGTGAGGAGGCTGCGCACCTTGTTGCGCCAGATGGCCCGGAGGGCCACGCGAAAGATCATGAGGAGGCTCATGGGTGTTCCTCCTGGGAAATGGGGGCTTGGCGTTGGGGGTTGTCTTCCCGGATGATCTTCCCGTCCTTCATGACGATGCGCCGTTTGGCATAGGAGGCGATGTCGTCCTCGTGGGTCACCATGACGATGGTGATGCCCTTGGCGTTCAGTTCCTGGAGGAAGGTGATGATTTCGATGGAGGACTTGGTATCCAGGTTTCCGGTGGGTTCATCGGCCAGGATGACGGGGGGATTGTTCATGAGGGCCCGGGCGATGGCCACCCGTTGCTGCTGTCCTCCGGAGAGTTGGGCGGGGGTGTGGTAGAGGCGTTTGCCCAAGCCCACCAGATCCAGGAGTTCCAGGGCGCGGCGCCGTCGTTCCCGGGGGGAGAGGGGGCATCCGCCATAGAAGGCGGGCAGTTCCACCTGTTCCACGGCGCTGGTGCGGGGCAGCAGGTTGAAATTTTGGAAGACGAAGCCCAGCTTCTGGTTGCGGAAGCGGGCTAGTTCGTTGCGGGACATGGTGGAGACTTCCCGCCCATCCAGCTTGTAGCTGCCGCTGGTGGGGGTGTCTAGGGCCCCCAGGATGTTCAGCATGGTGCTTTTGCCGGAGCCGGAGTGGCCCATGATGGCCAGAAACTCCCCGTAATCCACGTCCAAGGAGACGCCATCCAGGGCATGGACGGTGCTGTCTCCCAGGGCATAGGTCTTGTACATCTCTCGGATTTCGATGAGCATAGTGGTAGAGGAAGGGGGGGGAGGGGGATTAGCGGGGGCCTCCGGGCGGGGGGCCTCCCGGGCCGCCACCCGGGCGTCCGTTCCGGCTGGGGGGCTTGGGCATGAAGGGATTGGAGGGTTGTTCGCTAGCGGCCTGCTTGGCGGCGGCGGCGCTCATCTTGCCCACCACCACCTTTTGGCCCACCAGGGCCTCTCCTCCCTGGAGCACCACGGTATTCACCCCGTCGGTGATGCCCAGCTCCACGGGAACGGGATGGATCTGGGTGGGGGAATCTGCCAGCCAGAGGAGTTGCTCTGGCTCGTCCAGGAGGCGGGAAGGTTCATGTTGAGACCTGGGGTTTCCCTCATGGGATGGAGGAGCAGGCTGGGCTTCTTCGGGGGGGGTGAAGCGGGTGGCGGCATTGGGGACCAAGACCACATCCTGGGCTTCTTCCACGATGATGGAGAGATTGGCGGTCATGCCGGGAAAGAGTTTTTCCTCGGGGTTTTCCGCCTCGATGATGACGGGGTAGGTGACCACGTTGGAGGTGGTTTCGCTGGCTAGGCGAATCTGGGTCACCTTGCCTTGGAATTTCTCCTTGTAGGCATCCACGGTGAAGACCACCCGCTGGCCCACCCGAATGCTGCCCACGTCCGCCTCGGGAATGGCCGCCTCCACCTGCACCCGGGTGAGTTCCGTGGCCACGTTGAAGAGCCCGGTGGCGTTCATGGAGGAAACCACGGTCTGGCCCTCCTCCACGGAGCGGTCAATGACGATGCCGGTGACGGGGGAGGTGATGGTGCAGTCCGCCAGATTCTTTTCCGCAGTGCGGACGCTGGCCTGGGACTGTTCGATGGAAGCTTCGTTGCTCTTCAGGGTGGCCACCAGCTCGTCATAGCTGGCCTGGGCATTGTCCAATTCGCTTTCCGTGGCCATCTCCTTGGCGAACAGTTTTTTCAGTCGTTCCAGCTCCTTGCCGGCCAGGGTCAGCTGGGCTTGGGTGCGCTCCCGGGAGGCCTCGTTGTTCTTCAGCTGGGCCCGGGCACTGGCCAGGGCGGATTCGTAGGTATCCGGATCGATGAGGGCAATGACCTGGTCTTTCACAATCCGGGAATTGTAGTCGGCGGAAAGGGAGATGATTTTGCCCGTGACCTGGGTGGTGACGGAGACTTCCTTGATGGGGGCAATGGTGCCCGTGGCGGTCACTTCCTGGGTCAGGGAACCCCGCTGGATGACCTGGCTCCGATAGTAGGTGGGTTCCACGGGACGGGGACGAGTCCGGTACCGATGGACGCCATACCAGAGGCCCCCGAGGACCAGGCAGCACAAGACAAACTTCAGAATCTTCTTCAGCATAGTGGGAAGGAAAAGAGTGAGGGAGGAAGAAAAGGCGGGGGGCTATTGCGCGGGCAGGGCTTCGCCGGGGCGGGAGGTGTCTCCCAAAAGATTGGCAATGGTGGCTTGTGCCTCCAGGTAGTCAAAACGGGCATTCACCGCTTCCGCCTTGGCGCTGGAGTAGGAAACCTGGGCGTCGGTGCGGTCCACACTGGTGGCTTTGCCATTGCGGAACTTCTCGTTCACAATCTCCAAATTCCGCTGGGCGGCCTGGGCGGCCAAATCCGCCACCTCCAGGGAAAGGCGGGCACGGACGGAGGTGAGGACGGCGCTGGTGAGGGAGCGGAAGAGGGCCTGCTCTCCGTCGGCATAGCTGCTGCGGGCGCTTTGAAGGGAGAGCATGGCCTGGCGGATGGCGTTGGTGAGGCGCCCGCCCTGGAAGATACTCTGGCCCAGGGAGAGCCCGCCATTGAGATTCCAGAGCCAGGGAAGGCCGGGATTGCGCCCGGAGAGGCTGCCCCCCAAGGAGAGGGAGAGATTGGGGTAGAGGTCAGCGATGGCGGCGTCCAAGGCCCCCGAGGCTACCCGCACCCGATATCGGAGAGCGCCCAGGGAGGGGGAGGTTTCCTGGGCCATGGCCATGAGCTCTGGGACGCTCTGGGGATATTCCTGAAGCTGGCAGTCCCCCAGGTGGTATTCCGGGACTTGGGTTAAGCCCAAGGAGCGGTTCAGGTCGGTCCAGCCCAGAGCCACGTCGTTGGCCGTGGTGATTTCCTTGAGCCGGGCTTGCTGATAGTCCACTTCCGCCTTGAGCACATCGTATTCTGTGGAGGCGCCCACGGCCCGTTTGGTCTTCATCTGCTCCCAGTGATCCCGATATTGTTCCACCGCTTCCTGGGCGACCCCATGGAGCTCCACGGCCCGGCGCAGCTGGAAATAGCTTTGGCGCACCTGGTAGAGGGTGGCGCACTCCTGTTCTTCCAGGGATTGGAGGGCGGCGGAGAGGCTATCCTGGGCCTGTTGCACCTGGGCGGAGGTGCGTCCAAAGTCATAAATGGTGAGGCTCAGGTTCACGCCTCCGCTATAGCTTCCCCGGTTTCGAGTGCTTTCCCTGTGGGGATCCGTGTTCTGGGTGGAGCGGGAATGGGAGAGAGAGGAAGAAAGAGTGGGCAGGTAGCCGGCTCGGGCGTTGGCCAGGGAAAGCCGGGCCCTCTCCACCTCCAGCCGGCTCTGGTAGAGGGCCGGCTGGCAACGCAGGGCAATTTGCTCCAACTGCTCCAGGGTCAGGGTGCATCCCGGGGTAATGCCTGCCTCCTCTGCCGATACGGTCCGTTCTCCCGGGGGAGGCACATGGTCCTCCTGCTGGAGCTGGCGGGCCTCCCGCACCGTGGCGCAACCTGCGGCCAACACCAAAAGAAGGAGGAGGATCAAAAGGAGATTGAGGAGGCGAAGCCGGGGAGGAAGGGTGGGAAGACGCATGGTGGACAGAAGAAAGGGGGCTGTGAAAAAAGAGAACGCCGACATAACGCCAGCGTTCCGGGTTTATTGCCCGGCTAGCCAAGAAGATTTCGTCTCTGGAGTCCGAAGGCGCCTCCAGAAACCGGAAAAAAGAAAAAGCCCCTTCCCGTGGAAAGACGGGAGGGGGCCGGAAGAAGAAACTCTCAAAAGAGAGAACCTACCGCTTTTCGCCGCCGGGCATGTCCACGCCGGGATACCAGTAGTAGTCCGTCTTGATGTAGTACTGGCCGTTGTTCATGTTCTTGAGCTTGCTGATGGGGGCGGCTTCCACGTGCCCATCGGTGAAGGAGAGATTCACCGCCTGGCTGTGGCGGGCGTAGTCCTCAGGATAGGAGGACATGTAGTCGGCGGAGACGAAGATGGCGTCGGCATTGTAGGAACCCAGAGTGCCACGGACGCAGCCATCGGTGAAGTTCACGTGGAGGCTTCCGTATTTGATGGAGCTGATGCGGTGCCAGGTGGCGGAGGCGGAGCCGGATAGGCCGTTGTAGGTCTCGTGCCAGGTGTAGCTGCGGATGATGGCACTGTCACTCATGCCCAGGTTGGCCTGATAGCTGATGTTGCCCATGACCCGGGCGCTGGTGGGGCAGGAGGGGCACAGGGCGACTTTGTGCCAGGCAGACTTGTCGGCGCCGGCAGCAACGCGATTGGCGGCGGGATCCTTGTCGACCCAATCACTACCGGTCATGGGGGTTCCGGGAATCATGGGGTTCAAGGTGAACCAGAAGACCATGACGTTGGGGGTGATCCAGTCGCCGGCCACGCCGCCGCCACCGTTGCCGTCGGTGCGGTAGCTGACAGGGGGCAGGTAATCATCGTAGTCCCCCGCATAGAGGATGTTGCCCAGCTGCAGCTGCTTCATGTTGTTGGTGCAGCTGATGGCCCGGGCCTTCTCCCGGGCTTTGGACAAGGCAGGCAGCAGCATGGCGGCCAGGATGGCGATGATGGCGATGACCACCAGCAATTCAATCAGGGTGAAGCTCTTTTTCATAGGGGAAACTCCCAAGAAATGTTTGGAATGGATAGGGAAAAAACAAAGGGGAGACGGGGCAAACTCCTCCCAGGGGGGGGAGACCGGTTCTGTCTTTGTCCATAGTATCGTCATTTTTCCGAGAGTCCCAAGGAAACGATTTGTTCAAAACCGTGCATTTTTGATTTTTGTGAATCGGGGAGGGGGATGAGGCGTGGTTTAGCGTCAGGGTGCGAATGGATGGCAAACGTGGGCAGGGAAGTTATCTTGGCGTCGTTCCCAAAAACAGGGAGTGGACGGGGTCATGGAAGCGGATTCGGCGATATACTTTGTCAATAGCGGGCGGCGCAATCAGGATAATGTGCGTATATGCGACCGCAGATTCACCCAGACGGTTCTCCAATATTTTTACGAGGGGGAAGTGGAGGTAGAGGGGGAAGACGGGAAATGGGAGCGGTGCAAGGCGCCGGGGGTGTTTATCACCTTTCCCGGTGTGAGTTGGCATTATGGGCCGCCCCCAGGGAAGACGTGGAGTCATTTGTGGATTGGCTTGACGGGGGAGGGAGTGGGGAGGTTGTTGAACCAGGGCTTATTGGAGTTTCGGCACCGGGGATTTTTTCTTCCGGTGCGTGCTCCCCGGGAGTTCCACCAAAAGGTGGAGTTGCTGATGCGTCTGGGGACGGCCGAGGCGGGCTCTCCCCAGGCGAAAAATGCCATCCTTCTCCTGGAAAAGGTCTTGGGAATGCTCTATCGGGAAGAACCAAGAAAGAACCAAAGTAATCCCCTGGAAAAATACCGGGAGGCGCTGCGGAAGCTGGGAGAAGGGATCCGTCTCCATCCGGAAAGAATCTGGGATTTCCATCGCCAAGCCAACCATCTCTCTATCTCCTATAGCATCTTCCGAAAGTATTTCCGGGACCTCTTTCAAATGCCGCCAGGACAATTTCTTCAGCGGGAACGGCTGGAACTGGCCCGGAGACTCCTGAAGGAAACCACCCTCCCCATCGGAAAGATCTCCCTCCAGGCGGGCTTCCCGGAAGAAGGACACTTCCGCCGAATGTTCCGCAATGCCTATGGTTTCTCCCCTAGAGAATATCGCGCATTCCCCAAGGACTAGGACAACCCCTCCCGCCTCCTTGTAAGAAATCCCGCCTCTCCAGATAGTAAGGGAACTGTCGTGTCTCCTCTCCCTCAACAAGTTCCTCCCCATTCCCCTACTCCCTATGGATCCCTCACCCCTGAACGAAGAACCCCAGAATAAGTTCTCTCAACAGGATCTCCTGAATCAGGCTAAATCCTGGTGGAAACCCGCTGCCTGCGTCTTGGCTGTGGTCCTCGCCTTCGCCTTCCTCACGGGACCCACTAAGGCCCAGAAGAAGGAGGTGGAACAGGTGATGGAACAGGTGAGGGAGTTGGTGATTGATGGATTTAGAATCGAAATGAGTGATAATGATGATCCAGCGTATGATTTAACCTACATCTATTGTTGTTTTATAAGATCTAAGTATATTTACGCGATTTCTGTGGATCAATGTCCTAAAGATTTTCAAAAGAAATACTCGGAATTTATCGATGCTCTTAAAGTTGCAGAAAATAATTGGGAACATTATGTTGCATTCAAAGAAAATAAACGAAATCAAAAGAGTGTTGAGAAAAAAGAAGAGATGTTACAATCATCAAGGAGAACTGGCAAAATCGCCTATAAAAAGTGGATAGATCTCGTATATTTCTCATCGAAAAAATATGATTTGGAACCATATCGTTTTGATCCTGAATTAATTAAGTATTAATACTCTGTAAAAGATGACTATTACGGCATATTTGTCAATCAAAGAGTTGTTTCTAGATTCCTAGATTCCTTCCCCCTTCCTTTTTTGGGGGGATTTGTTGTATCTCGAATTTCTAATTAGCTTTCATTCCCATTTACCCCATGGAGTTTTTCCTCATGAAAAATAGAGTTCATTTTTCTGTTTCTGTTCTTGGGCTTTTTGTGTTTTTTGTTGGGTTGATTTGTCCTGGGGTGTATGGGCAGTGGGGAGGTGGGACGGCTCGCACCACCCGAGATGGCTTTGGGAATACCACGACCACCTATACCAACAGTGACGGAACTTTTGGTGGGACGGCTCGCACCACCCGTGACAACTTTGGGAATACCACCACCACCTATACCAACAGCGATGGAACTTTTGGTGGGACTTCCCACACCACCCGTGACAACTTTGGGAATACCACCACTACGTATACCAATAGCAATGGGACATTCGGTGGGACGGCTCGCACCACCCGTGACAACTTCGGGAATACCACCACTACGTATACCAATGGCAATGGGACATTCGGGGGGACTTCTCGCACCACTCAGGGAGTTTTCGGGAGTTCCACCACCACCTATACCAATGGGAATGGGACTTTTGGTGGCACTGCCCACACCACTCGTGATGGCTTTGGGAATACCACCACGACCACCCAAGGAAATTTCTCCTGGTAGAGGACACGGAGATAAAACAGGTCGACCACGGAAGGCCCGGCAAGCCGGGCCCGCAGAGAGCACAGAGAAGCGGGACGTGCTCCCCGCACGTCCCGCCTTGGGGGCACGCTGCCGCTTCAACACAGAGCACACAGAGGCGCCTGCGGCGCACGCAGAGGACACAGAGAGGGCTTTTTGCGGAGGCGTTGCGGCCGACGGTGTCCCGTCTGCCTTGGGGCTCCCGGTTCCGTCTCTGGGGAGAGAATGCCCAGGCGGGCACCCTCTCCCTAGCAGGCGCCCCGGTAGCCCCGTTTCTGGGCGACAAGCCACCCAGAAACGCCCCCCTGTTCTATTTGAGGAAGCAATCTTTCTAGAACCTCTAGATTCCTAGATATCTAGACCCTCTAGAGAATCTAGCCTATCTATTTCTGGAGATATTCGACGATCCAGGCGCCCACTTCCCGGGTTCCGTAGTGGGGGGCGTTCTCCACCTGGATTTCGGGGGTGCGGACATTGGCGTCCAGGGAGGCGTCCACGGCCTTTCGGATGGCCTTTCCTTCCTGGGCGCATCCGAAGTGTTCGAAGAGCATGGCCACGGAGAGGATCTGGGCAAGGGGGTTTGCCAGATTCTTTCCGGCGGCCTGGGGCCAGGAGCCGTGGATGGGTTCGAAGACGGGGGTTCCGGTGCCGATGGAGGCGGAGGGGAGCAGTCCCATGGAGCCGCTGATGACGGAGCCCTCGTCGGTGAGGATGTCGCCGAAGGTGTTTTCGGTGACCATCACATCGAAGAACCTGGGATCCTGGATCATCCGCATGGCGGCATTGTCCACATACATGAAATCGGTCTGGACCTCGGGATACCGGGGGGCCATTTCCTGGGCGATTTTGCGCCAGAGGCGGCTGGATGCCAGGACATTGGCCTTGTCCACCACGGTGACGTGTCCCCGGCGTTTTTGGGCGTAGTCGAAGGCCACCTTGAGGATTCGTTCCACCTCATGTCGGTGGTAGAGATTGGTGTCGTAGGCCTTTTCCTCGTCCTGGTACTTTTCTCCGAAGTACATTCCTCCGGTGAGTTCCCGGATGCAGACGAAATCGGCATCTTTCACCAGTTCGGGTTTCAGGGGCGAGTGATGAAGGAGGCTGGGGAAGGTTTGGACGGGCCGGATGTTGGCGAAGAGCCCCAGCTGCTTGCGCATAGCCAGGAGTCCCTGTTCCGGGCGCACCTTGGCATTGGGATCCTGGTCGTATTTCGGGTCTCCCACGGCGGAGAAGAGGACGGCGTCGGCCTGTTGGCAGACCTGGAGGGTTTCCTGGGGGAAGGGGTCTCCCACCTTGTCGATGGCGGCGGCGCCGCAGAGGGCTTCCTGGAAGGCGACCTGATGTCCGAAGCGGTGGCAGACCGCCTCCATGACCTTCACGCCCCAGAGGGAGATTTCCGGGCCGATGCCATCCCCGGCCAATACTGCGATTTTGAAGTTCATTGGGCTTGACGTTTGGGGTTGATACCTTTAGTTGCGGGCGGCTTCCCACTCTTCCACCAGATTCTTGCAGGTGAGCAGGTAGTCGATGTCATCCAGTCCCTGGAGAAAGCAGTGTTTCTTGTAGGCGTTGATGTCGAAATGCTCCTGGAGTTCAGGAATATCGGGGACGGAGATGGTCTGGTGGGGCAGATGGATTTCCACCTGGGTCTCCGGATGCTCCTGCACCAGGGCCACCAATTTGTCCAGGAAGGCCTGGGGGACGGTGATGGGGAGGACGAAGTTGTTCAGTTCGTTTTGTTTATGGATATCGGCGAAGGAGCTGGCCACCACGGCCCGGAAGCCATATCCGGCGATGGCCCAGGCGGCATGTTCCCGGCTGGAGCCGGAGCCGAAGTTCCGTCCGGCCAGGAGGATTTGTCCGCTATAGCGGGGGTTGTTGAGGACGAAATCGGGGTTAGGGGTGCCGTCGGGTCGGTATCTCCAATCCTGGAAGAGGTGTTTTCCGAAGAAGCTTTCCTCCCGGGTGGTTTCTTTTAGGTAGCGTGCGGGGATGATCTGGTCGGTATCCACATTGTCCAGGGGCAGGGGCACGCAGCGGCTGCGGAGGATTTCCAGTTTTTGTTTCATGGTATGGGGTCCTTTGGGTGCGTTACAGGAAATTCCGCGGATCGGAGACGACTCCGGTGATGGCGGCGGCGGCGGCGGTGAGGGGGCTGGCCAGGATGGTGCGTGCGCCGGGGCCCTGGCGTCCCTCGAAATTCCGGTTGCTGGTGGAGACGCAGAGTTTTCCGGCGGGGACCCGGTCCTCGTTCATGGCCAGGCAGGCGGAGCATCCGGGCTGGCGCAGGGCGAAGCCCGCTTCCGCCAGGATGGTGTCCACCCCCTCCTTCTGGAGCTGCCGGAGCACGGCCCAGGAGCCGGGCACCAGCCACACCGTGACGCCCTCCGCCTTGCGGTTTCCCTTCACCAGGGAGGCGAAGGCGCGGAAGTCCTCCGCCCGCCCGTTGGTGCAGGCGCCCACGAAGACGTAGTCCACCTTTTTCTCCAGGAGGGTTTCCCCTGCCTTGAAGCCCATGTATTCCAGGGGGCGTGCGGGGGTGTCCAGGGGGATGCGTCCATCCACGGCCATGCCCATGCCGGGATTGGTGCCGTAGGTGACCATGGGGGGGATTTCGGCGGCGTCGAAGGCCACTTCCCGGTGGAAGCGGGCGTCGGGGTCGGAGAAGAGGGTCTTCCACCGGGCCATGGCCTTGTCCCATGCCTCTCCCTTGGGGGCCTCGGGGCATTGCCGGAGATAGTCGAAGGTGGTTTGGTCGGGGGCGATCATGCCGCCCCGGGCGCCCATTTCGATGCTCAGGTTGCAGAGGGTGAGGCGTCCCTCCATGGTGAGGGAGCGGATGGCGGAGCCGGCGTATTCCACGAAGTGTCCGGTGGCGCCGGCGGTGCCCAGCTTCATCATCAGGAAGAGGGCCACGTCCTTGGCGGTGACGCCCTTGCCCAGCTCCCCTTCCACGGTGATGCGCATGGTCTTGGGCCTGGTCTGGAGGATGCAGCCGCTGGCCAGCACCATCTCCACCTCGCTGGTGCCGATGCCGAAGGCCACGCAGCCCATGGCGCCGTGGGTGGAGGTGTGGGAGTCGCCGCAGACCACCGTGGAGCCCGGCAGGGTCAGCCCCCGCTCCGGCCCCACCACATGGATGATGCCGTTGCGCTCGTCCATGACGCCGAAGTGCTTCAGCCCGAATTCCTGGACGTTGGCCGCCAGGGTCTCCACCTGGGTGCGCGCCACGGGATCCTGGATGGGGCACTCCTGGTGCTGGGTGGGAATGTTGTGGTCCGGCATGCAGACCACGTTGGCGGGGCGGAAGACCCGCAGGCCCCGGGCCCGCAGCCCCTCGAAGGCCTGGGGGCTGGTGACCTCGTGGCAGTAGAGGCGGTCGATGTAGAGCTGGTCCGGACCTTCGGTCACGGACTGCACCACATGGGCGTCCCAGATTTTGTCAAAGAGAGTCTTGGACATGGTATGGTGTTCTCCTGTTCAGCTTCAGTTCCGGAATTTGTTGATGCAGTCCACATAGGCCTCCACGGAGGCGGCGATGATGTCGGTGTGGGCGCCGAAGCCGTAGTAGAGGTCTCCGTTGTGCTCCAGCTGGATGTGGACCTTGCCCAGGTCGTCGCTGCCTTTGTTGATGGACTGGATGGTGAACTCCTTCATCACCATGGGCCGGTTGATGATCTTCTTCAGGGCGCAGATGGCGGCGTCCACGGGGCCGGTGCCGGAGGCGGCGGCCTCGAAGTGTTCGCCGGCGATGTTCAGGCCCAGGCTGGCCACGGGGCGGACGTTGACGCCGCTGACCACCTGGAGGTAGTCGATGGTGACGTGTCTGCCGGTGTTCCGGTGGGAGCCGGCCAGGATGAGGAGGTCGTCGTCGGTGACGTCCTTCTTCTTGTCGGCCAGCTGGAGGAACTGCTGGTAGACGGTGTCCAGCTTCTCCTGGTCCAGATCCACCCCCAGGCTCTGGAGATGGTGTTTCAGGGCGGCCCTGCCGCTGCGGGCGGTGAGGACGATGGAGTTGTCGTCCAGCCCGATGTCCTTGGGGTCGATGATCTCGTAGGTCTGGGCGTTTTTGAGGACGCCGTCCTGGTGGATGCCGGAGGAGTGGGCGAAGGCGTTGCGTCCCACGATGGCCTTGTTGGGCTGCACCGGCATGTTCATGAGATTGGAGACCATGCGGCTGGTGGCGCAGATTTTGGTGGTGTTGATGTTGGTGGCCAGGGGCAGGTCCTTGCGGCACTTCACGATCATGGCGATTTCCTCCAGGGAGGTGTTGCCGGCCCGTTCGCCGATGCCGTTCACGGTGACTTCCACCTGCCGTGCGCCGTTGAGGACGCCGGAGAGGGTGTTGGCGGTGGCCATGCCCAGGTCGTTGTGGCAGTGGGTGGAGATGATGACGTTCTCGATGCCGGGGACGTGGTCCACCAGGTATTTGATTTTGGCGCCGAACTCCTGGGGCATGCAGTATCCGGTGGTGTCGGGGATGTTCACGACGGTGGCACCGGCCTTGATCATGGCCTCGATGACCCGTGCCAGGAACTCGTTGTCGGTGCGGCCGGCGTCCTCGGCGTAGAACTCCACGTCGTCCACCAGATTCCGGGCGTATTTCACGGCGGCCACGCCGCGTTCGATGATTTCGTCCCGTGTGGAGTTGAACTTGTACTTGATGTGCATGTCGGAGGTGCCGATGCCGGTGTGGATGCGCTTGTGCTTGGCGAAGGTCAGCGCCTCGGCGGCCACGTCGATGTCCTTTTGCACCGCCCGGGTCAGGGCGCAGATGGTGGGCCAGGTGACCGCCTTGGAAATCTCCTGGACGGATTGGAAATCCCCGGGGCTGGAAATGGGGAAGCCCGCCTCGATGACATCCACGCCCAGGAGTTCCAGCTGCTTGGCCAGTTGAATCTTTTCCACGGTGTTGAGCTGGCATCCGGGGACCTGTTCGCCGTCCCGCAGGGTGGTGTCGAAGAAATAGAGTCTGTCGTTCATGGTGGGGTGGGTTTTTGCGGAGGGCCGGCCATGGCGCCGGAGGGGCCTCCTGTGGGTTGGGGAAGGAAGGGAGGGCGGGGGGGACCGTCGCACCGGGTTCTTTTCCGTTCCCAAACAGAAAAAGCCCCCCGTGCCGGCGGTTTTGCGCTTGCAGCGGGGGGCTTCTCTCGTTCTAGTCGGATGGCGGCAGGAACAAATCAACCTCCCGCGGGCCTAAGGGCCAGCGTGAGGAGGTTGCTAAGGATGAAAGCCGAGGTCATCGTCATAGAGGGGAAAAATGGGAAGCCAGGGAACCAACCCTTGGCTCCGGGAAATGGCGGTACTTTACTTCACTTTTCCCCGCTTGCAAATGGGGAAGACCGTCAATTCCCGTCAATTCTGTCGGCGCGGGCGGGTCAGGGGAGGGCGAGGACGGCCATGGCGAGGAAATAGGCGGCCATGGCCAGGAAGAGGAGGGTCATCGCCACCTTTGTGGCCAGGAGATGCCGTTTCGCCCAGCTGGCCAGGGCTTCGGCGCCGGTGCCCCAATAGGCGGCCAGGGTGACGCCCAGGAGGGGGAGGATGAAGGCGACATTGTAGGCCAGGAGCATGCGGAAGGCCCTGGGCTGGAATCCGTTGTCCATGATGGCCACGATGGTGGGCAGATAGACCTGTCCGGTGCAGGCCAATTCCATGGCGGAGATCAGGCATCCCAGGAGGATGGCGGCGGGGATGGCCAGGTGGTCGGGCAGTTTCGCCCAGCTGTGGATTCTGCCGTGGATTTTCCGGTGGGTCTGGACGCCCAGCCCCATTTCCATGTCGGCGACCCGTCTGTTTTTGCGGAAGCGGAGGGTGTCCCGGAGATGGAGGAAGAAGAAGAGGAGTCCCAGGGCGCCGAAGACGGCGTAGAGGAGGACCTTGGCCAGGGGGATTTTGTTCAGGAGGTGTACCAGGAATCCCAGGGAGACGCCGTAAAGGAGATAGGAGAGGAAGACGCCCAGGCAGAAGCAGGCTCCCACGGCCAGGACGAAGCTGCGGCGGCGTTTGAGATAGAGGAGATAGCTGACCAGGAAGACGATGGTGGCGAAGGCGCAGGGATTGATGCCGTCTGCCAGGCCGGCATTGAGGATCATGGTCCAGGTGAGTCTGGTGAGGAGGGTGTCCGCCTTCTGGAGGGTGGCCTGTCGTTCCGCCTCCTGGATTTCCCGGAGCCACCAGGGGGGCTGGGTTTCCTGTTGGAGGATGTCCAGGAGTTCCTCGGCGGTGGCGGTGCGGCCATGGAGATATCCGCTTCCCCAGGCGACCAGGGGAGTGAGGTTCTTGGCGTCCTCGGGGATTTGGAAGCGGGTGCGGACCCGTTCCATGTAGACCAGTCCCTCGGTGTCGGAGAAGAGGACCTGGGTCACCTGGAGGGAGGGGAGTCGTTCCTTCAGGCGCTTCAGCTCCTGTTCCTGGCGGGCGCATTTGGCGCATCCCGGGGAGGCGAGATAGAGGAGTCTGGGCGGGGTGGAGAGGCGGGGTTCCCCGGGGGCGCGGGCGGCGTCCGGGGTCTCCGGGGCGTCCCAGGCCAGAAGCGGGAGATTTCCGGCGGCCTCCACCGCGGGCAGGAGGGGAGCCAGTTCCCCGGGAACGGGTTCCGTGAACCATTCCTCCCGACATTCCTCCTGAAAGCGCTCCACGCCCTCCACGAAATGGGTGCCCGCCAGAAGGAGGGGGAAGGAGGAGGCGGGGGCGTCCGGGGAGAGGGTCTCCTCCAGGGTGCGGAGGAAGAGATAGTTTGCCTCCCGGTCGATGCAGAGGTAGACCAGGAGGGGATCCTGGGGAGTGGCCATGTCCTCCCAGGTCTGGCGAAAGGCCCGGCAGTCATCGCAGGATTCCGAGCCGAAGAGCAGGAAGAAGGGCCTTCCCTGCAGAGGCTGGAGCAGCAGCGACAGGAGGAGGGCGGGAAGGAAGGCGCGGGGTGACATGGAATCCGGAGGGAATATTCTGGGGGGCGTCCGGGGGGGGGAGGACTAGGGGGCGGTCTCCAGGGAGATGACGATGGGCGGGCAGGTCTCCGTGCTCCGGAAGGGGACGATGGAGAGCTGGGTCACGCCCTCGGGGAAGCTCTCCGGGGTCACCGTGACCTGGAGCTCCATGCCCTGGGGATGGCGGACCTTCTCCAGCTTCACCCCCGGGGGAACCTGGAAGTCCAGATTCTGGAAGAGGTCATCCCAGTCCTGGTGCTCCTTCACGAACTTCAGGGGGATGGCGTTCTTCTGCTTCAGGAGATTCATGCGCATGAGATTGCGGTTGCTGGAGGCGGGGTCCCCGATTTTGCGCTCCTCCTGGCGCCCCGGCACCTCCCCGTAGACGAAACACTCGGTGAGGCTGCCGGCCTCCTGCAGCTTTTCGGCGCGGATTTTCCAGGTGTCCGGGGCGAAGTAGACCAGCTCCGCCACGTCCGCGGTGACCACAAGGAGGATTTCCCGGGCGCTTTCCGGCTGGAGGATGGGGATGCGCACCATGCTCTTGAAGCCCCGCCCGTAGGGGAGATTCTGGCGGGAGGTGAGGGTCATCTCGTAGGAATCCTCCCCCAGGGGCCGCAGTTCCGTCAGGAAATAGGGGTTCTCCTGGGGCGCGCCCAGCACCAGCTCCTCGGTCATGGCCGGATGCTTCTGCAGGGTGAGCTTGGAGACGACGGGGGTGGCGGGAGTGGGGAGGAAGCCCAGTTCCACGTCCTTGCCGGGAGTGATCTCCACGGGGGGAAGGATATGGCCGCCCACTCTGGCGGTGAGGGGGCGGTTCCCCTTGGAGTTGATCTGGATGACTCGCCCGAAACTGGAGAGGCTGACGGTGGCCGCGTCCATGACGAATCCCACGGTGAGGGTCCCCTGGGGCTCCAGAGTGATGTCCCGGTAGGACTGGTCCATGCGGATGCAGTCGCAGGTGGGGAAGATGTTTTGGATTTCCTGGGGGAAGTCGCTGACGTTCTTGAGGACGAACTCCCCGTGGCGCTTCTCTCGGGCGTAGAGGTTGCCCATGTCCAGGGTCCCCTCGTAGTTCACCTCCAGGGGATGGGTGAAGCGGGGGGCGCTGGTCTCCGGGCTGGAGGCCGGGTCGGCGCCGGTCTCCTGGGGGCCGGGGGCGTCAGGCTTGCAGGAGAGCGCCAGGGACAGGAGGAGGACGGCGAGGAGGGGGAGGGAGCGCATGGCCTGGGGGATTATTCGTCAGCCTGGGTGGGGAAGGGTTTGAGCCAGATGCCGGGCAGGAATCCCTGGCACTGGAGGAGGTCATTCCGGGGGGCGCCGGGCAGGAAGGCGCCCCGGGCGGCATCCCAATGCCAGGCGTCGCCCCGGCTTTCCCATTCCTCGGTGCCCGGCACCAGCAGGAAGGAACCCTGGGGGACATCGGTCTCCTGGGTCTCGGCGGCGGCGGCTTCGTCCACGATGCCGGGAATCTCGAAGGCCTCGTTTCGGGAAAGATGGAGGAAGAAGACCTGGGGCAGGGTGTCCGCTTTCTCCCAGGCGAGGGTGCCGCCGTTGCGGAGGAGAGTGTAGAGGGCGGGCGGCAGAGCGGGCTCCTGGACGGGCTGGAAGCCCGGGGGCAGGGCGAGGCAGAACCAGCTGTGTTCCGGGGCGGTCTGGGTCTCCGTGTCCTCGAGGAGCGCGGAGAGGGTGGTCTGGCGATAGCCCACGGCCTTGCCGGAGGAGAGATCCAGGGCCACCATGCCAAACTGCACTGTGGAAGCGGCCAGCCGGGTGTCGTCCTCGGCGGCGGGGAGGGTCTCCTCCCGGGTCAGGGCGAGGAGTGCGCCGGTGTCCAGGTCGCAGAGGGCCCCCAGCTCCTCCTCCTCCTTCTCCCAGCGGAGGCGCAGGGATTTCTCCTCCATGACAGGAGGCAGGAGGGCGAGGGCGTGGATGGTGGAGGTGTCGGGAACCTGGTCGGGAATGATGCGGACGGGCCAGCTCCGGCCCTGGAAGAGGAAGTATCCATAGGCGATGGCGTCGGGGCCGCTGTCGCAGCAGCTGGCCGGATAGGGGGTGAAGATGCCCTGGAACTGCACGGTCTGGGGGAGGCCGGTCTCGGAGGAGAAGAGGGAGAAGGAGCCCTGCAACATTCCGTCTCCGGTGATGTTCAGGACGAGATTCAGGCCGGGAAGCAGTTCGAGGCCGGCGGGGGGGATGGGGGTCAGGCTCAGCGCCTGGAAGCCCCGGTAGTCCACATCCTGCAGGGGGACGCCCACGGGAACGGCGGGAAGGTAGACCTTCTCGGGGACGGGCACGCTGGAGAGGGCCGTCTGCTCGGGATAGTCGTAGATGGCGGAGAAGCTCAGGGTGTTGTATTGGGCGGAACCCTGGAGTTGCTCCCAGAAATCCTGCTCCGGATCAAAGAGGACGCCGCAGGCCTCGATTTCCAGGGGAGTGGTGGCGCGGAGCCAGTAGAGATTGTCGCAGGCGGAGAGGCGGGTGACGACTTCCTGGGAGGCGTCGGCCTTGGTCAGGGCCACGGGGCCGCTGAAGACGGAGGAGTCCTCGGCCTGGAGGTAGAGATTGAGGATGGCTTCCTCCCCGGTGGAGGTGAGGGAAACGCTCTGGCCGGTCAGGCCGGTGCCGTCCGGGAGGCGTCCTCCCGAGGCAACGGTGGCGGTGCCGTCTGCGGCCACCTGGATTTTCAGGAATCCATATCCCCGGGGGCTGTCCTGGGCCTTGGAGGGTGTGTGGAGGGACACATGGAAGGCGCCCTGGTAGTCCGCGGTGGTGGTCTGGAGGAGATTGGGGGCGAAGGCCAGGGCGTAGGTGTCCTGGCCCAGAGCGAGGGTGCCGGTGCCTTTGCCGGAGGGCGGGAGCTGGAGGGTGAGGGTGTCCTCTCCGCTCCGCAGGGTCGCGGAGACGGTGCCGTCCTCCCCGGTGAGGGTCCAGTCCTCCGTGGAGGAGAAGCTCCCGGCGAGTCCCCCCTGGAGGGTGGCGGTGAGGGTGTGCCCTGTCCGGTTCAGGGAGAGGAGGGCGATGGTCTGACGGAGGCCCTGGGGGAGGGTCGCCCGTCCCGTGTAGTCCGTGGCGCCGGCGGCCACGGGATTCTTGTCCGCCAGGGGCTGGATGTCCAGGGTGAAGGTGTAGGTGCCTCCCGTCGTGCCATCCTGGGTCTTCAGGGTGACGGTGACGGAGCAGGTGCCGCTGGCCAGGGGCTTGCCCCGCAGTTCCAGGGCGCCGCTTTCGGGATTCACGACGAACTCCAGTCCCTCGGGGAGGCCGGTGGCCGCCACCTGGACGGGGCTGTAGCCGCTGCAGAAGGGGAAGGAGAGGTTCTGGTTGGTGTTCTCCGCCAGGGAGATGGTGGTGGCGGGAGGATCGACGAGGGCGGGCAGGGTGTAGAGGCGCACCAGGGTCTCTCCGGGGGTGCTCACGCGGCAGTTTTCCTTGGCCTCCAGGAGAAGCGTCGTCTCCACGGGGCTGTGGGATTCCGCCTCGCCCCGCAGAAGTCCCTCCAGCTCCAGGGTGGCGCTGCCGCTCTCCCCCGTCAGGGAAAGGGTGGCGCCGCTCTGGCAGAGGACGCCCTCCGGCAGCACCAGGGCGGCCTCTCCCGTCTCCTGGGTGTCCGGCAGCAGGCGCTTCCAGAGCACGACGACGGAGCCTTTGCCCTCGCAGTCGCCTACCAGGGTGACGGCTTGCTGGAAGCAGACTTCGTAGGGAGGAAGGGAGGTGCGGCATTCCAGGGTGTAGGGGAGGGCCGTCTCCTGTCCCTGGCATTCCAGCTTCAGGTATTTCCTTTCGCCCTTGACGGCGTTGAAGAGGAGTTCCGGCGGCGCCTCCCAGGTGCCGGTCTGGCTGTCCAGCTTCTCCTGGTCTCCGTTGTAGAGGGTGAGGGTCAGCGTTGCCCCGGGATCGGGCGTGGCGTCCTCCGCCGGCTGGGGGAAGACCTGCCAGTTGGAGGATTCGTCAAAGGAGAGGAGTCTCCAGTCCTGGGTGTCCAGTCCCCCCAGCCGGGTCCGGGGGAGGGAGAGATCCTGGGAGAGGAGGGTGACGACGGCCTGGGTGGTGTCGGCCCAGTTGTCGGCCTCTTCGTAGGGATCGTCCTCCACTTCCCGCAGGGCGGTCATCTGGGCCTGGGCGGCCTCCTCCTGGGAGAGGTCGGCGGGGAAGGAGGGCTCGAGGCGGGAGACGACCTGGACCCCGCCCTGGCCATCCGTCCGGCAGAGGAGCAGGGTGGGATAGCCGATGGTGGTCTTGCCGGGCTCGGACAGATTCTTCTGGATGGTCTGGTTGGCCTTCAGCTTCTCCTCCACCAGGGCATCCAGCTCCTCCTCCGTGGGGGATGCCGCCAGGCTCTGGCGCAGGAAGGCGCGGTAGGTGGGGGAGTAGAGGAGGGAGGGGCCCGTGGTCTCCCCGCGGCGGCGGTTGTCCAGCATCACCAGGGGAAGATCCTGGGTGGCCTGGCGGAAGGCGTCGCTCTCGAAGAGAAGACGGTCGGACACGACGCAGTAGGGGCACCAGGCGACGCCGCCCACATAGAGGAGGAAGAGGCGTTCCTGGCCGCCGTTGCTCACCCCGTCATAGTCCATGGTCCACTCTCCCGTGCGGTCCGTGCTCCACAGCCAGTGGGGGGTGTCGATGGCGCCGGCGGTGCCGTGGAAGGGGCTGTAGTGGTAGCGGAGGCGGAAGGGGAGCTCCTCCTGGGGCGCGGAATCCAGGGAGAGCCGGAGGACGTAGTAGCCGGAGGCGGCGGGCTCGAAGAAGAAGCCCCGGTCCAGGGGAGAGAAGCCGGCGCCCGTCCGGATTTGCTCCGTCTTGCCGGCTTGTCCCAGGGGATGGAGGGAGAGGGTGAGAGTCTCGGAACGCTCCAGGAGCTGGGCGACGGCGGGGGCGGTCACGTCCGTCCTCTGGGAGGCGCTGAGGGCGAAGACATAGCGGCGTCCCGCCTGGGCGGCGAAGGTGAAGGTCAGTTCGGTCTCCTGGGGGGTGAAGGCGCATTCCTGGGAGGCCACGGCCTGTGCCGCGTTGTATTCTCCCTGGGCGTCGGTGCCCAGCTCCTCCGGGGTTTCCCAGAAGGTCAGGAGGGTGCCTTCGATGGTGGCGCGGGGGTAGGCTTCCTGGTAGAGTTCCGTGGCGAAGAGTTCCTCCAGCCAGGCGATGATGTTGGCCCGGGTCTTCAGGTTGGTGTCGGCGGTTCCCGTGGCGCCGAAGACGTGGGTGGCCTCCGAGGTGATGGAGAGGGCGGTGGAGGTGGAGGTGGTGTCGGGGTTCAGGCGCACCAGGGCCAGGAAGGGGGCCTGCCAGCTGATGCTCCCCCCGCCGAAGATTTCGCTTTCCGTCTTGCAGGTGTCCCAGGTCTTCAGCTGGGTGACCATGGAGGTGAAGAGGGTGGTGTTCTTCAACCGGTAGCCCAGAAGTCCGTAGGTCTTCATGGTCTCCAGGAAGACCCCCTCCGCATCCATGTAGGGCTGCCCGCTGGAGTTGTTGCCCGAACCCCAGACGGATTCGCAATGGCTGCAGCTGGTCTTCCCGCCGAAGATGAGGACGGGGCGGCCCGTGGCCTTGGCGGCCTCCCGCAATTCCGTCGCATCCGTGTACCAGTGGAGATAGCTCTCGATGGCGGAGAAATCATCGTCCCCGGGATTCACGGGATCCGGGTCGGGGTCGGGGTCGGGGTCGGGATCGGGATCGGGGTCGGGGTCGGGGTCGGGGTCGGGGTCCGTGGAGGAGGAGGAATAGAGCGTCTGATAGTCCTGGGTGGCGTAGAGTTCTTCCAGCCAGGCGGTGATGTTGGCCCGGGTCTTCAGGTTGGTGTCGGCGGTTCCCGTGGCGCCGAAGACGTGGGTGGCTTCCGAGGTGATGGAGAGGACGGTGGAGGTGGCGGTGGTTTCGGGGTCCAGGCGCACCAGGGCCAGGAAGGGGGCCTGCCAGCTGATGTTTCCCCCTCCGAAGATGGCGCTTTCCGTCTTGCAGGTGTCCCATGCCTTCAGCTGGCTGGTCATGGAGGTGAAGACGGTGGTGTTTTTCACCCGGTAGCCCAGAATCTCATGGGTCTGCATATAGGTCAGGAAGACCCCCTCCGCATCCAGGTAGGGCTGGCCGCTGGAGTTGTTGCCCGACCCCCAGACGGATTCGCAGTGGCTGCAGCTGGTCTTCCCGCCGAAGATGAGGACGGGGCGGCCCGTGGCCTTGGCGGCCTCCCGCAGCTCGGTGGCATCGGTGTACCAGCGGTAGACCGAGGTGGCGGCGGGCAGGGGGGCGGCCAGGAGAGCCAGGAACCAGAGGACCAGCAGGAGGGCGATGGGACGGGGAACCCGGGGGAGGGAAGGGAAGGAGACCATGGTTCTCATCGAGGCGAAGGGGAGGCGAAGCTGGGTTACGGGGCGTTGGTCCAGCCGGGGAGGTCGTTGGGGACGCCGGGCGTCTGCCGGTAGTGTGTCCCGTCATAGAAATACAGGGCGTCCTGGGGGACGAGGCGCCACTGGGTGTTTCCGGTTTCCTGGGCGGCGGAGGCTTCTGCGCTGTAGAAGGCGTCGGGCGTCCCGGTTTCCGGGGGCTGCCCGTTGGACAAAAAGACCCAGTAGGAGTTCCCGGCGGCCAGTTCCGTGGCCAGGCTGTACGTCTTGTGGGCGGGGGAGTAGGCCAGAGGGCGCAGCCAGGCCAGGATTTCCTGCTGCTGCCTGGCGGGAAGCTCCCGGGTGATGCCCACCAGATTCCAGCCCGTGCGGGAAAGCTGGCTCAGCAGCCACTGGCCGTCGTCCTCCTGGGCTTTCCGCAGGGTGCAGGACTGGGTGGCGCTGTCCAGGAGGAAGCCCTGACCGCCGGCGTAGAGGGGGGAGAGGGTGCCCTCCTTCCGGTGGAGGAGGAATTCCACCGTGGTGTCGCCGCCCACGATGATGGGAGAGGAGGCAGGGGTCGGGGAATAGCCGTCAGCCCGGATGTAGATCTCCCACTCCCCGTCGGCGGGGCGGGTGGAGGCGGCCAGGAAGAGTTCGGCGCTCTTCAGGAAGACCCCGTTGGAGGAGGAGAGCTTCTCCTCCTCGTCCAGGACGTCCAGGATGCGGGACACCACGGGGGCGGGTGCCCGGGTGGCCGTGAAGGTGGCGACTTCCCCCAGGGTGCCGTCGTCATAGGCGCGCACCTTCAGGGTGCAGGGGGCGTCAAGGGCGCAGGTGGAGCCGCCGGGGGAGTCCGCCGCGGGGGTGGAGCCGTCGGTGGTGTAGCGGTAGTCCAGGGTGTGGCTCCCCTCCTCCCCCGGGAAGAAGTGGACGCTGGCTCCGGAGACAAAGGGATCTCCGGGGGAGACTTGGATCTGGGGCGCCTTGGGGGGTTCCCGCAGGGTGTAGTCCGCGGAGATGGCGTCGGTGACCAGGGTGGTTCCCTCGTAGACGGCCACCCGGAGGCGGCAGGTCTGGTTGATGTAGATGCCGTCCTCGGCGTTGTAGAGGGGGGATTTGGCGGAGGGGGTGCTGCCGTCCAGGGTGTAGTGGAAGGTGAAGAGGGGGGTGCCGTCATCCTGCAGGTAGTCGGTCTCCAGGGAGGCGAAGATGCCGTTGGCGCCGAAGCTGGTGCCGCTTTGAGGGAGCACCTCGCAGAGGAAGGCGTCCTCGTCGGGCTCCCAGACAAAGGCGTCCAGCCAGGCCTTGTATTGCAGGTCGTTTTCTGACTTTGTGTCGGCGTCGGGGGCCTCGTACCATTCATCCAGCGCCGGGGCGAGGAGGGCCACCTGGATGGTGCGGGAGTAGGCGTCCGCCGAGAAGGAGAGGGAGTCCTCGTTCCAGAAGCTGTAGTCGTTGACGTCATACCACCGGTTGCCGTCCTCGTCCTTCTCCAGGTTGCTCCAGTAGTCTCCTCCCAGGGAGAGGAGTTCGGCGTCCTCGTCGTCGATGTCGCCCTCGTAGAAGACCAGGACATCGTCGTTGAAGCCGTAGGTGTTGACCCGGTGTTGGAAGGTGAGGGTGCCGGCGCCCTGGAGGGAGAAGGAGAACTTGGCCTTGACGCGTCCGCTGCGGGGTTTGGCCGCGGGGGTGCTGGTGCCGGTCAGCTCCAGGAAATTGGCGCCCGCCACAGGCAGGACTTTGCCCGTGCCCGTGTCCTCCTCGTTGCCGATGTTGGTGTTGGTGTAGGAGGTGCGGAGAGTGGCGCCCGTGCATTCGGTGAAGCTGAGTCCGGCGGGGGAATCCAGGGCGATGGTCACCTTGTCGGCCTTGATGGTGTCGGCCCGGAGGGGGAGGAGAGGCAGAGCCAATCCCAGGACCAGGGGCAGGAGGATGGCGGGACGGGGAAGGGAAAACATAGGCGGCACTCCAGGAGACCCGGATAAAAGGGAAAAAAGAAACCCCGGTCACCTCCTTGTGCGGGGCGCCGGGGTCGGCTGGGAATCCGAGGCCGTCAGGCCGTGGAGCCTTCCCCTCCTGGAAGGAATGGCGGCTCCCCAGGCGGGATCTTCTGGGAACGGGCGGCAAGGCGCCCGGGATTCCAATGACTTGGGTATAGGAATGAAAACTGGAGCCAGCGAAGGGACTTGAACCCTTGACCTGCGCATTACGAATGCGCTGCTCTACCAACTGAGCTATGCTGGCCGCAAACTCCGTTACTGTAGCACTTACGGTGGATTTTGCAAGACCCGGCCACCCTGACGCCCACCCCGCCGCCAGGGGACCAATCCCCCCCTTGCCATGTCAAGCTCCCTCTCCTCCCCGGAGGGGGATTTCATTTGGTGATGAAGGCGGTCCAGTAATCGTAGTCGGGGAGCCAGGCGTCCTTCTGGTAGCCGTTCTGGAGCATATACTGGGCCGTGCGCTGGCACTCCAGCCTGAAGGAGTCATAGGGGGAGAGCAGCTGATACCCCAGCTTGGCCTTCTCGTCCCGAATCAGCTTCCAGCCGGTGGCGTCCTTGGCCTTCCCCACCAGGGCCAGGTAGGGCTTCGCGACGAGGACATAGTCCTTGGCCTCCTGGCAGGTCCATTCCATTTCCTGGGTGGAGAAGAAGTATCCCTGCTTCTCCATGTATTTCACGATTCTCTCCTTGCCGATTTCGGTGCGGAGATCCTGGAGGATGTGTTTTTGGAGGATCGGGGCATATTCCTTCATGGGAATCCAGCTTTCCTTGAGATAGAGATTTCCCGACAGGGAGCCGAAGCGGAGAGTGGGGACATAGCCGTTCTCCAGGAGGACGGAAGGCAGGCGCGCCTCCATCCGCTGGTTGGTCAGAGCCACGACCTCCTGGTCGAGATCCACCCGGTTCTCCGTCACGAATTGCTCCACCATTTTCGTATTGACATCCTCGTAGAAGAGGGCCTGGATTTCCTCGGGGAGATCAATGCGGAGAATCACCTTCGGACCCACCTGGATGCGGTCGGGGGTGACGTTCATGAGGGGGCCTTTGAGGGTGGTGGAGATCTTTCCGGCGCTGGAATAGGAGACCTCCACCCGCTGCTTCTTCTTGTAGAGCTTGTATTTCACCCGGGCCGCCCGTTCCAGATCGGCCAGTTTGTTCTCCAGGTTGAATTCCCGCAGCACCTCGTCCCGGGTGGTGGCAAGCACCTGGTCGTAGAGTTCCTGGAGCTTCCGGGCGGGTTCCCGGAGGCACAGGTTCCAGGGAATCTCCCTGTTGATGTTTTTGTATTCCCCCAGGTTGCCGATGCCCTGGATGTTCTTCTGCTCCTGGCAAAGGGCGTGGATTTTTCCCGCCAGAAAGTCGGGGTCCTTGACCTGCTTCTCCGCTTCCATGAACATCATCCCCAGCTTGGCCTCGTATTCCTTCCGGATGTTCTGCAGAATCTCCTCGTAGGAGACAAAATCATCCGCGGGGCACAGGAAGGGCGGCCGGCTCAAGTCGATGCCCAGCTGGGAAAGCTCCTCGTCCGCCTGGATACGCAGGAGGCGTGCCACGTCATTCCGGTTCTTGAAGGAATCGGCACGGAATTTTCGGATGAAGGCATCGCACATCTCCTGGCCGGGATGGGTGGGCAGGACGCTGGCGGAAATCTCCTCCGCCTTCCTCTGGCTGATCTCTCTCAGGAAAACATCACGGTCGTTCCCGGAGACCAGCAAGGGAAGGAGAATCAGGCCCAGGACGGCTGCCCGGTGGAATCGCAGGAAGGGAATGGGGAGCATCTTCTCGGGGGGAATAGGAAAAGGGGATAGAGGTGAGAAACCAGCCAACGTCACCAACTATCCCCCAAGGGGGTGTCTCTTACACTTTTCCCCCTGAAAATCTGCGGGAAGATTCTGGGATTCCCGCGGAGGCCGTCAGGGTTCCCGGCGCAGGGCAATCTCGTCGCAGCAGTGATATTTCGGGCAGAGGCGGCAATCCGTCCAGATTTTGGCGGGGAAGTCCTCCTTCGGGGCGAGCCGGAAGCCCAGATTGCGGAAGAAGGCCGGGCGTTTCGTGAGCGTGAAGACGCATCGGGCGGGGGGAGTCATATTCCGTGCCCGCTGGAGGAGAGCCTCCACGATTCGGGAGCCGATGCCCTGTCCGTGGTAGGCCTGGGGCACGGCCAGGGAGCGCACCTCGAAGAGTCCCTCTCCGTGGGGGCGCAGTGCGCCCACGCCCACCAGGGTTCCGTCCTTCTGGCGGCAGGCCACCACGAAGTTGCGGTAATTTTCCGCCATTTCCTCCGGGGTGCGGGGGAGCACCAGCTGCTGCCGCACGAATTCCTCCAGGAGCGCCAGGATTTCCGGGATGTCCTCCCGTGTGGCGGGGCGCACCTGGAGTGTGGCGGGGGTGTTTCCCTTTGGGTCGCGGGGGGGTGTCAGGGATTCCGGGGAATCACTTGGTGAGGAGCTGTCCATTGTCCTGATTGTCATCCGGGAGCGCGCCGCCCTTATCGTAGTTTTCCTTCAGTGCCCGGAAGAGGCGTCCCAGATCCCGGATGGTTCCCCAGGTGAACCAGATGGTGGTGACCACGCCGATGGCGAGGGAGAGAGGCAGGGTGTAGTAGAGGAAGAACTTGACCCAGGTTTCCTCGGACCAGCGGGTGGCGGGGAAGGCGTTCAGGAGCATCTGGATCAGATAGACGAGGAAGCCGTAGAGGGAGTAGATGAGGACGGACCATGCCAGGATGCGGTCGCCCCGGGAGTATTCGGGGGTGATGCCGGCAAGCATGGACAGGGAGAATCCCTTTTTCAGGGAGGGCGTCTCCCCTTCCTGGGGCACCTTGTGTTCCAGGTTGTATTCTCCGCGATGGAGCAGGGCGTCCAGGTTGTAGGGTTGGCGGCAGGTGAGCAGGGAGACCGCCACATAGCTTCCCACGGAGAAGAGGATGCCCAGGAAGTAGATTTCCTGGCCCGTGATGGGGAATTTGGAGGCGAAGTCCTGGGGGGAGGTGTTCCATTGGACGATGGGGAGGGCGTTCCCCAGATTTTCCAGGGTCACCCGGAAGCCTTCCAGGAAGGCGGGGTGGTTCTGGGAGAACCAGGGATAGACCAGGGTGGCCCACTGCTGGTTGAGGAAGAAGCCCAGGATGGCGAAGAAGCACCCCACCATCATGGCGGTGTAGGCGCCCGCCGTGGTGCCCTTGCGCCAATAGAGGCCGCCGATGATGCAGGAGCCCGCGCCGCCCAGGAAGATGGTTCCCGTCAGGGCGAAGAACTGCATGATGTAGTCCCCCTGCTGGAAGTAGTAGCTGAAGAACCAGGAGAAGACGGCGATGCCCAGGATGGCCCATCGCAGCAGGTTCATCTGCGCCCGGGCGGTGATGGGTTTGTTGCGGATGGGGAGGACCACGTCCTGGATGAAGATGGTGCCCCAGCTATGGAGATAGGTGGTGTCGGTGGAGACCATCAGGAAAATCATCAGGGCGCAGAAGATTCCCGTGACGCCGATGGGGAGGATGTGTCGCAGGGCCACGGGCACCAGCATCTGGGTGCCGATGGTGCGGGCGGTGTTCTGGGCCTGGATCAGCTCCGTCCTGGCGGCTTCGAAGGCGGCCGTCTCGCCGGCGCTGGCGTCCTCGCCCCGGAAGAGGGCCTGGGTGCGCTGCTCCTTCTCCTCCAGGTGGAAATCCTGGGCGGTCCGCAGGGTCAGCTCCTCCATCACCGCCTTCTGTCCCGATTCCCAGGTCTTGCTGTTCATGTAGGTGTAGGCGCCGATGACCAGCAGCATCAGGGAGATGTTCAGGAAACCGGTGCGCCAGGAGGCCAGGACTCCCGCCATCTTCTGTTCATGGGGGCTGCTGGCGGAGGCCATGTAGCCCTGGGCGCCCAGCCAGGCGTTGCGGGCGTAGACCGCGCCCACGATGGAGATGATGACGAAGAGGATGTTGAAATCGGAGAGATGTCCGATGTTGAAGGGGTTGAAGAAGCTCTCTCCGTCGGGGCGGCTGAGCACGGCGTCGGCCATGTCCTGGGCGGAGAAGAGCCAGAGGAGGGTGATGGTGATGACGGCGTAGCCGAAGTAGGCGAAGATGCCCTGGCAGCAGTCGGTGATCATGGTGGTGAGCTGTCCCCCGGCCAGGACGATGGCCAGGGCCACCGCCAGAGCCACCGCCATCACCAGGCCGTAGGTGGAGATTTCCAGGCCGAAGAGATGGAGGGTGAAGGGGAGGCCGCAGTAATAGATGAGGAAGCGTCCTCCCACGGCGGGGAAGAGGGCGTAGTTGATGACGCCGGAGATGAAGGCCAGCAGGCCCGCCAGGATGCGGAAGCCCCGGCTGTATCGTTTTTGGAAGAACTCCGGCATGGTCATGGCCCGGGTCTCCCGGAACCGGTAGGTGACGAAGCCGGTGAGGGTCATGGCCAGATAGATCAAGGAGGTGAGGCCGCCCCAGAAGTCCAGCCCGTATCCCGCCTTGTATTTCTGCTCGAACATGGCGACCACGGAGATCAGGCCCATGCCCGCCGTTCCCTCGGAGACGGTCAGCAGATAACGGCCCGCCCGCCGCCCCGCCGCCAAAAAGTCGGATACGCTGCGGACATAGTGTTCGGCGATGAAGCCGATGACGACGACGGCAATGAGGGGAAGGGCGACGATGACCCAGTCCAACCACATCATGGGTGGGCGCATGAGGGACTCTCCTTGTGGGAAGCGTGTGGAATCGACCCGTTCCTGCAGAGCCGGGCAAGGGAGTCTCTGCGTTCTGGGCAAGGGGAAAGATGGGGGATAATATAGCCCTGCGGAGGGGCCGTGTCTTGCGGCGGGGAAAAAGCGGGAGGAGGGCGCCGGGGCGGGGTATATTCTGGTTTCGTCCCCCGCGTCCCGTCTCCGGGCGCATGGAGGGAAGTGGACACCGACAGATAGGAGGATAGTAGGAAATGGATTTTCTTGCCCTGGCTCGTGAGCGTTTTTCCGTGAGAAACTATGCGGCGACCCCCGTGGAGGAGGAGAAGGTGAAGGCGATTCTGGAAGCCGCCTCCCTGGCTCCCACCGGCTGCAACCGGCAGCCCCAGCGTCTCCTTGTGGTGGACGACCCCGAGGTGCTTGCCGCCATCCGCCGCTGCACCCCCTGCCAGTTCCAGGCGCCCCTGACCATCGTGGTCTGCTACGATCGCCATGGCTGCTGGGTGAATCCCGAGGGCGAGCCCATCGGGGAAACGGACGCCGCCATCGTGACCACCCACATGATGCTGGAGGCCGCCTCCCTGGGCCTGGGATGCTGCTGGGTCGCCTACTTCGACCGGCCGAAACTCCAGCAGGAGCTGAACATTCCCAAGGAACTGGTCCCCGTGGCGCTCCTGCCCCTGGGCTACCCCGGCCCCCAGGCCAAACCCGCCGAGGGCCATTTCCAGCACCGCCCCGCCGCCGATTTCACCTGGCGCAATCATTTCTGAAGGGGGAGGGTGCGTCGCCGCCGCGGAACCGCGGGGGGCGCAAGAAAACAGGGCGGGGCATGCCGAGGCATGCCCCGCCCGTGTCGTTCGGGGGAATCCCCGCCGGGGGAGCGCCCCGCCGGGGGAGCGCCCTGGCGGGGGAAGGGGTTAGTCTCCGGCGGGGAGCCAGTCTTCCAGGATCAGGGGGAAGAGGGGGCAGTCGAAGGCATCGGAGCGGAGGATGGGGGCGATATGCTGCAGGGTCCACTTCTCCTGGAAGCTCTTTTGCATTTTCTTGACAAGCTCCTCCTCGGTGGGGATTCCCTCCGGTTCACGCTTGGCGAGAAGAATCTGCGCCACCTTCAGGGTTTCCTCGCCGCCCGCCTGCTGGGGAGGATATTCCTCCAGCACCCGGATGTAGCGGTAGGAGGTGGGGGTCTCGATGAGGCCGCTGCTCTGGCCCTTGACCAGAGTGAAGGGCTGCCCCCAGTTGCAGTCGGTGATTTCCTGGCGGGTCATGGGGGTGGAGAAGACGCCGCCCTGGACCGATTCCGCCCCCTCGGAGAAGTTCTTGGCCAGGAGGCAGAAGCCCTCGTCGGTCTGGAAACCGTCCATTTTCGCAATGGCCTTGAACTCTTCCAGTCTCTTCGCCATCTCCTGCTGAAAGAAGTTCCGGAGATCCTGAAGCCGCTTCTTGCCATCCTCCACCATTTCCGGGGGAACCTGGACATCCGCCAGATGGCTGTCCAGATATTTCAGGAGAAGCAGGGCGTCGGTGCGGGAGATCTGGAGGGAGCTGACGGGGCTCTCGGAGAAGCGCGCCAGATAGTCGTCCAGGGTCTTGCCGGGGTTGGTCTCCGTCCAGCGCAGGGAGAGGCGGTGGCGATCCGCTTCGGTGGGGGGCTCGCACTTCTCCCTGGCTTCCTGCAGAAGCACCTTTTGCTGGATGATGCCCCGGAGGAGCTGAAGACACTGCTTCTGCTGCCGGGTGTTCTCCTCAAAGGGGAGGTCGCCCTGGCTGGAGCGGTTCTTGTTCCGGACGGCGGCGTTCTGCAGACGCTGGAAATAGTCCAGAATCTCGCTGTAGGTGTATTCCTGGTCGAAGAGGCGCAAGGCCACATCCCGGCCGGACAGAATGGCCATGCCCGTCGCCGTGAGGGACGAGTCCTCCTGAATCTCGGCCTCCGGCTCGCCGGCGTCCTGGAGGGAGACAGACGCCTCCTCCTCCCCCGGGACGGGGGACGGGGAGCATCCGGGAACGAAGGCCAGCAGGAGCAGGAGGGCGCCGAAGAAGGGGAGGAGGGATTTCATGGGGGAGATGTATATGGTGTAAGAAAGGGTAGGAATGGGGGATGGAGGGAGGATGAATAGATCAGGGATCCACCCGTTGTTCCCCATTGGCGTTCTTTAGCCAAAGGTAGGCCTCTTCCCGGTTGGTGACGCCGTCGCCATGGGTCACATTGTCCATGAATTCCAGGGCGGTCTCCTGCTGCCAGTCCTGGCCTTGCTCCAGGATTTCCAGGAAAATGGGGAGAGACAGGGACACGTCCATGGTGGAGACCTTGAACATCAGGACATCCAGGGAATCCTGGTCGGTGCAGGCCAGCATGGCTTCCGTGGCGGATTCGTAGAACTCGTCCAGCTCCAGATCCTCCGTCACCTCCAGATCTCCCTCGTCCGAGGTGTTGATTTCCGTGGCGATGGTGTCCAGGATTCCCCCGATGGCGGAGAGGGCCTCCAGGGCGATCTCCGGCTCCGGATCCCCCACCAGCTTCGCCAGAAGGTGAATGGCCGCGGGGTTGCTGACCCACCGCAACGGGGCGATGGCGGCGTAGCGACGCACCTCCGAGGCGGACTCCACCAGGAATTCCGCCTGGGCGAGAATTTCGTCGTTCTGGTTGGTGTCCAGAATCTCCTGCATGCGCTGCACCTCGCCGTCCCGGGCGCCCTCCTCCTCCCAGTCTCTCAGGGACGGAAGGAGAACCACCTCCTCCTCCCCGAAGAGGATTTCCCCCCGGGGGGCGGTCGCGCTGTCCATGGCGGTGGAGGGAGCCTCCCCCTGCCGGGGCGAGGACTCTGCCGGCGTTTCCTTCTCCGGCGGCGACATGGCGGAATGTCGCAGCCCGAAGGCGATGGCCCCCGCCAGGAGAAGCAGGGCAAAAAGAGGGAGAAGCAGGTTCTTTCGCATGGGAAAAGGTAGGGAAAGGAAAGGACCCCGGGACCTATGCGCCCGGGGAAAAGCGAGCCGCCTTTTGACTCTCCCGGGGGAGAGAGGTTCCCGGCAGAAGGGAAGGAGGCACGGGAACGCCGCATGGACACGGCCCACGCCCGGCATCTCCCCCCGGGAACAAAAAAGGAAGGAATAGCGAACTATTCCTTCCTTTTCGGAGAGATAGGCCTGTCTTCACAGGGAGGGCAGGCCTATGGTTGAGGCACTAGGATTACTCCTCGCCCCAGATCACGCTGTCTTCCAGACCCAGGTCGTTTTCGCCGTCGCCGTAGAGCTTCTTGTCGCCGAGGCGGAGCTTCTTGAGGATCTCTTCCTCAGCATCCGCGAAGTCCTCGAAGCGGAAGGCCTTCTTCTCGAAGGTCAGGCTGTTGTTCAGCTTCAGGGTGAAGGTGCCGGGGAGGGGAGCCCAGTGATCCATGGTGGGGGTCTCCAGGTCGCAGACGTCGAAGAGGAAGTCGTTGCAGACGCCAGTGTAGCCGGTGTCGCCGACAACAGAGCCGGAGAGGGACTTGACCATCCAGCAGGTGGTGACGATGTCTTCCTGGGGGATGGTGATGGTGCCGTCGCAGTCGCCACCCTCGATGATGGGATCCTGCTTCTCAACGGTGGTCAGCTTGGTGACCTTGCCATAGCCCTGGCCGTAGAGCTCGGCCTCGCCGCTGATGTTGTCGAAGCCCAGGAAGCCCACGTTGGTCTCTTCGATGGACTGCCACACGAGGGGCAGAGCGAAGTCAGCGGAGGTGTCGGTGAACTTGTCGCCGTTGACGACCACGCCATCGCGCAGCATGGGCTTGGCGCCGAACATGTTGGCATAGAACCAGCCGATGCCGCGGTAGACGTTCTTGGCCTTGTCGCCGCTGCGGGTGATGTAGAACACGGCGTCGTTGTCACCGGTGCTCTCCACCATGTCGCCTTCGCACTTCTGGCAGGCTTCCACGACCATGTAGCCAGAGAACTTGTCGCTGACGACCTTGGCGGAATCCATCTTGGCGTTCTTCACAGTGGCGCCCTGGGCGTTCTTGTAGGAGTAGGTCACCTGCTTGACATCCAGGCGCTTGAAGGAAGCGGAGAAGTCATAGACCAGGACCTGAGCCATGCTGCTGAAGCAGAAAGCCGCAACAAACAAAGCGATGAGAGATTTCTTCATTGTCTTGTCCTTGTATTGGGGTTGAGGGGGAACGATTGGGGAAACAAACCTAAAAAACGAAAGTGTCCGGTCGGCTCCCGGGGGGGAGAGGAGGAGGTCTCCGCCGTCGGGAGCGCCCCCTCGAAAAAATCCCTGCCTGGGCTTCATGTCTGCATGTACGAAAACGTACTCTAGCGCACGGGGCAGGGGGTTGCAAGTGGAAAAATTCAGATTTTCCCGGAAAATTCCCCCGGATTTAACGATTTTTGCATAAGATAACTTTTTTTCTGGCTATTGCAAGCGTACGCCAGGGAAAATATTTTCTTCCGGGGAGGAGGGTGTCGGCCTCCCGGTTTCCCAGGCGGCGGGGGTGCCCGGGGCCTCCTCTTCCCCCCGTTCGCTTGCTACAGGAAGGGGAGTGCCCCGGGGGGGGATGGAATGGCTATTTCTTGGGGGTTGCCTCCTGGATTTGGGTGAGCAGAGTCTTCTCCTCCTGGTAGAGGGCCTGGAGCCTGGGCTCCGCCGCCAGGTAGAGGGCCTGGAGCTGGCTCTCCAGCTCCGTCACCTTCCCCTGGAGGGCGGCGTCCGCTTCGCAGGCGGCCTTCTCCAGCTTGCGGATCTGGTTCCGCTTATACAGAAGCTTCCCCCGGAGCTGCTTCACCGTGGGCGCCTCCTGGACCGCCTCCGTCTTCGGGGACTCCGCCTCCTGGGGGGTGGCGGCGGGGAGCAGGAGGCACCGGGCGTGTCTTCGCAGGTGGGTTGCGGGCGGGGAGAGGGGGGGCCTCGGGATTACCATAAGGGGGATTTTCAGAAATGCAAGTCGACTTTCATAAAAATCTTGCAATATTTCATTTTCTGCTTATCTTAAGTTTCATTTACGAGCCATCCCTGGTGTTGTCTGGTGCAGGAGGAGGGCGGATGTCCTCGGGGGGTGGCCGGTTCCCGTGCGGGGAAGGAGTCCGTCGTCGCATGGGGAAGAGGAAAAGCCGGACTATCTTACGAGCATGCCCAACTTGAATCGTGTTTTTCTCATGGGTCGCCTTACCCGGGACCCCTCGTTGAACAGCAGCAAGACGGGGACGGTCTTTTGCCGTTTCAGCCTGGCGGTCAACCGTCGTGTCCACTCCATGGACGGTTCCCAGCGGGAGGAGGTGGAGTACATAGACGTCATGTTCACAGGGCGTCTTGCGGATTTCTGCCAGCACTCCCTGCGGAAAGGGAGCAGTGTTTTTGTGGAAGGGCGTCTGCATATCGAGAGCTGGGTGGACGCCAAGACCAAGATCCCCCGGAAGAATCCGGTTGTCTACGGGGAATCCCTGCAGCTGTTGGAGAGTCATCGTGGCGGCGGGGTTGCCGTGGCGCCGGGGGAGGTGGCTCCCCAGGTGGAGGAGGCCTTCGGGGCCGTGTCGCCCCGTCCGTCGTCCCCCGCCCCCGCCCCGGGGGACGCGCGTCCCCCGTCGTCCCGTCGTCCCCTGCCTCCCGTTCCCCCGGGGCAGGAGCCCCTTCCTCCCCGGGAGGAGGGGATTTTCTAGGGATTCCCTATTCGCCCGCGTCCCCCTCTTCTCCTTCATTTTTTTGGGGGGAGGGGGCTTTTCCTCCTGTTCGCCATGCAGATTCGTCGTTTCTTCCTTCCCCAGTCCCTGAATCAGCCCGGGGCGACGGTGTCCCTTCCCCCTGCGGAATCCCAGCATGCCCTGCGGGTGTTGCGTCTGGAGGCGGGGGATCGTCTGCAGCTGTTGAACGGGGAGGGGGAGAAGGCGGAGTGCGTGCTGGTGTCCCGCGGGGAGGGGCGTTCCTGCCGGGAGGCCGTGTGCCGGATTCTTTCCTGCCGCCGTTTTTCCCGTCCCGTCCTTTCCCCGGTCCTTCTGGTGGCGCCGCCCAGGGGGAAGGCCTTCGACCTGGTGTTGAAGGCCTCGGTGGAGCTGGGGATCCGGGGGATACAGCCCATCCTATGTACATACGGGGTTTCCCGGCCGGAGGAGGTGTCGGAGGGCTGGAGGGAGACCCTGACGGGGGCTTTGAAGCAATCCGGCAATCCCTTCCTTCCCGCCCTGCTGCCGCCTTTGGAGTTTCCCCAGGCCCTGCTTCAATATCCCCCCGCGGAGACCGGGGTCTTTGGCGCCTCGCCGGCGGCGGAGGCCACGGAGCGGCGGCGACTGAGCCCGGCCGCGGCCCGGGGGTGCCGGGCGTTGTGGGTGGGGCCGGAGGGGGGATTCTCCCCGGAGGAGGAGGCCGCCCTGCTGCAGGCCGGCGCTCTGCCGATCACCCTGGGGGAGTCCGTCCTGCGGGTGGAGACGGCCGTGCCCGCCCTCATGGGATGCCTCCAGGGCATCGCCTCGCTGGAGGAGCCCGCCAAGATATGAACACCCCCTCACCCCTCGCCTCCTCTTCCGGCGCCGCCTCCCGGCGCGTGGGAATCCTCACCTTCCACCGGACCCACAATTTCGGGGCGGTGCTCCAGGCCTACGCCCTCCAGCATCTCCTGACGCAGGAGAATCCCGGGGCGGAGGTCACCCTCCTGGATGTGGTGCCCCCCTTCATGGACATCCCCGCCGCCCCCTGGTACAAGTTCCGGAAGCGGGCGCAGCAGGAGGCTTTCCGGACGTTCCGGGAGGGCCGCCTCCGAATCTCCGGCCCGCGGGACGCCTCCCCGGCGAAATTGTGCCGGGAACTGGGGCTGGACACCGTGGTGGTGGGAAGCGACCAGGTGTGGAACCCGGATCTGACCCGGGACGCCTGGAAGAGCTATTTCCTGGAGGGGGTGCCGGAAACCGTGCGGGCGTGCTCCTATGCCGCCAGCTTCGGCGAGGGAAGCGACCGGCATTTCGCCCCGGAAATCCAGGAGGCCATGGGCGCACTCCTCCGACGCTTCCACCGCATCAGCGTCCGGGAGGAGAGCGGACGGGAAATCTGCCGGAGACTGGGACGGGACGACGCCGTCCGGGTCCTGGACCCGGTGCTGGCCGCCCCTCCCGCTCTCTTCCAGCCCCTGCTGGAGGAGGCATGCCCCGTGAAGCCCGCCATCACCGCCGTCCTGCTGGACGAGACCCCGGCCCATCGAAAGCTGCTGCGGCACCTGGGGAAGGCGACGGGAGAGCCGGCGCGGATCATCGCCGTCCGGCAACGCCGCCTGCCCACCCCGGGCGTCCGGCGCCCCTTCGCCACCACCATCCCTGACTACCTGGCTTCCCTCCAAAACGCCCCGCTGGTGGTGACGGACAGCTTCCACGCCGTCATGTTCTCCCTGGTCTTCCAGCGCCCGTTCCTGGTCACGCCCTCCACGCGGAACCACCGCTTCGACCGGATTGCCGATGTCCTTTCCCTCCTGGGGTTGCAGGAGCGCATCGTGAAGCCGGAGGAGGTGGAAACGGCCGCCCGGCGTCTGGATTCTCCCATGGATTACCGGGACGTCCAGGAACGGCTGGAGCCCTTGCGCCGCCAGTCCCTGGCGTTCCTGGCATCCCTGTGAGAATCCCGCGGGGGGGTAGGGGATATTCTTAATATCATGCGGGGGCGGCCCCGGCCATTGTTCCGGCATCCCCGGGGGCGCCGGAGGAATTTCCGTCCCGGGGGATCGCTCTGGTTCCGGAGCGGGGCGGCGTCATTTCCGCTCAGCTTCCCGTGTCCAGGCGTTGGAGGCATTGCGCCAGGGCGGCGCGTCGCCGGGCGCAGAGCCGGAGGGGTTCCAGATAGCGGTCGGGCACCTGGAGATTTCCCGTGCCCGTGCCCAGATGCACATTCCGGAACGCCTCGCCGTGGAAGTCGGAGCCGCCGGAGGGGAAGAGTCCCACTTCCCGGGTGATTTCCAGGACATTCTCCACCTGTTTGGGCGTGTGCATGGCGTAGTGCGCCTCCATGCCGTCCATGCCCATGGCTTTCAGATTCACGGCCATCTGGTGGATTTGGCGCACGGTGTGGTTGCCCTTGGTGAAGGGATGGGCCCACACGGCCACCCCTCCCATGGAGTGGATGGCGGAGATGGCCTCCTCCGGCGTGGGGAGTTTCCGGCTGGCGTAGGCGGGTTTCCCCGTCGCCAGGAAGCGCTCGAAGGCGGCCTGCACCGAGGGAACCACGCCCCGGCGCTGAAGAGCCAGGGCGAAATGGGGACGCCCCACCACTTCGCCGCCCGCTGCATCCTCCACTTCCTCCATGGTCAGGGGAATTTCCAGGGCATGGAGGCGTTCCAGGATGGTCGCGTTGCGCACCGCCCGGGCCTGGAGGCATCCCTGGAGCAGGGTCGCCATCTCCCGGGAGGGAGTCTCCTGGAGAAAGAGCCCCACGATGTGGAAGCCCCAATGGGCCTGGGTGGCGCTTTGCGCCGCCAGCTCCACCCCCGGCACGCAGCAGAGCCCGCTCTCCTTTCCCGCCCGCCGAAATTCCTCCAGCCCGTCCAGGGTGTCGTGGTCCGTCAGCGCCAGGGCGTTCAGCCCGATTTTTCGGGCGAGGGCCACCAGCTGGGTGGGGGTGAGGGTGCCGTCGGAGGCGGTGCTATGGCAATGCAAATCAATCATGGGGCGTAATTTAATGCCGTCCCAGGGGACGTCTCCCTCCATGACGCGGGAGAAAACCAGGGGAGGGCGTCTCCGGAACCGGGAAACCCGCGGGCGCCAAGGGGAGCGGGGAAGGGGTGCCCGGGCATATATTATCCCATTCCCCTCCCTTCCCGCCCATGGCCGGCGGCTC
>JBJEVT010000019.1:0-3765 GCA_051884615.1 Oligosphaeraceae bacterium
CTCCGGATTCGCCGATGAGGCCTGCGCCGACCTGGCCGGCCAGATTGCCGTCACCAAGGAACTGGGCTGGTCCCACATCGAGCTGCGCAACGTGGACGGAAAGCTGCTGGGCACCATGTCCGACCAGGAATTCGACGCCCTGCAGGCCGCCCTGGAGACCGCCGGGGTCCGCATCAACTGCTACGGCAGTTCCGTGGCCAACTGGGCCCGCCATCCCCGGAAGGAGGAGGACTTCCAGGCCAGCCGCCAGGAACTGCTCAACGCCATCCCCCGGATGCAGAAGCTGGGATGCCGCCTGGTCCGGGGCATGTCCTTCCTGGTGCCCGAGGACGAACCCGCGGACTCCCCCGAACTGGAGGCCATCATCTTCGCCAAAATCCGGGAGCTGGTGAAAATCTGCGAGGACAACGGCATCGTGTACGGCCATGAGAACTGCATGAACTACGGCGGCATGAGCCACGAACACACCCTGAAGCTCCTGGAGGCCGTCGACAGCCCCGCCTTCACCCTGATCTTCGACACCGGAAACCCCTGCTTCAACTACCGCCGCCTGGGCGCCCGCCCCTTCCCCCTCCAGTCCGCCTGGGAATTCTACAGCCGCTGCAAGGCGCACATCACCCACATCCACATCAAGGACGCCCTCGCCCTGCCCAAGGAGGACGGCTCCCGCCCCGAACCCGTCTTCACCTTCGCCGGCGAGGGCGCCGGAGACGTCCGCGCCATCATGAAGGACCTCCTGGCCTCCGGATACGACGGCGGCATCACCATGGAACCCCATGTGGGCTTCGTCTTCCACGACCCCCAGGGGGACAACAACAGCGAAGCCGCCAGAAAATTCCGGCGGGACATCTATCTGGACTACTGCCGCAAGTTCGTCCAGCTCATGCGGGAATGCGGCTGGAAGTGCTAGGACGGGGAGAATCCGCCATGTCCATCCCCAAGACCATCTGGCCGGGCGGCACCCAGCTCGCCCCCGTTCCCGCCGTCCTGGTGGGGGCGGGCGACGGGCGACGCCTTCCCTGGAACGTGATGACCGCCGCCTGGGCGGGGACCCTTTGCTCCGAGCCGCCCATGGTGGGCATCGGGGTGCGCCCCAGCCGCTTCACCTACAGCCTCATCGAGACGCTCCACGCCTTCACCGTCAACCTCCCCACGGCGGAGCAGGCGGAGACCGTGGACTACTGCGGGGTGATCAGCGGGCGGGACACCGACAAGTTCGCCGCCCGGAGGCTCACCCCCCTGGCGGCCTCCCGGGTGGTCGCCCCCGTCGTGGAGGAGTGCCCGGTTTCCCTGGAGTGCGAAGTGCGCCAGAAGCTGGAGCTGGGCTCCCACGTCCTGTATCTGGGGGAGGTGGTGGCCGTCCAGGTGACCTCCGACCTCATCGACGCCACGGGGCGCCTGGATCTCCAGAAGGCCAATCTGCTGGCCTACGCCCACGGGCACTACTATTCCCTGGGACAGGAGCTGGGGCATTTCGGCTTCTCCGTCCGCAAGAAACGTTCCTGACCGCCCCGTTCCCCCGAATCCCCCGCGCCCTGCCATGACCCCCGCTCCCTCCCTGCCGGAAAGGCAACCCCTGGATCTGCGCCCCCAGCACTATCCCCCCCTGGCGTTTCCGGAGGAGGAGTGGCAGTGGTTCCTCCAGCGCTGCCAGGAACTGGGGCTCCCCGACCCCAATCCCCGGCGGGAGACCTTCCAGGCCCTCTACAGCCATCTCCACGGCGTCAACCAGTGGATGAACCTCACCCGCCTCACCACCCCCCGGGATTATCTCAAGTTCTCCCTCCTGGACTCCCTGACCCTCCTTCCCGTCCTGGACTCCCTCTGCCAGCCCCGGAGCGCCCTGGTGGACCTGGGCAGCGGCGGCGGGTATCCCGGCCTTCCCCTGATGACCATGATGCCCACCCAGGACTTCACCCTGGTGGACTCCCGCCAGAAGAAGGTGGATTTCCTCAACGCCTCCATCCCCCTCGTCCCCCGCACGGGAAAGGGCGCCGCCTGCGCCTTCCGCGGCCGGGAAGTGGGACGGGCGCGGCCGGATTTGCTGCACCATGCGGAGGTGGTCACCGCCCGGGCCGTGGGCAAGGGAGTGGAGCTGCTGCCCGACGCCTCGGAGCTGCTGGCCACCGGGGGCGTCTTCCTCCTGATGAAGGGACAGAGCTGGCCCCTGGAGGAGGCCCCCGCCTTCGCCCGCGCCTGCCCCGCCTTCGGATTCGACGTGGTGGAGGACCTGGAGCTGGCCCTGGAGCCCCAGGACCCCGTCCGCCACATCATCCTGGCGGTGAAAAAGGGCACCCCCGATCCCCGCAAGACCAGACGCTTCCGATAAGCCCGGAAAGCCACAAGATATTGGGGCGAAATCCCCCCGCCCTCCCATGGATTGTGGGGGGATCATAATTTTTATAGAAAATTTTTTTCTGCCCCCATACTCTTGCAGGGAATGGAGTTATAAAAATTCGGGTGGGGGACTTACAAAGAAGTACCCGCCATCCACTAGATGTTGTGATTGCGCAACGCAATACACCTAGATATAGTATGAAAGCGCCCCGGACCCGGCGACCTTCCCCCCGGGAGGAAGCCCCGGTCCCGGCAGGCGGTCCCTTTTCTCTCCTTGACGCCCCCGTCCCTCCCCCAGGCGGCGGGAGGCGTCTCTCTTTCCTATCCCGCTCCTATTCCCCTATTTTCCTCTTATTTCCCCGCCATGGAAAACCTCCCCGACTCCCCCTTCCAGAAATTCCGCAAGCGCGACGGATTGGTTGTGCCCTTCACCACGGAGAAGATCGCCACCGCCATCTACAAGGCGGGGCAGGCCGCCGCCACCCAGGAGGGCCGCGCCTTCACCCGGGATGAGGCGGAGGCCATCGCCCGGGACGTGGTGGGGCAGCTGGACAATCCCCTGTGCGAATACTACGTCCAGCCGGACGGGGAGGGATTGCGGATTCCCAACATCGAGGATGTGCAGGACGTGGTGGAGATCACCCTTTCCGAGCATCGTCTTCCCGCCACGGTGGCCGCCTACAAGCGGTACCGCAAGAGCCGCGAGCGCGCCCGCCAGGCCATCCGGGTCAGCGGCAAGGGGGGCCAGGGGAGCAAGGGGGACTTGACGGACCAGAGTCTGCTGCTGGTGCAGTCCATGGGGGACGCCTCCCTGGGCACCTGGGATCGCGGCAAGATCGTGCGGAAGCTTTCCGAGAAGCTGAACATGGAGCTGGAGGAGGCCATCGCGGTGGCCAAGGAGGTGGAGAACGAGATCATCGCCAGCGGCATGAAGCGGGTCAACACCCTGCTCATCCGGGAGATGGTCAACAACGTGCTGGAGTCCCACGGCTACGCCGGGCGTCTCCGGGACCTCTCCATGTATGCGGTCCCCCGGGAGTTCGTGGAGAACCTCATGTACTCCAAGTCCAACGAGAACAGCAACATCGTCAACAACAACCCGGAGACCGTCAACCTCTCCATCGCCGAGCTGGTGTTGAAGCAGTGGGGACTGGACGCCATCTTCTCCTCCGAGGTCAAGGCCGCCCACGACACCGGCGCCATCCACCTCCACGACCTGGGCTATCCCCACCGGGTCTACTGCTCCAGCCACTCCATCGAGTACATCAAGAAATACGGGCTCAGCGGGCTGACCAACCTGAACACCGAATCCTTCCCCGCCCGCAGCGCCAGCGTCCTCACCGGACACCTGAACACCTATCTGGCCTCCATGCAGGCCAACTACGCCGGCGCCCTGGGCATCGCCTACATCAACATCTTCTACGCGCC
>JBJEVT010000020.1:0-16264 GCA_051884615.1 Oligosphaeraceae bacterium
AGCCTGTTTCGTGGATGTTCTTCAGCTTCTGGGTGTCATAGGCGGTGAGGCCGGCGAAGACAATCACGCCCAGGATGCTGAGGGCCAGATCCAAGCCGCTGGAACGGAAGAAAATATTGAGAATTCCCGCCACGATCATCCCCAGCAGCACCATGAAGAGGAGATTGCCCAGGCTGGTCAGATCCCGCTTGGTGATCACGCCGTAGCCGGACATCAGGGCGAAGGTGACGGAGGTGGTCAGGAAGACCTGCCAGATCGAGGCGATCTGGTAGCCATAGAAGATGACGGAGAGGGTGAATCCGTTGAGGACGGAATAGAGCAGAAATCCCACCAGGGACAGGAGGGGGGGAACCCGGGTGGCGACCCAGGAAAGAGCAATGACCACCACAACCTCCAGCAGACAGCAGGGAAACATCCACGTCATCAGTTTCTCCGGGGCGACGGACTGGTAGGTCTGCCAGGCTGTCACCGCCGTCAGCAGCAACCCCAGGGTCATGATGCCATACACCTTGTTGATGAAGCTGATTTCCAGCAGGGCAAACTTCTGCCGGTCCATGGATTCCGGGTAGTTCGCATTGAAATTCATTCTTGGATTCTCCTTGGGTTGGGGGCGCGGGAAAAACAGAGTCCCGACGCCCGCATTCTACGGATGATTCCCCGCCTTCTTGCGGCGAGGCGCATTTTCAGGGAAAGGCCTGGTCGATGAAACCGCCGCCCAGCAACAAATCGTCCTGGTAGAAGACGGCCGCCTGTCCCGGGGTGACGGCGTGGATTCCCTGGGGGAACTCCGCCCGGACGCCCCCCTCCGGCAGGGGAGCGAGGACACAGGGTTCGGGGCGCTGCACCGAGCGCACCTTCACCTGGCAGGCCAGGGGAGCCTCCAGTCCGGGCAGGGAGACCCAGTTCATCCCGGTGGCGGTCAGGGCATGATGGAGCACCAGCTCCTGCCCCCCCAGCACCACCCGGTTGCGGCAGGGGTCGATGGCCGTCACATAGAGGGGGCGGGTGGAGGCCACGCCCAGCCCCTTCCGCTGGCCGATGGTGTATTTCCAATATCCGGTATGACGGCCCAGGACCTTTCCGGTTCCCGCCTCCACGATTTCTCCGGGGCGGTCCTCCTCCCCGATGAGCTCATTGGCGTCGCCGCTGTAGAAATCCTGGCTGTCCTGCTTCTCCGCCACCTCCAGGCCCGCCTCCCGCGCCAGGTTCCTCACCTCCTCCTTGGCGAGTCCCCCCAGGGGGAAGAGCTGATGGCGCAGCTGCTCCTGGGTGAGGCGGCAGAGGAAATAGGACTGGTCCTTGGGCAGGCAAGTCGCCCGGAGGAGCCGCATCCGGCCCTCGGGTCCCTCCTCCACCCGTGCGTAGTGTCCGGTGGCGAAGGCGTCGAACTCCAGGCCCGCCTCCCGCGCCAGCCGGGGGAGCATGCCGAATTTCACCCGACCGTTGCACTGGACGCAGGGATTGGGGGTGCGCCCCGCCAGATACTCCCGGCGGAAATAGGCGATGACCTCCTTTTCGTATTCCCTCGAGCAGTCGAAGACCAGGAAGGGGATGCCCAGCCTCTCGCAGACCGCCCGGGCCGCCGCCTGGGATTTCTCCTCCCCGGGGCCGAAGCAGCTTTCCCTCTCTCCTCCCCGGTAGGGGGAGTCCTCCTTCCACAAGGCCATGGACACCCCCGTCACCTGGTGTCCCTGGCGCTGGAGAAGCACGGCCGCCGTGGAGGAGTCCACGCCGCCGCTCATGCCAACGATGATCTTCATGGTCCTGATGCCGAATCCGAAAAAACTTGCAGAATCCCCTCTGTCCCTACGGCGCCACCAGACCGGGCTTGGCCAGGCGACGGAAATAGACCCCGCCCGGCGTCAGCATCCGGGTGTCCGGAAGGAGGGAGCGCCAGCCTTCGGCGCCCATGGTGTAGGCAGGGGAGTCTTTTGAGGGGAAGCGGGGGGAGAGGGGGCCCAGGAGGTGCCAGCCGGCCTCCAGGGAGCGTTCTCCCTGGTCCGTCCCGCCCCCGTACAGGGTCTTGCTGCCGGCGGCGGGGAAGTGGGCCACATACCCCTCGCCCGGCGTCAGGAGGCGTCCCGTGAAGGGTTGGAAGGCGCCCTGGCGCCAGCAGAACCAGGCGTCGGCCTCCAGCTCATCCACGAGAACGCCCTCCATGGGCACGGAAAAGAGATTCCAGCCTGTCTTCCAGGAGAGGGCGAGGGATTCCCGCACGGGCGCAAGGAGAACGTGGCGTCGGCTCTGCTCCCCCTGCGTCTGGGTGAAAAGAGTCGCCTCCAGGGCGATCTCCCCGGGGGCGTCCTTGGCCGGCGTGACCGTCAGGGTCAGGGGCGCCTTCCAGGCGGGAGCCGTCAGCCAGAGGAAATCCAGGAACCCCTCCCCTTGGCGGCAGAGGGCGCCCGTCTCCGTCTCCGGCTCCTCCAGAAGGCCGCCGGCGTCCAGGGAGAGGCGTGCCAGGGAATAGGCGGGAATCTCCCGCCCCAGGAAGGAGTGGCTTTCCGGAACGCCCGGAAGGAAGCGCGCCCGTTCCGGCATGGGCAGAAGCAGGGGAAGAGAGGAAGCGGTCAAATCGGGAGAAGTTCCCTCCTCCCAGCCCTCCGCCTGGAAGACCAGGGACTCCGCCGCCAGGGGCAGAAAGTAGTTCCCCTCATGGTCGGCGCGCACGGAAAGCCCGTCCTCCTGGCGGGAGATGCGGGCGTAAGGGACGGGCTCCCGGGTCTCCCCGTCCCGCACGGTGCCGCCCTGCCCTTCCTCCACCACCTCCAGCAGCGTCCGGAGGAGAGCGGCGGCCTCCTGGCGCGCCTGGGCATCCAGGGAGAGCTCCAGGGAGGGGATTTCCAGATATTCATCCACCCACTGGGAGAAACGCCCCGTGGAGGGATAGCGCTGGGCGAGGGTGACGGGGGTGGGCAGGCCGGCCTTCTTGGACCAGGCATCTCCCAGGGCCAGAGAGGCGCCCTCCGCGCAAGAAATTGACGTATCTCCTTGGCGCAGAAGGACTAACACAGACGGATGCCGAAGCATCATCCAGCGGGCAAGAGCCAACTGCTCCGGCTGGGAAGGCAGGGAGAGAGTTCCCCGGAAGGAGGGATGGCGCCACAGTTCCTCCCATCCCAGGGCGGCGCCCTGGGCCAGAGTGCCCTTGTCCACCGGGAAGCCCCATTCCAGCTCCACGCCCCGGGCATTCTGGGGGGTGCCGGTTTCATAGCCGTCCGGATTCAGCAGGGGGGCCACCCAAAGGACGCACCGGTCCAGGAGCTCCCGCAGGGCGATGTCCCCCTTTCCGTTCCGGGCGTCCCAGATCGCCTCCAGGAACGCCATCAGCGTCTCCACGGAGTCGGCATCCTCGCCGGAGAGTCCGGCGCACAGGGCCAACTGGGGAAGAGGAGTCGTGTCCGCGGCGGCGTCCTCCTCCTCCCGGAGGGAGACCCGCAGAGCCAGCAGAGGTTCTCCCGAAGCGGTGGAGCCCAGGCGGGAAAGGCGGAAATCGGGCCAGCCGCGGCGGCTCATCTCCTCCATGCGCTCCTGGATCTCCGCGACGCTCCGGGCCGGGCGCTCCGGCGAGAAGGAGGCGGTCTCCAGGGGCTGGATGTTCTTCGCCGCCAGCCAATCCAGTTCCGGGGAATTGGCACGCACCACAAAGCTCTCGTCATCCCGGGAAAGGAGGGGAAGCCCCGCCCCCGCCGCCGTCTCCAGGGTGGAATCCGTCAAGGGCAGCTTCACCTTCCACAGACGGGAGGCGGGAATCTCCCCCGCCGACTCCTCCCCGCCGGAGACCGCCTCACGGGGAGGCACGCCATCCTGCCACTGGCGCACCGCCGCCGTCAGCAACGCCTGGGCCTCCGTGGATTCCTCCGCGCCGGCATATTCCTGCCGCCAGAGGGCAAGCCACTGGTGCATCTCCTGGTTGGTGACCACCCCGTCCCCGTTGCCGTCGCTCAAGGGGATGCGGAAATTCCGGAGGGGCGCGGAGCCGTCCAACACCCGGATTTCTCCCCAGAGCGCCACTTTCAGGGAGGCGGGGGAAAGGACCACGACGCCCTCCTCGTCCGTCCGGCCGCCGCACACTTCCCCATTCTGTTCCAGGGCCACGATGCTCTGGGGCACGGGCTGGTTCTCCCCATCCTCCCCCGGCAGGCCTGCCACCTGGCAATGGAGTTTGCCTTCCCGCCATTGATAGGCCACCTCCAAGGCGCTCTGGGGGCCGACCCGCAGCAGCGCGGAGGGATCGCCCAGGAAGACGATGCTCCAGGCGTGGTAGATGCCATCCTTCGCCGTGTATGCGCCATTGCTCATGGTGGTCCCCTCCTGCTTGGCTTCCTGATAGGCGGTGCGGTAGTTCTCGCAGAAGGCCACCGATTCCACCATGCCCCGGGCGGCATAGGCCCCCGTGGTGGACAGACGCTCCGCACCGCGGCTCCCCGCCACGGATTCCCCGAAGGAATCCAGCTGGACGATGGGGGGGTCCCAGTAGGTGCTGCCGCCGCCCATCACCGCGCCAACGGCGGCAAAGTCCCCGTTCTCATTCTCGAAGAGGGACTGTCCCAGGGAGTAATAGGAATCGGTGCAGGCATCCCCGCCCTCGGCCATGGCATGATCCAGGCGGCCTGCGTCGCAGACCGGGGTCATCCAGAAGGGGGCGCGGCCGGAAGGGGCAAGGTTCATGGCGTATCTGGAGTCGTAGTTTGTGGTGACGAATCCCAGGCAATGCCCGTGGCCCAGATAGAGGAGGAGGGATGCCCCGTCGTTCACCGCCACCTGGAGCGCGCCAGGACAATTCAGATTCCTGTCTTCCGACGGATCCTGGAAGTCGGTGGAGGAATCCAGAATCCCCGCGCTCTCCATCCCGTTCTTCTGGCGGGCCACATTCGCCCAGTCGGTCTGCCCCTGGTAGGGCCAGCAGTCCGCTTCTTCGCCCGACCCCAGGTAGATGGCGCGCCTGGTCCACTCGTCCCGGGCATCCTCCCCCTGTTCGTAGCGCACCAGCCCCGCCAGATAGGTCTCCAGGGCCGCCTGGTCATGGACGGGGATGCGCCCCAGGAAGAGATCCGCATAGCTCAAGTCGTTCTCCCCCGCCAGGAGGGAGTAGGGCACGTCGGTGCAAAGGGTCTGGTAGGGAGTCTGGTAGGAGAAGGTGTCGGTGGAGAACTGGTAGGGGGGGATTTGGCGCAGGTCTCCCAGGATGAGGAGGTGGGAGGCCCCCTCCTGCTCATACCAGCTGCGGATCTGCTGGAGGACGGCATCCCGTCCCTCCCCGGTCTCCTGGGGATAGCAGGCCGACAGCACCTCCCATCCCAGGGAGCGGCGCCACTGAAGATACAGGGCCAGGACCTCGGAGTCCCTCCAGGCGTCGGGAATCAGGACGCCCAGGGTGCCCACGGGAGCGCTTTCGGCGGCCTCGAAATCCTCCCCGTTCACAAAGAAGCCTCTCTGGAGCCGGGCGAAATCCTGCTGGGCGTCCACCTGGGGCTGTTCCGTGGCGGTGGAGCGAAGCACCAGGGTTCCCCGGGTGGCGATGCGATAGACCCCCTCCTGGAAATCGTATTGACAGGGCGTCAGACTGACGGTGGTTCCCTGGATGTCCCGAATCTGATAGACCGGGGAGAGCCAGGCCGCTTCCGGGAGTCCGTTGGGGGAGCTCATCCCGTAGCCGTCCGGGAGGGAGAGAGGGGTCGTGGAGGAATCCCGGGGTTCCGAGGAGAGCCGGGGACCGGTGCCCGGCCTGGGCCAGGCGGCGGCGCGCACCTCCACCCCTTCGGCGCGCCATTCCACCGACACCTCCGCGCCGGGAAGGGTGCCATAGGGGAGAGAGAACCAGGGAACCTGGGGCTGGCCGATGCAATTCCGCAGGGGCGTCCCCTCCACCTGGAGGGCGCTCCACACCCGCCCTTCTTCGTCCGTCTCCTCCACAAGGGAATAGTCAGGCAAGACAAATTCCAGGACAACCTGGGAGGGGGTGCTGGAAAGAATGCGGAAAGGCCCCCGCCGGCCCAGGCCCTCCCCCGGGGAGATATTCTGGCCTTCCTGACGGCGGACCCGCCACTCCCCCGCCGCCGGCGGCAACGCCTCCACGGGAGGAGGAGGAATCATGGGAGAGACGGAAACCTCCGGAGAGGCGGCGGGAATCCCACCCCGGCGCAAGGCCCTCCCCGCCCCCGTCACAAGAAGAAACAGCCCCAGGACAATCAGGAAGATGCAAAGGATGCGCCTCATCGTTCTCTTCTCCTCCCGCTAGGGAAAAACACTTATGGCCCCCCTGCCGGCAATGCGCCCGGTGGAAGGCCCCGATATGCTCCCTTTCCCCCCCCGTCCCCGCAGAAGGACCGGTCCCCGGAAGGGAACCGGGGCCGGTCCGACGTCCCTCCCCCGCCCTTGGAACGGGGAGGGAGCGGAGAGAGACTACTCCTCGACTCTCTCGGTGTAGGGAGTGTTGGGGCGAAGCATGGTCTGGGAATCGGCCTGGAGCTGCTGGAAGAACTCCATGGCATGGAGATTCTGCTTCTCCGCCAGGAGGCGTTCCGACACCTTCGCCCGCTCGTCGCTCTGGCTGCCATCCTGGGCGGGCACCACCCGGTCGGCAACATAGAGCAGCTGATAGCCCACGGGGATCACCACGCTCTGGAAGCCCTGGCCCAGGGAGAAGGACTGCTCCGCGCGGCAGGGATTCAGGAGAACGCCGGGCTTGGTCACCTTCTCCAGCTCGGGAGCGCACTCCTGGAGGGAGATGTGCTTGGACTGCTCCACGGAGGAGATCACGGCGGTCCGGTTGACGATGTCGTCGAGGCTGAAGCTGGGCAGGGCGGAGAAGGCCAGCTCGCCGGCGGCCTGGGTCAAATCCCCGCCATTCTCCGCCAGGGCCTTCTCCAGACGCGCCTTCTCCTCGCTGGCACGGACCAGCGCCACTTCCATCCGCTTGGTCTCCAGGTAGCTCTGCTCCAGGATGCCATAGGCGTCGGCCTCGGTGGCGGGGTCGGTGAGATGGGGAGCCTCCACCGCCAGCAGGCCCAGGACATAGCAGTCGTCCAGGCCGAAGACGGCGTGGGAGACGGGGTTGGACATGCCCGTCTTGTAGAGGGCGGCGACCAGCTCGCTGTTGGAGGCGTCCAGCTGGGTGCGGGGATCCAGCTTCTCCACCACCTGGAACTTGGCCTCGGGAATCTTTTCCGCCATCTCCTGCATCAGAGCGGCGACCCCGCTCTCGGCGGCGGCATCCCCCTGCTTCTCCTGGGACTTCCACCAGGCATCGGAGAGGGCGGTGGCGAAGGCCTGGGCGGCTTCCTCCGCCAGCTTCCGGGCGGCCTGGGCGCGCAGATCCTCCTCCACGCGCTCCCGCACCTCGTCCAGGGTCTTGCCCTCGAACTCCACGGCGCGGGCGTTGAAGGCCGCCTCCACCGCGGCGGCATCGGGAGCGGAAACCGCGCCGGCGTAGGCGACAGGCGGGAAGGTCACCTGGGCGAAGCTGCGCATCTCGGGCACATAGAAACGCTGGACCAGGGCGAAATCCACCTTTTCCGCGGCGGCGGAGACGGCCTGCTGCTTCTGCGCCTGGGTGAGGGAGGAATTCTTCTCCATCTCCTCCTGGCAGGCCACCAGGGTGTCGTAGGGGGTCTTCACCTTCTCCTGGAAGAAGGCCAGCGCCCGCTCCCGGAGAATGGCGGCGGACACCACCCGGCGCAGGGCGTCCTGCTCCGCGCCCTCCAGGGCGGGCAGGGCCTCGGGCATCTGGGTGGGCTGCTGATCCACCACCATGGCCACGGCCACGAAGACATCCGTGGGAATCATGGAGGTGACGCCGCCGGGCTCTCCCACGTTGCGGATGGCATCCGCCAGACGGGGCTGGTTGCCCAGGCCCTGGATGGCGTTGCCCAGGGAGACCATGCCCGTGGACATCACCACGGCGCCCTGGCGCTCCGCCTGGGCGCGGAATCTCTCCACCCGGTCCTGGAGCTTCTCATCCTGCACAGGCACCTGGAACTCCCGGTAGAGCTCCAGAACCAGGGTCCGGGCGCGGGCGCGCACCCGCTCCTGGGTCAGGGCCTGGCGAATCTCCTCCTTGACCTCCGCCAGCTCCTTGCCCTGATAGACCGTGTTCTTGTTGGTCTCGTAGCGCTGGGCGATCTCCTCCTCGGAGGGCTGGGCCTGCTCGCCCATCTCCTGCGCCATCCGGTCGTAGCGCATCACCGCCACCAGGGCGTTCCGGGAATCGGGAAGACGAATCTCGCCGCGGCGCTCCTGGAAATACTTCTGGATCTCCTCCTCCGTGGGCTGGGCGTCCTGGGGCTGGATGGCCACCGTGGCGCACTGCAGGGTGTACCGGGCCAGCTGGGCGTCCACTTCCTCGCCGCTCACCGACACCTCGTCGCGAACCTGCTCCATGACCCGCTCCATCACGATGGTCTCCCGCACCACCTGGTCGAAGACCACGGGGATGATGCCCAGGACGGAGCCGCTGGTCTTCAGCAGCGCGTCGAAATTCTCCTTGGAGAAGACTCCCTTCTCATCCTGGACCAGGGGAATCTTCTGGATGTAGGCCTGCAGATCGGCGTCCGTGATCCCCTTGTCCAGCCCCTTCTCCTTTCCGTAGTGGAGGAGGCGCATCCGGGAGAGGGTCTCCTGGAAGAGGGCCTCGCCCTGGCTGGAGAAGGTCTCCCCGAAGAACTGGGGATTCTGGAGCCACAGGGCCAGGGTGGTCTTCGCCATCTCCTTCTGCATCATCTCCACGCCCAGGGTCTTCCCGTACATCGTGCCGAAGTCCTTCAGGCGCTGCTGGCCCCCGCCCATGCTGCCAGGGGTCACGAAGATGACGAAGGTGGCGATGATGACGATCAGCAGGACGAAATAGGTCAGCTTCGCGTGCTTTTCAAAGTAGCGGTTGAAGTGGGAAATGAACATGTTGCTAGGGGGGATGGTTCCTTGTAGGGATCGAATGAAAAAGGGGGGGGAGGCGGCGGGGAGGGTCTCCGCGGAATCAGCGCAGCGCCTCGATGGCGCGGCGGTAGTCCCCGTCCGGGCAGCGGAAGACGCTGGAGCCGGCCACCAGGACATCCGCTCCGGCCTCCCGGCACAGCGCCGCCGTGGCGGCGCCCACGCCGCCATCCACCTCCAGGCGGATGGGCTTGCCCAGGGCGTCAATGGCCTGCCGGAACTCCCGGATCTTGGGAAGCTGGTCCTCCCGGAAGGACTGCCCGCCGAAGCCGGGCTCCACCGTCATCACCAGCACCATCTCCACCTCCTCCAGATAGGGAAGGATGGCGGAGGCGGGGGTGCCGGGACGCAGGGAGATTCCCGCCGTGCATCCCAGGTCGTGGATGGCCTGGATGACCCGGGAGGGCTGGGAGACCGCCTCCACATGGAAGGTGATGTGGTCCGCTCCCGCCGCCTGGAAACGGGGCGCGTAGGCCAGGGGATCGGAAATCATCAGGTGGACGTCGAAGAGCATCTCCGAGAGGGGGCGCAACGCCTTCACCAGGTCCGCTCCGAAGGAGAGGTTGGGGACGAAATGGCCGTCCATGATGTCCAGATGGAGGGCCTCCGCCCCGCCCTTCTCCACGGCGGCCACCTCCGTGGCCAGGGTGTCATAGCGGGCGGCCAGCAGAGAGGGGGCGATCCAGGGACGTCCGAAGGGGAGTTGGTTCACCTTGCGGGAAGGACGATTGCCAGACATTTCTCGGAGGGAAAAGGGGAAAAGGGTGGGGAGGGAAACAAAAAGACGGCCCCGCGGAGGCGTGGCCGTCTTGACCGGAATGCTACAGGGTCCGATGGCCCTTGCTATCAAAGAAGGCGCAGGGGAAACCCCCGGGGAAATCAGGGCTTCTCCACCTTGCCGGCGCGGATGCAGGCGGTGCAGACGGTGATGCGCTTCACGCCGCCGTTGACCAGGGCGCGCACGCTCTTCAGGTTGGGCTTGAACTCACGCTTGGTGTTCTTCACCACGTGCATGCCGATACCGCCCTTCTTCTTGGCCAGACCGCGCCGGGTGATATGACCGCCGCTGGTCTTGTGCTTGCCGCAGATCTCGCAGATTGCTCCCATGATGTCTTCCTCTCGTTCGATGAATGGTACTGATATGGAAAAGAAACGGAAAATGGTGGGACGGACGGGATTCGAACCCGTGACCACTGCATTAAAAGTGCAATGCTCTACCGACTGAGCTACCGTCCCGGAACGTCGCCTTGTCCGCAGGGGAAGGGATGGACCTCCCCCGCGTCGCCCAGGGACAGGGAACCACGTTCTCCCGTGCCTGCCTGGTTCCAGGCGGGCGGGCTGGCGTGGAAAACTGCTTAATATACTCCCGTCGGAGAGATTTTTCCAGCCCCCCTCCCGTTTCCCCCAATGCTCTCCTCCCGTAGGGGAGTCCGGCTGGCGGCGCTCCCCCGGGAGGGCGGGGTCCGCGGGGCGGTCACTCCCGGGCCTTGGCGGGGGCGCCCCAGTGGAGGAGTCCTTTCCCCCATTCCCGGAGGCGTTGGAAGACCGCGTAGAGGGCCGGGGTGAAGACAATGCCCACCAGGGTGGCCAGCAGCATGCCGGAGAAGGTGGTGACGCCGATGGCCTGGCGGGAGCCGGCGCCGGCGCCCCGGGCCAACACCAGGGGAAGGACGCCGAAGAGGAAGCTCCAGGCGGTCATCAGCACGGCGCGGTAGCGCATGGAGGCCCCTTGGACGGCGGCCTCCGCAATGCCCAGCCCCCCTTCCCGCTCCTGCTTGGAGAACTCCACCATGAGAATGGCGTTCTTGGCGGTCAGGCCGATGAGCATCACCATGCCCAGCTGGGCGTAGATGCTCAAGGTGGAGCTGCCCCCCAGCCCCAGGGCCGCGCCCGCCGGGCTGCCGCAGAACCAGAGGCCCAGGAGGGCGCCGGTCATGGCGGTGGCCACGGTCAGCATCACGGGGATGGGGATGGCCCAGCTTTCATACTGGGCCACCAGGAAGAGGTAGGCGAAGACCACGGCCAGGGCCATGAGGAATCCCAGCTGCCCCTGGTTGAGGCGTTCCTGGTAGCTCATGCCGGTCCATTCCACGATGTAGCCGTCGGGGAGGGGCATTTCCTCCACGATGTCCATGACGCGGCTGGAGCTGACCCCCGGGGCGCCGCCCACGTTGATTTCGGCGGCAAGCTTTTTGTTGAAGCGCATGAGCTGGTTGGCGCCCACGGTCCGCCGGATGGTGGCGAAAGCGGAGAGGGGGATTTCCTCGCCCCGGGCGTTGACCACGGGGAGGGAGCGGATGTTCTCCTCCGTCTGCCGGTCCTGGAGGCCTGCCTGGATCTTCACCTGGTAGTTGGAGCCGGCGAGGGTGAAGTCATTCACATAGATGGAGGCGAAATTGCCCTGGAGGGCCTGGAAGATGGCCTGGGCGTCCAGCCCCAGGATCTCCGCTTTCTCCCGGTCCACGTCCAGATGGAGCTGGGGCGTGTCTGCATTGAAGGCGCTCACCGCATAGCCGATCTCCGGATTCTGCTGAAGTTCCAGGCAGAAGCGGCCCGCCAGGCGGGAAAGCTCGCCGGCGTCGGCGCCCTCCAGGCAGCATAGCTGGAAGGTGGCGCCGCCCGTGGCGCCCAGACCCATGATGGCCGGCGGCGTGAAGCAGCTGACCCTGGCCTCCGGCACCACGGATGCCCGCCGCTGAATCTCCCCGAGAATCGCCTCCAAAGAGGTCTCCGGGGTCTTTCGCTTGTCCCAATGGTCCAGCTGGACAATGCCCATGGCCACGTTCTCGCCGGCGGCGGAGATCATGGAGACGCCGGAGATCAGCATGACCGTGTCCACGCCGGGAATCTCCTGGACCGCCCCCAGGAACTTCTCCACGGCGGCGTTGGTGCGGGCCTGGGAGGCCCCCACCGGCAGCTCGATGTTGCACATGATGGTCTTCTTGTCCTCCTGGGGCAGGAAGGAGCCCGGGGTGCGTCCGTAGAGCCACCAGGCGAAGGCCACCATGCCGCCGAAGAGCACCAGGGTGACCAGCCCCCGGCGCACCAGCCCCCGCACCAGGGTCAGGTAGATGCCCCGGCTCCGGTCCAGCAGCCAGTTGAAGGGACGGAAGACGAGGGGCGCCTTGCCTTTCCGGGGCGGCCGCAGAAGATAGGCGCAGATCACCGGGGAGAGGGTCATGGCCACGAAGGTGGAAAGGCACAGGGAGATGCACATGGTCACGGCGAACTGGACATAGATGTTCCCCACCATGCCGCCGTAGAAGGCCAGGGGCACGTAGCAGGCCACGGTGACCAGGGTGGTGGCGATGATGGCGCCGGTGATCTGCTCCATGGTCTTCAGGGCGGCCTCCCGGGGCGAGAGACCCTCCCGCTCCATGAGGCCCTGGCAGTTCTCCACCACCACGATGGCGTCGTCGCAGAGGGAGCCGATGACCAGGATCAGGCCGAACATGGTGAGGACGTTGATGCTGTATCCCGCCACCAGCATGAAGGGGAAGGTGCCCAGGAGGGCGATGGGGATGGCGATGGAGGGCACCAGAGTGGCGCGCACGTCCTGGAGGAAGGCCCAGGTGATGAAGACCACCAGGACAAGGGCGAGGATGATGGTGGTGAGGATCTCGGTCATGGAGACCTGGATGAACTCCGTGGGGTCGTATCCCGTCTGGCAGGTGACGCCGGCGGGCAGCCGCTTCTCCCATTTCTTCAGCTCCGCCTTCACGCCGGTCACGGTGGAGAGGGCATTGGCGTCCGGGGCGCGGTAGATGGCCATGGGCACCACCTGGTCCCCCCGGAAGAGCGCCCGGGTGGAGTAGCTGACCTTGCCCAGCTCCACCTGGGCGATGTCCCGCAGGAAGACCAGGCTGCCATCCTCGTCCCGCCGGAGGACGATCTCCTGGAATTCCCGGGCGTTGACCAGCCGGCCCGCCACATTCAGCTTGCAGTTCACATACGGGTTGCTCTGCTCCGTGCCCACATAGCCCACGGCGGCCTGGAGATTCTGGGCCTGGATGGCGGCCAGCACATCCCCCACCGTCAGACGAAGTCCCGCCATGCGGAGGGGGTCCAGCCAGATGCGCAGGGAGTATTCCTCCTTGGAGATCACCTCCACGGAGGAGACGCCCTCCACGCGGGAGACGGCGTCCTTGATGTTGTTGTTCACATAGTTGTCCAGCTCGGAGATGGTCAGGGTGGTGCCGTCGGTGAGGAAGGCGAACATGGCCAGCAGGTCGCTGCCCCGTTCCTCCACGGTGACGCCGGTCTTGGTGACCTCGGAGGGGAGTTTGGCCTCCGCGCGCTTCACGGCGTTCTGGAGGTTGACCATGGCGATGTCGGGGTCGGTTCCGGTCTGGAAGGTGACGGTGCAGGTGTAGTCGCCGTCGTTGCTGCAGGAGGAGGAGAAATAGAGCAGGTCATCCACGCCGTTGATCTGGTCCTCCAGGGGGATGGCCACGCTCTGCATCACCACGTCGGCGCTGGCGCCGGTGTAGCTGGCGGTGACATAGAGCTGGGGCGGGGTGATCTCCGGATACTCGGCGACGGGGAGGCGGGTGAGACAGAGCAGGCCCGTCAGCACCAGCACCAGGCTGACCACCATGGCAAAGCGGGGCCGTTGGATGAAGAATCGGGAAAACATGGGCTACTTCCTCCCCGCCGGCTGCACGGCGACGCCATCCATGACCTTGTGGGTGCCGTCGGCCACCACGCTCTCCCCCGGGGAGACGCCCTTGAGAATCAGCTGCCACTCCCCCTCCGTGGTGCCGGGCTCCACCCGGCGGCGCTCCGCCTTCCCCTCCTGCCCCACGAGCCACACATAGGCCCCCTCCTGGTCATAGAGGAGCGCCGTCTGGGGAATGGCGGCCAGGCGGCGGCCTGTGGCGCAACCCAGACGCACCGTGACGGTGGTGTTGGGAATCAGGGTCAGGTCGGGATTGTCGAAGAGGGCGTAGAGCTGCACCGTGTCGGTGTTGCGGTTGGCCTGATAGTGGATCATCTCCCAGCGTCCCTCCAGGGGATAGGAGGAGCCGTCTGCCAGAACCAGGCGGCAGCTCCACTTGGCGTTCAGGGCGTCCATGCCGCCGCCCAGCCCCAGGAAATCCTTGGCGCTCATGGAGAAACGGAGACGCAGGGGATCCGTCTGGAAGACCGTGGCCAAGAGGGTGTTGTCCGCGGACACCACGTTGCCCCGGGTGACGGCGGTGGGGGAGATCCGGCCGGCGATGGGGGAGGTGATGACGCAATGGCGCAAATCCTCCTCCGCGAGAATCAACTGCGCCTCCGCCGCCAGCAGCTGGGCCGCCAGCGCCGCCTGGTCGCTCTCCGCATTCTCCAGCTCATCCAGGGTGGCCACCTCCTTTCCATGAAGGGTCTGGGTGCGGGACAGGGTCTTCTCCGAATAGGCCAGCTTCGCCTGGCACTCCTGCACCTGCGCCTGGCAACGCTTCACCGCCGCCTGATAGGGCACGTCGTCAATCCGGTAGAGCACCTGCCCCTGGGAAACCTCCCCGCCCTCCTGAAAACACACCTCCAGCAACTCCCCGCCTACCCGGGGAACGATCTCCACGGTCTCGCGGGACAACAACTGCCCCGCCACGCGACGGGAGACGCGCTCCTCCCGCTCCTGAACCTCGCAGACCGGAACCTCCACCGAGGCCAGCCCGGGCCCCGCCCCCATGTCCTGCCCGTAGACCCCATGGGACGACAGCATCAGGACAACTCCGCAAATCACCCCGAGGAACAACACGCCGCGACCCGAGACGTTCGCACCGGAAAAACCAATTCTCCTCCCGAGACGCCCCGGGAGCACATAAGGGGAAAAAACACGCATGTCGATGGAATCCCAAATGAAATGCCTTGCCAAAAACAAGCGAACCAAACCAAGAAAGAGAAGGCGGGACCGGGCGGCCCCGTCGTTACATTCCATGTCAAATCATTTTACAGATGGAATGTAACACGCCGGAAACGTCCCGACGCCTCCTTTATTGCCCGTCTATGAAAATTTCCCGAAAAACCCCGGGTTGCCCCCGTCTTTCGCCCTGCCCTCCTGCGGGGCTCCGGAGGATTTCCCATTTCCCCGGGGATTCCCGCCTTCAGTCCTCCGTGTGGTCTGTGTGCCCGCGGCAGCGCCTCCGGGGATAGAGCCGGGACGCCCCCGCCGTCTTTCGCCCTGCCCTCCCCCGGGGTTCCGGAGGATTTCCCATTTCCCCGGGGATTCCCGCCTTCAGTCCTCCGTGTGGTCTGTGTGCCCGCGGCAGCGCCTCCGGGGATAGAGCCGGGACGCCCCCGCCGTCTAGCGTTCTGGCATCCCTGCGGGGTTCTGGGGGATTTCCCATTCCCCCGGGGTTCCCGCCTTCGACGCCACCCGTCTCGCACTCTGTCGTCCCTCCCTCCGTGGTTCTGGAGGATTTCCCATTCCCCCGGGGTTCCCGCCTTCGTCTCCCACCCGTCTTGCGTTTCTTTCCCCCTGCGGGGTTCTGGAGGCACCCTGGCAGCGAGGGAGCATCAGAGAGACATGGCCGTCGTCGTGGCAAAGAATGGCCGGGAATGACCAAGCGTGAATAGGAATTTCGAGCGTTGGCTGCCCATGAGATTGTAGTCCTCCCGATCCGTATTACGGTGAGGGCGGCAGGGTGGGGGGCGCGGGGAAACCGATTACCCCGCGCGCGTGTGCTCACGCGCGAGAAGCGAGCGAGGGGATGCGAGATTGATGACAGGGGCAAGGATTTTCGGTCAACCCGAGGGGCGGGAAATATCATCGTGGCTTCCGTGGGGTGCCCGGCAGGGTATTCTTTCATTCAGGAGAATAGAGGGGCTAGAGGGGCTGGGAGGGGAGCTAGAAATCTAGGAGTTACTTCCTCATGGATAGAACCGGGGGCGTTCCCGGGCGGGTCATCCCGCCCGGGGAAGTTGGGCCGGGGCGCCTAGGGAAAGCTCCTCTAGTATCATAGGAAGCGGGGGGGAGATTTCATCGGAACGCCCCCCAGCCGTCACTCAATCGCTAGTATCATAGGAAGCGGGGGGAGATTACCTCCCAAAAGAACCGGGGGCGTTCCCGGGCGGGCTTGCCCGGCCAGGGAAAGTTGCCCGGGGCGCCTGCCGGAAAGGTGGTGCCCGGCAGGGTATTCTTTCATTCAGGAGAATAGAGGGGCTAGAGGGGCTGGGAGGGGAGCTAGAAATCCAGACAGCAGCGGGGAGGTTGCCTCCTAGAAGAACCGGGGGGCGTGCCCGGGCGGGCTTGCCCGGCAGGGGAAGTTGTCCGGGGGGAAGCCAGAGGGAGAGAGTGCTCCGGCAGGAGCTTTCTCTCTCCGTGGAGCCTCCCGGGGACAACAAGGCATCC
>JBJEVT010000021.1:0-16048 GCA_051884615.1 Oligosphaeraceae bacterium
GGACGGCGATCATGTCCAGTCCCACGGAGCAGACGCAGGTCATGGCCTCCAGCTTTTCCAGAGAGAGGCTTCCCTTGGCGGCGGCATCCGCCAGGGCGGCGTCCTCCAGGACGGGGATGAAGGCGCCGGAGAGGCCGCCCACGGACTGGGAGGCGAAGGCGCCGCCCTTCTTGACGGCGTCGTTGAGGAGGGCGATGCAGGCGGTGGAGCCGGGGGCGCCGATGGCGTCCAGCCCCAGGATCTGGAGGATTTCGCCGATGGAGTCCCCCACCTTCGGGGTGGGGGCGAGGGAGAGGTCGACGATGCCGAAGGGGATGCCCATCTGGCTGGCGACCTCCCTGCCGATGAGCTCGCCGCAGCGGGTGACCCGGCAGCTGGTCTCCTTGATTTCCTCCGCCAGGTCATCCAGCCCCAGGTTCTCCGCTCCGTCCCGCTGGATGCGGCGCTGGAGGGCGCTGCAGACCACGCCGGGGCCGGAGACGCCCACGTTGATCACCGCCTCGGGTTCGCCGTGGCCGTGATAGGCGCCCGCCATGAAGGGGACGTCCTCGGGCTGATTGGCGAAGACCACCAGTTTGGCGCAGGCGAAGCCGTCCCGGTCCCTGGTGGCTTCGGCGGCCTCCCGGAGGATTTCGCCGACCCGTCCCACCACCTTCATGTTGATGCCGGCACGGCTGTTGGCGACGTTCAGGGAGGCGCAGACCCGCTGGGTCTCCACCAGCATTTCGGGGAGGGACTCGATGAGTTCCCAGTCGGCGGCGCTGGCGCCCTTCTGGACCTGGGCGGAGTAGCCGCCCACGATGTCGATGCCGGTGGAGGCGGCGGCGGTGTCCAGGGCCTTGGCAAGCTTCACCATGCCCTTCCGGTCATGGCCGGCGGCCACGTCGGCGGCGGGGGAGACGGCCAGGCGCTTGTTCACCACGCTGATGCCATATTTGCCGCCCACCCGGTCGCAGGTCTCCACCAGGTTTCCGGCGTAGCGCTCCACCTTGGCAAGCACCTTGCGGCACATCACCTCCGCGTCGGTGTCCCGGCAGTCCATGAGATTCAGTCCCAGGGTGACCGTGCGGACATCCAGATTCTCCTTCTGGATCATTTCCACGGTATTGATGATTTGCTCGGTGCGTAGCATAGGCGTGTAGGGAGGGAGTGGGGGGATGGGGAAAAGGGGAGGAGGAAGGCGTCACCAGCCCAGGTTCCGGGGCCAGAACTCGTCCAGCATCTGGTGGATGCGGGGCACCACCACGGTGGGGGTGAAGCCCCCCAGGGGAGGCATGGGCTCCCCGTTGCGGACCAGCATGGAGCGCATGCCGTTGTTGCAGGCGAAGGCAAGGTCGGTGCCCACCCGGTCCCCCACCATCACCATCTCTCCGGGCTCCACCTGGAAGCGCTCCTGGAGAACCTGGCAGAGCCAGCGATGGGGTTTGCCGGCAATGGCCTGCACCACCACGCCGGGACGCGCCGCCCGGAAGAATTCCAGGAGCATGCCCACGTCAGGCAGGCCGGGGGGGCAGACGCAGTCCGGATGGGTGGCGAAGAGGGGGACGCCCTTGAGGACCAGACGGGTGGCGGCATGGAGCTTGGCATAGTCCACCTCCTTGTCGAAAGCCACCAGCAGCGCCTGGGGATCCTCCTCGACGTGGGGAAAGCCCTCGGAGGCCATCCAGCCCCGGAAGCGCCTGGTGCCCATGATGTAGAGACGGCGCCCCAGAATCCCGTGGGCCTTCAGCATCAAAAGGGCGCCTTCCCCGCTGGTGACCACGTTCCGGGGCTCCAGGGGGAAGCCGATGCGCCGGAGCTTTTCGCAGTAGTCGCAGGGGGGAATGGAGCTGTTGTTGGTGACAAAACAGTACTCCATGTCGCTCTCCTTCAGGCGCCGGATCAACTCCACGGCCCCGGGATAGGGGACGCCGTCCAGGTAGAGGGTCCCGTCCAGGTCGAAGAGAATCAGCTTGGCCTTTCCGTAGGCGGTCATGGGGCGGGGGGCGAAGGGGAAAGGCTACTCGGGGATGACGGGGGAGACCTTCCAGATCTGCTCCGCGTATTCCCGGATGGTGCGGTCGCTGGAGAACTTGCCGCTGCGGGCGATGTTCAGGAGGGCCTTCCGCGCCCAGGCCTCGGGGTCCCGGTAGAGCTGGTTCACCCGCTCCTGGGCGGCGATGTAGCTCTTCAGGTCGCCCAGGAGCATGTAGTGGTCGCCGAAATCCAGGAGAGACTGGACGATGGACTGGAAGAGGGAGGGTTCCTGGGGGCAGAAATGATTGTCCCGGATGGCCTCCACGGCGGCGCGGATTTCGGGGTCGGTGTGATAGATGTCCCAGGGGGAGTAGGAGGCGCGGCGTTCCGCCACTTCCTGCGCCGTCATGCCGAAGATGAAGAGATTCTCCTCGCCGGCCTCCTGCGCCATCTCCACGTTGGCGCCGTCCAGGGTGCCGATGGTGAGGGCGCCGTTGAGCATGAGCTTCATGCAGCCGGTGCCGGACGCCTCCATTCCCGCCAGGGAGATCTGCTCGGAGAGGTCGGCGGCGGGGATGATGAGCTCCGCCAGGGAGACCCGGTAGTCCGGCAGGAAGACCACCTTGAGGCGGTCCCGGACGCCGGGGGTTTCGTCGATGGTCTGCGCCACGGCGTGGATCAGGCGGATGATCTGCTTGGCCATGGCGTATCCCGGGGCGGCCTTGGCGGCGAAGATGAAGGTGCGGCGGGGATAGTCCAGGGAGGGGTTCTTCACCATCCGCTGGTAGATGATGATGATGTAGAGCACCAGCATCAGCTGGCGCTTGTATTCATGGAGGCGCTTCACCTGGACGTCGAAGAGGCTCTCGGGCTCCACGGGGATGTCCAGGGTCTTCTCGATGTAGGCGGCAAGGCGGCGCTTGTTCTGCAGCTTCACCTCCATGAGCTGGCGCAGGAACTCCTTGTCCTCCACGAAGCGCTCCAGCTCCCGGAGCTTGTCCAGGTCGGTGACCCATCCGTCGCCGATGCGGCTGGTGATGAGGCGGGAGAGGGGCTGGTTGCAGAAGAGGAGCCAGCGGCGCTGGGTGATGCCGTTGGTCATGTTGGTGAACTTCTCCGGCCACATCTCGGCGAAGTCCTTGAAGATCACGTTCTTCAGGATGTCGGAGTGGATCTTGGCGACGCCGTTGACGTGGGTGGAGCCGATGATGGCCAGGTTGGCCATGCGGATGGCCTGGACGCTCCCCTCCTGGATGATGCTCATGTTCCGCAGCTTGTCCAGATTTCCGGGATAGAGGGAGGAGACCTCTTCCAGGAAGCGGCTGTTGATGTCGAAGATGATCTGGAGATGGCGGGGCAGCAGGCGCCGGAAGAGGGGCACCGACCACTTCTCCAGGGCCTCGGGGAGGATGGTGTGGTTGGTGTAGTTGACGCAGGAGCGGGTGATCTGCCACGCCTCGTCCCAGGGCACGTCGTTCTCGTCCACCAGGAGGCGCATCAGCTCGGGGATCACCAGGGTGGGATGGGTGTCGTTCAGCTGGATGGAGGCCCGTTCGTGGAGATTCCGCACCGTGCCGCCCTCGGAGAGATGGCGACGGAGGATGTCGTGGAGACTGCAGGCCACGAAGAAATACTGCTGACGGAGGCGCAGTTCCTTGCCCTGCTCGATGTTGTCGTTGGGATAGAGGACCTTGGTGAGGTTCTCCGCCCGGACCTTGCTGTCCACGGCGTCCTCGTAGGAGCCCTGGTTGAAATCCTGGAAGTCGAACTCGTTGTCCGCCTCCGCGGACCAGAGGCGCAGGTTGTTCACGTTCTGGCCGCCGAAGCCCACCACGGGGATGTCGTAGGGCATGCCGTTGACCCGCTCCGCGGGGAACCACCGCCAGATCAGCTTCCCGTTCACCTCCATGCGCCGGATTTCGCCGCCGAAGCAGACGGAGTGGGCGTAGGCGGGGCGCTTGAACTCCCAGGGATAGCCGTCCTTCTTCCAGGTGTCGGGCTCCTCCATCTGGGCGCCGTTGACGATCTGCTGCCGGAAGAGTCCGTAGTCATAGCGCAGGCCGTAGCCGATGCAGGGAAGATGGAGGGTGGCCAGGGAGTCCACGAAGCAGGCGGCAAGACGCCCCAGGCCGCCGTTGCCCAGGCCGGGGTCCCGCTCCATCTCCTGCATGTCCTCCCAGGAGAGGCGCCCGTCTTTCAGCGCCTCCTGGCACTGCTGGTAGAGCCCCATGTTCATGGCGTTGTTGCCCAGCAGGCGGCCGATGAGGAACTCCAGGGAGAGATAGTAGGCGCGCCGGGCATTCCGGGCGGTGTAGCAGTCCTGGGTCTTCATCCAGCGGTCCGCCAGCTGGTCCCGCAGGGCGACGGAGAAGGCGTAGTACCAATCCCGGTCCGACTCCTTGGAGGGGCTGATGGCGAGGGTGTGGCGAAGATGCCAGCGGAGTCCCTTGTTCAGGGTCTCCGCCGAAGGGATGTCGAAGGCGTAGTCGGAAGCCATGGGAAGCGGGGGAAGTCGAAGGGGGATCAGAGAGGGGGGCTAGAGGGTGGACGCCGCCTGGAAGAGGGCGTCCAGATGCCGGGCGGAAAGACTGCTTTCCGCGTAGATCTTGAACGTGTTCTCCGTGCCGGAGGGACGCATGGCGAACCAGCCGTGCTCCGTGGAGACCTTGATGCCGCCGATGGAGGCGCCGTTGCCGGGCGCATGGGTCAGCACCTGCGTCACCGGCTCGCCCGCCACCTCCTTCAAGGGGCAGGAGGAGGCGTCCAGCGTGGACATCCGCCGCTTCTGCTCCGCCGTGCAGGGCTGGTCGTGGCGGGCATACCAGCGGGGGCCGAAAGCCTTCACCAGGTCCTCGTGGTGCTGGCTGGGGTTCTTGCCGGTGGAGGCGGTGATTTCGCAGGCGAGCAGCCCCAGGATCAGGCCGTCCTTGTCCGTGGTCCAGGTGCCGCCGTCCTTCTGGAGGAAGCTGGCGCCGGCGGATTCCTCGCCGCAGAAGCCCACGGAGCCATCCAGGAGGCCGGGGACGAACCACTTGAAGCCCACGGGCACCTCCACCAGCTTGCGGCCCAGGCGTTGCGCCACCAGATCCAGCAGGGTGCTGGAGACCACGGTCTTGCCCACGGCCACCTTGGCGTCCCAGCGGGTTCTGGTGCGGAAGAGGTAGTCCATGGCAACCGCCAGATAGTGGTTGGGGTTCATGAGGCCGTGGGTGGGGGTGATGATGCCGTGGCGGTCGAAGTCGGGATCGTTGCCGAAGGCGATGTCGAAGCGGTCCTTCAGGCCCACCAGTCCCGCCATGGCCTGGGAGGAGGAGGGGTCCATGCGGATCTTGCCGTCATGGTCGATGTGCATGAAGCGGAAATCCGGCTCGTAGCGTCCGTGGAGCAGGGTCAGGTCCAGGCCGTATTTCTCGGCGACGGGGATCCAGTAGCCCATGCCGGCGCCGCCCAGGGCGTCCGCGCCGATGCGCAGCCCGCTGCCCCGGATGGCGTCGAAGTCGATGATCTTCTCCAGGTCCGCCACATAGGGCGTCACATAGTCGTAGTCGTGGACCCTGCCGCTGGCAAGGGCCTGGGCGAGAGTCATGCGGCGCACCTCCCGGTTGCCGCCGGCAAGGAGACGGTTGGCTTCGTCCGCAATCCACTGGGTGGCTTTGGTGTCCGCGGCGCCGCCCGTCACGGGATCGTATTTGAAGCCGCCGTCCGTGGGAGGATTGTGGGAGGGCGTGATGACAATGCCGTCCGCCAGACCCTTCTTCCGTCCCCGGTTGTACTCCACGATCGCCCGGGAAACCACGGGGGTGGGCGTGAAGGCGCCCCCCGCCGCCGCATACACCTCCACCTCGTTGGCCGCCAAAACCTCCAGCGCCGTGGCATGGGCGGGACGGGACAGGGCGTGGGTGTCCATCCCCAGGAACAACGGACCGTCCACCCCCTCCCGGCGACGATAGGTGCAGATGGCTTGGGAAATGGCGAGAATGTGGTCCTCGTTGTAGCTGAGGTTCAGGGAAGAGCCACGGTGACCACTGGTGCCAAAGACCACACGCTGCTCCGGCACGGAGGCATCCGGATGGCCAGTGTAGTAGCAGGAAATCAACTGGGGCACATCCAGATACAAAGACTCCGGGACCACTTTGCCTGCCAACTCGTGCATCTTCTCTTCTCGCCTCCTCGAATCAGGGTGGACTGTGACACGCCTCCCCGCGGGAGGCCGGAAATTCGGTTAATATAATGGTGGAAGACCACCTCCCCTTACCCCTCCTCCCCCCTGCGAAAACAAAAACACACGGGGGGGAACGTCCCCGGGAGGTTCAGGAACCGCCCTCCCCGGCGCAAATCGCCCGTCCCCCGTCTCCGCACGGGAGGAAACCCGGGATTTCTAGGTCAAAACCGGAAAAATCCCCCGTCGGGCAAAAAAAAATCCCAAAAATACAACCTTTCGAGTTGTAATTCTTCCGAACCGGGTTAGAGTAACCCCGGAAACACGATTGCACGACTTGTGTTTTTTTCGAGGCATCCCCGGAGCCGGGATGTGGAGCGTCGGTCGTTTTTTTGTCATAGAGTCGAGAGTTCAGGCAACAGAGGAGAGATTTTCCATGAGTCAGATTCACAAGAGCATTTTGGAGACCATCGGGGGCACCCCGTTGGTGGAGATTCAGCGGTTGAACGCGGGCGGCGCCCGGGTTTTGGCGAAGGTGGAGTACTTCAATCCCGGCGGGTCGGTGAAGGACCGGATCGCGCTGGCGATGATTGAGGCGGCGGAGGCGCAGGGGGTGTTGCAGCCCGGCGGTCTCATCATCGAGCCCACCAGCGGCAACACGGGCGTGGGCCTGGCGCTGGCGTCGGCGGCGAAGGGGTATCACCTGATTCTGACCATGCCGGACACCATGAGCGTCGAGCGCCGGAAGCTGGCGGCTGCCTTTGGCGCGGAAGTGGTGCTGACTCCCGGCGTGAACGGGATGAAGGGCGCCATCGCCAAAGCGGAGGAGCTGCACGCCGCCAACCCCAATTCCATCATCCCCCAGCAGTTCGAGAACGAGGCCAACCCCCTGCGGCACTACCAGACCACGGGTCCCGAAATCTGGCGGGACACCGACGGCGCGGTGGACGCCTTCGTGACGGGCGTGGGCACCGGCGGCACCCTGACGGGCGTGGGCCGCTACCTGAAGGAGAAGAAACCCTCCGTGGAGATCTTCGCCGTGGAGCCGGACACCAGCCCCGTCTTGTCGGAGGGCCATGCGGGTCCCCATAAAATCCAGGGCATCGGCGCAGGCTTCGTGCCGAAGATTCTGGACCGCTCCCTCATCAGCCAGGTCATCACGGTCTCGGCGGAGAACGCCGGGGAGACGGCGCGGAACGCGGCGGCGAAGGAGGGGCTGCTGGTGGGCATTTCCTCCGGCGCCTCCCTCTACGCCGCCCTGGAGCTCTCCAAGAAGCCGGAGTTCGCCGGAAAGACCATCGTGGCCCTGCTCCCCGACACGGGCGAGCGCTATCTGTCCACCTGGCTCTTCTCCTGAAGCGCCCTGCCCCCTGACGTGACCGGGGACGGCTCCCCCGCCCCGGCCCTTCCCCCTCATTCATCCACCCAGGACACCCCCTTCCCCAGGGGAATTACGTCTTCCCCCCAGGGGGGTGCCCTCCGCCATGGGAGAACTTTGCACATGTCTCAGAACCACACCTACCATCGGGATACCCTGGCCATCCACGCCGGACAGGAGCAGCCGGATTCCGCCACCCAGGCGCGGGCGGTCCCCGTCTACCGCACCACGGCATACAATTTCCGGAATAGCCAGCACGGCGCCGACCTCTTCGGCCTGAGAGAAAGCGGCAACATCTACGCCCGCCTCATGAACCCCACCAACGACGTGCTGGAACGCCGCATCGCCGCCCTGGAGGGAGGCAAGGCGGCCCTCACCTTCGCCTCCGGCACCGCCGCCATCTACTTCGCCTTGACCAACATCGCCAGAATCGGGGATGAAATCGTGGCGGCCAACAATCTCTACGGCGGCACCTTCACCCAGTTCGACGCCATCCTCCCCCAGCAGGGAATCCAGGTGCGCTTCACCCAGGTGAACGACTTCCCCGCCGTGGAGGACGCCATCAATGACAAGACCCGGGCGGTCTACATCGAGACCGTGGGCAACCCCGGACTGGACGTGGCGGACATCCGGAAATACGCCGAAATCGCCCACCGCCATCATCTGCCCCTGGTGGTGGACTCCACCTTCACCCCGCCCGCCCTCCTGCGCCCCATCGAACACGGGGCGGACATCGTGATCCACTCCCTCTCCAAGTGGATCGGAGGACATGGCGCCGGCATCGGCGGCGTCGTGGTGGACGCCGGAAAGTTCGACTGGAGCGACCCGAAGTTCGCCCTGTACAACGAGCCGGACCGGGGCTATCACGGGCTGCGCTTCGCCCATGACCTGGGAGAGAACAACGCCCTGGCATTCATCCTCCGCCTCCGCACCGTGGGGCTCCGGAACCAGGGCGCCACCCTGGCGCCCGACGCCGCCTGGATCTTCCTCCAGGGCGTGGAATCCCTGCCCCTGCGGATGAAACGGCACTCCGAGAACGCCCTGAAGGTCGCCCAGTTCCTCGCCCGGCATCCCAAGGTGGCATGGGTGAAATACCCCGCCCTCTCCAGCCCCGAACTGGCCGGACAGTATCTCCCCGACGGCGCCGGCGGCATGGTGGTCTTCGGCGTGAAGGGCGGCTCCCAGGAGGCGAGAAAACTGGTGGACTCCGTCCCCCTCTTCAGCATCCTGGCCAATGTGGGCGACGCCAAGAGCCTGATCATCCATCCCGCCAGCACCACCCACTCCCAGCTCAGCGACGAGGACCAGAGAAAGGCCGGCCTGCAGCCGGAGCTGATCCGCCTCTCCATCGGCCTGGAGCATCCCCAGGACATCCTCTTCGCCCTGGAAGAGGGGCTGGCCGCCATCTAGCCACGCCCCCCCACGGGAAGGGAGGAAAGCCCCCGCCTCCTCCCTCCCCGGGCTCCCCCGTAAAAGATAAGTCGATTACATTACTGGTCTTTTCGGGAATCCCAGACTTCTCCCTCCCGGACGTCCGCCGCCCCCTTTCGTGGGCGGCGGCGTCCTCCTTGTTTTTCCCTCCCCGCATTGCCGGGGGCTTCTTCGCCCCGGGCGTCCCCGTTTTCTCCCCCCCCATCTTGACATGCCAGACCTTGTCCAGGAAATCCAGCATTGGAAATCGGTGCGGAATGCCGTGATCCTCGCCCACAACTACACCCTGCCGGAAGTGCAGGACATCGCCGACTTCACCGGGGATTCCCTGGAGCTCTCCCGGAAGGCGGCGCAGTGCGGCGCCCCGGTCATCGTCTTCTGCGGGGTGCGCTTCATGGCGGAGACCGCCAAGATCCTCTCCCCCGGCTCCCTGGTGCTCCATCCCGCCCCCGACGCCGGATGCCCCATGGCGGACATGGCCCCCGTGGAGGCCGTCCAGGCCTATCGCCAGGAGCATCCCGACACCCTCCTGGTGGCTTATGTGAACACCACCGCCGCCACCAAGACCGCCGTGGACCTGTGCTGCACCTCCGGCAACGCGGAACGGGTCATCGCCTCCCTCCCCAGGGACCAGAAGATCATGTTCCTGCCGGACGGCGACCTGGGCGCCAACGTGGCGCAGGCCCTGAACCGCCCCATGGAACTCTGGGAAGGCTATTGCCCCACCCACTACCGCATCCACCCCGATGACCTGGAGAAGGCGCGGAAGGCGCATCCCGGCGCCCAGATCCTGGTCCATCCCGAATGTCTCCCCGCCGTGGTGGAGAAGGCGGACAAGGCACTGAGCACCGGCGGCATGCTGAAATACGTCCAGGAGTCCCCCTGCCGGTGCTTCGTCATCGGCACGGAGTGCGGAATCCTCCACCGGATGAAGAAGGAGAATCCCGGAAAGGAGTTCCATCCCCTGGAGCCCGTCCCGGTCTGCCCCAACATGAAGAAGATCACTCTGGAGAAGGTGCGGGACTGTCTACGGGACCTCTCCTGCCAGGTGGAACTGGACGCCGAGACCATCCGCCGGGCACGCACCCCCATCGACAAAATGCTGGCGTTATGAAGGTCTCCGCGAAAACCCGGTACGGTCTGCGCATTCTCCTGGACATTGCGGTCTTCGGCAAGGACAAGCCCAGGACCATACGGGACATTGCCGCCAGCCAGGAGATCTCCGAGAAGTTCATCAGCCCCCTGGTGGTCACCCTGCGCCGGGCGGGCATGCTCAAGTCCCTCCGGGGAGTCACCGGAGGGCTGAAGCTGAACAAGGACCCCCAATACATCTCCCTGCTGGACATCATGGACGCCATGGAGGGGGAGATCTTCCTGCTGAACTGCCTCCGGGATCCCCGCGCCTGCCCCCGGAAGAACCACTGCGTCACCTCCCTGGTCTGGAACGAGGTGAACGAGAGCCTCCGGGAGAAACTGCGCTCCATCACCCTCCAAAGCATCCTGGACCAGTACTTCCGGGGGAAGTGGAACGAAGAAACCTATTCCATCTGAGGACGCCACCCCATGCGCCGGCTCCTCCTTCTTCTCCTTGCGCTCCCCCTCCCCATGCACGCCAGGACCGCCCCCCATCCCCCCCGCTTCTCCTACCCCGAGAACCGCCCGTTCCGTCTCTGCCAGATCACGGACATCCAGGATGCCCATCCCATGATCGAGGAGGAGGTCGCCTTCCTCCAGCGGGTCCTGGCACAGGAGAAGCCGGACCTGGCAATCCTCACCGGGGACAACTCGGACACCTTCGGCAACAAGGTGGCGTTCCCCCAGGTGGCCAGGAGAATCGTGGGCCTCTTCCAGGAAGCGCACACCCCCTTCGCCGTCACCTTCGGAAACCACGACTCGGAAAAACACGGGGAGATCTTTCTCACCCGGGACGAACAATACGACCTCTTCCGCCAGCTGGGCGGCCCCCTCTTCGTGGATTTCGACGTGCCCCGGCTCTCCGGCTCCGGCAGCGGTGCCATCACCCTCTGCCAGGACGACACCCCCGCCTTCCTCATCGTGATCATGGACTCCGGAGACTATCCCCCCTCCGGCGGATATGACGGCTGCCGCTCCGACCAGCTCCAATGGTATGTGGAGAACGCCTCCCATCTCCCCTGCCTCTGGTTCCAGCACATCATCCCCTGGGACATCTACGAGAACGGCGTCCTGGTGCCCGTGGAGCCCACGGAGGAGGCGCGTCCCCGGATCTGCCAGCCCGTCCCCGCCGAGCCCGACGAGCCCGGCGCCTTCTTCAGCGAACCCCTGGGGCTCCACCTGAAACCCCTCCCCCCGGGAGCGGAATGGCTCGGGGAAATCCAAGCCTACGCCATCCCCGTCCCCGGCATGCAATGGGTGCCCGCCCTGGGCAAATACATGAGGACTCCCCAGGGCAGCGTCTGGGCGCCCATGACCGGAAAATTCTACACCCTGGCGCAGTCCCCCCTCGTCACCGGCACCTTGGCGGAGGCCCCCTGCCCCCCCCGGAAGGAAGTCTACACCGACCCGGACCACACTTGGCGGGGAAAGACCCTCTACCAATGGTGGCGGACCCAGGGCAATCTCCGGGGAGCCTACTTCGGCCATGACCACATGAACACCTTTGACGCCACGGACGCCCAGGGCATCCGCATGGGCTTCGGAAAGGCCGCCACCCTCCACTCCTACAACGACGGAAACCCGGGAGTCCGCTTCTTCGACCTCATGCCGGACGGCACCTACCACACCTGGACCGTCACCCTCCATTGACCCCGCATGAACCTTCCCATGCTGAAATCCATGAGCACCATCCTTCCTCTGGTGGCCAGCATGACCCTGGCGGCCATCCCCAGCCAGGAGACCCTCATCGCCCACCGCGGCGAATCCGCCGACGCCCCGGAAAACACCCTGCCCGCCTACCGCCTCGCCGTGGAACGGGGATTCGGATTCGAGTGCGACATCTATCTCTCCGCCGACAAACGCATCTTCACCTTCCATGACGCCGATCTGAAACGCACCACCGACGGCGCCAGCACCAAAAAATGCCACGAGGCCACCTGGGACGAACTCCAGAAGCTGGACGTGGGCGGCTGGGGACGCTGGAAGGGCACCCCCTTCTCCCCCCAGCGCCCCGCCCTGCTGGAGGAAGTGCTGGACCTGGCACGGGACGGACGCACCATCTATGTGGAAGTGAAGCACGGCACGGAAATCGTCCCCTATATCAAGGAGATCCTCCTCGCCCAGAAGAAGGCCAATCCCGGAAACATGCTCTTCATCTCCTTCAACCGGGAGGTCTGCCTGGCACTGAAAAAGGAGCTGCCCCAATACCGCGTCTATCTCCTCCAGGGAGCCAAGGCGACGGGGGCGAAGGACTCCCCCCCCATCACCGCCGACGCCCTGCTGGAAAAGGTCCAGGGAACCCCCATTGATGGCGTGGATGTCCAATTCGACCCCGAGTGCATCACCAGCGAGTTCATCCACACCCTCCGGGACGCCGGCTTCGAGTTCCATGTCTGGACCGTGGACCGCCTGGACCACGCCCTCCTGGCTTTCGATCGCGGCGCCCAGACCGTCACCACCAACTGCGCCCGGCAACTCCTGGAGGAATACCAGGCGCGGCAACCCGGGCACTGACCCCGCCTGCGCCTCCCCGCAAGGATGCGGCTCCATGAGAATCCCCGAAGGGTGTGAGGAAGGAGACGCCTGCGGATTATAGTATTCCGTTTTTTCGCCTCCCCTCCCCCCCCCTGAAAGCCCCCTCACAACCCCCTCTTTATGTCGCCCATCCTCCTTAAGTTGTCCCTTCTGGGAGTGTTCGCCATTCTCATGATCGCCGTCGGCATCTACTGCCGCCGCCATTCCACGGACGTCAACGGCTTCGTCCTCGGCGGCAGGGCAGTGGGCCCCTGGCTGACGGCTTTCGCCTACGGCACCAGCTATTTCTCCGCCGTGGTCTTCGTGGGATACGCGGGACAATTCGGATGGCGCTACGGCATCTCCGCCACCTGGGCGGGCATCGGCAACGCCCTCATCGGCTCCCTCATGGCATGGTCCATCCTGGGCAGACGCACCCGCATCATGACCCAGCATCTGGATTCCGCCACCATGCCCCAGTTCTTCGGGGAACGCTTCCAGAGCACCAGCCTGAAGCTGGGAGCCTCCCTGATCATCTTCATCTTCCTGATCCCCTACACCGCCTCCCTGTATAACGGACTCTCCCGCCTCTTCAGCATGGGCTTCAACATCGACTACTCGGTGTGCATCATCCTGATGGCGGTGCTCACCGCCGTCTATGTGGTGGTGGGCGGCTACATGGCGACGGCCATCAACGACTTCATCCAGGGCGTCATCATGCTGGTGGGCATCGCCGTCCTCATCTGGGCGGTCCTGGCCAGCCGCGGCGGACTCCAGGCCGCCTTGGTCCAGCTGGCAGAGGCCGCGGACCCCGCCGCCACCCAGGCGCACGACACCCTGAACGGCGCCACCCCGGGCATCTTCGCCTCCTTCCTGGGACCCGACCCCCTCAACCTCCTCTTCGTCGTCCTCCTCACCTCCCTGGGAACCTGGGGACTCCCCCAGATGGTCCAGAAGTTCTACGCCATCACCGACGAGGGCGCCATCCACAAGGGCACCGTCATCTCCACGCTCTTCGCCCTGGTGGTGGCCGGCGGCTGCTATTTCCTGGGCGGCTTCGGACGAATCTTCGCCGACAAGGTGGACATCGCCAAGAACGGCTATGACTCCATCATTCCCGCCATGCTGGAATCCCTGCACCCCGCCCTCATCGCCATGACCGTGATCCTGGTGCTGGCCGCCTCCATGTCCACCCTCTCCTCCCTGGTGATCGCCTCCAGCTCCACCCTGGCCATCGACTTCCTCCATGGCTGCCTGCTGAAAAAGCGCATGACCCAGGAGAAGCAGCTGCTGACCATCCGGCTCCTCATCGTGGTCTTCATCGCCATCTCCGCGGGCATCGCCCTGGTGCAATACAACAGCAAGGTGACCTTCATCGCCCAGCTCATGGGCATCTCCTGGGGCGCCCTGGCCGGCGCCTTCCTGGCGCCCTTCCTCTACTCCCTCTATTGGAAAAACACCACCAAGGCATCCTGCTGGGTCTGCTTCCTCTTCGGCTCCCTCCTGATGGTGGCCGACATGATCCCCGCCACCAAGGCGCTCCTGCCCAAAATCATGCAGTCCCCCATCAACTGCGGCGTGGTGGCCATGGTGGGCGGCTTGGTCATCGTCCCCCTGGTGAGCCTCTTCACCCCCAAGCCCGCCAAGGCAGAGGTGGACCGCATCTTCTCCTGCTACGACCGCAAGGTCACCGTCTCCGTGAAGACCGCCGTGGGCGAGGGGAACTAGCCCCCCGCATCCCGTCCTTCCTCCTCCCTCCTCCCCTCCCGCCTGCAAGGGGGTGGGGGAGGGAGCAACCCTGAACGAGGAGGAAAAAAGAGCTATTCCCGGGATTCCGAGGGGGATTCCCGGGATTCCAACTGATATTTCACCTTCTGGAAGGCGCGCCGCATGACCGTCTCTTCCCCCCAGGCAAGGCGGTGGTTCTCGGGATTCAGGATGCGGCAGTGTCCGGTCACCAGATTTTGCTGCAGCCGCCATCCCTGGCATTCCTCCAGATCTTTCCAGAAGAAGCGTCCCCCCAGCGTGGCGATGCGTAGATTCAACTGGTCCTGGGGAACCACGACGGCCTCCTCCTCCGGCTCTTCCCCCGCCTGGTCTTCCGCCCAGCGCTGCAAATAGAACTTGGCGTGATGGTTGGCGATGCGCCGGACGATGGCGAACTTCATCACATATAGCTCAAAGTCCACCCGGTCCAGCAACGGGAAGGATACCACGCGCTCCCGGTAGTTCCCCAGGGGAGCCAACGCTCCATTGGCACCCAGGGCGGGACGGGACTCCCCCCCCATAAGCCCATAGCAATACTTCAACATCATATCCGAGGGGTTGATGAAGTTCAGCACCGGCTCCACCGAACCGCCGCCCACCAGGAACACATCCTCGTCGTCATAGGGAATGGCGGCCCCCAGCAACACCCCCTGACCCACCCGAAGCCCCTGGCGGGACAACCCCGCCAACACCCGGGTCACAATCCTCCCCCCCAGGGAATGTCCCACCAACACCACACGCTCCCGCTCCTCCCGGGACATCCCCGACAACTCCTCCTGCAACGCCCGCGCCGTCTGGTCCGCCTGCGCCAGGCTCCTGGGCCAATGCAGGGAATTCCCCTCCCAGTCGTAATACCGCACCGACGCCTGGGGAAACATCGCACCCAGCGCATCCATGCTCTCGCACCCGGGATCGTGGCATCGCAACCACCCGGGAACATACCACACCTCCCCATACAACGCCATGAGGCACACCATCCCAAAAAAGCTCAAGTACTTTCTGTCCACGGTCTTTACTATATCCCCGCCCCGTCCTCCCCCTCTCCCGCGGCCGCCCCCTCCTAAAAAAATTCCCGAATTCCCTGGTTTTTTCCTAAAAAACGCCCTTCCCCGCTTGAAAACCCGGGAAACCAGCTTAAAGTAAGCACCGTCGCCCGAAAGGACGGCGCAAGACAAAATATCCCCCAATGGGGCATTAGCTCAGTTGGCTAGAGCGCCTGCATGGCATGCAGGAGGTCATCGGTTCGACCCCGATATGCTCCACCAGTTTCCCAAAAAGCCTGCATCCCAAGATGCAGGCTTTTTTTGTTTCTCCTCACGATATCCTCCCGAAGTTTGTCCTGTGGCCCACACAAAACACAGTACCTGAGCGGGCGGGGCATTCGCGGCATGCCCCCGCCCCGTTTTGCCCTCCATGCCTCCTGTTCCGTGTGCACCAGGAACCGCATCAGCAGCGGTGTGGCTCACCAGCAGGGGCTGATGGCAACCCCTCCAGGAGCCCTCCCCCGCCAACGGCCGGGAGGGGCAAACGACAGGAGCCACATTCACGGGCAAGGGACTCGCAAGCAGGCAATACAGCGAAGCCCCCCCCCCCCGGAATTACCCCCACGGCATGGGGGGCCTGGTTCAGCATCAAATCATGCCGCTGCTTGCCAAATCAAGACTTGGCCAGCCTATCCCTTGCCATCGCTTCCGCTCCACCCTTCATAG
>JBJEVT010000022.1:0-53376 GCA_051884615.1 Oligosphaeraceae bacterium
TTGGACAACCTGGTGGCCACCCAGCCCGACCATCCCTACATCATCTATCCCGACCGGAACCTGTGCTGGTCCTACCGGGAGTTCAACCAGCGCTGCGAGGATCTGGCCAAGGGACTGCTGGCCATCGGCATCCGGCGGGGAGACCATGTGGGCGTCTGGGCGCGGAACGTGCCCGAATGGCTCACCTTCATGTTCGCCACCGCCAAGATCGGCTGCGTCCTGGTGACCATCAACACCAACTACAAGCTCCACGAGGTGGAGTATGTGCTCCGGCAGTCCGACATGAAGATGGTGGCCATCGTGGACGGGCAGCGGGATGTCAGCTATGTGGATGTGATCTACGAGCTGGTGCCCGAATTGCGGACCTGCCCCCGGGGCATGCTTGATAGCGCCCGCCTCCCCCGCCTGAAGTCCGTCTGCTACCTGGGCCAGGAGAAATACCGGGGCATGTATTCCAGCGAGGAGCTCTTCGCCCTGGGGCGGAGCGTGGACGACGACGTGCTGCAGGAGGCCATGAAGGGCATCTCCAACAACGACGTGGTGAACATGCAGTACACCAGCGGCACCACCGGATTCCCCAAGGGGGTCATGCTCACCCATCGCAACATCCTCAACAACGGATACTACATCGGGGAACGCCAGCTCTTCACCAAGGCGGACCGGGTCTGCGTGCCCGTGCCCCTCTTCCACTGCTTCGGCTGCGTGCTGGGCGTCATGGCGGTCTTCACCCACGGCGCCACTCTGGTGATGTGCGAACAGTTCGACCCGCTCCTGGTGCTGGCATCCATCCAAAAGGCCAAGGCCACCGCCGTCTACGGCGTGCCCACCATGTACTACGCCGAGCTGAACCACCCCATGTTCAAGATGTTCGACATGAGCAGCCTGCGCACGGGAATCATGAGCGGCGCCCTCTGCCCCACGGAGCTGATGCAACGGGTCATCCGGGAAATGCACATGCCCGAAATCACCATCCCCTACGGACTGACCGAGGCCTCCCCCGTGATCACCATGTCCAGCGCCCATGAAACCCTGGAGCATCGGGTGCAGACCGTGGGCACCATCCAGCCCAACATCGAAATCAAAATCGTGGACCCCGACACCGGCGAAACCCTCCCGCCAAACACCACCGGCGAAATCATGGTCAGGGGATACACCGTCATGAAGGGATACTACAACATGCCCGAGGAAACCGCCAAGGCCATCGAACCCGACGGCTGGCTCCACTCCGGAGACCTGGGCGAGGTGGACGAGGACGGCTACTTCCGCATCACCGGACGCCTGAAGGACATGATCATCCGCGGCGGCGAAAACATCTACCCGCGGGAAATCGAGGAGTTCCTCATGACCAACAAACGGGTGGAACAGTGCGAGGTGGTGGGCGCCCCCGATGAAAAATACGGGGAGATCGTCTGCGCCTTCATCATCCCCGCCAAGGGCGCCGAGGACTTGAACGAGGAGGAACTCCGGGACTACTGCCGGAACCAAATCGCCTTCTATAAAACTCCCGCCCACTTCTTCGTGGTGGACCACTTCCCCCAAACGGCCTCCGGCAAAATCCAGAAGTTCAAACTCCGGGACTGGGCCAAGGAACTCCTGGGCATCCCCCCAAAGGACGCCCAAAAACAACAATCATAAACTGGGGACGCCGAAAAAGGCGGTTCCGCGGTGTCGCAGAGAGAAGAGGACGGCCATGCCACGCATGACGTCCTCTTCTCTTTTTTTGCCTGCCAAGCCCCTGGCGGGCTTGCCCCGGGAGAATCAAAGGACCAGATGGGCTAGGGAATCCGGGGAATCCGGGGGACATCCGTTTCCGGATCCCGAAGAGGCCTCCGTTTCCCTTCTTGAGGAAAACAAATTTGGAACAGATTTTCATAGAGAGGGGCGGGCGTGGGGCAGGGGAGGTCATATATTATGCCCATGCGCCCGGGGGGTGTTTCGGGGGGTGCGTTTTCAGGCGGTGTCCTTGCCTGTCTTTCCCTGTCCTTTTGCTTTAGCGGAGTCACGTCCCCCATGGGTGGTTTTTTCGGCTGTGTTTCCAGGAAATCCTGCGTTGCGGACATTTTCTACGGCGCTGACTATCATTCTCACCTGGGCAATATTCGCGGGGGTCTTCTCGTTTACGGCGAAAACGGATTTCAGCGGTTCATCCACGACATCCGGAAGGATCCGTTCCGTTCCAAGTTCGAGCAGCATTTGGACGGGATGTGCGGTTCTCTGGGCATCGGGAGCGTGTCGGACACGGATCCCCAGCCGTTGAACGTGGCGGGGGAGTTTGGGATTTTCGGCATCACGATGGTGGGTCTCATCCGGAACCAGGAGGCTTTGCAGCAGGAGCTTTTCCGGGGCGGCGTTCATTTTTCCGAGCTGGTGCAGGGGAAGATTGGCCCCACGGAGATTGCGGCGGCGCTCATTGCCACCAAGCCCACGGTGCGGGAGGGTCTGCTGGAGATGCAGGAGCGCATCCAGGGGTCCTGCAGCGCGTTGGTGCTGACGCCCGAGGGGGTGTACGCCTGTCGGGACAAGATGGGGCGCACGCCGGTGGTCATCGGGCAGAAGGAGGATGGCAGCCTTGCCGCCTCCCTGGAGTCCTGCGCCCTCCACAACCTGGGCTACCGGATTCTCCGGTGGCTGGGGCCTGGCGAGGCGGTGCTTTTGGAGCGGGAGACCCTTGCCGTGGTGCCCGTGCTGCCGCCCCGGAAGGTGTGCCGGATGTGCGCCTTCATGTGGGTCTACTACGGCTTCCCCGCCTCCTCCTACGACGGCGTCAATGTGGAGGAGGCCCGCTACCGCTGCGGCGCCGCCCTGGCGGCCCAGGACAAGGGGCTGGCGGTGGACGCCGTGGCGGGCGTGCCTGATTCCGGCACCGCCCACGCCCTGGGATACGCCACCGCCACCCATCTTCCCTACAAGCGTTCCTTCGTGAAGTACACCCCCACCTGGCCCCGGAGCTTCATCTCCGATTCCCAGACCACCCGGCTTCATGTGGCCAAGATGAAGCTGCTGCCCATCCAGGATTTCATCCGGGGACAGCGCCTCCTCTTCTGCGAGGACTCCATTGTCCGGGGCACCCAGCTGAAGGACACCTTCGCCCGCCTGCCCGAGTGGGGCGCCAAGGAGGTCCATGTGCGTGCGGCCTGCCCGCCCATCCTCTTCGGGTGCCCCTATCTGAACTTCTCCCCCTCCCGGGGACCCCTGGAGCTCATCGCCCGCCGGGCGGTCCACGCCCTGGAGGCGGGGAAGGAGGACGAGGCCCGTCTGGAGGAATACACCGACGCCAGCACGGAGAAATACCGCCGGATGGTGGAGTGGATTCGCCAGGAGATGGGCTTCACCACCCTGAAATATCAGACCCTGGAGGACACGCTGAAAGCCATCGGCCTTCCTCCGGAAGGGCTCTGCACCTACTGCTGGAACGGGCGGGAGTAGGGGGCGCCGGCGCTTGCCGTCCCCGTTCCTCGCCTCCCTTTTCGGGGAAACCATTTTTTTGAAATCGTAGAATACCAAACAGGAGAGACACCATTATGGCTGACGAACTGCAGGCATTGCTGGAGCGGCTGGACAAGGAGGGCGTCCGGAAGGGCGAGGAGGAGCGGGAGCGTCTGGTGAGCCAGGCGAAGGCCGAGGCGGCGCAGATTCTATCCCAGGCCCAGGAGAAGGCGGCGTCGATGGTGGGGCAGGCCCAGGCGGAGTGCGAGACCTTGCGTCAGAAGGCGGAGGATTCCATCCGTCAGAGCGGGCGTCAGGTCTTGCTGCAGGTGCGTCAGGAGTTGAAGGAGCGTGTGGAGGGGGCGGTTCGTCTTCTGTTGAAATCCGAGTTGAAGCCTGGCGTGGTGGGGGGCATTGTGGCCCAGCTGTGCCAGGGCTATCTCCGGGAGGAGGGGCGCCAGGGGGATTTGGCGGTGTTGGTGCCGGAGGCTTCCATGAAGGAATTGGAGGAGGCGGTGCGGGCCTCCCTGGGCGCCGAGCTGCTGAAGCGGGTCTCCCTGAAGCCCGACAAGCGTCTCTCCGGTGGGTTCCAGCTTTCCGTGCAGGGGGAGCAGGTGCTGTATGATTTCACCGACGAGGCCTTGGCGGAGGCCATCGCCTCCCATCTCTCCCCCGCGTTGGGAGCGCTGATCACTCCCTAGGACGGCCATGGGAAGCGACTTCATCTACATCCTCTCCTCCCTCCCCCTCCTGAAGCTTTCCGGCGAGGGGGCGATGGAATACGGCGCCTTCCTGGAGTCCTGCGGCGGGATGCTGCGCGCCCGGGAGCGGGAGACGCTCTCCCGTCTGGTGCTGGAGGAGAAGCCCGGAGTGGTCCGGGAGGAGCCGGTGCTGCGGGAGTGGGACCAGTGGCTGGAGACCATGCGCCAGGTGAGCGCCCTGTGGCGCGCGGCCCGGCGGCCCGGCGAATCCGCGGCGGCCGCCTCCTGGCGTCCCCGTCGGGAGGCCTATCCCGGAGACGTGCGCCGCCTGGAGGCCATTCTGGCCATGGAGGGGCTGGCGGCCAAGCAGGATGCCTGGGAGAGTCTTCAATGGAGTCGTCTGGAGGAGCTTTCCCTGGGATTGGGCTTTTCCTTTTCCGCCCTGGTGGCGTATGCCCTGAAGCTGCGGCTGCTGGAGAGCCGGGCCCGTCGCACCCTGGCGTCGGGCACCCGCGTCTTCGAGGCGCTGGTGGCCTCCCGTCTGGAGGAGGCCGTGGCGGGCCGGAGGGCCGTGGAGGAGTAGGGACCCTTTTGATGTGAATGACATCCACTCTTTGAGAACGAGCATGATGAACGAAACGACACGGAAAAGCGGCCATGTGACGGGCGTCAATGGCAATCTGGTGAGCGTGGCCTTTGACACCAGCGTCATCCAGAACGAAGTGGCCTTTGTGAAGGTGGAGGACGGCGCCCGTCTGAAGAGCGAGGTCATCCGGGTGCGGGGCGGCCAGGCGGACCTGCAGGTCTTCGAGTCCACCAACGGCATCAAGGTGGGGGATCCGGTGGAGTTCACCGGGGAGCTGCTCTCCGTGGAGCTGGGGCCCGGCCTGCTGACCCAGGTCTTCGACGGCCTCCAGAATCCTCTTCCCCGCCTGGCGGAGGAATCCCTCTTCCTGAAGCGGGGCACCTACATCTATCCCCTGGATGAAAAGCGGGAGTGGGACTACACCCCCGTGGCCAAGGAGGGGGACGAGCTCTTCGCCGGCGACCAGGTGGGCTGGGTGCCCGAGGGCATCTTCCAGCACCGCATCATGGTGCCCTTCGCCTGGAAGGGCGCCTGGCGCATCACCTGGACCATTCCCGCCGGCGCCTATCCCATCCGGACGGTGGTGGCCAAGGCCGCCAACGAGGCGGGGGAGGAGCGGCAGATCACCATGGTCCAGTCCTGGCCCGTGCGGATTCCCATCGCCAACTACCGGGAGAAGCTGCTGCCCGTGGAGCCCATGATCACCCAGGTGCGCACCATCGACACCTTCTTCCCCGTGGCCAAGGGCGGCACCTTCTGCACCCCCGGGCCCTTCGGCGCGGGCAAGACCGTCCTCCAGCACTCCCTCTCCCAGCGCAGCGAGGCGGACATCGTGATTGTGGCCGCCGTGGGCGAGCGCGCCGGCGAGGTGGTGGAGATTCTCCAGGAGTTCCCGGTGCTGGAGGACCCCCGCACGGGCCGGAAGCTCATGGACCGGACCATCATCATCTGCAACACCAGCTCCATGCCCGTGGCCTCCCGGGAATCCTCCATCTACACCAGCGTCACCCTGGCCGAATACTACCGGCAGATGGGGCTGAACGTGCTGCTGCTGGCGGATTCCACCAGCCGCTGGGCCCAGGCGCTCCGCGAGGAATCCGGGCGTCTGGAGGAGATTCCCGGGGAGGAGGCCTTCCCCGCCTATCTGGAGTCCCTGGTGGCGAGCTTCTACGAGCGGGCCGGCCTGGTGCGGCTCAACTCCGGGGAGAAGGGCTCCGTCACCATCTGCGGCGCCGTCTCCCCCGCCGGCGGCAACTTCGAGGAGCCGGTGACCCAGGCCACCCTGAAGGTGGTGGGCGCCTTCCTTGCCCTCTCCCGCGACCGGGCCAACGCCCGCCGCTATCCCTCCATCCATCCCCTGGAGTCCTGGAGCAAATACAAGAGCACCGTGGCCTTGGACGAGGTGGCCTACGCCCGCCAGATCCTTCGCAACGGCAACGAGGTGGAGCAGATGATGAAGGTCATCGGCGAGGAGGGAACCCCCAACGCCGACTTCGTGGTCTACCTGAAGAGCGAGTTCCTGGACGCCGTCTACCTCCAGCAGGACACCTTCGACAAGGTGGACAGCACCTGCTCCGCCCAGCGCCAGAAATATGTCTTCGCCAAGCTGTACGCCATCCTGCGCAAGCCCTTCGTCTTCGGGGACAAGGCGGCGGCACGGAGATATTTCGCCGACCTGCGGCAGATCTTCATCGACTGGAACTTCTGCGCCTGGGAGTCCCCCGAGTTCGCCGAAAACGAGAAACGACTGGACGCCAAGCTGGCGGAAGCATAGGAGCCCCATCCCATGAGAAAAATCTACCACCGCATCCTCCAGATCAGCGGAAACGTCATCACCCTGGAGGCCGAGAACGTGGCCAACGGAGAGCTGGCCGAGGTGAAGAGCGGCGACCGCAGCTCCCTGGCCCAGGTCATCCGGCTGGACGGCGCCCGGGTCTCCCTCCAGGTCTTCGCCGGCGCCCGGGGCATCTCCACCGACTCCCAGGTCCGGTTCCTGGGCCGCCAGATGCAGGTCTCCGCCACGGATGACCTGCTGGGACGGGTCTTCACCGGCAACGGCTCCCCGCGGGACGGCGGCCCCGCCCTCACCGACAACATGGTGGAGATCGGCGGCCCCTCCGTCAACCCCGCCCGCCGCATCATTCCCCGGAAGATGATCCGCACGGGAATCCCCATGATCGACATCTTCAACACCCTGGTGGAGAGCCAGAAACTCCCCATCTTCTCCATTCCCGGGGAACCCTACAACGCCCTGCTGGCCCGCATCGCCATGCAGGCGGAGGTGGATGTGATCGTGCTGGGCGGCATGGGCCTGAAGCACGACGACTACCTCTACTTCCGCAACACCCTGGACGAGCACGGCGCCCTCTCCCGGGCCGTGATGTTCATCCACACCGCCGCCGACCCCACCGTGGAATGCACCCTGGTGCCGGACCTGGCCCTCGCCACCGCCGAATACTTCGCCGTGGAGCGGAAGAAGCGGGTCCTCTGCCTGCTGACGGACATGACCAATTTCGCGGACTCCCTGAAGGAGATCGCCATCACCATGGAGCAGATCCCCTCCAACCGGGGATACCCCGGCGACCTCTACAGCCAGCTGGCCTCCCGCTACGAGAAGGCGGTCCAGTTCCGCGGGGAGAACGCGGGCTCCATCACCATCCTGGCCGTGACCACCATGCCCGGAGACGACGTGACCCACCCCGTGCCCGACAACACCGGATACATCACCGAGGGACAGTTCTATCTCTCCGGCGGCCACATCGAGCCCTTCGGCTCCCTCTCCCGCCTGAAGCAGAATGTGAACAAGGACACCCGGGAGGACCATCGCACCCTCATGGACACCATGATCCGCCTCTACGCCCAATACAAGGACACCCTGGAGAAGCAGTCCATGGGCTTCCGCATGTCCGCCTGGGACCAGAAGCTGCTGAAATACGGGCAGCTCTTCGAGGAGCAGATGATGGACCTGAAGGTGAACATCCCCCTGGAGCAGGCGCTGGACCGGGGCTGGAAGATCCTGGGCGAGTGCTTCGACCCGGCGGAGACCGGCGTGAAGAGCGAACTGCTGCGGAAGTTCTGGCCCGCCGCCGCGGACGACAAGCCCTCGGACGAAGCCGCCCGGGCCTAGGGAGGACCCACGCCCATGGGGAAAGTCAAGCTGACCAAGAACGAGCTGAAGCTCCAGCGGGACGCGCTGAAGCGCTTCCAGCGCTATCTGCCCACCCTGCAGCTGAAGAAGCAGCAGCTGCAGCTGGAGGTGCGCCAGGCGCGGGAGGAGCTGGCGGCCCTGGAGGAGGAGGACCGCCGGGAGCTGGAGGCCCGCCATGACGACCTGAAGGTCTTCGGGGACTATCCCCGGGAACTGGAGAAGGTGGCCACGGTGGCGCAGTGGCGGGTGGCCACCCGGAACATCGCCGGCATCGAGGTGCCCGCCCACCGGGGACTGGAGTGGAGGAACCAGCCCGTGGATCTCCTCTCCACCCCCATCTGGCTGGACGACGCTCTGGCTCTGGTGGCCCACCAGACCGAGCTGCGCCTGCGCCGGCGCCTCATGGAGGAGCAGCTGGCCTGCCTGGAGGACGAGCTCCGGGTGGTCAACCAGCGGGTGAACCTCTTTGAAAAGGTGAAGATTCCCGACGCCCAGGAGAACATCCGCCGCATCAACATCTACATCGGCGACCAGCAGACCAATTCCGTGGGACGCTCCAAGATCGCCAAGGGAAAATGCCAGGAAAGGGACGCTGAGCTGCCATGATCGAGAGAATGTTGAAGACAACGGTGGTCTGCCTGGCAGACGACCGGGAGACGAGTCTCAAGGGCCTGCGCAAACTGGGAAGCGTCCATGTGGTGCGCCAGGCCGCGGAGGAGACGGCTGACCTGAAGACCGCCCGGGAGGAAGTGGCGCGGTCCGCCAGTCTCCTGAATTTCCTCAAGGGACTTGCCGCCGAAACCAAGGACGCCCCCCCCGCCGGGGAGGCCGCCGGGGACGGCGCGGCCTGCCGCCGCCAGTGCCTTGCCCTCTGGGAGGAGCTCCAGCGGAACCAGGAGGAGCTCCAGAAGGTGGAGCGCGCCTGCCAGCAGCTGGCGCCCTGGGGACATTTTGACGAAACCCTGCTGAAGCGCCTGGAGGAGCGGGGCTGGCATGTGGCCCTGCTGGCGCGCAACGGACGCTCCCAGGAGAATTGGCTTCAGGAATGGAAGGAGCGCCCCGAGGGGACGGTGGAGCTGGTGGTCTCCCGCCAGAGGGACCAGGTCCTGTCTCTGGTGCTCTCCCCCGCGCCCCTGGAGGGGCTCCCCCTGGCGCCCCAGCGCTTTGCCGAGGGCATGGATCTGGCGGCCCTGGAGGACCGGGAGCAGACCTTGCGGCGCAAGTGCCAGGAGGCCACGGAGGCCCTGCGGCGGCATGCCCTGGTGGACGGGGAGGTGCTGGCGCGGGAGCACGCCCGTCTGGAGAGGGCAGGGGAGTTTCTTGCCACCCGGGATGGCATGGGCCGTTCCGGGCAGGCCCTGTGCTATCTCCAGGGCTATGTGCCGGAGACCCAGCTGGAGGAGTTGCGGGAGGCCGCCCGCAGCCATGGCTGGGCCCTGCGCTACGAGGCGGTGCAGCCCGAAGATCCCCTTGTGCCTACCAAGCTGACCATGCCCCGGCATTGGGAGATGGCCAAGGTGATTCTGGATTTCATCGGCATCCTGCCCGGATACAACGAGGTGGACATCTCCGTGGCCGTCATGGTCTTCCTCTCCCTCTTCTGCGGCATGCTGGTGGGCGACGCCGGCTATGGCGTCATCTTCACCGGCCTCTCCCTGTGGGGGCTGGGCAAATGCCGCCGGCAGCGTCCGGAGTTCCTTCCCGCCATGAAGCTGTTCACGGGGATGTCCCTGTGCGTCCTGGCGTGGGGCGCCCTGTCGGGCAACTGGTTCGGCCTCTCCTGGGGCGGGCTTCCCTGGCTGGCGGACAGCGAGCGCGGGCAGCTGAACGTCCAGCTCTTCTGCTTCTTCCTGGCGGCCATCCACCTCTCCCTGGCCCATCTCTGGAAGATTCCCCTCTCCCGGACCTGGCGGGGCAGGCTGGGCAACCTGGGCTGGGCCATCTTCCTGTGGGCCAACTTCTTCACCGTGAAGTGCCTGCTCATCGACAACTCCTTCGCCAAGTTCACCATCCCCTCCGTCATGTATGGCGTGGGCACGGTCCTGATCCTGCTCTTCTCCATCCAATGGAACAACATGGGGGATGTGATCTACTCCCCCTTCACCTTCATCAACAGCCTCAGCGACCTCCTCTCCTACATCCGCCTCTACGCCGTGGGCCTCTCCAGCGTCTACATCGCCAAGGCCTTCAACGACATGAGCGCCATGATCTGGGAGAAGAGCCCCTGGCTCCTCCCCGTGGGCGCCCTCGTCGTCCTGGCGGGCCACCTCCTCAACGTGGCCATGGCCCTGATGAGCGTCCTGGTCCACGGCATCCGCCTCAACACCCTGGAGTTCTCCGGGCACATCGGGGTGGAGTGGGGCGGCCGTCCCTACAAGCCCTTCCGCTAGGCAACCCTCCCTTTTTTCCCTCCCTTTTCTTGGATTCCCCACCCTTCACCCCACACAGGAGACACACATCATGATTGATCCCAACATCGCAAAGGCTCTGGTCGGTCTCGGCGCCATCGCCGCCTTCGGCATCGCCGCCGTGGGCTCCGCCATCGGCTGCGGCATGGCCGCCGCCAGCGCCATCGGCAGCTGGAAACGCTGCTATGTCCAGGGCAAGGCCGCCCCCTTCCAGCTCACCATCTTCGCCGGCGTCTCCATGACCCAGACCATCTACGGACTGATTCTCATGCTCCAAATCCTCAACCTGGATCCCAGACTCTGGCCCGCCGCCCTTGCCGTGGGCATCCTGGGCGGCCTGGGCATCGGCGCCAGCGCCGTCTACCAGGGCCGCGCCGCCGCCGGAGCCTGCGACTCCTTCAGCGAAACCGGACAGGGCTTCGCCAACAACCTCATCGCCCTGGGCGTGGTGGAGACCATCGCCATCTTCGCCATGGTCTTCTCCATGATGTTCCTCACCAACATGACCCCGGTGGCCTAGCCTCCTCTCCCCCCCTCCCTCCTGCCACCGCCCCGGATTCCCGGCACTCCGGGGCGGGACAGGGGGTTCTGATATTTATAACCCGTTGAGAGAGAATGGGTTATAAATCACGCGCCCCAAGGCGCCGCCTTCCTCTCTCTCTTCCTGGTCCCCCGCCTTTTCCGCCCATGCCCCTTGTCTACGACAATCTTCCCGGCCTGATGCTCATGTGCGGGCTGCTGATTGTGGGGTGTGTCCTCTTCAGCAAGCTCTCCTCCCGGTTCAGCATGCCGGGGCTTCTGGTCTTTTTGCTGATCGGGATGGCCATGCGCCTGGGGGTCTCCACTCTGGCGGGCGGGCCGGAGAGCATCACCAGCCAGCTGCCCTGGCGCCACGCCAACCTGATTGGCACCCTGGCCCTCTCCTTCATCCTTTTCTCCGGGGGACTGGACTCCTCCCTGGCGGACATCCGGAAGGTGCTCCGCACCGGGACCATCCTCTCCACCCTGGGGGTGCTTCTCACCACCTTGCTTCTGGGGGGCTTCGCGGCCTCCATCGCCACCCTGGCGGGCCACCAGGAGCTCTGGCCCCACTGCCTCCTCTTCGGCGCCATCATCTCCTCCACGGACGCCAGCGCCGTCTTCTCCATTCTCCGGGGGCGCCGCATCAGCCTCAAAGGGGACCTGAAGCCCTTGCTGGAGTATGAATCCGGGTCCAACGACCCCATGGCCACCTTCCTCACCCTCTTCTTCCTCCAGCTCTGCACCGCCCAGGGCGCGGAGGGCGGCTGGGGCATTGGAAAAGCCGCCTTCTGGTTCCTGCCCCAGTTCCTCTATCAGATGGGCGGGGGCGTCTTGGCCGGCATCCTGGTGGCCAAGGTGGCGGTGTGGCTCTTCAACCATCTCCGGCTGGACTACGACGGTCTCTACTATGTGCTGGGGGTGGCGGTGGTCTTCCTGTGCCATGCCTCGGCGGCGTGCCTGGGGGCCAACGGCTTCATGGCCGCCTATGTGGGCGGTGTCTGCATGGGCGCCCACCGGTTTGTCTTCCGCAACAGCTTCTCCCGCTTCGCCGACGCCCTGGGCTGGCTGATGCAGGTGGTGCTTTTCACCATTCTGGGCTTCATGGCCAATCCCCGGGTCATCGGGGAGCATTGGATTCTGGGGATTCTGATGGGGGCGATGCTGATGCTGGTGGCGCGCCCCCTGGCCACCTGGCTTTGCATGGCCGGCAGCGGATATTCCGCCCGCGCCAAGCTTCTGGTCAGCTGGGTGGGTCTCCGGGGCGGCGCCCCCATCATGCTTGCCACCTTCCCCATGCTCCTGCCCGGGGAGCAGCAGGTGAATCTGGCGGGGGATGTGAATGTCTGCGAACTGATTTTCAACATGGTCTTCTGCATGGTGCTGCTTTCCGTGGTGCTCCAGAGCTTCACCATCATGCCCCTGGCCCGGCTCCTGAAACTGGATTCCCCCCTCCAGGTGGTCGCCACCGCCCCCATCTCCTTCGACCAGGTGAACTACCACGAGCCCGCCGCCCGGAAGAAGGCGGAGGAGAATCCGGACGACCTGGCCTGCAACGAGCCCGCCGTCTACCGGGTCCATCCCGGCGCCTTCCCGGAGGGCAAGGAGATCCGGGCGCTGGCGCTGCCCCGGGGCGTCTTCATCGTCATGATCGCCCGCAAGGGGCAGTGGCTGGCGCCGCGGGGAGAGACGGTGCTGCGCGCCGGGGACGAACTCACGGTCCTGGCCACCCCCGCCAACCAGAAGCTGGCGGCCGCCTGCTTCCAGCCCCCGGCCAAGGAGGAGGCGGTCCCGCCTCCCGCCGCCCACGCCTGAGTCCACCCCCCTTCTTTTCCCCTTTTCCAACTGCAAACGAGACCCACCATGAAAGAACTGTCGGCCCTCCGTGGGGAGATTGACCAGATCGACGACCAGCTCCTGTCCCTGTTCCTGCGACGAATGGAGATGATGGGAGAGGTGGCGGCGGCCAAGGCGGCCGCCGGAGTCCCCCTGACGGATTCCGCACGGGAGAGCCAGATTCTGGAACGTCTGGCCGCCCAGGCGCCGGGACGGGAAGCGGAGGTGCGGGCCTTGTTCCAGGCCATCTTCCAGGCTGCCAAGGGATTGCAGGTCAAGTCGAGCTCATGAGTTCCGTCTCTTGCCAGGAAAAAGGGGAGGCTTTGCCCGGCGGCAGGTCTCCCCGGGGCGTTCTCCATCTGGTGTATCCGTCGGGGTTTTGCTCGGGGGTGCGCCGCGCCATCGACATTTGCCATCGGCTGCTGGCGAAATACCCTGGCAGGCCCTTGTATGTGCTGCGGGATCTGGTGCACAACCATCAGGTGAGCCGGCAACTGCGGGAGGAGGGGGTCGTCTTCGTGGAGGAGGTGGGGCAGGTGCCCCCGGGGGAACGGCTTGTGCTGGGCGCCCATGGCGCCACCCGGGAGACCCTGGCCCTCTGCCGCCAGAGGGGACTGGTGGCCCATGACGCCACCTGCCCCGTCATCTGTCACCGACAGACCCAGTTGCGCCGGCTTCCTCCCGACGCCACGGTCTGTCTGCTGGGGGAGGCGGGACATCCGGAGATCCAGGCCCTGCGGGACTGCCTCCGGGAGAGGACCTGTCATCTTGTGGCAAACGCCCGGGAGGCGGCGGCCCTGCCCCCTCTGCCCCCCGGCACCTACTACTTCTGCCAGACCAGCCGGGGACGGGACGAGGTGGCTGAAGTGCGCCGTATCCTCCAGGAGAAGACGCCCCGGCTTCACGACCAGGCGCACATCTGCTGGAATCAGCGCGCCCGACAGCAGGATCTGATCGAACTTGCCCCCCAGTGCGACAGGGTTTACATTCTGGGGTCCTCCCACAGCGCCAACGGGCGCCGTCTTCTGCAGCTTGCCCAGACCCATTGCCCTGGCCCCTGCCGGATGGTGGAGGAGGGGGACGAACTGTCCCCGGAGGAATTGTCGGGCGTGGTCAGCCTGGGGCTGGCCAGCGCCACCAGCACGCCGGACTCCCTGGTGGAGGAGTGGGTGGAGCGCTTCCGGCGCCTGGGATTCGTCCAGCCGGGGGAGGGCGCGTCCTGCCCGGATTCCGGCCCCGGCGGCCTGCCGCCGCCTGAAAAATGAACCTTTTGCCCCTAGGACCTCAATGAACAGCGAGATCTTCCTCCTTCTTTTCATCTGCACCATGGCGGTGATCACCATCTTCCCCCTGCTGCTGAGGAAATTGTATGTGCCGGGAGTCATCGCCTTGCTGCTGGCCGGCATGCTCATGGGGGAGGGGCAGTTCAACCTGATCCACCACCTCAGCGGGAGTTTCTCCCAGGTGCTGGGCGGGGATGCCGGGGTGATGGCCGACTATTTCCGGAATTTTGTGGATTCCCTGGGCTCCCTGGGCCTGGTCTTCCTCATGGCGCTGGCAGGCATGGAGGCCGATTTCAAGCTCCTGAAGAGTGTCCGGGGCCCCGTCATCTCCCTGAGCATCCTCACCTTCGCCGTCCCCGCCGTGGCCGGCTTCCTGGTCTACCAGCATTTCCGTCCCGAGGACCTGCCGGGCAAGCTCCTCTACGCCTCCCTCTTCGCCTCCCACTCCGTGGGCATCGTCTTCCCCGTGATGCGGGAGCTGAAGCTCTCCAAGACCCGCTTCGGCGCCGCCATCCTCATCTCCACGGTGGTGACGGACATCGCCAGTATCATCCTGCTGGCGGTCTCCGTCCAATGGCAGAAGCTCTTGAAGGGGTTGTCGGGGTCGTCCTCGGGAATTTCCCTGCTGGACCGTCTGGACCCCGCCTTCATGGGGCATTGGTTTCTGCCCCTCTTCCTGGGGGTGGTGGTGCTGTTCATCGCCCTGGCGTCCTTCCTGGTGTGGCTGGCGGGGCGCCGGGTGGTGGATCGCCTGGCCGCCAACGAGGATGTGCTCATCTCCTTCCTGCTCCTGGTGATTCTCCTCACGGTGCTGGCGGGCGAGGCCATCGGCATCAACCTGATTGTCAGCGCCTTCATCGCCGGCCTGGCGCTCTCCCCCCTCCTCAAGGAAAAGGCGGCCATCTTCCACAAATTCGAGGGCATCGGATACGGTTTCCTCATCCCCTTCCTCTTCCTCTCCATCGGCATGAAGACCGATTTGCGGATCATGTGCAGCGGCGGCAACCTGAGCATCGTCGTCCTGACGGTGCTGGGGCTGGTGTGCAGCAAGCTGGCATCCGGCTGGGTGGCCCTCCGCATGACCGGATTCTCCAATGCCCAGGGCATCTGCGGGGGATTGATGACGGTGCCCCAGCTCTCCGCCACCCTGGCCGCCGCCGCCCTGGGAAAAAACCTGGGCATGCTGGACGACACTTTCTTCAACGCCATCATCTTCCTCTCCATCGTCACCACCATCCCCATCCCCTCCCTGGTGCGGGGAATCCTCCAGAAGACCGAGCTGGCCTTCGAGACCACGGAGGTGGAGGCCTATGTGGTCCCCGAGGAAAATGCGGGAGAGGACGATGTGCTCTGAAGAATCCCGGGAGAATGGGGTTGCCCCGGGCCGTTGCGCCGCCCTGGGGCGCGTCTTTCTGGAGGCGGCGCTCTCCGGCTTGTTCATCGGCATTGCCGGGACGGTCTACCTCTCGGTGGAGCCGCCCGCCCTGGGCGCCTTTCTCTTCGCCTTTGGCCTGATGACTATTCTCTGCCGGGGCTTCAAGCTCTACACGGGCGCCATCGGCTATCTGGTGGTGCAGGGCAGGGCGACGGTCGCCCGCTATCTGGGGGAGTTGGCGGTGATCTGGGGCGGCAACCTGGCGGGCTGCGTCCTGGTGGGGGCGCTGCTTCGCCGCAGCCGGGTGTATCCCGCCCTTGCCAGCCGGCTGGCGCCCCTCTGCCAGGCCAAGCTGACGGATGGCTGGGGCAGTCTCCTGATTCTCTCCTTCTTCTGCGGCATCCTGATGTATCTGGCCGTGGACACCTACCGGCGCCAGGAAATCCCCGTGCCCTTCCGGCTGGCCACGGTCTTCCTCTGCGTGGTGGTCTTCATCCTCTGCGGCTTTGAACACTGCGTCGCCAATATGTACTACTTCTCCGCCGCCGGAGTCTGGGGATCCCGCGCCCTGGGCAAAATCCTCCTGATGACCCTGGGAAATTCCCTGGGAGGGTTCCTCCTGCCCCTGGCGGACCGCTTCCGGACACGCACATAGCCCCCCCCCTTTCCCTGGACCTCCATGATGCTCCTCTGTCTCCTCCTCTGCCTCCTCCTGCCTCCCCAGGGACTCCTGGCCGACACCCCCGCCGAGACGAGCGTCCTCTATTACGATGGGTCCTCGGAAAGCTACTTCGACAGCGACGGGGGCTGGGAATATCCCCGCTTCACCCAGGAATGGGAGAAGCGGGAGCTGCGCTACAATCCCCAGGCGCAGGCGGTGGAGTTCTACCAGGTGGCCAAGCAGGAGGGGCTGGGAGGGGAGCTGAAGTATGTCCGTCCCGAGGGCGTGCCCTACCGCCCGCTGGTGGTCTTCCGGCTGCGGAACCTGGGCAAGGTGCCCTTGCGCTTCCAGGCCATGTGGAACACCAGCCGGGAGGGGGTGCCCGGCACCAGCCGGTGGTATAGCTGGCAGTTTCCGGAAAGCCTGGAGGTGCCCGCCGACGGAGAGTGGCACGACCTGGTCTTCCATGCCGACGCCGCCGTTCTCCACGGGGATCCCCGGGAGATGCCCCCCGTGCCTGTCACCAGGCCCTTCGGCTTCTTCTTCCTCGTCTGCGCTCCCCTGCCTCCCGGCGAGGTCCTCCATTACCAGCTCTCCCAGATCCGGGGCGAGGAGAATCCGGGGGAGGCGTGCCGGGGGATGGTGCAGCCCCACGATGCCTTCCCCCGGGAGTGGACGGCGGGCCGGCAGGCGGACTTCCCCGAAGTGGTGGTGGAGTTCCCGGAGCGCCTGCCCGGGGAGGACACGGCGCGTCTGGTGCTGCGCCCCGATTTCCAGGGACCGGAGTGGCCGGCTCTGCCTTTGATTCTGGAGCATCGCCAGGAGGAGGGGGGACGCCGCTGGAGAATCCCCCGCCAGAGCCTGCCCTTGACCCCCTTCCTGCGGGAGGGAACCTACACGGCCACCCTGGAATGTGGCGAGGCGCGCCTCGCCGGCGAATCCTCTGTCTTCTCCCTGGAGATCCGGGGACGCCAGAAGGTGGAGTTCCCCCGGATGTCCGTGAGACCCTTCGGAGGACGCCCCACCATCTGGAAGGGGGACTCCCCCATGACCGGCGCCATGCGGGCCACCTACACCACCGAAGGACCCCGGGGAATCCAGTACTTCTCCCAGGCGCGCATCCAGCTCTTCGGATTCTGCAGCACCCCCACCGAGGGCGCCTACAATCTGGAGATGCTGACGGAATACGCCCCGGGAAAATACAACTACGCCGAGTTCGACCGCCGCATGCGGAATGTCCTGGAGAACAATCCCCAGGCCATGGTGATCGTGCGCCTCTATCTCCATGCGCCTCGCTGGTGGAGCCGCCAGCATCCCGAGGAGCTGGTGCGCTTCGCCGTCCCCGAGGAGAAGGAGGGGGAGACTCATGTGTACATCTCCTTCAACGGACGGCCCGCCCCCTCCTGGGCCAGCTTGGCCTGGCGGGAATACACCATCCAGGGCTTGCGGAAGATGATGGAGTTCCTCTCCCAGACCGCCTATGCCGACCATCTGGCAGGCTTCGTGCTGGCCAGCGGTCAGACCGAGGAGTGGATGGAATGGGGATTGGATGACGTGGTCTTCTCCGACTACTCCCCCGCCTCGGAAAAGGCCTTCCGCGCCTGGCTGAGGCGGCGCTATGGCAGCGACCAGGCCCTCCAGGCCGCCTGGAAGGATCCCTCGGCCACCCTGGAGGGCGCCACCCAGCCCACCGCCCGGGAGCGCAGTCTGGACTACGCCGGCGTGATGCTCCCCGCCCGCCCCGGCGCCCGGCGCATCGCCGACTACAACCGGTATCACGGGGAGAATGTGGCGGAGTGCATCCGGGTGTTCTGCCGTGCCATCAAGGAGGCCACGGACGGTCGTCTTCTGGCGGGGGCCTTCTACGGCTATGTGAACGAGCTTTCCGGGCGTCCCCGGCTGTTGTTGTCGGGCCACACGGGGGTGGAGAGCCTTCTGGAGGCGCCGGAGGTGGATTTCCTCTGCAGCCCCACGGGATACGCCTACCGGCAGGTGGGAGGCGAGGGCTTCCCCTACGCCATGGGGGCGGTGGATTCCCTCCAGCTCCACAACAAGTTCTGGTTCGTGGAAAACGACATCCGCACCTACGACACCAAGTCGCCCCTCCTGGGAAGCCCGGACGTCCGGGAGGGAGACGCCCATCAGCAAATCAAGGAATCCATGCACAGCCTCCTCTCGGGCCTGGCGCAGTGGTGGTTTGACGTGGGATACATCTCCTTCACCGGCGAACCCCTGGCCCGGGCAATCCGGGATTGCGTCCGCATCATGGAGGAAACCACCCTACGCCTGAGCCGGGAATCCGTGGCGCAGGTGGCCGTGGTCCTGGACGAAACCTCCTTCGACTGGACCACCCCCGACACCCGGCAGACCTCCTGCGCCACCCGGGAACTCCTGAGAACCCTGGGATACCTGGGCGCTCCCGTGGAAGTCTTTCTGGCGACGGACCTGGAGAAGCTCCCGGAACGCCTTCGCCTCCTGGTCCTTCCCATGAGCCTGGCATGGACGCCCCGGCAGCGGGATGCCCTGGATTCCCTCCGCAAGCGGGGATGCACCCTGGCTTTCCTGGGCACCCCCGGCGTCATTCCCCTGGAGAATCTGGAGACCATGACGCCAGGGGAGGGCGCCGCCGCCTTCACGGGGCTTCCCCTGGAGGTGACCGAGGGCGCCCCTCTCCCCAGCGTCAGCTTCGCGGACCCCGCGGGAGAGTGGCTCCCCGCCCATGGCCCCAGGTGCGTCTTCATGGGCAACGCCTGGTGCGACGCCCCCGGCAGGGGGCTGGTGGCCTATTTGAAGGAGTCGCCGGAGCTCCGGCTCCTGGGACACTATGTGGACAAGGAGAGAGGGGGAGCCGCGGGACTGGCGGCGGCGGGCGTGCGGGAGGGCGCCCCCGGCGAAGGGCACCTCTTCTTCTCCGGCCTCCTGGAACTCCCCGCGCTCCTCTGGGAATCCCTCTACCGGAAGGCGGGCGTCCACCGGTATGTCACCACCCCGGACCTGGTGTGGGCAAGCCCCGACGTGCTGGCCATCTGCGTCAACAAGCCCGGAATCCGGTGCGTGAGCCTCTCCGAACCCGGCGGCTCCCTGGTGGATATGATCACCGGGGAAACCTTCCCCGTGGACCAGGAGAAGAACGCCTGGATCCCCTTCGCGCTCCACGAGACCCGGGTGCTGCAGCGCTTCTCGGACAAGTAGGGGCGGTTGTGCAATAACTCCTGGCGTGTCGCGTTCCCGGGAGGCGCGCGACAGTCCCCCCGGATGGTGGGGAAACCCATGTGCCAACCCCAAGGAGTTTTTGCCCCATGACCACACGGAAGAGAGGATTTTTCGTCCTGGCGGCCATCGTCTGGTTGTCGTCTATCGTCGTCTGCGTCGCCGCCGAGGTGAACAGCGAGGCGAAGATGCACAAATACAGCACGGTCGTCGAGAAGGAGCGTCCCGAGCTGGACGAGGAGACCAGGCGTCTGATTGCGGAGTATCGCCGGAATCCCACGGAAGCCAACCGGGCGGCCTTGCGTCGCCAGGTGGAGCTGCGGTATGATGGCGTGGTGGCAAGGAAGAAGGCGAAGCTGGAGGAATTGCGCCAGACGGCGAAGGACCCGTCGAAAGTGGAGGAGATGCGGGTCATTGTGGAGGAGATGCTGCGGGATCGGGAGAGCCGGATCGAGCAGAGCATGCGGCGCTTTGCGGATCCCCGTCTGAAGCCCGACGCCCGGACGAGCGCGGACGGGTTCCTTCCGGTGATTGGCGGTCCCCAGAATCTCTCCATCGCCTATGCGCCGGTGACCAACAGCCAGTATGCCGCCTTTGCGAAGGCCACGGGGCGTCCCGTCCCGAAGGATTGGGAGGAGGGGGCGTGTCCGGCGGGCAAGGAGGAGCATCCCGTGGTGAATGTGAGCTGCCAGGACGCCATCGCCTACTGTCAGTGGCTGACGGCCACCGCGGGGCAGGGGAGGTATCGGTTGCCCACGGCGGAGGAGTGGGAGATCGCGGCGGGGCACATGCCCAAGGACGCGGACTTCAACTGCGGAGAGAATCCGGGGACCACTCCGGTGACCCGGTACGCCTCCACCCAGGCCGCCTGCGGGGCGGTGGACATGTGGGGGAACGTGTGGGAGTGGACCAGCACCATGAAGGCCGGCGACGAAGGGAAGCCGCCCCAGGAGGCGAGTCTGGCGGTGAAGGGAGGCGCCTGGAATTCTCCCCGCACCAGCTGTCGCACGGAGGCGCGGGAGGAGTTCCGTCTGGCTGTCTCCGGATACGAAACCGTGGGGTTCCGGGTGGTCCGGGAACTCTAGGCACCGGGCTATAGTATCCCCGTGTCCTTCGTCGCCCGCGGGCGAAAATCCCCAGGGGAGAGGCATACTCCCTGGGGGATTTGTGTCTCCTTTTTGCCATTTTCCTGATTCGCTCTCATGTCCGTTTCGCCTCGCCTTCCCGTTCCCTCCCGGGAGGAATATCAGAACGCCGCCCAGGGGAGATGGGCGTGGATTCCCGGTCTGGTCAGCTATGCTCCGGGATACCGTCTTTTCCGCAGAGCCTTCTCTGTTTCCGAGGCTTGCCAGGCGACCTTCTATGTGTCGGGGGATTGCCGGTATCGCCTCTATCTGGACGGGGAGCTTCTGGCCAGCGGCCCGGTGAAGAGCCCCGTCTACTACAAGCAGCTTTTCCGGGGGGAGATGACCCTCGCCCCCGGAGACCATGTGCTGTCAGCGGAGGTGGTGGTCTGGGCGGACGGATGGTTCGGCAGCATCTCCCCCTTCTCGGAAATGCATCTGGGAGGGGGATTCTACTTCTCCTGCCAGACGGGGAGGCTTGCCCTCTCCACCCCCGGAGAATGGAGGGGCAGGACGGACGAGAGCCGCCGCACCCTCTCTCCCCTGGAGGAGATCTCCCAGGGGGATTTCTTCTTCGCCACGGCCCGGGAGGAGACGGATTTCTCCCGGGCCCCGGGGGATTGGATGTCCACGGAATATGAGGAGGGCCCGGAATGGCGGCCCCTCTATGCCCTGGACCGGGGCCCCAACATCCACGGACTGCGCCTGAGGCCCGACCCGGGCACCACCTGGGCCATGGACATGCCCCAGGTGCGTCCCATGAAGCGGGAGCCCATGGCCATGGAGGTGGTGGAGGACGGGGGCGTCTCCTGGAGGAGGAATCCGGACGGCACTCTCACCGCCTCGTTGCCCGCCGGACATTCCAGCAGCCTCCTGACTTTCCCCCGGTATTTCACCGGCCATCTTCAGGCGTGGGGCAGAGGGGCTTCCGGCGTGCTGCGTCTGCGGCAAAGCGAGGAGCCTTCGGAACCCCATTGGCAGGATGACGTGCTGAAGGTGACGGCCGCGCCCTGGCGCATGGAGACCTTCGAGATCCGGGCGGCGGCCTGCCTGCGGCTGCTGGCCGACCTGGAGACCCCCGGGGAGGTCACCCTGGGGGCTCTCTTCTGCTCCTATGATTTCGGTCCCTTCCGGCCCTATTCCTCCCCCGCGAAGTGGCTGGAGGACATCTATCAGGTGGGGGTGCACACCGCCCGGTGCTGCGCCCACGACACCTACGAGGACTGCCCCTTCTATGAGCGCTTCCAATACGAGGGCGACACCCGCATCCAGGCCCTCATCTCCTACGAGGCCACCGGCAACGGGGAGCTGGGGCGAAAGGCCATCCTGGATTTCCAGCGGAGCCAGGCCCCCAATGGCCTGGTGCAAAGCCGCTTCCCCTCCGCTTTGCCCCAGTTCATTCCCGGATACGCCCTCATCTGGGTGCTGATGATCCAGGATTATCTCCAGTATTTCCCCGATCCCGCCTTCCGGCATGAACTCTTCTGGAATGTCCAGGGCGTCCTGAAATACTACAAGGACAGGGTCTCCCCGGAGACCGGCCTGGCCGGACACCCGGGACACTGGGGCTTCACCGACTGGGTGGAGGAATGGTCCTTCGGCGATCCCTCGCGGGACGAGACCTCCCCCACTTCCCTGGAGAATCTCTTTTACGCCCTCGCCCTCCGGGCGGCGGAATCCCTGGCACGGGAAGAGGGCGAACTCGCCCAGGCAGAGCAGTGGCGCCAGGACCGGGAGGGTATTCTGAATGCCCTGCAGACCCATTGCTGGGACCCCGGGAAGGGACTCTTCCAGGATGTGCCGGGCAAGCCCTGGTACAGCCGCCACGCCCAGGCTCTGGCGGTCCTGGCGGATGCCGTCCCGCCCCGGGGCATGGAGAGCGTCCACCGGGCGCTGCTCCAGGACCAGGAGGGCTTGTCCGTGTGCAGCCTCTATTTCCAGTTCTATGTGCTGGATGCCTTGCGGAAGCTGGAGGACAAGGAGGGCATGCGGATCGCCCTGTCTCCCTGGCGGGAATGTCTGGAGCGCTTCCCCTGGCTGACCACCTTCCCGGAAATCCCCGACGCCCGGAAAGCCCGCAGCATGTGCCATGCCTGGAGCGCCGCCCCCGTCTACTTCCTCCTGAAATGCCAGTTGTAGCGGAACGGGGGTGATATAATCGTGTAACCTTCTCTGGGTAAGTAGATATTCCGGAATATCCTGGAAGGTCTACTTTCCGGAGAAGGGTTCTCCGTCCTCCAGGGTCCGCAGGGTGAGCTCGCCCTGGCGGAGGAGGGCGAAGGTGGGGGGGAAGCCGCCTTTGGGGAGGCTGATGGAGCCGGGATTCAGGAAAGTGACGCCGTTGGAGAGGGTTTCCAGGGCGGGCAGATGGGTGTGGCCCTGGACGAAGACGGCGTCCCGCGGGAGGGGCGGCATATAGTCCCGGTGATAGAGATGTCCGTGGGTCAGGAAGAAACGGCGTCCCCCCGACACCAGCTGGGAGTATTCCGCCATGATGGGGAAATCCAGCATCATCTGGTCCACGTCGCTGTCGCAGTTGCCCCGGACGGCCAGGATGCGGCCGGCCTGGGCATTGAGGATGCTGGCCACCTGCTTGGGGTCGTAGGCGTGGGGCACGCCGTTGCGGGGGCCGTGGTAGAGCGCGTCCCCCAGGAGTACCAGGAGGGTGGCCTGGAGGCGGTCCGCCTGGTGGAGGAATTTCTCCAGGGTGGCGGGGACGCCGTGGACATCCGAGAAGAAGGCGATGGTATCCATGGGAGGTGCGTGGGTGGGGTGAGTCGCCGGGGAGAGGGGGGCTTTCCCCGGCGCGCAGTGGGTGGGTGGGGGTGGGGGGACTAGAGGTCGCCCGGCTCGCAGACCTCCTCCAGGCAGTAGGTGCCCTTTTCCACGGGGCGGTCCTGCATCCAGAGGCCGTTGGTGAAATCCGGGATTTCCACGGGAGCGGAGCCCTGGGCGATGGAGGCTTCGGAGAGGGGGGTGATGGCCATCCAGGCGGCGGAGTCGTAGACGTCGATGGGGGGCTGCTTGCCATCCCGGACGGCTTCCAGGAAGGCGCGGAGGACCAGAAAGTCCATGCCGCCGTGCCCGCCCTTCACGCCGGCGTCCTGGAATTTCTTCCAGAGGGGGTGTTCGATGCGGTCCCAGAGGTTGTCCAGGGTTTCCCAGGTTTCGGGATCCCAGCCTTCCTGCTCCTTGGTGATGCCCTGGATGGAGAGGGAGTTCTTGTCCTCCATGTAGATGCCCTTGGTCCCCTGGATGACATTTCCCCGGGAGTAGGGGCGGTAGAGGGAGCAGTCGTGGGTGAGGACGATGGTCTCGCCGTTGGCGCACTTGATGACGGTGGTGACCACGTCGCCTTCATTGAAGGGGTAGGAGGCCAGGGGGTGGTCGGCGCCCTTGTTTTCCTTGGCCCAGGCGTTGAGACCCCGGGCTTTGGAGGCGGTGGCGGTGAGGGAGATCATCCGGTTGCCCCGGTTGAGCTTCAGGACCTTGGCGATGGGGCCCAGTTCGTGGGTGGGATAGAGTTCGCCGTTCCGGGCCTTGAAATTGCGGAGACGATAGTGGCGGTTCTCCTCGCCGCAGCAGATTTCGCCGCGCAGGTCGTGGTGGTACCCGCCCTCGCAGTGGACCACCTCGCCGAAGAGCCCTTCCTGCACCAGCTTCAGCATGGCCATCTCGCTGCGGCCATAGCAGCAGTTCTCCAGGAGCATGCAGGGCACGCCGGTGGCCTCGCTGACCCGGACCAGCTGCCAGCAGTCGTCCAGGGAGCAGGCGCCGCCCACCTCGATGGCCACGGGGATGCCGTGTTCCATGGCTGCCACGGCGATGGGCACATGGCTCTCCCAGGCGGTGGGGGCGATGATGCAGTCCAGATTCTCCTCCGCGTTCTCGTCCAGGAGCATCCGATAGTCGGTGTAGGAGCTGGGGGCGGGGCGGCCCTTGGCGGTGCAGCGGTCCACCATGGCCTTCAGCCGGTCTTCATAGAGCTCGCAGACGGCGGTGATGGCCACATCTTCCATTTCCAGCAGGAGATCCTGGAGGCCGGGACCGCGGTGGCCGCCGCCAATGAATCCGACTTTCAGCTGACGTTTCTTTGCGCTTTTCTTGGGCATGGGACGAGAATGGGGAGAGATGAGGGTGAGGGTGTGAGATACGGACGAAAAAAAAGGGGGGAGGCGGTCAGCCCGGACGGGGGGTGCCGACGGCGGCGGGCGGCGCGGCGGGTTTGGGGGCCGCGGGCTTGTGGCTCAAGATGAGGACGCCGACGATGACCAGGGCGAGGGCAAGCAGCTTCCGGGGGATGTCCCGCTCATGGAAGTACCAGGCTCCGCAGGCGAAGGAGACCGCCACGGAGGAGCGCCGGAGGATGGCCAGGAGCCCCACCTGCGTGCCGGGGGCATGGAGGGCGTGGAAGAAGAAGAAATCGGCGGCGATGAGAAGGATGCCGATGGCGGGGATGGACCAGCGCCATTGGAAGGGCTGCTGTTCCTTCAGGAAGGGGAGATGGCGTTGCAGGAGCCACACCGCGCCCAGGATGGCCACCAGATCCAGGGCGAAATGGAACTGGACCTGGTCCGGGGAGAGGTTCCGGGGACCGAAGAGCCATTTGTCGTAGAGGGCGCTGGCGGCGCCGATGAGGGTGGCGGCCACGATCATCCAGACGCCCCGGCTTTGCCAGGAGAAGCCCTCCCGGCGGCCGGAGGCGCTGAAGAGGAAGTATCCCCCGAAGACCACCAGCATGCCCAGCCCCTGGATTCCCGTGGGACGGTCTCCGAAGAGGAGGATTCCCCCCAGGGTGACCCAGAGGGGGGAGGAGGCGCGGATGGGGGCCGCCAGGGAGATGGGCAGGTCGTGGAGGGCGAAGTATCCGGCGATCCAGCTGCCCGCCACGATGGCGGATTTGATGAAGGTGAGGAACCACAGTTCCCGGGTGCAGCAGAGCATCTCCAGGAAATTTCCCTGGAGGAGCCGGAGAGCCATGAGGAAGAGGGTGCCGCAGAGGGTGCCCAGGAAGAGGCAGGGCATCACCCGGTTTCCGCTCACCGCGTGCTTCTTGGAGAAGTCGTAGACTCCCAGGAAGAGGGCGGAGAGGAGGATGAGGGGCAGCCAGCCCAGGGTGGAGAGGGAGGCCATGGGGGGCTACTCCTTCTTCCGTCGGAAGAGGCCGCTGGTCCACTCCAGCAGGGTCCGGTTCTCCATTTCCTCCAGCCCCAGGGGGAGGAAGGCTTCCCGCAGATGGGGATATTGGCTGGAGAGGATGCCGGAGAGCACCAGGAAGCCGCCGGGACGCACCATGGAGACCAGATTCTCCCGGGCCTCCAGCAGGATGGGGGCGAGGATGTTGGCCAGCACCAGGTCGGCGGCGAAGGGGACGGTCAGGTCGTGAACATCCCCCTGCCGCAGAAGCACCTGCTCCTCCGTCAGCCCCGCCCGCTGGAAATTCTCCCGGGCAACCAGGATGGCCTGGGGATCGTAGTCGAAGGCGAAGACGGGGCCGTAGCCCAGCTTCAGGGCGGCCAGGGTGAGGATGCCGGAGCCGCAGCCGGCGTCGACGAGGGTGCGGGGGCGCTGGGGGAAGGAGTCGTCGGCCAGGTCGTCCAGGAATTCCAGGCATCCGCGGGTGGTGCCGTGGGAGCCGGTGCCGAAGCACATGCCCGGGTCGATTTCCAGCAGCAGGTCCTCCGGCTCCACCTGGCAATCCTCCCAGCTGGGCTTGATGACCAGGCGTCGGCTGGCCCGGAAGGGGTGGAAGTATTTTTTCCAGCTCTCCGACCAGTCCTCCCGCTGGATTTCCCGCTCCCGGATGGACAGGGGCGGCGCGGAGAGAAGGGAGCCCCATTGGGCCAGGAGGGCCTCCACCTGGGAGCGGGCCGCGGCCTGCTCCGCCGGGGTGTCGCACAGGACGAAGGTGGTGCCCTGTCCGCTCTCCAGATCCTCGTAGCTGGAGACGGCCTGGGGAGGCAGATCCAGGGTGGCAAGCAACTCCTCCAGGACGGCCACGTCCCGGTTCGGGGTCAGGATCTCCACGGCGTGGATGGGCGTGTCCGGGATGGCCGGCGGGGGAAGGGAGGGCATGGACGACTACGCCTCCCGGCCGAAGGGGGAGAGCTCCCGCAGATTCCGGATGATGGGGGGCATGACCTCCAGGACGGTGTCGATTTCCTGCTCCGTGTTGTAGCGGGAGAGGCTCAGGCGCACCGTGCCGTGGAGGGCCTTGTAGTCCAGTCCCATGGCGCGCAGCACATGGGAGGGTTCCAGGGAGCCGGTGGTGCAGGCGCTGCCGGAGGAGGCGCAGACCCTGGCGCGGTCCCAGAGGCGCAGGAGGATGGATTCGCCCTCGATGTATTTGAAGCAGATGTTGAGGGTGTTGGGGAGGCGGTGTTCCAGGTCCCCGTTCACCATGGCGTCGGGGCAGGTGGCGAGCAGGCCTTCCTGGAGGCGGTCCCGCAGGGCCTTGACCCGTCCGTTTTCCTCGTCCAGATGGGCCATGGCGAGTTCGGCGGCCTTTCCCAGGCCCACGATGGAGGCGACGTTTTCCGTGCCGGCGCGGAGCATGTGCTCCTGGTGTCCCCCGGTGAGATAGGGGGCGAAGGGGGCGAAGCTGCGGCGGTAGAGCACGCCGACTCCCTTGGGGGCGTGGAACTTGTGGCCGGAGAGGGAGAGGAAGTCCACCTCCGTGAGGTCCCCTTGCAGATCCATGGGGATCTTGCCGATGGCCTGGACGGCGTCGGTATGGAAGAGGGCGCCCTTGGCATGGGCGATCCGGGAGAGCTCCCGGATGGGATAGATGTTGCCGGTCTCGTTGTTGGCGAACATGACGGAGACCAGGGCGGTCTCCTCGGTGATCAGGGCGCGGGCCTCGTCCAGGTCGATGCGCCCCTTGCTGTCCACGCTGAGATAGTCCACATGGACTCCGGCGTATTCCGCCAGGTCCCGGCAGGTGTTGAGGATGGCGGGATGCTCCACGCAGGTGGTGACCAGGTTGCGGCGGCCCGCCTGGGTCTTGAAGGCGCTCCGCAGGGCGGCGTTGTCGGATTCGCTGCCGCAGCTGGTGAAGATGATCTCGCCGGGGGCGGCGCCCAGAAGGGCGGCCAGTTGCTCCCGGGCGTGGTCCAGGGCGGCGGCCGGGCCGCCGGCGAAGGGATACACGCTGGAGGGATTGGCGTATTCCTCCTGCAGGTAGGGGGCCATCGCCTGGAAGACCTCCGGCGCCACGCAGGTGGTGGCGTTGTTGTCCAGATAGAGAATCGGCTGGGACATGGCTGGAGACGCGGTGGGGGGGAGGGGGATCCCCCGGGGAAAGGAAAGGCTCTGCGACAGGCGAGGGGGCTACTTGACGGCGGAGACGGTGATGGCGGCGGAGACCTTCTCCCGGAGCTTCGCCTCGATCCAGTGCTCGATGGTCTTGTCGGCCAGGGCGCAGGTGGCGCAGTGTCCCTGGAGACGGATGAGGACCTTGTCGTCGCTGATGTCCACCAGCTCCGCATCTCCTCCGTCGGCCTGGAGGCCGGGCCGGATGATGGCGTCGAAGGTCTGCTGGATCATGCGAATCTTCTGGAACGGGGTGAGGGGCCCCACGTTCTCCTTCACGGTCTGGGCGATGGGGGAGGGGGTGGCCGCCGGGGCGTCGGCGGCCACGGGGGCGATGGCGGCCCGCTTCAGCTCGTCATCCAGGATTGCCTGGATTTTCTGGAGGCATCCCCGGCATCCTCCCCCCGCCTTGGTGTAGTAGGTCACCTGCTCCAGGGTGGTGAGATGGTTCAGACGCACCACTTCCCGAATCTTCCCCTCCGTGACCTGGAAGCACTGGCAGACCACCCGGTCCTCCCCCTCCGTCTCCTCGGCGCCGGGAAGGTTGTATTCCGGATGCTTCTTCCGCATGTCCGCCAGGGCGGCCTGGAAGGCCTCCATGCCCATGACGGAACAGTGCATCTTGGCCTCGGGCAAAGAGCCCAGGTAGTCGGCGATGTCCTGGTTGGTGAGGCGGGACGCCTCCTCCACGGTCTTCCCTTTCAGAATCTCCGTGAGGGCGCTGGCGCTGGCGATGGCGCTGGCGCAGCCAAAGGTCTGGAAACGGGCGTCGGCAATGCGCTTCCGGTCCTCCGTGAGCTTGACGGAGAGTTTCATGGCGTCGCCGCAGATGATATTTCCCACTTCCCCGATGCCGTCGGCATCCGGCAGAACGCCCACATTCCGGGGATTCTGGAAGTGGTCCTTGACTTTGTCAGTGTAATTCCACATACAAGGGGGCTCCTTTGGCGTCCAATATGGAAAAACCGCATCTCACCATGGACGTGCAAGGCGGATGCGGTTGAAGAAGATGTGGCCCGGCGACGGAGAGGAGGGAAAGGCAGAACCCTCTCCGCCCCGTGGGCGAAGGGAGGCAAGTCCTCGCGGCGGCGAGGAAAGGCGAGCCCTTATGCCTCGGGCTTGGTCTTCGGCAGACCCCAAACCTTGTCGCCATCCTTGAGACGACCTTCCTTCTTCAACTTGTCCACGCGCTCGAAGCGTTTCAGGACGTTGCGTTTCTCGCTGACGGAACCCTTGGTCTTAAGGCTGGGATGGACGGACATGGTGTACTCCTGGAAATGAGAGGGATTTGAGATATGGAAAGAGTTACATGGTCAGAGGGCATACTATAAGCAGACACGGACATTCTGCAAGCCTCCCTCCCTGCCTAATCCGCCTTCCTCCCTCCCCGCCCCCTTCTCTCTCCCTTTTTCGCTTGAAATTTATATAACTAGTTGTAAATTAACATGTTATATAAAATTTAGGGAGTTTCCCGGAAAAGAGGGGGCGGGGAAAGTGCGGGAGGTGGTGTTAGAAACCGACAAAAAAGGAGAGAAGGGGGAGAAATAAGACAGGAACGTCGGATTTTTTTGAAAAATCCTCCATTTTCGTCAATAAAGCGAGGTTCTCGTTCGTTCACTAAAGAATACGTGAAGTGCAAGCCATCGTGGGGAACCGTCCCTGGCGGCGGTCCCCTGTCTCCCCCTGGCGCGGGGGGCGGGGGATGAGGCCGGGGGAGTTGTTCACGCAACCCCTTTGGGAGTACCAGCTGTGATTTCCGACAACGATACCCTCAAACTTTACATGCAGAACATCATGCAGTACCGTCGCGTGACCACTGCCGAGGAGGTGGAGTTGGCGCGGAGGATTGCAGAGGGGGACGACAAGGCCCGGGAGGTTCTGATCAAGGCGAATCTTCGTCTGGTGGTGAAGATCGCTCATGACTTCAAGGGGCGCGGGTTGCCCTTGCTGGATTTGATCAGCGAGGGGAACATCGGGCTGATGCGCGCGGTGGAGAAGTTCGACCCCGCCAAGGGGGCGAAGCTCTCCAGCTACGCGGCCTGGTGGATCAAGCAGTCCATGCGCCGTGCCCTGTCCAACCAGGCCCCCATCATCCGGGTGCCCACCCAGTCTGCCATGAAGATGGTGAAGATCCACGCCGCGGAGGCCCGTCTCACCCAGGAGCTGGGCCGTTCCCCCACCGCCAAGGAAATCGCCGCCGCCTCCAATTTGACGGAGCGCACGGTGAATGGCCTCCGGGTGGGGCGTTCCACCACCGTCTCCCTCCAGGCGCCTCTGCAGCCGGGGATGGACGGCGAGCTGACCGACGTGCTGGCGGACGAGACCACCGTGACTCCGGACCATCTGCTGGACGACGCGGAGATGATGGATGTGCTGCAGAAGCTGCTGGCCAGCCTGGACGAGCGGGAACGGCAGATCCTGGATCTGCGCTTCGGGCTGACCACCGGAACCCCCTGCACCCTGGAGAGGGTCTCCGAAATGATTCATCTTACCCGGGAACGGGTGCGCCAGATTCAAAACCAGGCCCTCATGGCCCTCCGCACCCTCATCAACGAAGAGTCCCGGGAGGAATTTTCCCGCGGCGGGAGCTCCAACCGCCGCATCGCCGAACTTCTGGAGAATATGGTGGCTCGCACCACTGAAAACAAGAGGAATAGACATAAGCCCGCTTTGGGATTTGCAACCGAGGGAAAGCAAGAATGATTTCCGACAATGACACCATGAAGCTCTATATGCAGAGCATTGGCCAGTTCCGCCTGGTGAATCCAGAGGAGGAGGCGCAGCTGGCCAAGCGCATTGCCAAGGGGGACAAGGAGGCGCGGGCCACGCTGATCAACAGCAATCTCCGCCTGGTGGTGAAGATCGCCCATGACTTCAAGGGGCTGGGACTTCCTCTGCTGGATTTGATCAGCGAGGGGAACATCGGCCTGATGCGGGCGGTGGAGAAGTTCGATCCCGCCCGGGGCGCCAAGCTCTCCAGCTATGCGGCCTGGTGGATCAAGCAGTCCATGCGCCGCGCCCTGGCCAACCAGGCCCGCACCATCCGCATCCCCGTCCAGTCCGCAAGCAAGATCGGCAAGATCCAGAATGCCAAGGCACGGCTGATGCAGACTCTGGGACGGGAGCCCACCGACAAGGAGATCGCCAACGAAATCAATCTGACCGAACGCACCGTCACCGGCCTGCGCCAGGGCAAGGCCAGCACCATCTCCCTCTTCGACCCCATCCAGAACGGGGCGGAGGGCGAGTTCAAGGACATCATCCCCGACGACAAGACCATCGCCCCCAACGACATCATCCAGGATGACGAGACCCTCTCCCTGATGATGCAGATGGTGAGCAAGCTGCCGGAGCGGGAACGGGTGATTCTGAAGCTGCGCTTCGGGCTGGACGGGCAGAAGCCCAAGACTCTGGAGGAGGTCTCCCACATCATCGGCCGCACCCGGGAGCGCGTCCGCCAGATTCAGAACCAGGCTCTGGAGCGTCTGCGCTCCGCCATCGAGGAGCAGAAATCCATCGAGGAGGTGGCCAACGAGGCCGCCATGGATGCGGACGACGACTATTGAGTCCACGCCTTCCCCCCCCCTGGGGCGCTTTCCCGCCTCCGGGGGCTTTTCTTTCCTGTCAAAGCACGATACAAGGACAGACCGGTTTTCCCAGCAGAGAAGAACAGGAGCACGCCATGCCCATTACGGAGATTTTGGAGGAGAATGCCCGGAAATATGGTCCGGATATCGCCCTGGTGGAGATCAATCCCCAGGAGATGGAGAAGCGCCACGCCTCCTGGCGGGAGTATTCCCTCATCGAGCCCAGCCCGGTGGATTCCTTCCGCTCGGAGATGACCTGGGCGCAGTTTGACGAGCGGGCGAACCGCCTTGCCAATTTCCTGCTGACCCGCCGCCTGCCCCGGGGCGCCAAGGTGGGCATCCTCCTGATGAACTGCCTGGAATGGCTCCCCATCTACTTCGGCGTCCTGAAGAGCGGCTGCATGGCCGTCCCCCTGAATTTCCGCTACACCCCCGACGAAATCCGCTACTGCCTGGATCTGGCAGACGTGGATGTCCTGATCTTCGGACCGGAGTTCATCGGACGGGTGGAGACCATCTGCGACCATCTCCCCCGCCCCTGCACCCTCCTCTATGTGGGCGGCGACTGCCCCACCTTCGCCGAACCCTACTACAGCCTGGTCTCCCACTGCTCCCCCGAACCCCCGGGAGTCTCCCTCACCGACGAGGATCCCGCCGCCATCTACTTCTCCAGCGGCACCACCGGATTCCCCAAGGCCATCGTCCACCCCCACCGCAGCCTGGTCCACGCCTGCCGGGTGGAGCAGAACCACCACCAGCAGACCCGGGAGGATGTCTTCCTCTGCATCCCCCCCCTCTACCACACCGGCGCCAAGATGCACTGGTTCGGAAGTTTCCTGGTGGGAGGCAAGTCCGTGCTGCTGAAGGGAACGAAGCCGGAATGGATCATCGGCACGGTCTCCCAGGAGCGCTGCACCATCGTGTGGCTCCTGGTGCCCTGGGCGCAGGATATCCTGGACGCCATCGAACGGGGCAAGATCGAGCTGAGCAACTACCATCTGGACCAGTGGCGCCTGATGCACATCGGGGCCCAGCCCGTGCCGCCCAGCCTGATCCATCGCTGGAAGTCTTACTTCCCCCATCACCAGTACGACACCAACTACGGCCTCAGCGAATCCGCAGGCCCCGGCGCCGTCCATCTGGGCATCGAGAACGTGGACCATGTGGGCGCCATCGGCGTGCCCGGCTACGGCTGGCAGACCAAGATCGTGGATGAAAACCACAACGAGGTCCCCCGGGGACAGGTGGGCGAGCTGATTCTCAAGGGCGATGGCGTGATGCGCTGCTACTACAAGGACGAGAAGTCCACCCGGGAAGTGCTCCGGGACGGCTGGCTGTACACCGGCGACATGGCTAAGGAGTCGGAGGACGGCTTCATCTATCTGGTGGACCGGAAGAAGGATGTGATCATCACGGGAGGAGAGAATCTCTATCCCGTGCAAATCGAGGATTTCCTCCGGCGCAACGAGGCCATCAAGGATGTGGCGGTCATCGGCCTTCCGGATGCCCGTCTGGGCGAGATTGCCGCCGCCATCATCGAGGTGAAGCCCGGATTCACCCTTACGGAGCAGCAAGCGGAACAGTTCTGCCTGGGACTCCCCCGCTACCAGCGTCCCCGGCGCTATATCTTCGCCCCCGTGCCCCGCAATCCCACGGGCAAAATCGAAAAGCCCCGTCTGCGTAAGATGTATGGCGCAGACCAGCTGGTGGCTCAGCAGAACGAACTGACCCCCAAGGAATAACTCCCCCCAAAAAAGCCCAGGACGGAACCTCCACGCCTGCGGCGCACACGGAGCACAGGTCGGCGCTGCCGCTTCAACACGGAGTACACGGAGGGCTGAAGGCGAGGGCGTTCCGGCATCCGGTTCCGGATGCCTTGTTGTTCCCGGGAGGCTCCACGGAGAGAGAAAGCTCCTGCCGGAGCCCCCTCTCTCCATGACCCTCCTTGGGACCACCTCCCTGTCCGGGCAAGCCCGCCCAGGAACGCCCCCCGCCGTGACCAACATCCCTGGGCGGGATGCCCCCGCCCAGGCACGCCCCCCCAGAGCTATCTATAGGAAGTAACCCCTGGATTTCTACCCCCCCCTAGAGCCTCTGGAGCATCCAGGGCATCCAGGGCACCCAGGGCATCCAGGGCATCCAGCCCTTTGATTCTCCTGGGGAAGAGGATGTCCCGCCGGCCCCCTCCTCAATTTTTCGCGCGCATATGCGCGCGTGCGTGCGCGGGGTAATCGGATTCCCCACGCCCCCCACCCTGCCGCCCTCACCGTAATGCGGATCGGGAGGACGGCAATCCCATGGGCAGGGAACGCTCAATATTCCCATGGACGCCATGCCCATTTCCTGCCCAGGAACGCCCCCTGTTCTTTTGGGAGAAGCAAACTCCCCCGGCTTCCTAGAAAATTCCAGCCCATCCAGCCCATCCAGGGCATCCATCCCCTTGATTCTCCAGGGGAGAGAATCCCCTGCGGGGGGGGCCACTCCTCAATCTCTCGCGCGCATACGCGCACCAAGAAGGACGCCGCCCACCTGGTGAAATACGTCCTCATCTCTCGTACGCGCGCACATACGCGCGTGCGTGTGCGGGGTAATCGGATTCCCCACGCCCCCCACCCTGCCGCCCTCACCGTAATACGGATCGGTAGGACGGCAATCCCATGGGCAGGGAACGCTCAATATTCCCATGGACGCCATGCCCATTTCCCGCCCAGGAACGCCCCCTGTTCTTTTTTGGGAAGCAAACTCCCCCGGCTTCCTAGAAAATTCCAGCCCATCTAGCCCATCTAGCCCATCCAGCCCATCCAGCCCATCTAGCCCATCCAGGGCATCCAGCCCTTTGATTCTCCTGGGGAAGAGGATGTCCCGTCGGCCCCCTCCTCAATTTTTCGCGCGCATATGCGCGCGTGCGCGCGGGGTAATCGGTTTCCCCACGCCCCCCACCCTGCCGCCCTCACCGTAATGCGGATCGGTAGGACGGCAATCCCATGGGCAGGGAACGCTCAATATTCCCATGGACGCCATGCCCATTTCCTGCCATTCCCCGCCATGGCGGCGTCCATGCCCATTTCCTGCCATTTCTCGCCATGGAGGCGTCCATGCTCCGTTGACGGAACTTTCCCGTCTGTTTGCGGAGGGGGGGGAGAAAAGAAAAAAGCCGTCCCTTCCCGGAGGAAGAGGCGGCTTTTCTTTGCACCATTTCCTGCCATTCCCCGCCATGGCGGCGTCCATGCCTATTCCATGCTATTTCTCGCCATGGTGGCGCCCAGGCTCCGTTGACGGAACTTTCCCGTCTGTTTGCGGAGGGGGGGAGAAAAGAAAAAAGCCGTCCCTTCCCGGAGGAAGAGGCGGCTTTTCTTTGCACCATTTCCTGCCATTCCTCGCCATGAGGCGTCCATGCCTATTCCTTGCCATTCCCCGCCATGGCGGCGTCCATAGTCTCTTTGACGGAACTTTCCCGTCTGTTTGCGGAGGGGCGGGAGAAAAGGAAAAAGCCGTCCCTTCCCGGAGGAAGAGGCGGCTTTTCTTTTGGGTTGCGGAGAGAAGGGAGACTAGTCTTCCTTCTTGGTGATGGTCACCTTCAGGTTGGCCTTCACCTCGCTGGAGAGCTTCACCTCCACGGTGTACTCGCCCAGCTCCCGGATGTTCTCGTCCAGGACCACGTCAGCCTTGTTGAGTTCCACGCCCTGGGCGTTGACGGCATCGGCGATGACCTGGGAGGAGACGGAGCCGAAGAGCTTGTCGTTTTCGCCCACAGCCATGGGCAGGACGATGGAGAGGGCCTCCAGCTTGGCGGCCATGGCCTGCGCCACAGCCAGGCGCTCCTCGCGCTCCTTCTGGAGCTTGAGTTTGCGGGCCTCCACCTGACGGAGGGTGGACTTGTTCACGGGCACGGCCAGCTTGCGGGGGACAAGGTAGTTGCGGGCGTAACCATCGGCGACCTTGACGATGTCGCCGACCTGACCCAGATCCTTGACATCTTCCAGGAGAATCAGTTCTTTAGACATTTTCGTATTCCTTCTTCTGGGGGTGTGTCACTAGAGAACGAGGCCCATGACGCGAGCCCGCTTGATGGCATTGGCCAGCAGCTTCTGGTGCTTGGTGCAGTTGCCGGTGATGGTGCGGGGCAGGATGCGTCCGCCTTCGGTCTGGAAACGCTTGAGCAGGTCAACATCCTTGAAGTCCAGCTGGAAGATGTTGTTCTTGCAGAGGCGGCAGGTCTTCTGGCGCAGAAGCTTCTGACGGCGTTTCGGAGTGATGGTCTTCATCGTGAAGTTCCTTATTGATTGGTTGGCATTCTTGAAGAAATTCTACCGCTTCCTCCCTTTCGAGGGGAGGGAACCGCTTCTCCCATGTTCTCAAGAGGCCCCGGGGTGCGCCGTCTCGTCCTGGGTAGGCGGGAGGCGTGGCGTCCTGGGCCGGTGGGAATCAGAAGGGGAGGTCGTCCACCGGGGCGTCCGGGCCGCCGCCCTGCTGTCCTTCCTGGGGGAAGGGGGGCATGGGGGAGGCGGAACGGTACTGGGCGGGGGGGACGGCGGGGTCGTAGCCATTGGCCGCGGGGGCTGCCGCCGGCATGCCGTAGCCGCCGCGGGGGGCGGGGGCGGGGGCGCCTTGGCGATAGCCGCCTTCGGGGGCGGCTCCGGGCATGGCGTCTCCCCGGCGGGCGAGCAGCTGCACCATTTCGCAGACCACGCTCAGTCTGCTCCGCTTGGCGCCGGTGGTGCGGTCATCCCAGGTCTCATAGCGGAGACGGCCCTCCACGTAGAGGGGGTCGCCGCGATGCACATACTGCTGGATGATTTCCGCGTTGCGCTGGAAAGCGGTCACGTCCACAAAGCAGGTTTCGTCCACCAACTCGTTTCTGCCGTTGGTGTACTTCCGGCTCATGGCCAGAGTGAAGGATGCCAGCATGCTGCCGCCATTGGTCTGACGGATTTCCGGGTCGCGGGTGAGATTCCCGATGAGAATGACCTTGTTCACGCTGGGCATTTTGATTTCTCCTCTGTTGCTTCTGTGTGGTTCGGAATGGTGATGCGGTTCGAATGGCTCAGGGGAAAGGGGGAAGAGCGGAGACGGGGCGACGACTACTTCCGGTTGCGGAAGCGGTAGTTGTCGTTGTCAAACTCGTCCTGGAAGGACTCCTCGCCCAGGACGCTGGCGTCGCGGGGCTTGAAGACCTCGTCGTCCTGTCCGTCCTCGAAGTGGAAGATACCCACGCGGAGGACCGTGGCGTTGAGGCGATACTTGTCCTTGACGGCGGCGGGGGCGGTGGCGGGCAGTTCCGCCACATAGTCCCAGTAGAGGCCTGCCTTGTGCTTGCCGATGGGGCGGGCGAAGGTGCGCTTCTCGAAGAACTTGACGCGGCTGATCTGGCCGCCCAGTTCCTGGAGGAAGGCCTGGATGGTGGCGTCGAAGGCCTCTCCATTCCCCTCGACCTTTGTGGGGTCGAGGATGAACATCAATTCATACTTGGACACGATGATGACTCCTGTGATTTGGAACGGTTGGTTTCAGTCCGTCGGGGGTCTCCCATCCGGGGGATTTGCCGCATGGCCTCCTCCAGGGAGCGCCGGATGCAGAGGTCCGCGATTTGGGCGGCGACGCCCAGGGCGTCGTCGGGGAGATGGGGCTCGACGGAAACCCAGGGGGCAAGGACCCATTCCACGATGGGGATGCCCGAGCCGGGTTGCGGTCTCCCAATGCCGACCCTCAGCCGGGGGAAGTCCCGGGTCTGGAGGGATTCGAGGATGGACGCCAGTCCCCGGTGTCCTCCGGAGGAGCCCCTTTGCCGCAGGCGAAGGTGTCCTTCGGGAAGATCCAGGTCGTCGCAGAGGACCAGCATTTCCGGGGGAGTGAGCCGGAAGTGGTCCAGGGTTTCCGCGACAGCGTCGCCGCTGAGGTTCATGTAGGTCTCGGGTTTCAGGAGCAGGACGCTCCGTCCACCCGCGCCGGTCCAGAGGAGGGTTCCCCGTTCCGGCTGCCAGAGGGTTTTTCCGGGGGGGAAGGGGGAGGCCTGGAGGAGGCGATCCCCCGCCATCCACCCGGCGTTGTGCCGGGTGTTCTGGTATTCCCTCCCGGGATTTCCCAGGCAGACCAGGAGTTTCAGCGGTTTGTCGGCGTTCATCACGTTCACCCCGCCAGGAGGAAGGCGAGCTTCGGGAGGCGGGGAGAGGGGTGTCGGAGGGCGGCGGTGTCCGGGGAGCTGGTCTCCGGTCCTTGTCGCCGAAAGGCCCTCCTGCCGGTCTGTGGACGAGGGGAAGGAGGGCGGGAAAGGAAGGAGTGCGGGGGGAGAAGACTACTTCTTCTCGGGAGCGGGAGCGGCCTCGCCTTCCGCGGGAGCGGCGGCCTCGGGCTCCTCCATCTTGGTGTGGGGCATCCGCACCTGGAAGACGATCTGGGAGAGGTCGCCCAGGGCCTTGGCGTCGCCGGGCAGCTTCACATCCGCCACGGTGAGCTCCTGGTCCAGCTGCAGGGCGCTGACATCCACCATGAGAACCTCGGGAATCTCGGCGGGGGAGACCTCGATCTCCAGCTCGTGGATGACCTGCTCCAGCTGGCCGCCGGCGCGCAGACCCTCGGGCTCGCCCTTGGGCTCCACGGGGATCACCACGCTGACCTTCTCGCCGGCCTTCACTTCCAGGAAGTCCACGGAGAGGGGGGCGTCGTTGATGGCCTTGTACTGGACGGCCTTGACGATGGCGTTCTTCACGCCCACGCCCTGGATGTCCAGGGAGACCAGACCGGCGTGATGCTCAATCTTCAGCACCTGGTCCAGGGAGAGTTGGAAGTTGACGTTTTCGGCGCCGCAGGAATAGATGACGGCGGGGATGATTCCCTGGGCGCGGAGGCGGCGGGAAGCGTTGGTGCCGAGAGTGTCCCGCTTGGTGGCGGTCAGAGAGATTGCGTTGCTCATGTCAGGTTCGTTTTGCAGTGTGGTTCGAAGTCGGAATCAACCATTGAAATCGTCCTGGGCCTTCCATCCCGCGGAGGGGAGGGCGGGCTCCATGCCATTCTCCCTGGAGGCGGGGCCTTGCCAGGTGTGGTGGAAATCCGTGTAATATAGCACAGTTTGTGGGGATGTGGGCTCCGGGAAGAGCCTTCTTTGGAACTTCCCGCGCCGTCCCTGGGTTTCCCCGGGGGGGGGCTAGGCGAAGAGGAGGGTCAGGATGCCCAGGAGCAGGCAATAGGGAGCGAAGAGCCAGATTTTTCCCAGGAAGCGGAGGCGTGCCAGGAGAGCCAGGGCGCCGTATCCCACCAGAGCGGAGAGGAGGGTGGCGGTGAGGAAGGCGGCGGGGGATTCGCCGGAGGTGGTGGTCAGGGTGAGGATGTCCTTGGCTTTCAGGAGAATGGAGGCGAGAATCAGGGGCACGGACACCAGGAAGGAGAAGTCGAAGGCCTCCTGGGAGGAGACCTTCAGCCATCGGGCGGCGGTGTAGGTGGAGCCGGAGCGGCTGACGCCGGGGAGGATGGCGCAGGCCTGTGCCAGTCCGATGCCCAGGGCCTGTTTCCAGCCGGGGGGCGCCGCCTTGTCCCCGGGGGAGGCGGGCGCCCATTTCAGGCTGAGGAGCACCAGGCCCGTGACCAGGAGGAGCCCCCCGATGACCCGGGGCGCCTGGAAGGCTTCCTCCAGGACGTCGTGGGCGAGAAGATAGACCATGCCCGCCGGCACGCAGCACAGGACCACCATGCCCGCGTAGCGCCATGCCTCCTTCTCCCGCCGGCACAGGCCCAGGAGAAGTTGGGCGATGCGCTTCCGGTAGAAGACCAGGACGGCCCCCAGGGTGCCCCCGTGAAGGAGCAGTTCCAGCAGCGGCCCCTCCCCGGAAAATTCCAGCCCCAGCCCGTTCTTCAACAGGGCCAGGTGTCCGCTGGAGGAGACGGGGAGAAATTCCGTGAGGCCCTGGAGGATGGCCAGCAGCTGCAGGGAGAGGAAGGAGGACATGATGGCGGGGCTACTGGCGTTTCCAGGCGAGATAGAAGGCTCCGGAGAGCGCCGCCGCCGCGGGGAAGCCCCCGGCGATGGGCCACCAGAGATGCCCGCTCTTTCCCAGGACCAGGAACAGGTGGGCGCACAGGGTGTAGAAGACGAAAAGCGCCACCGCCGTCACAAAGCCCCGGACGGGACTGGTGCGGCCCCGGGGCAGGGTCAGGGCGAAGCCCAGCAGCACGGCGATGAGGGTGGAGAGAGGGGTGGCGAGGCGATGGGCCAATAGGGTCTTGGATAGTTGTAACTCGTTGGCAGAGAGAAAGATACGCTTTCTTGTCTTGCGCAGCAGGTCCCGGATGGGGGTTTGCTCCAGGGGGGTGGCCTGGATCTGGATGTCCCGCGGGGATTCCCGGAAGAGTCTGGCCTGGGGGGAGTCCTGGGGGGGATATTCCGGATAGGAGACGGGGAGGGCGGCCAGGGGGAGGTTTCCCTGGTCGTAGTCATACCGGGTGAGGGTGGTGCGCTGGAAGCGCCAGCATCCCTCCTGGGGGAGATATTCTCCCGTGGCGGCGTTGAGGACCAGGGTGGGGCGTCCCTTTTCGTCCTGGAGGGTGACATTGACGCCCTGGCAGGCGCCCTCGCTGCGGAAATCGGCGAAGAACCATTCCTGGCGGCTTCTGGGGTTGTAGTAGCTCAGGGAGTTCCCCTCCCGTTTGGCGGTGGTCTTCTGGTCGGCGGCCTTTGCCTTGGTCTTCCTGGCGGGGTTGTCCAGATAGTCGGCGCGGATCATCTCCGTGAAGCGGGTGCTTTTGGGGAGGACGCTCTCGTTGAGGAAGAGCATGACGCCGCAGAGCGCCAGAGAGAGGAGCCACACGGGGGTGGCCACGGCCAGGAGGGAGAGGCCCGCGGAGCGGATGGCGGTGAGCTCCTGGTTCTTGCCCAGGACGATGGTCATCAGGCTGGAGGCCAGGAGGGCGGAGACGGGGATGACCGTCATGAGATAATCCGGGGTCCGCGCCAGGAAATAGAGTGCCGTGAGGGAGGCGGGAATGTCCACGCCGCTGAAATCCGGCAGATCGTCGAAGACCGCCAGCAGCATGCTGATGGCCAGGAAGGCCGTCAGGGAGCCCGCCAGGGGCACGGAGAACTCCCGCAGGAAATGACGGCAGAGCAGGGGGGAGACGCTCCGGGTGGCGGCGGGGGTGGACGGCAGGGAGGCCATGAGGAGGGCGCTTCAGCTCTTGCGCGTGACCGTGATGTGGCGCACCATGACCCGGGGCACCAGTTCCTGGAGGGTGAAGCGGCATCCGGTGCACACCCAGGTCAGGGGGGAGATCAGGCCGAAGAAGGTCACGAAGAGGAAGAAGAGGAAGCCCTTGATGGGATAGACGTTGCGGAGATCGGGGGTGATGACCACCAGTCCCCAGAAATGCTGTCCGATGGTCTGTCCCCGCCGGGTGAGGAAGAACATGTAGTAGGCGGCGGAGAGGCACCAGGTGGCCACGCAGAAGAGGCAGAGGGCGCCGTTGGGGGAGAAGAGTCCGGCGCGCATCAGGCTCCAGGCGAGGAAGAGGAGGAGGAGGGCGGCGGCGGCAAGGATGGCCAAATCCATGAGCCCCGCCAGGAAGCGCACCAGGAATCCGGCGTTGTGGTAGGTGACGCCCTCCTGGGAGAGGGCGGTGGCCAGGGGGTCGTAGTCCCCCCGCATTTCCAGGCGGGCCTTCAGCTGCGCCTTGGGGTCGTTGGCGTAGGCCTCCGCCCGCTTCAGCATCTGCGCCCGGTAGATTTTCTTCAGGCAGTCGGTGTTCTTTGCCTTCTCCCAGATGGCCAGCATGGTGCTGCGGATCTCCGCATTCTCCGTGATGGTGCCTTCCTGGGCCAGGCGTTTCAACGCCTCCTCGTCCAGCGGACCCAGCTGTTCGCCGTTTTCCAGTTTGACAATGTAAGCTCTTTCCATGGTGGGGTTCCCGGTTTTTTTGGAGGGGAGGAAGGGGGGTGGGGCGGGGCGCCCGGAAGCAATCAGAGGGCGTCGAAGCGGAATCCGAAGCGTGGGGAGAAGGGCCACCAGACCAGGCAGGGCCGGCCCACCAGGCGCTTTCTGGCCACGGGGCCGAAGAAGCGGCAGTCCAGGCTGTTCTCGGTGTTGTCTCCCATGAGGAAGTAGTGGCCGGAGGGGACGGTGTATTCCTCCCCTTCCCGGGAGAGATAGGCGGCGGCGGACAGGGCGGCGTGCCCCGCGTAGCCTCCCTGGCGGGACTGGATGCGGGCGAAGGGGCGGGAGTAGGTGCCGTCCAGGGGCAGGAACTGGTCGGCGCCCTGGGGGCGCACCCACAGCACCCGGTCCTGGATCTTCAGGGTGTCCCCGGGGAGCCCCACCAGGCGTTTCACATAGAAGAAGCCGGAGAGGCTTCGTCCCTGGTAGCTCAGGTCCTCGGTGGAGAAGACCATGATGTCCCCCCGGGCGGGGGGGCGCAGGCAGAGGCTGAGGCGGTTGACGAAGAGGTGGTCTCCGGACTCCATGGCGCCCCGGAAGATGGTCTGTCCCTGGCTGAAGGCGAAGGGGTTGGGGAGGAATCCGCGCCAGGGGGGCTGGGGATTCTGGAGGGAGGGGACGAGGCGTTGGGTGTCGGTGACGCTGGCCGGGGCGACCAGGGAGAAGGCGCGTCCGTCCTCGGCGCGGTAGGTCATGCTGCTTTGGGGGAAGAGGGGGCGCGAGGGGAGGGCGTGGATGCTGGAGAAATCCAGGGCTCCGTCGGCAGGGGCCTCCCACTGGAAATACCGCCGGGAGTAGTTGACGTAGTCGAAGAGGCTCGCCAGGCGGGAGCGGGGGATTTCGCCGGCGTCCAGCGCCACGGGATGGATGCCGTAGAGAGTGGGCTGCATGGAGCCCGTGGGGATTTTGAAGGGCTGCAGCAGGAGGCACCGCAGGGCGAACGCCACCGCCACGGAGACCAGAAGGGTCTCGAAATTGGCGCCGATGGCGGAGTCCTGGGGGGTGGGGGGGAGGGGGATGCCCTTCCGGAAGGTGTCCAGGAGGGCTTCCTGCTCCTCCTGGGTGCCCTCCTTCCGCAGCTTCTCCGTCTTCGCCAGCAGGGCCTCGCCCTGGGCGAGCTGCTCCGGGGTGAGGAGATCCCGGTTGCGCCGGAGGCGCAGGCGCAGGCTCTTTCCGTCTTGCCGCAGGAGGCGCCGTCTCCTGAGGGAGGCGGGCAGCACGCGCGCCAGGAGCCAGTCCCCGAGGAAGAACCAGAGGAGAAGGAGGTCGATGAGGATGCACCAGAGGGGAGACATGGGGAGCTACTTCTGTTTTTCCTCGTCGTTGCGGAGGACGGCGATGAAGGCCTCCTGGGGGATGTTGACGTTCCCGTAGAGCTTCATCCTCTTCTTGCCCTCCTTCTGCTTCTCCAGCAGCTTTCGCTTCCGGGTGATGTCGCCCCCGTAGCACTTGGCCAGCACGTCCTTCCGGAACTGCCGCACATCCTCCCGGGCGATGATGCGCCCGCCGATGGCTCCCTGGAGCGCCACCTTGAACTGCTGGGGCGGGATGGCCTCCCGGAGGCGCTGGCAGATGGTGCGGGCACGGCCCACGGCGCGGTCCGCATGGCAGATGGAGGCGAAGGCGTCCACCGCCTCCCCGTTCACCAGAATCTCCAGCTTCACCATGGGGCCGGTCTGATATCCGTCGGGCTCGTAGTCCATGGAGCCGTATCCCTTGGTGATGGTCTTCAGCTTGTCGTAGAAGTCCAGCACGATCTCGTGGAGGGGCATCCGGGCGGTGAGCATCACATGGTTGGCGTCCACGGTCTCCGTGTGCTGGCAGAGCCCCCGCTTGTCCAGAATCAGGTTCATGATGGGGCCCATGAACTTGGTGGGGGCCAGGATCTGGCTCTTGATCATGGGCTCCTCGGCGTGCTCGATGAGATTGGCGTCGGGCATGTGGAGGGGGTTGTCCACCTTCACCATGGTGCCGTTCTTCAGATAGACATGGTATTCCACGCTGGGATAGGTGAGAATCAGATCCATGCCGTAGTCCCGCCGCAGGCGTTCCTGGACGATGTCCATGTGGAGGAGTCCCAGGAAGCCGCACCGGAAGCCGGCGCCCAGGGCGATGGAGTTCTCCGGGGTCGCCAGGAAGGCGGGATCGTTGAGCTGCAGCTTGGCGATATTGAACTTCAGCTGCTCGTACTGGTCCGCCTCGATGGGATAGATGCCGGAGAAGACCATGGGGACCGACTTCTGGAAGCCGGGGAGCGGCTCCGCCGCGGGGCGGGAGCCCAGGGTCACCGTGTCCCCCACCCGGATGTCCTTGGGGCTCTTCAGGGTGGTGATGAGATAGCCCGTGTCCCCGGGGCCCAGCTGGTCCAGGGCCTTCATGTGGGGCGTGAAGCAGCCCACCTCCTTCACCTCCGTGTCCGTCTCGGTGGCCATGAGGCGCACGCTGTCCCTGGGGTGGACGGTGCCGTTCATGACGCGGATGTAGGTGACCACGCCCCGGTAGTCGTCGAAGAGGGAGTCGAAGACCAGGGCCTGGAGGCGGTCGTTTTCGCCCTTGGGCGGGGGGATGCGCTCCACCACGGCCTCCATGAGTTCCGCCACGCCCTGGTCCGTGCGCGCGGAGACCAGGAGTGCCTCCTCCTTGGGAATCTGGAGGATCTCCTCCAGCTGCTCCAGGCACATGGGGATGTCGGCGGAGGGCAGGTCGATCTTGTTGATCACGGGGATGATGGCCAGATTCTGCCGGAGCGCCAGATTCAGGTTGGCGATGGTCTGTGCCTGGACGCCCTGGGATGCGTCGATGAGCAGGATGGCGCCCTCGCAGGCGGCCAGGCTGCGGGAGACCTCGTAGTTGAAGTCCACATGTCCCGGGGTGTCGATGAGATTGAAATCGTAGGTCTGCCCGTTCCGGGAGAGGAACCGCATCTTCACGGGATGGGAGCGGATGGTGATGCCCCGTTCCTTCTCCAGGTCCATGTCATCCAGGAGCTGGTCGTGGAAGGTTCGCATCTCCACCGTCTGGGTATGCACCAGAAACCGGTCGGCCAGGGTGGATTTGCCGTGGTCGATGTGGGCGATGATGGAGAAGTTCCGGATATGGGATAGGTCGAGTTCGGGAGTCATGCCGGGTAATATAATTGGAGCGGCAGTCGCCGTAGGGGGGGTGGGGACGGTCCCCCGCCGGTCTTTCCCCCCCCGCCGGTCTTTCCCCTGCCGGTCTATTCCCGGAAATTGGGCAGGAAGGCGCCCTGTTCTTTCAGGGTCTTCTGGAGGCGCCGCACTTCCAGCGTGCGGGGAGTGGCGCCGGTGTCCAGGCAGAGGGCGGCGGCGGTACCGGCCGCCATGCCCGTGATCCAGCATCCGGGGATCACCCGGAGGGAGGCCATGAGCGCCCTGTCCGTGGAGACGCACCTTCCGGCGGTCAGGAGGTTCTCCACCTTCCGGGGGCAGAGAATCCGGTAGGGGATGCCATAGGATTCTCCCTTGCCGTATCTTTTGCCCCAGAAGAGCTTCTTGTGCTCCGCCAGCGCCTGGGAGCCGGGGAGGGAGGGATGGACGTCGATGGAGAAGTTGTAGCGGCCGATCTCGTCCTCGAAGACCGCCCGCTTTTCGTAGTCCTCCCGGTTCAGGACGTAGTCCCCCTGGATGCGCCGGGATTCCCGGATGCCCATGATGCTGCCGGAGGTCGCCAGGCATGCCTTCTGGAAGCCCTGGACATACTTGTTGTACATCTTCTCGTAGCAGGCCAGGAGTTTTCTGCCCTCCACCAGGGCGCGGGTCATGGAGAGCTCGTCCAGGGGATTCACGTCGAAGCAGTGGGAGAGGTTTCCGGCGGCCAGCTGGTCGTTGGTCCGGATCATGCCCGGATGGTGGTAGTCGTCCACGGGGACGATCCCCTCCTCGTAGGCGCGCCGGAGGATGGCGAGCATGTTCTCGTCGTTGTGGCTGAAGGCGCCTCCCTGGAGAAAAGCCTCCCAATCCACCCCCGCCCAGAGGGAGCAGAGGGTTCCCGGCATCATCCTCCCCTCTTCGTCGCCACATTCCCAGGGGGCTCCCGCCAAATAGGAGAGGTCTCCGTCCCCCGTGGCGTCGATGAAGAGCCGCGCCTCCACCGCGAAGATTCCGGATTTGGCGGCGCACACGCAATGCCGGATGCGGCCGTTCTCCGTGATGGCGTCGATGAGGGTGGTGTTGTAGGAGATGACGACCCCTGCCTCCTCCATCATCTCCTCATACAGCCGCTTCAGCGCCTCCGCGTAGATGGCGGGGCCGCGCATGGCGCCGCTGGCCTGCGCCCGGTCGAAAATCTCCCGCCCGATGCCTCCCGCCAGGAAGTTCACCCCGTCGGAATAGTCCATGAGGAGGGGCACCAGGGCGGCCGTGGACATTCCCCCCGCCATGGAGAGGCTGTCGATGACGAGGACGCTATGGTGGTTGCGGGCGGCGGCGATCGCCGCCGCCACTCCCGCCGGTCCGCATCCCATGACGGCGACGTCAAAGCGGTGCTTTATCTCTATTTCCTTGGTGTAAAGAAGCATGGCGGGAGAAGCGCGGGGGTGTGTCAGGGCAGGAGCTGGAGGAGCGTGGTGATGGCCTGGTTGAGTCTCTTGCGCTGTTCCAGGAGGACGGCGGGGTCTTCGGGATAGTCCGTCACGGAGGCGACCCAGTCCACGGCGAGGATGTGATCCAGTTGTCTCCGCAGGTTCTCCCCCAGGGGGATTTGGAGGCTGTCGGCCTTTTCCCGGAGGGAGTGGAGGAAGAGGAGGGCGCGGTAGTCCTGGGCTCCCTCCCGGAGGAGTTCCGCGCGGACGGAGGGGAGGAATCCCAGGGTGTCATCGGGATAGAAGAGGAGTCCGTCTCCCGATTTTTCCAGGGGCTCGGCTTTCCAGTTCTGTCCGTTGAAGAGCGACCAGCTGTTGGCGCCCCAGAAGAGGCTGATGTCGACCTTGTATTTCCACTGGCAGAAGAACTGGATCCGCTTGGCGGTGCCCGGGGCGTCGATCATGTTGCTGGTGGGGAACTTGGGGTAGGAGAGATTGAAGTACCATCCGATCTCCTTCCCCTTCTCCTTCAGGCCGCGGATGTAGTCCAGCATTTCCTGCTGGACGAAATGCTTGTCGCTGAAATAGAAGAGGTCCACCAGATCTTCGTAGTAGCGGATGCGGTCCGTTCCCAGATGGGGGGCGCAGAAGGCGGCGCAGACGCGGAGGTTCCCCTTGTTTTTCAGGTTCCACAGCATGTCCTTCACCACGTCTTCCCTTGTGCCGATTTCATCGTAGTAGACGTAGAGGGGATAGGGGGTGTTTTCCTCCCGGAGGGCGCGTGCCGCCTGGAGGACCTTTTCGGAGGCGGCGGCGTAGTAGGCGGCGGGATTGCCCTCGTATCGTCCTCCCTTGTAGTGTTCCGTGAGCCATCCCAGCCAGGGGAAGGTGCCCAGGGTGAGCCGATGGAAGCGTGCCAGCAGTTCCGGGGAGAGGTTGTCCAGTCCGAAGTGGTCGCCGTCCAGTTCGCTGTCCATGAAGGAGGGCCAGGCGTTGCCCCTCTGGGGATAGAGGTCGTATTCCATGAGGGTCCGGGCGAAGCGATCGGACATCTCCCGGGTGGGGAACTCCTCCACGCCGTATCCGGCGAGGGCGAAGACCCGCTCTCCCCTGGGGAGTTGCCAGGGAAGGACCTGGAGCTGCAGGGGGATGGCGACGTCTCCCAGGGTCAGGGTTCCCTGGTAGAGTCCGGCGGGGGTGCGGGGAGGCACGGTGACCTGGAGCCAGAGAAGCACCTGGTTCTCCTGGGCGGAGAGGGTGATTTGGGTGGCGGGGCGCAGCCGGTCGAAGTAGGGCTTGCCGGAGGCCAGGATTTCCTCCTCCCGGAAGAGGCGCAGGGCGTCGGCGGGCAGGGAATTCCCCTCCTGGGAGAGAAGAGGGGAGAAGCGGACGGGGAGGGTGACGGGGGCGGCGGAGAGGGGCAGGAGGGCGATCTGGGCGTTGCCCGTCTCGTCCGCCGCCAGGGTCCAGTTCACCCCGCCTCCCAGGGGGACGTCTTTGTCAAGATGTTCGGCGAGGCAGGTGTCCAGGGAGGAGAAGAGCTGGTAATCCCAGCCTTGGGAGAGCGCCTGGGCGCGTCCCTGGGCGAGGCACATTTCCCGTTTTTCCAAGCCCTGGAGGAGGCGTTGGCAGGCGTGCTGCAGCTCCTGGCGCCTTTGGGGCGCGGGGTTGCTCTGGAAGGCTTCCTGCAGTTCCCCGGCCTGCCGGAGAAGGTCGGCTTTTTCCTCGGCGGGGCATCCGTCCGGCCAGTTCTCCAGGCGCCCGGGCACCCGGGAGAGCTCCGCGAGATAGCTGAGGGCGGAGCGGAAGAGGGGGAGGCTGGAGGCAAGGCCGAACCCCGCGGGGGAGAGGAGGATGGGTTGGATCTGGGTGTCTTCCGGGGAGACTTCCAGGGGAAGGGAGAGGAGTCCGGCGGCGCGGGGGGGGAGGCAGAGGCAGGTTTCCTGGGTCAGGCGTCCATTCTGGTCGGTGATGGTGGGGCCGGTCACCTGGGCGGTCTGATAGTCGACGGCGCTGGTGGTGGCTTTGGACTGGGAGTCCGGGGAGAGGCGCGCCAGCGCCAGCAGGGGCATGGGCAGGGAGGAGCGGTTCTCCACCTGGAAAGTCAGCCAGTTTCTTCCGGCGGGCAGTTCGTGTTCCGCGGAGGCGTCCAGGGTGGCGGGAAGGTCCGCCGTGGGCAGGAAGGCGGCAAAGGGGATTTCCCCGTCGGGGGCGGGGGCGGGATAGGAATGGCGGCCATAGGGGCTCTCCCAAAGCACCCGGGCTCCCCGCTTGGGAAGTTCCTCCGGGGCGACGCCCAGGGCGAAGAGGGGGACGGAGAGGGTGGCTTCCCAGCCTCCCTCGGCCAGGGGGGCGGTGGCGTATTCCACCTGCTCCCGGGTCAGTTCGTAGAGGGCCTTTCCTCCCTCATGGCCCAGCTGGAGCCCCTCGGTCTCCTCGGGGGCGAGAAGAAAGCGCTTGTACCAGGAGCCGTCCTCGGTCTGGAGATGCAGTTCCAGCCGCTCCGCTGTGGAGGGGCACTGGAAATGGAAGAGGAGGTTTCCTTCCTGCAGCCGGGCGGTCACGGCGGGGGCGGGGGTGTCCGGCTGGGAGGCGGCGGCCAGGGAAAGGGGGGCGTTCCAGGGGGAGGGGGAATCCGGAGTCTGGAGGAGCGGGAAGGGGGGACGGGTGGAGAAGCGCAAGGGCGTCAGCACCAGGGAGGGGTCCATGGAGATGGTGAAGACGCAGCGCTTTCCCATGGGGAGGCGGCCGCCATTCACCAGGGAGATGGTGCGGGCATTGACGGGGAAGTGGACGTGGTAGCGCCCGTCGAAGACGTAGAAGGGGGTTGGGGAGGAGACCCGGAGGGTCCCCTTGGGGGTGAAGAGCTGGAAAAGGGTGGCGTCCCGGGTGATGCGCCAGCGGGACTGGGGGACGCTTTCCCGGGCGAAGGCGGGGGGCATGAGGAAGAGGGTTTCGGGGGCGTCCTGGGTGAAGAGGGTGCCTCCGCACAGTTCCTGGGGCAGGGTCATGAACCAGAAACTGGCGTCGTCCAAGGGGGCGAGGTCGGTGCTGAACTCCACGGTGGCCTGGATGCCCTCCTCGGACACCTGGAAGGAGATTTCCGCCTGGAAGTCCTTTTCCCGTTTCTTCGCCACCAGCCGATCCCCTTCCTGGCGAATCTCCGCTTCCTTCCAGAAGGAATCTCCCACCAGGGTGTGCTGCCATCCCGGACCCACCACCAGGCAGGGACGGGTGTTGGCGGAAAGCACTTCGCCCCGCCAGAACATCTTGGGACCCTCCCCGGTCAGGCGGACGGCGTAGTCCCCCCGGGTGATTTCAGGCTGGACTTGCCCAAGGAGAAGGACCGATGTCATAAGCATGGCTAGCAGGGGGAGGCGTGCGGGGGAAAAGGGCATGGCGAAGACGGGGAAGGTGGGATGGCGAGGCGGGGCGGAGAAAGGAATGCCTCCCTCCCCCCTGCGGAAGACGCCGGGGAAGGGAAGCCTGACGGAACTCCGATGACGGAAGGGAAGAGGTCCGTTAGCGGACGAAGTTGAACTCCGTCCAGAAGGTCATCTTCTGGCCTTCGGCATGGCCGTCGGCGAAGAGGCCGTTGGCGAAGTTGTCATGGCGAGTGCAGATGTATTCCTCCCGCACCGCATAGAACCACTGGGAGGGGCCGTTGACGCCGTAGTTCCAGCCAGAGTCGTACTCGCTGTCGAAGCAGACGGGGAACTGGGTGGGGCTCTTCAGGCGGTTCAAGGCGATATACCACATGGTGTCCCCGGAGCAGACGCCGATGGAGTCCGGCTCCAGCGCCTCGGGGGTGAGGGCGTAGCGGCACCGCAGAGTCACGTTGAAGCCGTAGGTGTTGGAATCATAGTTGGGAATGTTCTTCTGATCGTATTTTCCCGGGGTGCCGGAGGGGCAGACAAAGGTGGGGCCCACCTCGTCGTAGCCCGCCTCGCGCAGAATCCGCACGGGAGACCACCACTTGGGGGATTCCGCATCATACAGCGGAATGATGTCCGCATTGTCCTGGGCGTAGATGGTCAGGTACAACCCGCTCTGCTTCAGGTTGTTCACACAGGCGATGGCACGGGCCTTCGCACGGGCCTTGGACAAGGCGGGCAACTACATGGCCGCCAGGATGGCGATGATGGCAATCACCACAAGCAATTCAATCAGCGTGAAGGAACGACGGGAATGTAGGTTCATATCCGAATGAAAAAATGAAGGGTGGATTGAGGGAAACAAGGAACAAGGAACAAAGGCGCGAAGGAGGGAGAAAAACGGTCTCCCTCCTTCGTAGGGAGGCAAAAGGAAAAAGGCGGGGAAAGCTTCGGAGAGGACGCCCCTGGGGCAAAAACGAATTAGCAAAGGAGAGAACCTTGCCCCCTCGCTCCGGTGGTTTTTCCGCAGCGAAGGAGGCGGGGGAGGGAAGCATGGGCGCGTGGCCAGATGTCGTTTCCACTGGCACGCGGCTTTGCCGGAGGGCGCGGGAGATTGGGGGGGGGGAAGGGTGCCTGTCGTTTCAGGAGGTCTTCGTGACGTGGATGAGAGGAAAACTTCTAAAGAACAAAGGCGCCGGGAAGGGGGAGCAACGGGACTTCCCCCCCCCCCTCGTATGCGGAGGCAAAGGAAAAAAGGCCGGGAAACGCTGGAGAAGACGGTTCAGGAAGGCTAACGAAAAGAAAAAGATACCGTGTTTCCCTGTTTTTTCAAGTCGCCAGACGCAAAAACGAATTAGCAGAGGGGAGACCATTCCCTTTCGCCCCGGGATTTTCCGTGGCGAGGGGGGGCGCGCGTGTGCCGTGGCGGTCACTGTGTGCGAAGCCACACGGCCATTTTGGCGGGGCCGCGGTTTTGCCAGAGCGCATAGGGGATTGCGGTGAAGGGCACCTGTCGTTTCAGGAGGTCTTCGGTGAAGTAGAGGGCCTGGGGGTCGGGTGCGGTTTCGGCGATGGCGGTTCCGGTGATGGCGGGGGTTCCCTCGGGGAGGTCCCGGGCTTCCTGGAGGGTGAAGGTCTGGTGGGCGGGGAGAATCAGGTTGGCCACGCCGTCGGGATTGTCGATGGTTTCGCAGGCGAAGACGACGGGGCCCCGTTTGAGGGCGATTCGTCCGGCGTTGTTGGTGATTTTGAGATTTGCGTGGAGGACCTTCACGGGCATGGGAAGGGTCATCTCCACGATTTCATCGCCCGTCCAGGTTTGTTCCAGGGTGAGGTATCCCTGATGCGGTTTGGCGTCCACGGGGACGCCGTCGAGCTTCACCTGGGGATTGTCGCACCATGCGGGGAGTCGGAGGGAGAGTTTCACCGGGCCTGGGGTTTTGGCGGTGACGGTGATGGTTTCTCCGTAGGGGTAGTTCCCCTCCACGCGGAATTCGCCCAGCTGGTTTTTGAGGGTTCCCGCCAGGGGGAGGTTCAGTCTGACTTCCCGGGGGCCTGTGCTCCAGACGTACTGGAGCGCGCCGGGGAGGAATCGGCAGAAGTTGGTGGGGCAGCAGGAGCACTCGAACCAGGGCTGCCTTTCCTTGGCGCCGGCGTTGTACGTCTTGGTGTTGTCGTCCACCTCCAGGTAGTTGGTGTAGAAGAAGCGGTCTCCGGAGAGGCTGATGCCGGGGAGGACGCCGTTGAAGAGGGTCAATTCCAGGATGTCGCCGTATTTTCCGTCCCCGGTGATGTTGAGCATGCGGTGGGCGAAGAAGACCAGTCCCATGGCGGCGCAGCTTTCCGCATACATGAGGGAGCTGTTGCTCAAGTCGTAGTCCTGGGTGATTTCCTCCCAGCAGAAGGTGGAGCCGATGCCGCCGGTGACGTACATGCGGCGGGTGGTCAGGTTGTGAAAGAGCCGTTCGCAGGCCTCGAGGAGTTCCTCGTCCCTGGTGAGGCGGGCCACGTCGGCCATGCCGGAGTAGAGATAGACCGCCCGCACGGCGTGTCCCTTTGCCTCCTGGAGTTCCCGCACGGGGCGGTCCGCCTGGAAATAGGCGATGTCGCCGAAGGGGTTGCGGTGTTCCACCTCCAGGAAGTAGTTGGGGCTTTGCCCCCGTTCGTCCACGAAATATCTGGCCAGGTCCAGATATTTTTTCTCGCCAGTGGCCTGGTGGAGGCGGACCAGGGCCAGTTCGATTTCCTCATGGCCGGGGTATCCCCGCTTTTGTCCCGGGCCCCGTCCGAAGACGGTGGCGATGTAGTCCGCGTAGCGGCGCATGACCTCCAGGAAGCGGGTCTTTCCCAGCATTTCGTATCCGGCCACGGCGGCCTCCATGAGATGGCCGGCGCAGTAGAGCTCGTGCTGGACGCACAGGTTGCTCCACCGCTTTTCCGGTTCCACGGCGGTGAAGTAGGTGTTCAGGTATCCGTCGGGCTGCTGCGCGGAGGCGATGCGTTCCACGATGCGGTCGTATTCCGCTTCAAGCGCGGCGTCGGGGGAGAGGGCCAGGGAGTAGGCCACTCCCTCCAGCACCTTGGCGACGTCGGAGTCCCAGAAGAAGTGGGGCTTGTTGGGCTTCCCTTCCTTCCAGTCCAGGTCGAATGCCGCCAGGCGCCCGGTGGCGCGGCACTTCTCCAGGGAGGAGGGGATGGTGACGGCGATGGCCTGGCGAATGCGGGGGGCAAGCACCCTGTCGCGGAGTTCGACCTGGGTGATGGGAACGCTTTGGTAGGGGGAGAAATCCATGGGGGAAATGCGCGGAAGGGGGGAAAGGAAAGGCCCTTCCGATCACATCGGGAGCCAAGAACCTGAAACGTTCTTAATATAGAGAACGTCACGGGGTTGCAAATAGAGACTAACTTACACAAAAAGGAGACAAAAGCGCATGTCAGGCCATTTCCCCTTCCATTCCTTCCGACCTCTGAACTGCGGGCGTTTCATCTCCCGGGGCAAGGGCAGTCATCCGGTGCGGGTCCTTGACACCCATGTGTTCATTTTCCTGTTCAGCGGCCACCTGGAGCTTTACGAGGGAGAGCGGGCGTTCGTCCTGAACGCGGGGGACTATCTGATTCTCCGCAAGGGACGCCGCCACGGGCCCATGGCGCCCTATGCCCGGGGGCTCTCCTTCTTCTGGCTGCATTTCCAGGGAGATGGCGCCGCTCTGGACGCTCTTCCCCAGACGGGGCACGCCACCCGTCCGGAACGCCTGGCCTTCTATTGCCAGAGCCTCCTTCTGGAGCAGCAGGAACCCCAGATGGACCCCGTCAGCTTTCGCCTTCTCCTGGAGCTTGCCCTGCGGGAGATCCGGCGCTTCCATGCGCCCCAGAAGACCACCGCCCTCTCGCCCACGCCCCTGGCGGAGGCGGCGGGACATCTGGTGCGCCTCCGATATGCCGAGGCGCTGAACCCTTCCGCCATCAGCCGCGAACTGCATTGCAACAAGGAATATCTGGCGCGTCTCTACCGTCTGCATTTCGGGGAGAGCATCGCCGCCGCCGTCAACCGCCGCCGGGTGGAGGCGGCGGCACGGCTCCTGACCGACGAGTGCCTCTCGGTCAAGGAAATCATGAACCAGGTGGGATTCCAGGACCCCGCCTACTTTCGCCGTAAGTTCCGTCAAAGATATGGCGTCTCCCCCACGGACTACCGACGCTTCCTGAACACGGGGCACAGAAATACCGAATAGCCTTCCCCCCTCCGGGGCTATCGTGGGGGGGGAAGGCGTGGCGGCGAGTCAGTTGGCCAAGGCGGCGCCGTTGAGGAAGGCCACGAAGCTGGAGTTGTCCACATAGCCGTCGCAGAGCTGGGCGACCCGGGAGCGCAG
>JBJEVT010000023.1:0-53240 GCA_051884615.1 Oligosphaeraceae bacterium
TAACCTCCCCTCCCCTTGCCTCCCATGCCCTGCTCCTCCCGAGAATACCTCAAGCGCGACGACATTCGCGGACTCTACCCCAGCCAGCTCAATGGCGAAAGCGCCCGCCGTCTGGGAAAAGCCGTCTGCGAGCTCCTCCAGAAGAAAGGGACGCCCCGTCCCGTCCTGGTGGTGGGCCATGACTGTCGTCGGGGCAACACGGAGATTTCCCAGGGCTTGTCCCTGGGGTTCATGGAGGCGGGGGGGGAGTGCCGGCAGGCGGGGCTGGTCTCCACGGAGCACATCTACTACCTGTGCGGGGAGGAGGCCGCCCAATACACCGCCGGCGCCATGGTCACCGCCTCCCACAATCCCCGGGAATACAACGGGATCAAGTTCATCCACTCCGGGTGCCTTCCCTTCTCCCCCGAGGATCTGGCCTTTCTGGGCAGCCGGGCGGACGAACTCTGCCTCACGGAGGATTGCTCCGTCCTGGAGCCCAGCCGCTATGCCCGGCATCTCTTCTCCCTGGCGGGACTGCAGGATTTGCCGGAGGACGCGGAGCGCCCCCTGAAACTGCTGGTGCTCTCCGGCAACGGCATGGGCCAGGTGGCCTTCGAATCCCTGGCGGACCTCCTGAAGCCCAAGGGCATCCAGACCATCTTCCGGGAGGGGAAGCCCAACGGCGAATTCCCCCACGGCGTCCCCAATCCCCTGCTGCCCGACTTCATGGCGCGCCTGGGAAAGCAGGTGCGCCTGGAACAGGCGGACCTGGGCATCGGCTTCGACGGCGACGCCGACCGCGCCGGCTTCACCGACGAGACCGGCGCCGTCATCCTGCCCTCCCAGGTCCTGGCGCTCATCGCCCAGGACAAGCTGGAACGCCTCGGAGACGCCGCGCCGGCGAAACGCCCCGTCATCATGAAAAACCTGTGCTGCTCCCGGCTGCTGGACGAACTCTTCCCCGCGGACGGCCCGGTGGAGCTGGTGGAGACCCCGGTTGGCCATGGCCGCATCAAGCAGCTGATGCGCAGCGAGGCATACCGGAGCAGAGTCCTCTTCGCCGGCGAACATTCCGGCCACTACTTCTATCCGGAATTCCACTCCGTGGACAGCGGGGTCCTCACCACATTGTACATGGTGGGGCTGCTGCGGCGCCGCCAGCTCCGGGGCATCTCCCTCTCCCGCCAGCTCTCCCCCTGGCGCGCCCGCTTCTCCTGGTCCGGGGAGTTGAACTACACGATGAAGAGCACGGACGCCACCCGCCAAGCCATGGTGGCCGTGGCCAAGGCCATGGAGGAGCGAGGCGGGGGATGCCGTCGGGAGGTGCGGATGGACGAGGCGCTGCGCGCCCAGCGGGTCTTTTCCTCTTCCCTGCCCTACGATCCCCGGACCCTGGGCGCCCCGGACCTGAAATTCCACTTCTCCCACGGGGATGGCGGCTGGTGGTTTGTGCTGCGCCCCTCCGGCAACGAACCCAAATTGCGTCTCAACGTGGAGGCGTGGGGCGGCGACGCCTCCCTCCAGTGCCAGGAGAAAGTGCAGCTCCTGGAGGCCCTCCTCCTGGCCGCCGGCGCCCAGAAGGCATGACTTCTCCCCTCCCTCTCCCTACCTCCCTATGATCCAGCTTGATTTCCAGAAGAATCCCGACGGCCTCGTTCCCGCCATCGTCCAGGATTGGAAGACCCGGCAGGTCCTGATGCTCGCCTATTTGAACCAGGAGGCATGGGAGCTGTGCCTGAAGACGGGCATGGGCACCTACTGGTCCCGTTCCCGCCAGGAGATCTGGGTCAAGGGCAAGACCTCCGGCAATCTCCAGAAGATCCAGGAGATTCGGGTGGACTGCGATCTGGACACCGTCATCCTGCTCGTGGAGCAGGTGGGCGGGGCGGCCTGCCACGAGGGCTATCCCAGCTGCTTCTTCCGGAAGGTCGAGGCCGACGGCACCCTGACGGTGGTGCAGGAACGGGTCTTCTCCCCGGAAAAAGTCTATTCCTCCCCCAAAAAGGGCTGAAGGGCCGGCCACGAAAAAGGCCGGGGGCATTCCGGAGAACGCAGGGTTCCCGGACGCCACCCGGCCAGGGGAAAGGGGGCGCCGTCGGCGCCGGGAAGAAGCTACAGCTCTCCCCGGATGATCAGGCGTCCCACATACCACCAGCAGAAGCCGGTGGCAAGAACGATCACAAAGGCGATCATCGTCATAGCTCCAAAGCCAGGGTTCTGTCCCTGACTCCTCCAGCGTCATCCGTCTTCCTTGCCTGCCGTCAGAGCAGGAGGACGGCGGGAAAGAACGCCTCCACCCGTGCGCGACGGCGGCTTTCCTCCCGCCCTGCCTGAAGTGTGTCCAGGAAAGGCGGCGCGGGGAAAGCGAGGGGACGGGGGAGAGGATCAGCGGGATGCTATGAACGTGGAGAAGGGTCCGGCGCGCACAGGGATGCTGCGGGCGCCCTCCACCCTTCGGGGAGAGCCTTTCCAGCAGGGCGTGGAAAGGGAGAGAGAAGCGGAAAGCTCCGGCGCAACGGAGAGGGGGAGGCCTCCCCGCGCCATCCAGGAAGTGCCGTCCAGCGGGGAGCGTCTCCGGGAGAGGGCGGGCGGGGAGAGCCGGCGCGCCTTGTCCTGCTGTTGCCGCAGGGCGAGGGGGAGTCGTTCCGGGAGGCCTGGCCGCAGGGCGAAGCCCTCCCGGCGGGGCGCCTCCTCCAGGGAATGACCGCTTTGGCGGGGGAGTTCCAGCCGGGCGGCGGCGGTGACGGAGGAGAGGCAGAAAAGGAGCAGAAGAAGCAGGGCGCGCAGACATTCCGTCTGGCGTCTCCGTCCTTTGTCTGCTCCCTGGAGTGTCATGGTCGCCTCATCTCCTCCCCGGGGCGCCGGGGGCGTGGCTGCCGCTACACGGACTTGTGCAGGGCGCTGGTGTCCAGCTTGGCCAGGGGATTCTCGGTGTAGATCTTCTCGTGGCCTTCCCGGATGAGCTCGTCCCAGGGCTCCCGGTAGACTTCCGGGGCCGCCCAGCGGACGGCGTTGCCCAGGATCTTCTGGACATTCTCGTTGTGGTAGATGGGATAGGTCTCGTGGCCGGGGGAGAAGTAGAAGATCTTTCCGTTGCCCCGGAGGAAGGTCACGCCGCTGCGGAAGACATTGCCGCCCTCGTACCAGGAGAGGAAGATGACCTTGCCGTCATCGGGGATGTCGAAGCTCTCCCCGTACATCTCGGTGTGGGGGAGCACGAAGGTCTCGGGCACGCCCTCGTAGATGGGGTGGCGGCGTGCCACCTTCCAGATGCGCTCCTTCTCGCCCACTTCCCGCCAGTGCAGGGAGCAGCTGGTGCCCATCAGGCGCTTGAAGATCTTGGAGTAGTGGCCGGAGTGCATGACGACGAGCCCCATGCCGGAGAGCACCCGTGCCTGGATGCGGTCCACCAGGGCGTCCTCCACCCGGGCGTGGGCGGCATGCCCCCACCACATCAGCACGTCGGTGGAATCCAGCACCTCCTGGGGCAGCCCCTGCTCCGGCATGTCCAGGGAGACGGCGCGGATCTCCAGATCCTCCGCCTGGAGGGCGTCCTTCAGATAATTGTGGATGCCATGGGGATAGAAGCTGCGGCAGACATCGCCCAGGGCGCTCTGCTCCGTCTCATGGACATTCTCGTTCCAGATGGTGACACGAATCTTTTTCATCGAAATGGCCTCTCGGAAGAATCGGGGTTGGGGGAAGAGAAGAAAAGAATCCAGGGAAGAAGATCAGCGGATGTCCAGGAGCTCCACATCGAAGACCAGGGTGGCCTGGGGCGGGATGACGCCGCCGGCGCCCGCTTCTCCGTAGCCCAGCTCCGGGGGAATCACCAGGGTGGCCTTGCCGCCCACGCCGATGCACTGCATGCCCTCCGTCCAGCCGGGAATCACCCGGCTCAGGGAGAACTCCAGGGGCTCGCCCCGGTCCACGGAGGAATCGAAGACCGTGCCGTCGATGAGGCGGCCCGTGTAGTGGACCTTCACCACGTCGGAAGCCTTGGGACGGCGCGCCGGGTCGCCGGGCTCCATCACCAGCACCTGGAGGCCGGAGGGCCGGGTCTCCACGCCGGGACGGGCGCCGAAATCCTGGCGGTATGCCTCGCCCTCCTTCAGGTTCTTCTCCCCGTCCTGGGAGCCGTGGCAATCCCCGTGGCAGTCGCCGCAATCCCCGTGGCATCCGCTGTGCTCCATGGAATGGAAGAGTTTTTCCAGCAGGGCCATGCACTCCTCCTGGGGGACCTGGGGCTCGCGTCCCTCCATCATGTCCCGGATTCCCTCGGTCAGGGCGTTCAAATCCAGGTCGACGGGGAAGCGGGAGAGTTGGGCGCCCATGTTCAGTCCCAGGGCATAGGAGGACTTTTCGTTGTCGGTCTGCAGAGCCATGATGCGGGGGTGGGAGGAGGGGGGAAGTCGGAAGAAAGTTTCTTGTCGGCGCCTCCTTCTTTCGGGCGAAAAATCCGGATGGGAAAGCCGGGATTTTCCAGGGAGAGGAGCACCAGGGCTTACTGTAATCCCTCCCTCCTCTTCCACCCTGCCTTCACGGAGAAAAATGCCGCCCCGCCCACGGGGAAAAACAGCGGGAAAACCCGCCCCGCGACAGGATGGTGAAAACGCCTTATGTTACGAAAACTTCGCCGTGGGACGACAACACGCCAGGGATGGCGGCGTCCGCCTCCTGGCGCCATCCTCCAGGGACGCTCCCTGCCGCGGTTCCCGCCTCTCCCCGAAAGAATCCCCTTCCTCTCCCCATGAACATCATCATTATCGGCGCCGGAGAACTTGGCCAGCTCGTGGCCGCCAAACTATGCTCTTTGAACCACGACGTGGTCGTGGTGGACACCAACCCGGAGAACCTGGAGGCCGCCAGCGAGTCCTTGGACACGGGCCTGCTGGTGGGGGCGGCCACGGACGTGGAGGTGCTCAAGCGGGCGGGCGCCAAGGACGCGGATCTGCTCCTGGCCCTCTCCGGAGACGAACCCTCCAACGTGCTGGCCTGCGCCATCGCCAAGCGCCTGGGCACCAAGAAGGCCATCTGCCGGGTCTTCTCCCGCCACGTCTTCTCCGAGGCGGACGGCATCACCCCCGCCTCCTTCCACATCGACCACGTCTTCTCCTCCATCGACGAGAGCGTGGAGATGATCTACGGCATCCTCCAGAACCGGATCCTCCAGCAGCGCATCACCTTCCAGAATCCGGACGCCCTGGTGGATGTGGTGAACATCCCTCTGAACTGCGCCCTGGCGGGGGTCCCCATCCGCAGCTTGTCCGAGGAGGAGACCCTGAAGAAGGTGCGCCTGGCCGCCATCATCCGGAAGCGGGAGCTGATCGTCCCCCACGGGGACACCGTCCTCATGCCCGGCGACAAGCTGTATGTGGCGGGGCGGGAGGAGAACGTCACCGCCTTCGTGGAGTGGCTCTCCCATGACCGCAGCGTGCCCCTGGAGAGCATCGTGGTGGCGGGCCTGAGCCCCATCGCCCAGCGCCTCCTCCTCCGGCTCCAGAGCCAGGGCCTGAAGATCCGGATCATCGAGCAGGACGGGGAGAAGGCCGAGAAGATGCTGTCCCAGCTCCACCAGGGCAATCCCATGGTCTTCCAGGGCGAAATCACCAATCCCGACATCCTCTCCGAGGCCGACGTGGACAGCTGCGACGTCTTCGCCGCCCTCTCCTCCCGGGACGAAAACAACATTCTGGCATGCCTCCTTGCCTCCCGCCTGGGGGCGAAGAAGGTCATCGCCCTCACCAGCACCGCGGAATACATGGACATCCTGCCCTCCCTGGAGCAGGCCGGATGCTGGTTCAACACCACCCAGATCGCCGCCAACGGGGCCTTGCGCCTCCTGTCCAACCAGACCATCCGGGTGGATCCGGAGCTGCGCGCCCTGAACGCCCGCATCGTGGAGCTGATCCTCACGGAAAAATCCTCCTATGTGGGCAAGAGAATCATGGACTGCGGGCTTCCCCAGGGCTTCCTCATCGCCCTGACCCTCCGGGGCGACCAGGTCATCACCCCCACCGGCGACACGGTGAATCAGGCGGGAGACCAGTGGATCGTCTTCACCGGCTCCGCGGAGCTCCAGCAGGTTCGTCGCCACATCTAGCCCCCCTTCCCCATGAACTCCCGCAGCGTCCTTTTCACCACCTCGGCCCTGATGTTCATCCTGGGGATGGGCATGATGGCGGCCATCGCCGTCGGCCTGCACCGGGGCGACTCCCTCTACACCCTCCGGGGATTCCTGGGCAGCGCGGCCATCTGCCTCACCTGCAGCCTGACCGCCGCCCATCTCTCCCGCCGCCCCTGGAGCATCAACCAGGTCCGCAACTCGTTGCGCTACGGCTTCTTCACCATCTCCCTGGCCTGGTTCTCCTCCATCCTTCTGGGCGCCCTCCCCTTCGTGCTGTGCTGCAGCCTTCCCCTGCCGGACGCCATCTTCGAGACCGCCTCCGGCTTGAGCACCACCGGGGCCTCCATCCTGGACGCCACCACCAAGCTCTTGGGCGGGAAGCGGCTGGAGGGCGGACTGGCCTCCCTGCCCCAGGCCATTCTCTTCTGGCGCCAGCTTCTGAACTGGTTCGGGGGCATCGGCTTCGTCATGTTCGCCTTGATTCTGCTGCCCGCCCTGGGCGGCGGCAAGCAGCTGTACAACGCGGAGGTCCCCGGGCTGAAGAACATCTTCGACCAGATCTCCCCCCGCATCGCCACCACCGCCCGGATCATGCTGGGATGCTACGTCGTCTGGACCGCCATCGTGATCCTGGCCTACCGCCTGGGCGGCATGGACTCCCTCTTCGACGCCGTCTGCCACACCTTCTCCACGGTGGCCACCGGAGGATTCTCCCCCTATCCGGAGAACTTCGCCCACTTCCCCCGGCCCGTCACCCAGTGGCTGTGCACCGCCGCCATGCTCATCAGCTCCCTGAACCAGGTCCTGATGGTGAAACTCCTCTTCCACCGCCATTTCGAATACCACCGGGACGAGGAGACCCGGGTCTTCCTGGCCATCTTCCTGGCCTCCGTGTGCCTCATCATCTGGCAGATTCCCCGGGCGGCGGAATGGCAGATCACCGGGGTGGACGGCACGCCCCTGCCTCCCAGCCTGGAGAACACCGTGCGCACCGTGGCCTTCCATGTGGCCGCCATCGTCAGCACCACGGGCTTCGCCACCTGCGACTACACCCAGTGGGCCATTCCCTGCCTGCCCATGGTCTTCCTCTTCCTCCTGATCGTGGGCGGCTGCGGCGGCTCCACCGCCGGCGGCATGAAGCTCACCCGCCTCATCGTGGTCTTCAAGCAGAGCATCGGCGAGATCCGCCGCAAGATCTTCCCCCACCTCCTGCCCAACGTCACCATGAACGGACAGCGCCTGGAAATGACCTCCGTCCACCAGTGCATGGCATTCTTCTTCCTCTATCTCTCCTCCATCTTCCTCTGCGCCTTCCTCCTGCCCCTCCTCAGCCCCACCGGCCCCACCGGCGCCCCCCTGGATCTGGAGACCTCCGTCACCACCGCCCTCTCCTGCCTGAGCAACGTGGGTCCCGGCCTGGGGCAGATCAGCCCCTCCTACACCTTCTCCGGCTTCACCGCCCCCGCCAAGCTCCTGATGGCGTTCACCATGATCGCGGGGCGTCTGGAGCTCTACGCCGCCTTCGTCCTGCTGATTCCCAGCTTCTGGACCCGCCAGGGCAGCATGCCGGGAAACCGTCTGCGGCCTCCCGCCCCCCGGGCCGGCCATCGCCCCCCCGCCCGCGGCCGCCACTCCTGATCTTCCCCCCATGTCCCCGGTCGCCCATTTTCTCGCCCTCTACCTCAAGCTCTTCTTCCTGCTGACTCCCTTCTTCGTGCTGGGAGTCTTCCTGTCCCTGACGGAGGAAGCGGAGGACGCCCTGCGCACCCGGCTGGCCGTGAAGATCTCCCTGGGGGCGGCGGCGGTGACCCTGCTGATTTTTCTGCTGGGCACCCAGATCATGGCCCTCTTCGACATCACGGTGGACGCCTTCCGGGCGGGAGCCGGCGTGCTGCTGCTGTTGACGGCGGTGAGCCTGGTCCTGGAGCAGAAAGCCACGCCCCGCCACCATCCCGACGCCAACCGGCTTCTGAATCTGGCCGTGGTCCCCATGGCCACCCCCATCACCGCCGGACCGGCCACCCTGGGCGCCCTGATGGTCATGGGCACCACCACCCCCTCCCTCGCGGAAAAGGCCGTCACCGCCTGCGCCATCCTCCTGGCGTGCTTCTCCATCGGCGCCATGCTGCTGGCCGCCCGGAAAATCCGGAAGGTGGTGGGCGGCGACAATATTGCCATCCTCAGCAAAGTCACGGGGCTCATCCTCAGCGCCATGGCGGCACAGATGATTGTCGCCGGCGTGAAGAACCTCTGGCTGGCGCCCTAGGAACCCTCCCTCCCCCACATCCCGGAAAATCCGGGAATCAGGTTATAGTAAACCGCTTTTTCTCGCTTCCCTGAAGGCCGCGCCTCCCGCCTCCTTTCGTCCCCCGGCCGACCCGCACCCGGACCGCCTTGCCTCCCTGGCCCGGAGCGGGACCGCCGACGGCCTTCCTCCTCTGCCATCCTATTGTCATCCCCCCCGGAGCCACAAACCATGAATCCAGAGCTGCTTTCCCAGAAGGACTACCTTGACCGCGCCCAGCTGGAGGCCATCCAGCTGGAACGCCTCCAGACCATCGTCGCCCACGCCTATCAGAACAGCCCCTTCTACACCAAGACCATGGACGCCATGGGCGTGAAGCCCCGGGACATCCGAAGCCTGGCGGACATCGTGCGGCTCCCCTTCACCCAGAAGACCGATCTGAGAGACCACTATCCCTACGGGCTCAACGCAGTCCCCTCCGACCAGATCGTCCGGCTCCATGCCTCCAGCGGCACCACCGGCAAGCCCATCGTGGTCACCTACACCCAGGGAGACCTGGACATCTGGACGGAGACCACGGCCCGCTGCTTCCTGATGGGCGGCGTCACCAACCGCGACGTGGCGGTCATCGGCTACGGCTACAGCCTCTTCACCGGCGGCATGGGCGCCCACCAGGGCATGGAGCGCATCGGCGCCACGGTGGTCCCCATGGGCGGCGGCAACACCGAGAAGCTCTGCATGCTGATCCAGGACCTGGGCGTCTCCGCGCTGTGCTGCACCCCCTCCTACTTCATCCACCTCATGGAGGTCGCCCAGCGCCTGGGGCTGGATCTCCACAAGACCACCCTGCGCCACGGCTTCTTCGGCGCCGAGCCCTGGACCGACGAGATGCGGGTCCACATCGAGGAGGGTTCCGGCATCCACGCCCACGACATCTTCGGCCTCTCCGAGATCATGGGGCCCGGCGTGGCAGGCAGCTGCGACGCCCATAACGGCCTGCACATCTTCGAGGACCACTACTTCCCGGAAATCGTGGACCCCGCCACCGGCGAGGCCCTGCCTCCCGGCGAAGAGGGCGAGCTGGTGCTCACCACCCTGGACAAGTTCGCCATGCCCCTCCTGCGCTACCGCACCCATGACATCACCCGCCTCCACTACGAGAAGTGCTCCTGCGGACGCACCCTGGTCCACATGGATCCCATCCGCCGCCGCAGCGACGACATGCTCATCATCCGCGGCGTGAACCTCTTCCCCTCCCAGGTGGAGGCCCTCCTCCTCCCCATCCACGGCGTGGTGCCCCACTACGAACTGGTGGTCACCCGGGAAGGGGCCATGGACGAGCTGGAGGTGCGGGTGGAGGTCACCCCCGATCTCTTCGGCGACAAGGTGGCGGTCCTGGAATCCCTCCGGAAGCTCATCTCCGAGAAGATCAAGGGCATGATCGGCATCAGCGCCAAGGTCACCCTGGTGGAGCCCGGCGCCATCGCCCGCTGCGACGGCAAGACCCGCCACGTGGTGGACAAGCGCAAGAAGTAGGCGCGACAACGCCCCATCCCCCCTCAATCCCCTTTCACGACAGGAGACTACGACCATGACGAAGGAAATCCGACAGATCTCCATCTTCCTGGAGAACCGCGTGGGGCGGCTGGCCCAAGTCACCAGCCTCCTTGGCAAATCCTCCATCGACATTCTGGCCATCTCCGTGGCCGACACCGCCGACTTCGGCATCCTCCGGCTGCTGGTGAACGACGTGGACAAGGCCGTGGAGGTCCTGCGGGACAACGGCACCGTCTGCACGGTGAATCCGGTTTCCGTGGTGCCCGTGGAGGGCGTCCCCGGCGGTCTGGCCAAGGTCCTGGGCATCATTCTGGACAACGAGCTGAACATCGAATACATGTATGCCGTCTCCCAGAAGGCCGCGCCCCAGCCCCTGATGGTCTTCCGCTTCACCAACCCCGAGGCGGCACGCCTGGCCTTCTCCGAGGCCGGCGTGGAGACCCTGACCCCCGAGCAGTTCCTCGCCTAGCCTCATTTCCGCTCCCACCTCCCCATGGACTATTCCGGCTTGGCGGCGGGCTTTCTCACCGCCATCCTCTCCTCTTCCGCCTTTCTCGCCTCGACCTGGGCGTTGCGCCGCACCAAGGGGCTTTCGCCCCATGGCCTGATGATCAACGCCGGCGTGTTGATGGGGATATTGTCCCTGGGGATGTTGGCTGTTTTCTGGACCCCGGCCCTGTTCACGCGGGGATTCGTCTCCCGTCTTCCCGCCTTGGCCGGGGCGTCCGTCTTCTTCAGCCTGGGGCAGACCTGTGTTTTTGTCGCCCAGCGGAAGGTGGAGGCCTCCCGCGTGGTGCCCCTGCTGGGATTGAAGCTGCCCATGCTGGCGCTGATTTCCCTGGTTTTTCTTCACGATCCCCTGGGGCCGTGGCAGTTTCTGGCCATTTTCCTGGCGGTGGCGGCGGCCTTCCTGCTGAACCATGCGGGAAAGAGCATTCCCCTCGCCAGCATTCTCTTCGTGCTGGGCGGCTGTCTCTCCTACTGCATCTCCGACCTCTCCCTGAACGCCCTCACCCGGCGCATCGCGGCGGATCTGGGGGAGAGCACCCTGATGGCCGCCCTCCATTGCACGGCGCTGACCTACATCGGCGTGGCGGTCCTCGCCCTGGCGGCCCTCTGCTTCACCCGCGCCTCCCTCACCACGCCGGCGGTGCTCCGCAGCATCCCCTTCTCCTGCCTGTGGATCGGATGCATCATCGCCCTGAATTTCTGCTTCGCCCGTCTGGGGACGGTCCACGGCACCCTTCTCCAGAACACCCGGGGCATCTTCACCCTGCTTCTGACCCCGCTGTGCATCGCCATGGGATGCACCGCCCTGGAAACCAAGCTGACGGCCAATCTCTTCTGGCGCCGCATGGCCGCCGCCGCCCTGGTCTTCCTGGCCGTCTTCGTCTATCAGCTGGGGAAATGACCCCGCGCCCCCTTCCCTGAATCCCGCCGCCCGTCCGGACGGTCCTCCCCCCTCCCATGCCCCCTTCTCCTGCCAGCAAACCTTTGGAAGACGCCCTGCGCCACGACCGGGAGATGGCCTCCACGGCATTTCGCTACCATCGCTTCATCCCTCTTGTTTTCCTGCTCTTCCTCCTCATCTCCCTCATGTCCTTCCATCCGGAGGACCTGGATTTCTTTGCGGGAGGGCTTCAGGGCTCCACCTATCCCCGCAACATCTTCGGCGCCTGGGGCACCAAGGTCAGCTGGTTCATGCTGCTGGTCCTGGGCGTGGGCGCCTATCAATTCGTCTTCCTCTGCCTCCTGTGCCTCTGCCGCCGCCTGATCTGGCGAAAGGGTCTGCTGGCAAGCAACTGGGAATACATCCTCTCCATCCCCCTGAATGTCTTCGGCGTCTCCCTGTTGTTCGGGGCGCTGCCCGACGCCCTGCCCGACCTGACCGACAGACTGAACCTGGCCACCATCCCCGGCGGCCTGCTGGGACAGTTTCTCAGCAGCCCCGACCGGGGCATCATCAGCCAGGCGCTGAACACCACGGGCTGCATCCTCATCGCCATTGCCTGCCTGGGCTTCAGCCTGCTGGTCATCCTCCTCTACGATTGGCGGGTGCCCGCCCAGGCCCTTTGGCGAATCCTCCGGGAGCAATGGGGGAAATATCAGGAGAAGCGCGCCGCCATGCGCCAGGCGGAGGCGGAAGCCGCCGCCAGGCGCCAAGCGGAGGCCGCCCCCTCCGAGCCCCCCGCCCCTGCGCCGGTCCAGTCGGAAGTCCGCTTCTCCGGGGGAGGGGAGACGGCGCCCGCGGCGGGATTCCGCGCCCGCCGTGGCCAGGAATCCATCCAGGCGGACCGCCAGGCCCAGGAGGCCATTTTGGGGCAGCAGGCCGCCGCCCCCCGGAACACCGTCTCCTTCCCCGCGCCCGCTCCCGCCCGGCTCCAGGGCGAGCTTCCCCTGACGGAGGAGGAGCCTCCTCCCCCGCCCGCCCCCGCCCCTGCGCGCGCTCCCGCGCCGCCGGTGCGCCGGGCGCCCGCCGTCTCCCACGCCCCGGCTCCCGGGAAGTATCGCCTTCCCGACCCCGAGGATTTCTTCCCCCGGGGGAAGATGGAGGGGCTTCATCCCGTCAGCGACGAGGAGATGGAGCGGAACAAGCAGATCATCCAGACCGTGCTGGACAACTTCGCGATGGATGCGGACGTGGTGAACGCCACCGCCGGTCCCCAGGTGACCCTGTACGAGGTGCAGATGGGCATGGGCACCTCGGTCACCCGCCTGGGAGCGCGGCGGCAGGACATCTCCATGGCCCTGAAAGCCACCCGGAACATCCGGATGCTGCTGCCCATTCCCGGGAAGGGCGTGGCGGGCATCGAGGTGCCCAACCAGCGGCCCGCCCTGGTGTGCGCCCACGAGCTGTTCACCTCGGACGCCTGGCGCAACACCCGGATGAGCGTCCCCCTGATGCTGGGCAAGAACTTCCAGGGCCACCCCTTGATCATGGACCTGGACCAGGCGCCCCACCTGCTCATCGCCGGCTCCACGGGAAGCGGAAAATCCGGCTGCATGAATCTCCTCATCCAGTCCCTCCTGCTCCGCTTCACCCCGGACGAGCTGCACCTGGTGATGGTGGACCCCAAGATGCTGGAATTCGCCCCCTACGAGAAAATCCCCCATCTTGCCGCCCCCATCATCAACGAGGTCTCCCAGGTGGGCGCCCTGCTGAACTGGGTCTGCGTGGAGATGGACAAGCGCTACCGCCAGATGCGCGCCGTCCCCAACGTCCGGAAGCTGGACGAATTCAACCATCGCAACCTGGAGACCTCCCCCGCCGTGGACGACGACGGCGATCCCCTGCCCGACCATCTGCCCCATCTGGTGATCATCATCGACGAGCTGGCGGAAATCACCCTCCAGGTGAAGAAGGACGTGGAACTTGCCCTCTCCCGCCTGGGAGGCAAGGCCCGGGCGGCGGGCATCCACATGATCGTGGCCACCCAGCGGCCTTCCCGGGAGGTGTTCACCGGCGTCATCAAGAGCAACTTCCCCTACCGCATCGCCCTGAAGACCTCCGACAGCACCAACTCCCGCATCATCCTGGGAACCACCGGCGCCGAGGATCTCCTGGGCAAGGGCGACATGCTCTACAGCACCGGCGGCGCGGAGCTGGAGCGCATCCAGTGCGGCTGGGTGGAGAACCGGGAAATCGCGGATGTGACCGCCTTCTGGACCGCCCAGGGGGCGCCCCAATACAACGAGAGCCTGATGCGCGCCCTGGAACCCCAGGAGGAGGACGGGGAGGACGTCCTGGGAGAGGAGCCGGGCGACGCCCCCTTCGTGCCGGGCTCCGGCGACGGGGGAGACGACCTGATTCACCAGGCCCTGCAGGTCCTCCGGCAGTACAAGCGCCCCACCATCTCCCTCCTCCAGCGCTATCTGCGCATCGGATACAACAAATCCGCCAGCCTGATGCAGGAACTGGAGGATCTGGGCTATGTGGGTCCCCAGCCCATCTCCGGCATGCGGGAGATCTACTGGGACAACTTCCCCTCGGAGGAGGAGCCTGCCCTTCCGCGGCGCGGCGGCGAATCCCCCGCCTCCTCCCCCTCCCTTTCCCAAGAGCCGGAAGACGGCGAGGAGCCGGCGACGGACTTCCCGGAGGCGTCCATGGCGCAGCCCGGCCCCTCCCCCGAGGACGCTCCCCTCTCCTACGCCCAGCGCAGGGCATCCTCCCCCGATTCCCCGCCGGGAGACGAGTTCTGATTCCCCATGGAGAATCTGCCTCCCATCCCGCCTCCCGGCGCCCCGCCAGGAGCATTCGTGACCACTCCCCCCCTGAACTTCGGGGAACTGCTCCAGCGCTACCGGCTCAACGCCGAGCTCACCCTCAACAAGGCGGCGGAACAGGCGAAGATCAGCGTGCTCCGCCTCCAGTCCCTGGAGACGGCGAATTTCGCCGCCATTGATCTTCATCCCCACTACTGCCTCCCCATCCTGGAGCGTCTCTGCGTGGTCTACGGGCGCACCCCGGACGAGACCAGCCGCCTTCTGGAGATCTTCCAGGAGAATCTGGAGACCTACGAAGCGGAGACCGGGGTCCAGCTCAACCGGGAGCTGGCCCATTGCCTGGAGGAGAACGCCCCCGCCCCCGTGGCGCGTCCCTCCGCAATCCTCATCTCCTCCCTGATCATCCTCCTGGTCCTTCTGGTCCTGGGGGGATGCCTCTACCGCAAGTTCCAGCAGACGACCCTCCCCGAATCCCGGGACTATGATCTTCCGGCCTTGCTGCCCGAGCCCACCCTTCCCCTGGACACTCTGCCCCTTCCCTGAGGCCATCCCATGACCCCCCAATATCTCCCCCCCTCTCCTGAACTTTGGGTGAACGCCCCCAGCCCCCAGGATGATTCCACCCCCCAGGGGGAGGAATTGGCCCTCGGCAGCCCGCCTTCCCGGGAGGAGCAGGAGCATACCGCGGCCCAGCTCCAGGAGCTGCTGCAGGAAGCCGGCCTGGCCGCCACCGTCACCGCCGTTCTGCCCACCACCGCCTACACCCGGCTGGAAATCAGCCTGGCCCCTGGCACCTCCCTGGAGGATTTGGAGCGCCTGCGCCAGGAAATCCAGCAGAGGACGGGGCGACCCCGCCCTCCCCGGATGCTTCTGCCCATTCCCGGACGGGACCGGGCAGGCGTGGAGATCCCCAATCTCCAGCCCGGCTTCCCCACGCCCCAGGAGCTCTTCCTGGAGCCGGACTGGACCGCCGCCGAAGGCAGCCTCCCCCTCCTGCTGGGCAAGGACGCCGTCCGGCCCATCATCCTGGATCTGGGCGCTAGCGGCAACCTTCTGCTGGCCGGCTACGACGTCCCCAGCCTGACCTCCCTTCTGCGCCAGTTTCTGCTCTCCCTGATCTCCCGCCAGACGCCGGACCAGACCCGGGTGCTTCTCTTCTCCACGAAAGCGGAGACCTTCCGGCCCTTCGCCAAGCTGCCCCACCTTCTGCTTGCCCCCCAGCGGGAAACGGAGGCGGGCATCGGTCTTTTGGAGTGGTGTCTTCAGGAGACCACCCGCCGGCGCCGTCTTCTGGCGGCATCGGGCAAGCGGAATCTGGAGGAGTATTTGGAAGAGGCGGGCTCCCCGGAGAAGAGCCTGCCCCGGATCGTCCTTCTCGCGGACGACCTGAATGCGCTGCTCACCCCACGGAGCACCTCCCGGGTCCAGGAGCTGCTGCTGGCGCTGGAACAGGCGGGCACCGTGGGTGTCCATCTCGTCGCCGCCATCGCCGGCGTGGTGCCGGAGGCCCTGCGGGACGCCTTCCCCTGCCGGATCTGCGGCCATCTTCCCCCCGGCGGCCCCGCCCAGGAACTCCTGGGGCTCCCGGATGCGGAATGTCTCCAGGACCAGGGGGACTTCCTCCTGTATGCCGACGGGGAAACCACCCGTTTCGAGACCGCCATCCTTTCACCGAAGCTGTGCGCCCGGGCCGCGGAATGCGCCGGGGGAACCGCTCTGCGCCCCCTGCCCGAGCTCCAGACGTTTCTCCATCAGTTCCTGGAGGGCAGACGCGCCCTGCAGGAAGCCAATCTGGAAAAGGAAATGCCCCAGTTGAATTTTGCCGAACCCACGGCCAACGACGCCCTGAAGTGCGTCCTATCCTCCGGCCAGGCCAATCCCGTCCTTCTCTCCGGCCTCCTGGGCGTCTCCCGGGAGCGTGCGGAGAATCTGCTGGACGAGCTCACCTTCCACGAATACCTGGGCGCCCCGGATGGCGCCGGCGAGCGCGCCATCCGCCGGGAGAAGATTCCCCCGGAATTGCTGGGGGAGGCCCCCCGGGTGCGAAAGACCCTGGAGACCCTCCTGGAGGAGCTTTCCCGGAAGATCGCCGACGGCGACCCCAACAGCCGCACCGTTGCGGAATACAACAAGGGAGTCCATGCCATTGGCAAGAAGATCGTGGAGGAGGCCGCCGAAGTCTGGATGGCGGCCGAATACGAAAACAGCGAGAACCTCTCCCTGGAGATCAGCCAGCTGGTCTACCATCTCCTGGTGCTGATGCTGAAGAAGAAAATCACCCTGGAGGACATCTACCGGCAGCTCTAGGCCCCCCTCCCGTCTGCCGTCCCCCTCACCCCATCCCCCCCCTTCCCACCCATGCTGAGAATCGCACTGCCCAACAAAGGCGCCCTCGCCGAAGAGGCCGCCACCCTGATGAAGGAAGCCGGCTACAAAGCCAAACGGGAGAACAAGGAACTCTCCGTGCTGGACACCGCCAACGATGTGGAATTCCTCTTCCTGCGCCCGCGGGACATCGCCGTCTATGTCTCCGGGGGAATCGTGGACGCCGGCATCACCGGACGGGACCTGCTTGCCGACTCCCGCTCCCAGGCAAAGGAACTCCTCCCCCTGGGATTCGGACGCTCCCGCTTCTGCTACGCCGTGCCCAAGGACAGCCCCGTCACCGAAATCGCCCAGCTGGCGGGAAAGCGCATCGCCAGCAGCTATCCCAACATCGTCCGGGACGACATGGCGGCCCGGGGGCTGGAATGTTCGGTGGTCAAGCTGGACGGCGCCGTGGAGATTTCCGTGCGCCTGGGGGTGGCTGACGCCATCGCCGACGTGGTGGAGAGCGGCACCACCATGCGCCAGGCCGGCCTGCACCCCATCGGGGAGCCGGTGATGGCCTCCGAGGCCCTGGTCATCGGCCATCCCGGCGTCGCGGAGAATCCCCAGGTCCGCTCCTTGCTGAAGCGTCTCCAGGGCATTCTCACCGCCCGGGCTTTCGTGGTGGTGGACTACAATGTGCCCGAGGCCCGGCGGGAGGCGGCCTGCGCCGTCACCCCGGGCGTGGAGTCCCCCACCGTCACCCCCCTCTCCAAGCCCGGCTGGTACGCCGTCAAGTCCATGGTGCGCCGCAGCGAGCTCAATCATGTGATGGATTCCCTGGAGGCCGTCGGCGCCACCGGCATCATCGTCTCCACCATCTGCACCTGCCGTCTCTAGTCCTTCCTTCCCCTCCCCCCTCACTTTTCCGTCCACCCCTCTTGCTTTTCCCATGTGCACTGCCCACGGCGATTTCTGGAATCCCCGCTACGAAACCATGTCCCGGGACGAATTGACGGCGTTGCAGAACGAGCGTCTTTGCGCCCAGCTTCACCGGGCCTACGAGAAGAATGCGTATTTTCGCCAGAAGCTGCAGAAGCACGGCGTGCATCCGGACGATGTGCATGGCATCCAGGATTTGCCGCTGCTGCCCTTCATGACCAAGGATGACTTCCGTCAGAACTATCCCCTGGGGATGTGCCTTTCCCCCCGGGAGGAGCTGCGGGAGTTCCACATGTCCAGCGGCTCCACGGGCGTTCCGGTGGTCATGCCGTACACCCAGGGGGATTTGGAGCAGTGGGGGGAATGCATGGCACGGTGCTACTGGATGGCGGGGATGCGTCCCGGCGAGGCCTTCCAGATCACGCCCACCTTTGGCCTCTTCAACGGCGGCTTCGGCTTCTACCACGGGGCGCGGATGGCGGGGCTTTTCTCCATTCCCTCCTCCAGCGGCAACACCGCCCGCCAGATCCAGCTTCTCCACGACTTCCAGGCCAAGGGCATCGGCTGCGTCGTCTCCTACATGGCGCGCATCATCGAGGTGGCGGACGAGCTGAAGATGGACTTCCCCACCCTGAAGGTGGGCATCTTCGGCTCCGAGACCTTCTCCGACGAAATGCGCCGGAAGATCGAGAGCCGGGCACAGCTCCAGGCCTTTGACATCTACGGCATGACGGAGACCGGAGGCGTGGGCACCACCGGCATGGACTGCCAGGCCCACTGCGGCATCCACGTCTGGGAAGACCAGTACATCACCGAAATCGTGGACCCCGAGACCGGAAAGGTCCTCCCCGACGGCAGCTACGGCGACGTGGTCTTCACCGCCCTCACCCGGGAGGCGCTCCCCGTCTTCCGCTTCCGCACGCGGGACATCTCCCGCATCATCTCCCGGGAACCCTGCGCCTGCGGCAGAACCAGCCTGCGGCTGGACCGCATCACCGGACGGCTGGACGACATGCTCATCATCAAGGGCGTGAACTTCTTCCCCCGCCAGGTGGAGCAGGCCCTCCTGGAGATTCCCGGCGTGCTGCCCGAATACCAGATCATCATCGAGAACCGGGATGGCATCAACGACATCCGCATCAACGTGGAGGCCCAGGAGGGCGTCACCGGCTTCACCGTGGCGAAGCACCTGAAGGAGCGTCTGGGCTTCTCCCCCAAGGGCGACGTCTTCGCCCCGGGCACCCTGCCCCGTTCCGAGGGCAAGGCCAAGCGGGTCATCCGGAAGGATCTGCCTTCCAAATCCTGAGCCCCCTCCCCCCTTTCCCCAATCCCCCACGCCGCCCGGAGAAAAGTCCCTCCGACCCCGGCACCCCATAGGAGACAAGACACACATGGCCACTTCCCCCAAGGCAAAGGCCTCCAAGCAGTCCCCCATCCGTCCCTGGAAACGGGAGCCCGGATGGGACAAGCTCGCCCCCGGCGAGGAAAAGCGTCTGGAAGAATACTGCGCCGACTACATCGACTTCATCAGCGACACCAAGACCGAACGCCGCGTCCATGACCACCTCCTGGCCCTGGCCAAGAAGCAGGGCTTCCGGGATCTGGACGAAGTGGCGCGGGGCAAGGCCCTCCTCAAGCCCGGCGACGGCGTCTACCGCTCCATGGACGGGAAAACCCTCCTCCTGGCACGGGTGGGCAAGCGCCCCCTGGAGGAAGGACTCAATCTGGTGGGCGGGCACGCCGACTGCCCCCGGCTGGACCTGAAACCCTGCCCCCTCTACCAGGACGAGGAACTGGTCCTGCTGGACACCCACTACTACGGCGGCATCAAACACTACCAGTGGCTCGCCCTGCCTCTGGCCATCTACGGCGTGGTGATCCGGAGGGACGGCACCAAGGTGGAGGTGGCCATCGGCGACGGCCCCGATGATCCCGTCTTCTGCATCACCGACATCCTGCCCCACCTGGATGTGGACCAGTCCAAGTTGAGCATGCGGGAGGGCGTCCGGGGCGAGAAGCTCAACGTGGTCTGCGGCTCCCGTCCCGTCTCCAAGGAGAAGGAGGACAAGGAGATTCCCCAGAAGGCCAAGCTGAACATCCTCCATCTGCTGCGGGAGACCTACGGCATGGAGGAGGAGGATTTCGCCAGCGCGGAGCTGGAGGTGGTTCCCGCCGGACGCGCCCGGGAGCTGGGCTTCGACCGCTCCATGATCCTGGGCTACGGCCAGGACGACCGGGTCTGCTCCTACGCCGCCGCCCGGGCGGTCCTGGATTTCCAGGGCATCCCCCAGCGCACCATGGGCGCCCTGGTGGTGGACAAGGAGGAGATCGGCTCCTACGGCCGCACCGGCATGGACTCCACCTTCCTGCCCAACTCCGTGGCCGAACTGGTGGCCGCCACCCAGAAGACCTACAGCGACCTGGTGGTCCGCCGTGCCCTGGAGCACACCAGAATGCTTTCCGCCGACGTGGGCACCCTGGCAGACCCCGACTACAAGGGCGCCAACTCCGACGGCAACATGGGACGCCTCAACTGCGGCCTCCAGATCAACAAATACGACGGACACGGCGGCAAGGGCGGCGCCTCCGACGCCAGCGCCGAATTCATGGCCCATGTCCGCAAGGTCTTCAACGACGGCAAAGTGGTCTGGCAGCTCTGCGAGCTGGGCCGCCCCGACGTGGGCGGCGGCGGCACCATCGCCCTCTACATGGCGCGCCTGGGCATCGAGGTGGTGGACTGCGGCGTCGGACTCCTCTGCATGCACGCCCCCTGGGAAATCGCCGGAAAGCTGGACGTGTACATGGCATACAAGGGCTACGCCGCCTTCCTGGCCAACGCATAGCCTCCCCGCCGGGCGCCGGGAAGGCGCCGCCGCACCATCCCCGCGGCGGCGACCCCGGGAGCTCCCCTCCCCCTTCCCGGCGCCCCCTCCACCGCCGGAAGCCCCGGCGGCGGCTTTTTCCTCCCCCTCCTCCCTCTCTCCATGGGCAGTACAAAACACACGCCGGACACTCTGCCGCCTCCCACCCCGCTCACCCAGGACGAGCAGCAGACGCAGATCGAGCATTTCCGGGAAGGGCTCAAAGCCTCCTGCCAGGAAAGCCTGAGCCGCTCCCGGCAGGACACTTCCTGGAGCCTCCGGTTCTTCGACCGGGACAACTGCCTGGGAGCTCTCCTCTTCTTCCTGACCTGGCTGCTGGGCAGCAGCCTCCGTCTGCTCATCACCTCCCCCCTCGACCCCCGGGAGCCCATCGCCCAGCGGCTGACGGACCGCAGCTTCCTCCTCTTCCTTCTGGTCCAGGCCTTCTCCCTGGCTTTCCTCCAAGCCACCCTCAACACCCCCTGGCGCACCGCCCGGCCCATTCCCAAGCTCAAGGAATACCTCCTGGTCTCCCTCTCCCTGATGCTGGAATTCACCGCCGTCGCCCTGCTCATCCATTCCTCCTACGTCCCCACGGACCGCCCCTGGAATGTCATCACGGTGCTGCCCCTTGCCATCTTCCCCGCCCTCCTGATCAATCTGCTGGACGCCCGGGCCGCCGCCTGCACCGCCATCCTCCAGGCCATTCTCCTGCCCCTCCAGATTCCCACCGCCCCCACGGACAACACCTACCAGCTCTTCTGCTTCACCCTGATCGTCTCCGTGGCCTCCGTCCTCTGCTTCCGGAACATCCGCTTCCGGCTCCATTATCTCACCCACGGACTGCTCCAGGGGATTGTGGTCTCCGCCATGGGGCTTCTGGCTTTCTATCTGGGGGGCAGCCAGCTTGCCCCGGAGACGGACATCCTGGACATCATTCTGCACGGTCTTGCCCAGGGAGTGCTCACCGGCCTGGCCTGCCTCCTCTTCCTGCCTCTGCTGGAGCTCCTCTTCCGCATCCCCACCCCCATGACCCTGGCGGAGCTGACGGATGTGAACACCCCCCTCCTGCAACGGCTGCGGGCCGAGGCGCCGGGCACCTACCAGCACTCCCTGGACGTGGCGGAAATGGCGACCAACGCCGCCTCCGCCATCGGGGCGGACGCCAAGCTGGTCCATGTGATGGCTCTCTATCACGATGTGGGAAAACTCTTCGCGCCGCAATATTTCGCGGAGAACATGACCAGCCGCAACAATCCCCTGGAGAACGGCCTGAGCCCGGAGGAGAGCGCCAATCTCATCTTCGAGCACACCACCCACGGGGTCCAGCTGGCCCAGAAATACCACATCTCCCCCCTCGTCATCCCCGCCATACGCCAGCACCACGGCAACACCCTCCTGGAGCACTTCTACAAGAAGGCCTGCGACCAGGCGGCCGCCGAAGGCGCCCCCCTTCCCGCCGAGGAACGCTACCGCTATCCCCAAAAGCCCTTCACCTCCCGGGAGGTCGCCATCCTGAGCATGGCGGACAGCTGCGAGGCCGCCGTCCGCGCCCTCCTCTCCGCCACGCCCGACCTCACCAAGCTGGCGCGGGAGATTGTGGAGCAGACCCGGGAGCGGGACCAGGACGCCACCGCCAAATGCCTGGATCTCCTCACGGAGAATCTGGGGCAGAAGGAGCTCTCCCATGTGGTGCGGGCCATTGACGAGCGCATCGCCATGGTCTTCCGCAAACGCTACGACGACCATCAGCTGGACCAGGTGGACCTCACCACCAAGGAACTGGCCACCATGGCCAGAAGCTTCCGGGAGACCATCCTCTTCCACTTCCATTCCCGCCCCGAATACCGCACCGCCGGGGCCGACTACCGCGGCCGATGAATCTCTGCCTCTGCCCCATGCCCTCCCTCCGGGGACTCCGGGGACTTCCCCGCTTCCGGCAGGCCCTGGAGGCCGTCCTCCCCCTGACGGGCCTTCCCCTGGACCTGCCCGGGGAGATCCAGTTCATCCTGGTCACCGTCCCCCGGATGGTGCGTCTCAACGCCCTGCACCTCCACCACCAGGGGCCCACGGACGTCATCACCTACGATCTCCGGTGTCCGGAGGGGGCGTTCCCCGCTCTTCCCCCCGAGGCCGGACTCCCCGTTCTGGCGGAAATCTATCTCTGCCCGGAGGTGGCGCGGCGCCAGGCCCCCGCCTTCGGCCAATCCCCCTCCCGGGAATTGTTCCGCTACGCCGTCCACGGTCTCCTGCATCTGGCGGGGGAGGACGACCTGACCCCCGAGGCGCTCCAATCCATGCGCCGGGGCGAGGAGCGTCTCCTCGCCGCCGCCGAATCCCTGGGATTCTCCCTGGAGGGATTTCTTCTCTGACCCGGCACGTCCCCCTTTCCCCATCCCATGCACTGGTCTCTTCTCCTTCTCCCCTCCTTCCTTCTGGGACTGCTGGCCGTCTTTCTCCTCCTGGCCTCCCTGAAACTGGCTCTCTTCGGCCGTCCCCAGCTCCGCAAGCTGCGGGAGAACCACCGGGAGCTTTCCGAGCGTCTGGAGGACGTGCTGGAGCGCAAGCTGGTCTACCGAGTGGCGCTGCAGTGGGAGGCCGCCCTCTCCTCCACCGCCGCCGTGGCCCTCTTCACCGCCTGGGGCCTGCTCTTTTCCCATCCACGGCTATGGCCGGTGTGGACCCTGGCGGCGGTCCTCTTCCTCTTCCTGATGCTCCTCCTCCTGCTCCTGGACCAGCTGTTGCCCCTCCCCTCCACCGCGCGCCTCCTCTGCCTGGCCCTGCCCTTCGCCAAGGCCCTCGCCTTCCTGGGACTCCCCTTCCAGGCGCTGGAAAACCGGAGGGACGAACACACCCCGGAAAATCCCGAGAACACCATCACCACCGAGGACGCCATCCGCTCCCTGGTGGAAGAGGACGACACCGAGGAATCCGACCCCGCCGCCCCGGAGGACGATCTCCAGCAGGACGAAAAACGGATGCTCACCGGCGTCATGAATCTGGACATCACCCTGGTCCATGAAATCATGACGCCGCGGGTGGACCTGGACGCCATCCCCCAGGAAGCCACCGTGGCGGAAGCCAAGGCCCTCATCGCCCGCACCGGACACTCCCGCATCCCCGTCTACGGCAAATCCATCGACGCCATCACCGGCATCCTCTACGCCAAGGATCTGCTGGACGAGGAAAAGGTGGCCAACGCCCAGGGCGTCATGGCCTTCGCCCGCCCCCCCGTCTTCATCCCCGAGACCAAGAACGTGGGGGATCTGCTGAAGGAGTTCCGAAGCAAGCACAACCATCTGGCCGTGGTGCTGGACGAATACGGGGGCACCAGCGGAATCGTCACCATCGAGGACATCCTGGAGGAGATCGTGGGGGAGATCGAGGACGAGTTCGACCGCACCCAGCCCATGCCCCAGACCCGGATGGAGGCGGACGGCACCCTCACCGTGGACGCCCGCACCACCATCTGGGAGCTCAACCAGCTCCTGGACCTGGAAATCCCGGAGGACGAGGGTTATGACACGTTGGCTGGTTATATTATGACCACCCTCGGCAGAATCCCCCGGACAGGGGAAAAGGTGGACACCCCCCTGCTGGAGGCGGAGATTCTCTGCGCCTCCCCCCGGCGTCTCATCACCCTCAAGGTGCAGAAAAAGCCCGAGACGCCCTAGCCCCTCCCCCCCCCCCGCCCCGGATTGTCCCATGGCCCGTGTCCGGGCCGCCCCACGCCCGCCCCACGCCTTCGCCTCCCTCCATGTGTCAGACGCTTCTCCTGATTTGCGCCGTCCTCTTCCTCCTCGCCCTGGAACGGGTGGTGACGAACTGGGCCATCCGTAGACCTTCCGCCAGGGACTTCATCCGGAGGCACTTCCTCCTCCACCCCAACGGAATCTCCGTGCTCCGGTTCCCCCAGGGCGTGATTGCCGTCCTGATGGCCGCCAAAGGATATTGGGGGCTGGCCATCCTCTGGTTCGCCTTCTGGATGATCACCGACCTCACCGACGGCACCATCGCCCGGGGATGCGACCTGAAGACCGCCGCCGGCGAATGGCTGGACCCCCTGGCGGACAAATGCATGTCCTTCCCGGTCCTCCTCTTCCTTGCCCTGGACACCACCCACACCTGCGCCCCCAGGCCCTCCATCCTCTGGGTGGCCCTCTACTGCGTCATCGACGTGGTGGGCCAGTGCTCCCGGTTCTTCTGCAAGAAGAAGGCCGCCAACTCCTTCGGCAAGGTCAAGACCGCCCTGGTGACCATCCTCATCGCCGTCCTCTCCCTCTACCAGTATTGCACCATGGAGAAGCTGGCCCAGTTCCCGCCCCTCACCCAGCTCTCCCAGGAGGTGGTCAACGCCATGACCATCGCCTGCGTCATCCTCGCCTTCCTCTCCCTCTACTGCAAGGTGATTCCCAGCCACTTCTACGCCAACTCCCTCACCCTCCTCAATTTCCTCTGCGGACTGCTTGCCACCGCCATCGCCTGGACCCAGACCCCCGGAAAACCCTACGTCCTGGCCTTCGTGATCATCTTCCTGGGGCAGTTCTTCGACCTCTTCGACGGCAAGATGGCGCAGAAATTCGGCTCCACTCCCCGGGGCGCCCTCTATGACGACATCGCCGACGGCACCAACTTCGGCATCGCCTGCGGCAGCATCATCTTCCGCATCTTCCACAACTCCAGCAGCCATCTCCTGTCCCTCCTGGCCCCCGTCATCGCCCTCTTCTACCTGAGCTGCGTCCTCTACCGGCTCCGACGCTTCCTCCACCCCACCCAGAATCTGCCCCGGGGCATCTTCCAGGGCATGCCCTCCCCGGCGGGCGCGCTGCTGGCGGGCTCGGCCTCCATGCTCCTCTCCCAGTATTCCACGGGGGTCGCCCCCTATCTCTGCGCCGCCCTGGTGGTGCTGTCGGGCATCCTCATGGTCTCCCATGTGCCCTACCGACACTTCGGGCGGGATTTATGGCCCTCCATCCCCATGGGGCTCCGCATCTTCTTCCTGATCCTGGTCATCTTCATCACCTGCTTCGCCCTGGTCAAGAGGGGATGGAGCCACGCCTTCCTCCAGCTCACCATCCTGCTGACGGCCGCCTACGCCCTGGGCGCCATCGCCTATCCCCGCTATCTGCGACAGAAGCGGGAGGAAGAGGCCGCCGGGGAATCCTGACCGCCACCCCCTTCCCACCACTCCCACGCCCCCTTCCCCATGAGATTCCTTCCCGCCATCCTTCTCGCCCTCGCCGCCACCCCTCTTCTCCCCGCCCAGGAGGCCACCATCACCGCCCGGGATCTGATTGTGAAGGGCGGGGACCTCATGTATGTCCTGATCCTCCTCTCCCTGGTGGCCGTGATGCTCATCGTCTACTACTGCCTCTCCCTGCGCCGGGCCGTCCTGGCCCCCTCCAAATTCCTCCACGCCGCGGAGGACGCCGCGGAGGCGGGGGACTGGGAGCTGCTGGAGGAGCTGGCGCGGAAGGACGGCTCCCTGGCCGCCAAGGCCGTGCTGGCGGCCTCCCAGGAGCGGGAGAACGGACTTGAGGATGCCCGGAAGGCCATGGAGGAGGAGGGCGCACGTCAGACGGCCATCCTCTGGGGCCGTCTCCAATATCTCATGGATGTGGCCAGCATCGCCCCCATGGTGGGTCTGCTGGGCACGGTCTGGGGCATGATGGTCTCCTTCCTGGCCCTGGACACGGATCTTGCCATGGCCAACAAGGTGAGCAACCTCACCAGCGGCGTCTCCCAGGCCATGTTCACCACCTTCGGAGGACTGGTCATCGCCATCTTCTCCCTGGCCGCCTACGCCCTCTTCCGGGGCCGCCTCAACCGCCTCGCCGCCCAGGTGGAGGTGGATTGCAAAGCCGTTCTGCGGAGGTTCAAGAAGGCATGAACTTCCGCAAGAACATCCAGGAGCGACAGGCGGGCTTCCCCATGGCCCCCATGCTGGACATCGTCTTCCTGCTCCTCATCCATTTCATGGCGGCGACCGTCTTCGCCCAATGGGAGAAGCAGGTGGACATCACCGTGCCCACCGCCAAGACCGCCCGGGAGCAGACCCGCCATGTGGGCGAACTGATCCTCAACGTGGACAAGGAGGGCAACCTCTTCATCAACGGGCAGCCCTACTCCGACCAGACCGCCCTGGAGCTGCTGCGCCAGATCGCCGACGCCTTCCGGGACCAGCCCATCATCCTGCGGGCGGACAAGGAGACCAGCGTCCAGTCCCTCATCCATGTGATGGATCTCTGCCGGGAGGCGGACGTCTGGAACATCGCCCTCGCCACCGTCACGCCCCAGGAATGAAATCCCTCCCCTCCCTCCTCCTCGCCGGGGCGGTCCTGTTCCTGCTGGCCGCCTGGCTCCCGGCCCAGTCCCCCGCCCTGCCCCAGGACGGACTGCTCTCCCCCGAGGAGTCCGTCGCCTTCATCCAGGGCCTGGAGGCCCGGGGACTCCACGACGAGTGTCTTCGCCAGGCGGAGGTTTTCCTCCGGCGCTATCCGGGGCATCCCTATCGGGAGCAGGTGGAGCAGAGGAAGATCCGGAGCCTCCTTTCCCTGAAGAAATACCCGGAGGTGGTGGAGGCCATCCGGGCGCATCTGAAGGATTTTCCCGGCAGCGCTGTCCGCCAGGAGTTTCTCCAGTGCCTCGGGCGTTGTCTTCAGGAGACGGGGGATCCCGCCGCCGCCCTGGAAGTCTATCAGGAACTGCTGGCTGACAAAGCCACGGCATCCTCCCCGGAGGAGGAGGAGCTGCGCTATCGACTGGCGGTCTGCCTTGCCACCGTGGGACGGGACCAGGAGGCCCGCGCGGAACTGCGGAAGCTGGCCTCCCTGACGCTGGACGCCGGCCATCTTCCCCGAATCTACGCCTGCCAGTATCTGGCCATCCTGCGCCAGAACGACGGGGATGCCGCCGGCGCCTTGTCCATGCTCCAGCCCCTTCTGCTTCTCCAGGAGCTGCCGGATTCCCTGCGCCAGAACCTCCTTCTCACCGTCGGCTATCTGTCATTCCTTCCCCCCGTCCAGGACTTCGCCCAGGCCCGCGCCGCCTACGGCTCCTTCCTCTCGGAATATCCCCAGGACGAGCGCGCCCAGGAAGTGCGCCGCAACCTCCTCTCCTGCACCTACGCCCTGGGAGAACACCAGGAATTCCTCCGTCTCCTCCAGGAATATCAAAGCCACCTCCCCGCCGACGCCCCCCGGGATTGGGAACTCCTTTGGCTGGCCGCCCAGTCCTCCATGGCACTGGAACGCTGGGAAGAGGCGCTGCCCCGGCTCCAGGACCTGGCGCAAAGCGACGCCGTCGCCCCCGCCCGGCGCCAGCAGGCCCGCGCCCTCCGCATCTTCTGCCTGGACGCCCTCCAACGCCACCAGGAAGTGGCGGAGGAGGCCGACGCCTACGCCCAGCTCCATCCCCAGGCCATGGACCTGGAGCAGATTCTCCTCCGGAGAGGCGCCGCCCTCCAGGAGCTCCATCGGGAGGAGGAGGCCATCCAGCTCTACCAATCCCTCCTTCCCCGTCTCGCCGCCGGCGCGCCTGGCCCCTATCAGCAGGCGGGCCTCTCCCTGATGCGCCTTCTGGAAGCCCAGGGGGACTTCGCCCAGGCAGCGACCCTCTGCCTCGCCTTGGCGGAAAAGGCGCCCGCCACGGCCTCCCAGGGAGTGCAAAGCGGGGATTCCCTCCGGGAGGCGGCGCTGCCCCTGCTGCTGAAGATTCCCGCCGATCCCCGCGCCCTGCCCCTGGTGGATCAGCTTCTTGCCAAGACCACCGACGCCGACAAGGTGAACCGTCTTCTCCAGCTCCGGTATCATTTCGCCCTGGAGGCGAAGGATCTTGTCCAGACCGAGGCCACCATCCAGCGCATTCTGCCCCTCTGCACCCCCGTCCAGACCCCGGTCTGGCGCCAGCGCAACGCCCGGATTCTCCGTCTCCAGAAGCGGTATGCGGAGACCATCCAGGAATACCAGGGGATTCTCGCCCACAGGGAGACTCCCGGGGAGATGCGCCGGGAGATTCTGCCGGATCTGGTGGCTCTCCTCTACTTCCAGAAGCGCGGACCGGAGGCGGTCCCCTATCTGGAGGAGCTCTTTCGCCTGTCGCCGCCCGCCGCCCTCTCCCGGGTGCTTCTCGCCCACATCGCCCAGGAACGGCGCGCCCAGAAGGACTACCACAATGCCCAACGTGCCGTCAGCGCCCTGCTCCAGGATGCGAGCTGCCCCCCGGAGGAGCGGATTCCCCTGCTGCTCCAACTGTCGGATCTCCAATTCCTGGGAGGGCAGATCCCCCAGTGCCGCGCCACTCTGCAGGAAATGGCCAGCCGCCTGGGCGCCCAGGGCGCTCCCCTCCCCATGGATCTCCTGGCCTTGAAAGCGGAGCTGGCTCTGATGGACCAGCAGCCCGACGCCGCCCTCACCTACGCCAAGGAAGCCCAGGAACGGCGGGACGCCGCCCTCCTCCCGGATTCCCGCCCCCGGGCGCAATGGGCGCTGGCCCAGGCTCTCCTCTCTCTCCAGGACTATCCCGGCGCCTTGACTGCCGCCACCCAGGGATTCATCCTGGAAAAGCACCCGGTCTATTCTCCCCGATGCTATCTGGTGGCAGCCATGGCCAAGGAGGCGCAGGGAGACGCCAAAACCGCCGCCGAACTCCGCAACGCCCTCCGGCAGGAATATCCCGAATCTTCGGATCCGACCCCATAAGCCCCCATCCCCACGCCTATGCCTCGCTTCCTTGTCCTCCTGGCCCTCTCCCTCTCCTTCACCCTGGCGGCGGAACTCCGCATCCTCCTGCCCGCCTCCCCCGGCGCGCCGGAAAAAACCGCCGCGGAGCAGCTGGCCAAATACCTCCCGCTGCTGAGCGGAGAACCCCTCCAGGTCTCCATCCTCTCCGAAGACGACCCCGCCGCCCAGGAGGCCAGCCCCGCCGAAACCATCTATCTGGGCAGGACCGAGCGCGCCCTCGCCGCCCTGGACGTGCCCTCCTGGGATTCCCTCCAGCCCGATGAAATCCTCTACCGGGTGGACGACAAGGGAACCCTGTGGATCGCCGGCGAGGGCACCCGAGGCACCCTCTATGCCGTCTTCGAGGTGCTGGAGCGGGAATACGGGGCGCGCTTCTTCACCGCCGACTGCGAATATCTCCCCCGCACCCGGGGCGTCCTCGCCCTGCCCGCCCCCGGCACCGCCTACCGCTATGCCCCTCCCTTCATCTCCCGGGTGGCCTACTACCACACCATTCTCGCGGGCAAGCCGGATTTCATCGTGAAGATGCGCAACAACTTCTGGACCATCCCGGAGGAATGGGGCGGCAACGACAACATCATCGGCTTCGTCCACACCATGGAGCGCTTCATCCCCGACTCCCACTTCGCCGAGCATCCGGAGTGGTTCTCCTACCGGGACGGATTCCGGGACGCAGGCTCCATGAGCCAGCTGTGCCTCACCAACCAGGAAATGCGCCAGGAACTCATCCGGCGCGTCCTGGAGGAGCTGCGGAAAGACGGCGGCAAGAGCCACTTCATCTCCGTCTCCCAGAATGACAACCAGCGTTACTGCCTCTGCCCGGAATGCACCGCCTTCGTGGAGGCCCACGGCAACCAGACCGACCTGCTCCTGGACTGCGTCAACCAGGTGGCGGAGGCCGTGGAGAAGGAATTCCCCAAGGTCTATGTGGACACCCTGGCATACAACTACACCCGCCAGCCCCCCAAGACCGTCCGCCCCCGGAAGAACGTCGCCATCCGCTACTGCACCATCGAGGCGCGCTCCTTCTTCCCCCTGGAATCCCCCCAGAACCAGAACCTCTACCAGGAAATGCAGGAGTGGAAGCAGGTGGCCGAGAAGATGCTCATCTGGAACTACGTCACCGACTTCATCCGCTACTATCTGCCCCATCCCAACTGGCACACCCTTGCCCAGGACACCCGCCTCTTCCGGGACTGCAACGCCATCAACGTCTTCCAGCAGGGCGCCTACAATGCCTGCGGCCCCGCCGCCGACCTGGGAGACCTGAGGGCCTATCTCCTCTCCCGCCTCCTCTGGAATCCCGATGCCGACGACCAGGCGCTGGTGGAGGAGTTCTGCCGGCACTTCTACGGCCCCGCCACCCCCTATGTGAAGACCTATCTGGACGGCGTCACCGCTCTGGCGCAGTTCCATCCCGAGGCCCAGGACAACTGCTATCCCGACAACACCCGCTCCTGGATGAGCGACGAGGATCTGGCCAGTCTCTGGGAGCAGGTCTATGCGGGAGTCCGCGCCCTGGCGGAGGACCCGGTCTACGGTCCCCGCATGGAGATGGCAGCCCTGCCCATCACCATGGACCTGCTGGACCGCCAGGAACTGCTGCTGCCCTCGCCGGAGGAGCGTCTCGCCCCCCTGCGGGACGTGGATCCCGTGGCCCTTTGCGATTGGTGCCGCAAGGTGATGCAGCGAGGCGGGGTGGAGTTCCTCAACGAGAACCACACCCTCAGCGTCAAGGGCTGGGCGGATCGCCTCAGGGGCACCTTCAACCGGACCCTCGTCCTGCCGGACGTTCCCCTGGCGACCAAGCTTCCCGCGGGCCTTCCCGCGGGTCAGAAGGCCTGGAGCTGGAATGTGGAGGACCTGGGAGGGCTTCCCTATGCCTCCAGCATCCGCACCATCATGCTCTCCGACGATCCGGCGGCGGATGGAGGAAAGGCCATCACCATGCCCAACACCCATCGGGAGTGGTTCCTCCAGATGCGGAATCTGCCCCGGGGAGTCTTCGACGTCTATCTGTCGGTGCGCTGCGACCTGAAGCCGGGCCATGCCGCCCAGGGCGTTGCCATGACCTTCGGCAACTACCCGGACGGCCCCGAAGCCCTCAACACCGCCACCGCCGACAGGCTTGCCGGCCCGGAATACAAGCTCATCTATCTGGGCCGCTCCAATCTCAACCGCGCCAACTACTTCTACGGCGCGCCCGCCATCAATCTCAATGTGGAGCGCATCTGGATCGACCAGCTCGTCGTCACCAACCCCACCGATGACCTGGGCAATCCCCTGGCTCCCCCGGAGGAAGAGTAGCTCCCCGCGAACCTTCCTTCTTCCCCATCCACCCGCATATACGGAGGCAGATTTCCATGGCAGTCGTGGAAAAGACCACCATCGGCTACGGTTCCCGCCTGGGCAGCTCCCTCAAGGGAATCTTCACGGGCATCCTCATGGTTCTGGCGGGCATTGTCCTGCTTTGGTGGAACGAGGGCCGTTCCGTGCGGCGGTACAAGGCCCTCAAGGAGGGCGCCAGCAACGTGATCTCCATCTCCGCCGACCAGGTTCTGCCGGAGAACGAGGGGAAGCTGGTGCATCTCACCGCACCCGCCGTCACCCAGGAAACCCTCCAGGATTCCGATTTCGGGCTGGCGCTTCCCGGCGCCCTGCGCCTGGAGCGGAAGGTGGAGATGTATCAGTGGGAGGAGCAATCCGAGACCAGGGAGGAGGAGAAGTTGGGCGGCAAGGTGGAGAAGACCACCACCTACACCTACGAGAAGGTGTGGTCCAGCACCCTCGTCGACTCCCGGAACTTCAAGGAGCCCGGCCATGAGAATCCCGCCCGCCTCCTCGTCCCCGGGAAGACCGTCGTGCCCGCCCGGGTCACCGTGGGCGCCTTCCGTCTGACGCCCGAGCAGATCCGTGCCGTGGGCGGCGCCCGGGAGATGGAGTTCGCCGCGGACTACCAGGTCCCGGAAATGCCGGCCTCCCTCCTCCAGGTCTACCAGGCTCCCCGGGTCTCCCAGAGGGAAATCTACTTCCCCGTCAAGAGGGCCAAGGAAGCCCAGGCAGGGGAGGACGCCCCGGAGATCGGGGACATCCGGGTCTCCTTCCAGGTGGTGGATTCCCACGACATCTCCCTGGTCTACGTCCAGAAGGGAGATTCCTTCGCCGTCTACCAGGCCAAGACGGGCACCGTCGCCCTCCAGGCGGACGGCATCAAGACCGCCGACGAGATGTTCACCTCCGCGCAGAACGCCAACAAGATGATCACCTGGCTTCTCCGGCTGGCGGGCTTCCTCCTGCTCTTCATCGGCTTCCAGACCATCTTCAAGCCCATCCAGGTGCTTGCCAGCGTCCTGCCCTTCCTGGGACGCATGGTGGGCGCGGGCACCTCGGCCATCTCCTTCCTCCTGGCGCTGCCCATCTCCCTCCTGGTCATCGCCCTGGCATGGCTCTTCTACCGCCCCGTCCTCGCCATCGTCCTGCTCCTTGCCGTGGCGGCCTCCCTCTATGGCCTCAAGAGCGTCTTCGCCAAGCTGAAGAAGCCCGAAGCCCCCGCCCAGGGCTAGCCGCACTCCCTCCCCCATGGTGCGCTCCACGGTCCGACTCCTTTTCCTGGACGCCTGCCTCCACCGGGAGCGCTCCCGCACGGAGGCGCTGGCACAGGCCTATCTGCGCCTCCGGGAGAGGCAGGGGCCTGTGGAGTGCCAGAAGGTGACCCTGGAAGAGGAACGCCTCCTCCCCCTGAATGGACAACGCCTCCAGGAACGGGAGAACGCCGTCCGGACGGGCGACTACTCGGGAGAGGCATTCCGCCTCCCGCGGCAGCTGGCATGGGCGCAGGAACTGGTCATCGCCGCACCCTATTGGGACTTGAGCTTCCCCGCCACCCTGAAACTCTATTGGGAAAACTGCTGCGTCCACGGCCTGACGTTCCGATACACCCCCGAGGGAAAACCCCGGGGGCTCACCGCCCTTCAGAAAGCCACCTACATCACCACCAGCGGCGGCCTCATCGGCAACGCCGATTTCGGCTTCCTCTATCTCCAGGGACTCCTCCAGGGACTCCTGGGCGTCCGCACCGTGGAGCGGTTCTCCGCGGAAGGGCTGGACATCCTGGGCAACTCCCCCGACGATATTCTCCAGCGCGCCATCCAGGACATGGAAGCCCGTCTCCTGGAAAAGTCCCGCTGACACCCCTGTTCCCGGGGGCTTTCCCTCGTGTCATCGGGAGGGCTTCCACAGCGGGAGGGAGTTCCCGCAGGGACTCTAGGAATTACATTATCCTGTTTTCCCGGTCACCCCGACCTTTTGCCTGCGCTTTCGCCCTTCTGCCCCCTTCATGCGCTTCCAACACGTTCATCTCCACACGGCGGCCGGCGTGCTGCCTCCCCGGGTCATGACCAGCGAGGAGCTGGAGGAGCGTCTCTCCCCCCTCTATCAGCGGTTGCATCTGGCGGAGGGAAGGCTGGAGCTGATGACGGGCATCCGGGAGCGTCGTTTCTGGGAGCGGGGCACCCTTCCCAGCGACGCGGCCGTCCTGGCGGGCAGGAAAGCCCTGGATTTGAGCGGGATTTCCCCCGGGAAAATCCAGGCGCTCCTCTTTTGCGGCGTCTCCCGGGATTGCGTGGAGCCAGCCACCTCCACCGCCGTGGTGCGGAAGCTGGGACTCCCCCGGGATGTGCTGAACTTCGACCTCTCCAACGCCTGCCTGGGCGTGGCCAGCGCCCTTGCCATCCTGGCTCCCATGCTGGAGCAGGGGTTGCTGGACTGCGCCATGGCCGTCACCGGCGAGAATGGCGGTCCCCTGGTGGAGCACACCATCCAGCGCCTCAATCAGGACGCCACGGTGACCCGCCAGAGCCTGAAGGGGGAGTTCGCCAGCCTGACCATCGGCAGCGCCGCCGCCGCCGTCATTCTCACCCGGGAGGGCGGTCATCCTCTCCGCGCCCTGGGACAAGCCTCCGACTGCCAGTGCGACGACCTCTGCCGAGGAGACGCCGCCGGCGGCATGACCGAGGGCAGCGCCCCGGTGATGCACACCGACTCCCACCGTCTTCTGGAGGAAGGCGTCCAGGTCGCGGAGCGGATGTGGCGGGCTCTGCGGCGGGACGCCCCCTGGGGCGACGCCCTTCCGGACCTGGTCTGCGGCCACCAGGTGGGCAAGGCCCACCGGGATCTCCTCTTCCAGCGTCTCGGCCTCCCCGTGGAGCGGGATTTCCCCATTTTCCCCGAGACCGGCAACTGCGGCTCCGCTTCCCTTCCCCTGGCTCTCGCCCTGGCCCAGGAGCGGGGCGCCCTCCACCCCGGCATGAAGGTGGCCCTCCTGGGCATCGGCAGCGGCATCAACTCCCTGGGCTTCGCCCTGGACTGGTAGCCCGCCCCCCTCTTCCCTCCCCAACACCGTTCCCTGCATCATAGGTTTTTCTCCCCATGGCACTGAATCTCATCCAGCAGATCCTGGCTTCCCACCTCGTCGAGGGGGAGCTGATTCCCGGCAGCCCCATCGCCATCCACATCGACCAGACCCTCTGCCAGGACGCCACCGGCACCATGGCCTTCCTGGAGCTGGAGGCCATGGGCGTCCCCCGGGTGAAGACCGAGCTCTCCGTGCAGTATATCGACCACAACACCAACCAGATGGGGCCGGAGAACGCCAATGACCACCTCTATCTCCAGAGCGTCTGCGCCGCCAAGGGCGTCCACTTCTCCCGCCCCGGCAACGGCATCTGCCACCAGGTCCACCTGGAACGCTACGGCATCCCCGGCAAGACCCTCCTGGGCTCCGATTCCCATACCCCCACCGGCGGCGGCATCGGCATGGTGGCCATCGGCGCCGGCGGCCTGGACGTGGCACGGGCCATGGCCGGCATCCCCTTCCGTCTCACCTGCCCCAAGGTGCTGGGCGTGAAGCTCACGGGAAAACTCTCCCCCTGGGTCTCCGCAAAGGACGTCATCCTCAAGGTCCTCTCCATCCTCTCCAGCAAGGGCAACGTGGGCACCGCCGTGGAATACTTCGGCGACGGCGTCGCCACCCTCTCCGTGCCGGAGCGGGCCACCATCACCAACATGGGGGCCGAGCTGGGCGTCACCACCTCCGTCTTCCCCTCCGACGAGGAGACCCGGCGTTTCCTGGAAGCGGAGGGCCGCGGCGACCAGTGGGCGCCCCTTGCCGCCCAGGAAGGCGCCCAGTATGACCGGGTGCTGGAAATCGCCCTGGACGAGCTGGTGCCCCTGGCGGCCTGCCCCTCCAATCCCGCCAACGTGAAGCCTGTGTCGGAGGTGGCCGGCCTGCCCTGCAGCCAGGTGCTGGTGGGCTCCTGCACCAACAGCAGCCTGAAGGACATGCAGTTGGTGGCGGCCATGCTGAAGGGGCGCAGTGTCCATCCCGGCGTCTCCCTGGCGGTGGCTCCCGGCTCCCGCCAGGTGCTGGAGATGCTGGCCCGGGATGGCAGCCTGGCCATCCTGCTCTCCGCCGGATGCCGCATCCTGGAGAGCGCCTGCGGTCCCTGCATCGGCCAGGGCTTCAGCCCCGCCTCCGGCACCATCTCCGTGCGGACCAACAACCGGAATTTCCTCAACCGCACCGGCACCAAGAACGACCAGTGCTACCTGGTGAGCCCCGCCACCGCCGTGGCCACCGCGCTCACCGGCGTGCTGACGGACCCCGTCGCCCTGGCGCGGGAACTCCATTGGGAGGAACCCGCCTGGACCATGCCGGAACACTTCCTGGTGGACGACCGGATGGTGATCGTGCCGCCCCCGGAGGGCACGCCCGTGGAGATCGTCCGCAAGGAGACCATCGGCGAGCCTCCCCGCTGCACCGCCCTGCCCGACACCCTGGAGGGAGAGGCCGTCATCACCGTGGGAGACCGCATCACCACCGACCACATCATGCCCGCCGGCGCCAACCTGAAGCTGCGCAGCAACATCCCCCGCTACGCCCAGGTGGTCTTCGACTGCTACACCGAACCCGGAAAACCCTCCTTCGCCCAGCGGGCGGCCGCCCTGCGGGACAAGGGAAAGGCGGGCTTCATCGTGGCCGGCGAATCCTACGGACAGGGCTCCAGCCGGGAACACGCCGCCATCTGCCCCATGTATCTGGGCATCCGCTGCGTCCTCGCCATCTCCTTCGAGCGAATCCACGCCGCCAATCTGGTGAACTTCGGCATCCTCCCCCTCTGCTTCCAAAACCGGGAGGACTACGAGGCCCTGAAGGAAGGCGACGCCATCACCATCGCCGGACTGCGGGCGCAGCTGGCCCAGGGGGACGAAATCCACGCCTTCGCCAAAGGCAGGGAGTTCGTCCTGAAGTGCACCCTGACTCCCGAAGACCGGGAAATCGTCCTGAAAGGCGGGCTCCTGGTGACGCAATAATGGGCGACTCCCCCCTCTCCTACACCATTGGCCAGGAGCTGGCCGTGGGAGGCATGGCACGGCTCTGGAAAATCACCCTGCGGGACGGGACGCCGGCGGTGCTGCGGGAGATGCAGGCCGCCAAGCTGCTCTCCCTCTCCCTGCGGGGGCGTTTCCAGGCCGGCACCCTGGCGCGGAGACGCCTCTCCCCCCACCCCAACCTGGTCAATTCCCTGGAGCGGGGCAGCCATTTTCTGAAGCCCTACGAGATTCTGGAATATGTGGACGGGCCGCCCCTGCGGACGTTGATGACCCAGGGGGCCCCCCTCCTGAAGGGCTGCCTCTCCCATGTGCTTCTGGAGATGGCGCAGGCCCTGGCCTGGGTCCACCAGTGCGGCCTGATGCATCTGGATGTGAAGCCGGAGAACTTCCTCATGCAGCGCCAGGGCTCCACCTACACCGTGAAGCTGACGGACTTCGATCTGTGCCGTTCCCGGGATTCCCACGGGCCCCGGCGCCAGCTGGGCACCCCCGGCTTCATGGCGCCGGAGCAATTCCTCCACAAACTCTCCTACCAGGCATCGGACGTCTTCGCCTTCGGCCTCATCGCCTACCAGCTCCTCACCGGAAAACACCCCTTCTCCGGCAGCACCCCCAGGGAGACCTGGAAACACCAGGCCAGCCCCCAGGTGCAGCCCCGCCCCATGCGGGAACTCCAGCCCAACCTGAATCCCAAGCTGGATTTCGTGGTGGCGGGATGCCTCCGCAAAAACCTGGACCAGCGCTACGCCAACATGAACCTGGTCCTCCAGGCCCTGAAAAGCGCCCTCGCCCCCAAACCATGACGCCCCATTTCTTCAGCGACAGCGACGAAAAAACCCTGGCCATGGGGATGGCTCTCGCCCCCAGCCTGGAGGACGGCACCGTGATCGCCCTGGCAGGGGATCTGGGCTGCGGAAAAACCGTCCTCTCCCGGGGCATCGCCCGGGGACTGGGCATCGTGGAGGCCGTCACCAGCCCCACCTTCACCGTCGCCCAGGAATACCGACGCCCCGATGGCAAGTTCCTCTACCATCTGGACATGTACCGGATCTCCGACGAGAACGACGCCCTGGCCTTCGGCATCGATGAATTCCTCTTCCAGCCCAACGCCATCACCCTGGTGGAATGGCCGGAGCAAATCGCCGGACTCCTGGACTCCCCCAGAAGACTCACCATCCGCTTCCAGCATCTCGCCGAGGGCCAGCGCGCCCTGGAATTTCTCAACTTCCCCCCCCACGCCCTGCGACAGGCCGCCCTGGCCGCGGGGCTGACGCCTCTCTCCTCTCCCCCTGTCCACTGACCTCTCATTCCCCACATACCCCCCCCCGTTGACAACCAAATAGAAGGACTGCCATGTTAATCTTCTTGCTGGGCATTGGACTCCTCGTCCTCGGTTATTTCACCTACGGAAAGATGGTCGAGCGCATCCTGGCGCCCGACGACCGCCAGACGCCGGCGCTGACGCGACGGGACGGCGTGGACTTCCTGGTGCTTCCCTCCTGGAAGAACATGCTCATCCAGCTGCTGAACATCGCCGGCGTGGGGCCGGTCATCGGCGTCATCCTGGGCATCCGCTTCGGCGCGGCCGTCTTCCTCATCATCCCCCTGGGGAACGTCCTGGGCGGCGCCGTCCATGACTTCGCCTCGGGCATGATGTCCCTTCGCCGCAACGGGGAGAATCTTCCCTGGATGATCCGGGATTCCCTGGGCAAGAAGACCTATTCCATCTTCGCCGTCTTCATGGCATTCCTGCTGCTGCTGGTGGTGGCGGTCTTCATCAACATTCCCGCCAACCTGATCAACGGCATGGTGCCCAAGGCCGAGCTCTTCTGGCTTGCCGTGGGCGTCATCTTCCTCTACTACATCCTCGCCACCCTCTTCCCCGTGGACAAGATCATCGGGCGAATCTATCCCATCTTCGGGGGTCTCCTCCTGGTGAGCACCTTCGCCCTGCTGCTGGCCATCCTCTGGCACTACTCCTTCACCGACAAGGATCTCTTCCTGGCCACCCCCGTCCTCCAGAAGCAATTCCAGGGCTTCCGGCAGACCAATCCCATCCTGCCCACCCTCTTCGTGACCATCGCCTGCGGCATCATGTCCGGCTTCCACGCCACCCAGTCCCCCATCATCGCCCGCACCATGTCCACGGAGCGGGAGGCCCGTGCCGCCTACTACGGCATGATGATCGTGGAGGGCGTCATCGCCATGATCTGGGCGGGCGGCGGCTATGTGCTCTACAATCTCCATCCCGTGCTCTTCAATGTCGGCGCCACCAAGGTCCTGCCGGAGATCGTCAACTTCTTCCTGGGGAACATGCTGGGCTCCCTGACCATCCTGGGCGTGATCATTCTGGCCGTCACCTCCGGCGACACCGCCATGCGGAGTCTGCGCCTGAGCATGGCGGAGATCTTCCACATCGACCAGAAGAGCCTGAAGAACCGCCTGCTGCTCTGCCTGCCCCTCATCTTCATCGTCTCCCTGCTGCTCTGGTGGTCCAACAAGGACGCCATGTCCTTCGGCTTCCTGTGGAACTACTTTGCCTGGGGCAACCAGGTGCTGGCCGCCTTCACCCTCATCGCCACCTCGGTCTGGCTCTGGCGCCAGCGGAAGAACGGCTGGGTCACCCTGCTGCCCGGCGTCTTCATCACCTTCATCGTCGCCACCTACATCCTGTGGACCTCCACCAGCCACAAGGGCCCCATGGGCTTCGGCCTGCCCCTGCCTCTTGCCTACGCCCTGGGCTCCCTCGTCGCCCTCCTCTGGGGCGGCTGGGGATACTGGCTGGGCCACCGCACCACCCAGGACGCCAACACCCCCGACGCACAATAGCCTCCCTCTCCCGCCATGTCTGAAGACCCCGCCATCCCCTCCGCAGAAACCGCCATCCAGAACGTGGTGGACGCCGTGCGCCACACGGATGTCCAGACCTTCTGGCAGCAGCACCAGGAAAGCCTCCTCCATCTGGGAAAGAGCCTGCTTCTGGGAATCGGCATCCTGGTTCTCGCCTGGGGAATCGCCGCCCTTGCCCGGAAGCTCATCCTCCGCGCCACCCGGCGCTTCGACGCGGTGGACGAATCGGTGGGCAAAATCCTTGCCGGCGTGGCCAGGGCCATCATCTGGCTCTTCGCCCTCCTGATCATCCTGGACCTCATGGGCATCAACACCGCCAGCATCCTCACGGTGCTGGGCGCCGCCGGACTGGCGGTGGGACTGGCCATGAAGGACTCCCTGAGCAACATCGCCGCCGGCATCATGCTCCTCTTCCTCCGTCCCTACAAGCTGGGAGACTACATCGACTGCGGCAGCGTCAGCGGCACCATCCGGGAAATCGGATTGTTCACCACCACCCTCACCACGCCGGACGGACTCTATATCGCCGCCCCCAACAGCGTGCTCTTCGGCTCCCCCATTAAAAACTACTCCCGGAATCCCCAGCGCCGGGCGGACATCACCGTGGGCATCGACTACGGGGATTCCCTGGCAAAGGGCGTGGAGACCCTCCTGGCGCTGATGAAGCGCCATCCCCTGATCCTCCAGGACCCCGCTCCGGAAGTCCTGGTCTCCGAACTGGCGGACAGCTCCGTCAATCTGACCCTGCGCTTCTGGACGGCAAACCAGAACTATTGGGAGGCCTATTGGTCCGTGAAGGCGCAGCTGAAGGACGTCCTGGAGGGCGCCGGCCTCAACATCCCCTTCCCCCAGCGCGTGGTCACCCTGCAGCAGCAGGAGCCCGCCCGGAAGGGCTAGCGCCGCCTCTTCTGCCGGAGAGTCCACCCCCCGCCGCCCATGACGGTCATCGCCCTCCTGCTCTTCCTGACGCTTTGCTGCACCGTCCTCCTGCCCCTGCCCGTTCCCTGGTGGGGCAAGGCGCTATTGGCGGCGCTGTGCCTTGCCGTCTCCTTCAAATTCCCCCTCTTCCGGTGGCTTGGCGGCCCCATGCCCTTCGCCCCGCGCCTCCCTCCCTGGCTGATTCTCCTGGCCGGCTGGCTCTTCGCCACCGCCCTCTTTCTCGCCATGGGGGGATTGCTCCTCTCCCCTCTCCAACTCCTCTTCCCCAAAGCCCGCGGGCTCCTCTCCCTGGGACTCCTGACCGCCTCCCTCCTTGCCACCACGCTGGGCGCCTTCTGGGGGCAGCGCGCACCCCGGATCCGGGAATTCACCCTCGCCTTCCCCCGATTGCCGGAAGAAGCGGAGGGCATGACCATCGCCCTGTTGACGGACCTCCACGCCGATGGCGTCACCGCCGCCCGCGAGGTTTCCCGGATGGTGGAGCTCGCCAATGCCCGGAAGCCGGATTTGATTCTCCTGGGCGGTGATTTGGTGGATGGCACGGTGGAGGAACGTTCGGGGGATCTGGCTCCCCTTGCCCGGCTGCAGGCTCCCCTGGGGGTCTGGGCGGTCCCCGGAAACCACGAATACTATTCCGGCTTCGCCGCCTGGCGGGAGGTTCTTCCCCAATGGGGCGTCAAATGGCTGGTGAACGAACACCAGGAACTGCTGCCCGGCCTTGCGCTGGCGGGAGTGGCGGACCCCCGCGCCATGCGGCACGGGGAAAATCCCCCGGATCTGGAGGCGGCGCTGGAGGGGCTTCCCCCGGAGACCTTCGTGCTCCTGGGCGCCCACAACCCGAATCTGGCCCTGGAGGCGGCAGAACACGGGGTGCCTCTGGTCCTCTCCGGCCATACCCACGGAGGAATGGTGTGGGGACTGGATTGGCTGGTGGCCCGAAGAAACAACGGATTCCTCTCCGGACTCTATTCCCTGCCTCCCCAAACCAAACTCCTGGTCTCCAATGGCGCCGGCATCTGGAACGGCTTTCCCCTGCGACTGGGACACCCCGCCGAAATCCTCCTGATCACCTTGAAACGGACCGGGGAGTAGCGACAGGCGCCGCCACCAGAGGCGAGGGGGCTTTATTTTCTCCGGAGACGGAGGGCGTTGCCCACCACCACCAGGGAACTGCATGCCATGGCGGCGGCGGCCAGCCAGGGCGGCGCCACCAGATGCCAGGGGGAGAAGAGTCCCGCCGCCAGAGGAATGGCGAAGAGATTATAACAGAAGGCCCAGCCCAGATTCTGGCGCACCACCTTCAAGGTGCTCCGGGAAAGGGACACGGCATGGGAGACTGCCATCAGGGACGGATTCAGCACCACCACGCCGGCGGTCTCCAGCGCCACATCGGTGCCTCCTCCCAAGGCGATGCCCACCTGGGCGGCGGCCAGGGCGGGCGCGTCGTTGATGCCATCCCCCACCATGGCCACGCCGGCTCCCGTCTTCTGGCGTTCCAGAATCCAATGGGCCTTGTCCTGGGGCATGAGCTCTCCCTGGCACTCCGCCAGCCCCGCCTGGCGCCCCAGGGCGTCCGCCACCTGCTGGCGGTCTCCCGTGAGCATGACGCAGGAGAGGCCCTGCCTGCCCAGGGAATCCACGGTTTCCCTGGCTTCCTTTCGCAGGGGATCCGTCATCCAGAAGACGCCCTGCACTCCTGCCTGGGAGAAGAGATACAGGGGAGTGGCGGCTGCCTTGTCCGGCTGTTGTTCCCGGGCGAAATCCGGCAGGGCGACTCCCCGCTCCTGGAGCATGCGAAGATTGCCGCAGCCCCAGAGCCTTCCCCGCACCTCTCCCAGGACGCCACGGCCGGAGAGATTCTGGAAGCGGGTCACCCCCACCAATTCCAGGGAGCGGGATTCCGCTTCCCGCACCAAGGCCGCCCCCAGGGGATGCTGGGACCCCTTCTCCAGAGAGGCCGCCACCGAAAGAAGGGCCTCCTCGTCCCCGTCCGGCGGGCATTGGATGGAGGCCAGGGAGGGACGCCCCTCCGTGAGGGTGCCCGTCTTGTCCAGCACCACGGTCTTCACCCGGCTCAAAGCCTCCAAGGTGGCGGCGTCCTTGAAGAGCACGCCCTTCTTGGCCGCCACCCCCGTGGCCACCAGAATCGCCACCGGCGTGGCCAGGCCCAGGGCGCAGGGGCAGGAAATCGCCAGAACCGACACGCCATGGGACAGGGCCGCCCCCCACTCCTCCCCCAGCAACAGCCATCCCAGGACGGTGCACAGAGCGAACAGGAGCACGCCGGGCACGAACCATGAGCAGATGATGTCCGCCATGCGGGCGATGGGAGCCCGGGACGCCCCCGTCTCCTCCACCATGGCGATGACCTTCCCGAAGAGACTCTCGGCGCCGGCGGCCTGGACCTGCATCACCAGGACGCCATCCCCGTTCAGGGTGGCTCCCAACACCTTGTCTCCCTCCTTCTTCTCCACGGGGAGCCACTCCCCGGTGATGGCCGACTGATCCACCGCGGAATGGCCGGAAAGCACCACGCCGTCGGCGGGAACCACTCCCCCGGGGCGCACCAGGCACCGGTCGCCGGGAAGAAGCTGCTCCACGGGCACGGATTCCTCCTTCTCTCCCCGAAGCAGAATGGCGGTGCGGGGAGAATGGCGTTGCAGGGCGCGCAGTTCTTCGGCGGCCCGGTTTCTGGCTCCTCCCTCCAGCCACTTGCCCAGGGTGAAGAGCATCAGGAGCATGGCGGGCGTCTCGAAGACCACGCCCTCCAGGGAGCCGTGATTCCAGAAGCTCGCCAGCAGCCGGACGAGAGGATAGAGGAATCCGCTGCCCGCCGCCAGAGCCACCAGGCTCTCCATGGTGGGAGAGCGATGGAGGAACCCCCGGAATCCCCGGAGGAAGATGTCCCGGTTGGCATAGAGGAGGGGCAGAACCAGGACGAATTGGAGGATGGTGGAGAGCCGGGCGTATCGGGGGCCGGGGAATCCGGCCATTCCCGCCATGGCGAGGACGCACACGGGCAGCCCCCAGAGCAGGGTCACCAGGAAACGCCGCAGAGGGGGAAAGCCGCCGGCGTTCTCGCGGGCGGCCTCCGGGGAGCCCCCCGAGCCCAAAAGCGTCAACCCGTAGCCCGCGGCGCTGACAGCCGCCTCCACCTGGGGAAGCACCGAGGCGTCCGACGTCTCCAGGGAGAGAATCCGGTTCAACAAGTCCACCTGGGGAGCCTGCACCCCGCGCACCCCGGACACGGCCTTCAGCACATGCCCCCGGCAGGCGGCGCACTCCATCCCCTGGACGGAAAAACGATATCGCATCTTCTTTATCCTCTCGATCTCCACGGAAACAACTCCCCCCGGCTCGCCAGGACACCCGGAAGGGGATGCCCCGGTCAATCTTCGGAACTCACCCCGGTCTCCCGCAGGAAGCTTCCTCGTCTGGGAGGCTGGGGGCGGTTCCGGCTCCCCTTTAGGGTGACGGCGTGCTCTCCGAAGAGCTGGCGTAGTCGACTCAAGAGGCTGGGGACGGGTTTCAAGCCGAAGGGGGGACGGAAGAAGAGGCAGTTTCCGGAGTTCATGCGGATGCCCAGATGGAACTCGGCGGTGCCGCGATGACGTCCGCAGAGCTGCATCATTTGCTCCAGCTTCTCCGGGGTGGCCTCGGCTTCGTCGACATTAAGAGAGATTTTCGCCGTGAAAAGTTCCGGGGCCTTGTCCAGAGGAATCAGTCGGTTCAGGCGGATTTTGATGGAGGCGTTCTCCCCGTCGTCATCCCGGCTGACCTCTCCTTCGGCCAGGGCGAGGGCGCCGTCCTCCAGCAGTTCCGGGCTGTTTTTCAGGATGGTCTCGTATTCCCGGTTGAAGAGGACGGCTTCGAAGGAAGCCTCCCGGCTCTCCAGGGTGATGATGGCGAAGGGCTTCTGGCTCGCCTTGGAGAATTTTTTCACGCATTGGGCGATATAGACTCCTGTGCGGAAGATGGTGCCGTCCTTCATGGAGGGAAGGTCCGCCAGGTCGTCAATCTGGAAGGCCTCGATGCACTCCCGGCCATGGTCGATGGGATGCCCGGAGAGGAAGAAGCCCAGCAGCTGCTTTTCCCGGTTCAGGCGTTCCTTCTCCTCCAGCTCCGGGATGTCGGGATACTGGACGGAGAGGGATTCCTGGGAGGAGGCGTCCATCATGTCGAAGAGGGAGAGCTGTCCGGAGGAGCGGTCCTTTCGCTCGGCGGCGCTGCGGCTCAAGACCTCCGGAATCACCGCCAGCAGTTGGCTGCGGTATCGTCCGAAGCAGTCCAGGGCGCCGGAGAGGGTCAGAGCCTCCAGAAGGCGGGCGTTCACGCCCGGCACCCGGGTGCACAGGTCCTCCAGGTTCTTGAAGGGGCCATCCTGGTTCCGGGCATCCAGGATGGTCTGGACAATCCCCTCCCCCACTCCCTTGATGGCCGCCAGGCCGAAGCGAATGTCCTTCCCGCTGACAGAGAAGGATTTTCCGCAGACGTTCACGTCGGGGGACAGCACCCGGATGCCCATCTCCCGACATTCCTTCAGGTAGAAGGACAGCTTCTCGGAGTTGGACAATTCGCTGGTGAGGACGGCGGCCATGAAGGCGGCGGGGTAGTTGGCCTTCAGATAGGCGGTGCGGTAGGTCAGCAGGCCATAGGCGGCGGAATGGCTCTTGTTGAAACCATATCCGGCGAACTTCAGAATCTTGTTCCAGATGTTCTCGGAAATATCCTGGCTGATGCCGTGGGCCAGGCACCCCTCCTGGAAGGTCACCTTCATCTTCTCCATGACCTTCACCTTCTTCTTGCCGATGGCCCGCCGCAGAATGTCCGCCTGGCCCAGGGTGAAGCCCGCCACCTTCTGCACCACCTGCATGATCTGCTCCTGGTAGAGCATGATTCCGTTGGTCTCCGCCAGAATGGGCTCCATCTCCGGCACATCGTAGTCCAAGGGGATGGTGCCCTCCTTCCGTCCCAGGAAATCGGGAATAAAATCAATGGGCCCGGGACGGTAGATGGCGATGAGGGCGATGATATCCTCCAAGCGGGTGGGCTTCCACTTCCGGCACAGGTCTTGCATTCCCCCGGATTCCAGCTGGAAGACCGCCACCGTCTTGCCCGAAGACAGAAGCTGGTAGGTCTTCTCGTCCCCTTCGGGGATGTCGTTTGAGGGCAGTTTTCTTCCGGTGCTGGCCTCCACCAGGTCCAGGGCGTCCTGGATCAGCGTAAGGGTCTTCAGCCCCAGAAAATCCATTTTCAGCAGTCCCAGGGATTCGCAGGGGACGGCGGAGAATTGAGTGATGGCCTCGTCCCCCGCGCCCCGGGCGATGGGGGCCACATTGGCCACGGGCATGTCGCCGATGATGACCCCCGCCGCATGAATGGACATGTTCCGGTTCAGCCCCTCCAGCACCTTGGCGTATTTCCACAGTTCCTGGCACCAGGGTTCGGAGTCGATCTTCGCCTTCAGCTCTTCATTCGGAGGATAATGGAGTTTTTCGCTGCCGTTGAGGGCGATGTCCAGGGTCATCTTGGGATCGGCGGGAATCAGCTTGGCGAACTGCGCCCCCTCGTCAAAGCTGCGTCCCATGGCCCGGGCCACATCCTTCACCACCTGCTTCGCCTTCAAGGTCCCGAAGGTCCCGATCTGCACCACCCGGTCCTCCCCGTATTTCCGGCGGACATATTCGATGACTTCATGCCGGCGGCGCTCGCACAGGTCGATGTCAAAATCAGGAGGAGAGACCCGCTCCGGATTCAGGAAGCGCTCGAAGAGGAGAGTGTAGCGGAGAGGATCGATGTGGGTGATGCCGATGAGGTAGGCCACCAGGGAGCCGGCGCCGGAGCCGCGCCCCGGCCCCAGGGGCACGCCAATCTTGGCGGCATAATGCAGGAAGTCCCACACCACCAGATAGTAGCTGATGAACCCCATCCGCTTGATGATGCCGATTTCGTAGTTCATCCGCTCCAGAATGTCCTGGCGCTCCTGGGTGATCTCGTCCTTGTCCGGATCGAAGCGGTAGCGCCACATCAGGCCCTCGTGGCACAACTGCCGCAGATGCTCCTCCCGCACCGTCTCCGGATCCTTTCCCGGCACTTCGGGCTCGGGGTAGGCGGGATAGTGGTTCGCCTTGTCCTGGGCCACGGTCGGGAGATGGACGGAGCAGCGCCGGGCGATGTCCACCGTGTTGCTCATGGCCTCGGGGAGCTGGGGGAAGAGCCGCGCCATCTCCTCCTGGCTCTTGAAGTAGAACTGGTCCGTCCCGAAGCGCATCCGCTTGGGATCGTTGATGGTGGTCTGGGTCCCGATGCAGACCATCAGGTCCTGGGCCTCGGCGTCCTCCTTCCGGAGATAGTGGGCGTCGTTGGTCACCACCAGCCCCAGCCCCAGCTTCCGGGCAATCTCCACCAGGCGGTCGTTGACCGCCTTCTGCTCCTCCAGGCCATGGTCCTGCAGCTCGATGAAGTAGTTTTTCTCCCCCAGGAGATCCCGGTACTGGCGGGCCACCTCGAAGGCCTCCTCGTCCCGGTTCTTCAGGAGCAGCCTGGGCACCTGGCCAGAGAGGCAGGCGGAAAGCACGATGAGCCCCTCCTTGTGCTGCTTCAACAACTCGAAGTCGATTCTGGGCTTGTAATAATACCCTTTGAGCCAGGCCTCCCGGGAAAGGTGGCACATGTTCACATATCCCTGATAGTTCTCCGCCAGCAGCACCAGGTGGTAGCGCTCCCGGTTCTCCTCGGTGGCGGCGAAATCCAGATGACTCCCGTGGGCCACATAGAACTCGCAGCCCACCACCCCGTTGATCTCCACCGGATTGTTCTTGTCCCCCCGCAGGGCCTCGCACGCCTGGGTGAGGGCGTAGACGCCGCTCATGGTGCCATGGTCCGTCAACGCCACGGCGGGCATCCCGAACTTCACCGCCTGGTCCACGATGGACTTGACGGACTGCGCCCCGTCCAGCAGACTGAAGTCGGAGTGGACGTGCAGATGGACAAAGGGAGGAGTGGTCATGGCTTGGCGGCGGGGGCGCGGAAGACGGGACGAGACGAAAAGTCTGTCCACTCCCTCCTTTCCGGACGGGGGAATGGACAGACATGGGGAACCGGGGACAGTGCCGGGAGAGGCGCCGGCTCCGCGGGCGGGGGAATCAGTTGGAGCGGCCGGGGAAGACGTTCACCTCATCCCGGGCGGGACGGGGCGCATTCCGGCGGTTCAGGTCGTCCTTCCGGTAGTCCAGGGTGTCGTCCACCATTTCGGAGGGCATCTTCCAGGTGTCGTTCACATAGACCCATCCCCGGGGCAGGTTCTTCTCGAACTGCTTCTGCTGCTTCTCCTTCACCCGGTTGGCGATGGCCTCCTGCATCTCCAGCTCGATCTTGCCGATGATTTTGTGGGCGTTGATTTCCCGCTGGCGGCAGCGGGCGTTGAGTTCCGGGTCGAAGCGGGCGCGGATCAGCTCGGGGAGGTCGTCCTTGTTGATCATGTCCCGCCCGATCCAGATCTTGCTCCGGCCGGCGCCGTTCTTGTAGGTGCCCCGATAGGTGCGGCTGGGCTCGTTGCCGTGGGCGAAGCTGATCTCCACCCGTTCTCCCTCCTTGTAGAGGGGATATTTCGCCTCGGCCTCCTTCACCTCCTGCTCCCGGAGGGCCTGGTAGTCCAGGTTCTTGTATTCGGGAAGGGCCTTCACCTCCCGGGTGGCCTCCTCCTGGAGGTCCTCCCGGTTCCGCACATCCACCTTGGGAATGGGTCCCACGGCATCCATCTCGTTGCAGTTGTACTTCTTCTGGACGTAGGCCTTGATCACATCCCGGTCCAGCTTGTAGGGAGGAAGGCTCTCCGGCTTCTGCTGCTGGGCGCCGCCGCCGGGGCCCATGGGGCCGCCGTAGGGATCCATGCCGGCGCCGCCGGGGGCGCTGCCCTGCTTGTTGAACTCCTCCACCTTCTTCTTGTAGGCCTCCTCCTGGACCTTCACCTGCTTGAGAATCTCCAGGGTGATTTCCTGGACGCGCCTCTCGTTGTAGCGGATGTCATAACGTGTCTTGGGAGCAGCCTGCCCCGCGAACGGCAGAATCAGGCCAAGCGTCAGAGAGAGAAGAAGAGTCTTTTTCATGGTCTTCGCGCTGGAGTCAAGGAAGGAATGACAGGGAGGATGAATCACGAAAATACTATAACCTGGCCTGGGGATTCTAGCCCACCCCCAACGCCCCTTTCCCGGATTCCCGCGAAGAGAAATTCCACCGGAAAATCAGAGAATCAGCGCTTCCAGGACGAGGTCGTTGAAAAGCAGGCCCCTGGGGGTGGGATGGAGACGCCCCTCCGTGCACGCCAGGAGTCCTTCCTGGAGAAGGCGTTGACATTCCGGCATGGCCAGCACCTGGGAGAGCTCCAGTCCCGCCCGCTCCCGGAGGCCCTGGGCATCCCAGCCCTCCGTGGTCCTCATGGCGAAGGCCAGCACTTCCCGCCGACGGCCCTCGGGAGAGAGGAGGTCCTTTTCCGGGGGCGTCCCCCGGAGCCATTCCCGGAGGACGGGGGGATTTCCCCAACGGCAGAGGCCGTCGAAGGAGACGGCGGCGGGGCCGCATCCCCCGTAGGTCTGTCCGTGCCAGACCTGCTGGTTGTGGCGGCACTGGCATCCCTGCCGGGCGAAATTGGAGATTTCATAGCGGGAGAATCCGGCGGCGCCCAGGAGGGCGTCGGCGGCGTTCCAGAAGGTCAGGAAGCGTTCCTCCTCCTCCGGATCATGCTCCCGGCGAGGGAGCCGCCGCGCCAGGGGGGTGCCCTCCTCGATGGTCAGGCTGTAGCAGGAAAGGTGGTCGGGATGGAGGGACAGAGCCTTCCGGAGATCCTCCTCCCACATGGCGGGGGTCTCCCCGGGAATGGCGTAGATCAAATCCAGGTTCAGACGGGGCAGCCCCTTCCCCCGGGCCAGAGCCACCACCTCCTCCAGCGTCTCCAGGGAGCCACGGCGCCCCAGCGCCGCCCGCAGGACGGGATGGAAGGACTGGACCCCCAGGCTGAGACGGTTCACTCCCCCCGCCAGCAACACTTCCACCTTCTCCCCGTCCAGAGAATCGGGATTGGCCTCGCAACTCCACTCGCAATCCGGAAGACGCTCGAAATGACGCCTCACCAGGGCAAGAAGACAGGACAGTTCCTCCGCGGAAAGGGAGGAGGGCGTCCCCCCGCCGATGAAAATGGACTCCAGCGGCCCGAACTCCTGCCGCCGACGGAGAAATTCCCGCTCCAACCCCTGGAGGTAGGCGCGGCGCTCCTCCTCCGTGGAATGGCCCTGGGAGGCGAAGGCGCAATAGTCGCATTTGCCCCCCGCGCAGAAAGGAACGTGGATATACAGGGAGTGAAGGGGCCGTCTCATGGCGCGGGCGTTCCCGGGGCGGAGGAAGGCGGCAGGGCAGGCCGCACCTTGAGAAGACGGAAACGGGCGATGTTCACCGTGCCGGCGGGAACACGGGAGGGCTTGGAGACATCCCGGGCAAGGCAGCAATCCACGGAGACCCGCCCCGCATTGCGGGCCTTGCTGTGGTAGGCGGCGATGGCGGCGGCGGCATCCAGCAGCTCCCGGGAGGGGACGGCATCCTCGGGACCGCGGAGAAGGACATGGCTTCCCGGAGCGCCATGCAGGTGGAACCAATGGTCCGTGGGACGGGCCACCCGGAAGGAGAGCAGGTCGTTGTCCACGTCGCTCTTTCCCGCCATGGCGCGCCAGCCCTCCCCCAGGTCATAGGTCCAATATCTGGCGCGATCTTCCTTTTCTCTAGTCATAAGTAATTGCAAATGAAGATGTTATAAATATATTTCCCATCACCACAGAGGCATGCCCACGATGCGTCGCTTGTCCACGTGTCCGAAGACATGTTCCTCGGCGGGCATGGAGCGGTTGTCTCCCACCAGATAGACCTCGCCCTTGGGCACCTGCCTGGGAGGCAGGCGCCAGTTGCAGGAAGTCAGGTAGTTCCAGTCGTAGGGGCTTTCCTTGCCGTCCACGAAGAGCCGTCCCTGGCGGAACTCCACGATTTGTCCCTCGGTGGCGACCACCCGTTTGAAGAACATCACCTTTTCGCCGATGTACCGGACGGCAACCACATCCCCGATTTGGGGGTCCCGGAACCAGTAGACGGGGTGCCAGATCACCAGGAATTCCCGTTCCGCGTAGGTGGGGATCATGCTGGCGCCGTTGGTGTAGGCGGGGGTGGCGACATAGCGCACCAGGAGGATGGTCCCCACGGAGAGGGCCAGCAGGCGCAGCCAGAAGGCCAGATCGAACTTGGGAATCAGGAAGCGCTCCAGGGCGCCTCGGTCGTCCTCTTCCTTGAAGAACCCCATGGTCTATTCCTCCTCGTCAAAGCCCTCCGCCGCCAGTTGGACCCGCTCCTCCGCCGTGGGATCCCCGTGGAGCTGGACGCTTTGCGCCAGCCCCGCCAGCATCATGGTGCCCAGCATGAAGGAGCCGCCGTAGCTGACAAAGGGCAAGGGAATGCCCACAATGGGGGCGGCCCCCATGGTCATGGCAAGATTGATCACGATGTGGGTGCCGAAAAAGACCGCCACCCCCGTCGCCAGCACGCACCCCAGGCGGTCCCGGGCGGTGATGGCGGTGCGGAAGAGGCAGAGAAGCAGAATGCTGAAGAGGAGAAGCACCATGCCGCCTCCCAGAAATCCCGTCTCCTCGGCGATCACGGAGAAGATGAAGTCGGTGGGGGCGATGGTCTTGGGAAGATAGCCCAGGACATGCTGGGTGCCCTTGAGATACCCCTTGCCCCAGATTCCGCCGGAACCCACGGCCAGCAGACTCTGCACCGCGTTCCAGTCATCCCGGGGGCCCCGTCCCGCCTCCGGGGCGAGAAATCCGTCCACGGATTCCCGGAGCGGGGTTCCCCAGGCTTCGGGCAGGAGGGTGGAGGCGCCGGAGGAGAGGCTGCGGACGGGGGGCGCCAGGAAGACCTTGACCCGGTCCTTCTGATAGGGGCTCAGCAATCCGAAAGCCAGAGGGAGCGCCAGCATGGCCAGGGCCGCCCCCAGGAAGAACCAGCGTTTCCGCAAGCCGGTCAGGAAGATGATCACCAGGGTCACGGGGAGGAAGACCAGGGCGGTGCCCATGTCCGGCTGAAGGCAGATCAAGGCCACGGGGAGGGCGGTCACGGCGGAGAGGACCGCCACGGGAAGCCACTCCCCCCATCGGCTGTTCCGCAGGGCGGGCCGGGTGCCCAGCCAGGCCAGCAGGAGAAGGGTCAGGGGTTTGGCCAGCTCCACCGGCTGGAGATAGCCTATGCCGGGAACGGGCAGCCATCCCTTGGTGGAGTTCAGGGTGTGCCCCACTCCCAGCACCAGGCACAGCAGCCCCAGCCCCAGGACATATCCCCACGGGCTCTTCCGGCACCAGAAATGATAATCCACCGAGGCCATGACGACGTAGAGGACAATGCCCAGGGCGATCCATATCAGCTGACGGTGCCACTTGCCCGCCAGGTCGCCCCCCACCTCCGCGCCGGAACAATAGATGAAGACCACCCCCAGCGCCAGGAGAACCCCCTCCACCCCCAGCGCCAGAAAATCCCCCTTCAGCCATCCCCGCCCCCAGGCGGGCATGTCGCGTAGCAGATGGGAGCGGGAGAGGAGCATGAAGGGAAAGAAAGCGGAAAATCGGGAGGCGGGGGAGCCGGGGCCAGGGGGGAGACGGGCAATCCGTGCTACATTGAATCACCCATGGGGAGAGAAGCCGGAAAACGCAAGTAAGATAATGCCTGGCGTTCTCTCCCTCCCCCTCCCCTCCCTTTTCCCCGCAACGCCCCATGGACCCCATCCTCTCCTCCCTGGAAGCCGTCATCCCCGCGCCGCTCCCCCGCATCGTGGCTGTGGAAGTTGACGAGGACGACACCCTGGAGCTCTTCCAGCGTTCGGAGGACGGGGAGCAGACCCTCTCCCTCCGCATGCCCTACCAATGGTGGCTTCTCACCGCCGGCCCTCAAATGGCGCAGGCCCTGGAGCTGCCCTGCCATTGGGAGACGCTACAGGGCGAGGGGATGCACCGGTGCCGGGTGAAGCTGGAGAGCCGGAAAGACTATGACGAGGCTCTGAAGAGGCTGAAGAGCCTCACGGGGCAGAGCCCCTCCGCTCCCCTGGCCCCCTACCGCACCTTCTCCCACGCCTCCCAGCAGGCCATGATCGACCAGGGCATACGCCTCTTCCGGGGCATGTCCTTCGCCCAGCTCCGGCGCATGCAGCTGGACATCGAATGTCGCAGCGACGACCCCGCGCGCTTCTGCGACGCCAGGAATCCCGGGGACGAGGTGATCATGGTGGCTTTGAAGGACACCCGGGGACTGGAGGTGTGCCTCACCTCCAGGGATTGCGGCGGCGAGGCCAATCTCCTCCGGAAGATGATCCAGGTGATCCAGGAACAGGACCCCGACGTGCTGGAGGGACACAATCTCTTCTCCTTCGATCTGATGTATCTGAAGGAACGCTGCCGCCGCCACAAAATCCCCCTGGCGCTGGGACGCAAGGGAAAGGTCGCCCGCTCCCATCCCAGCCGGATGAACATCGCCGAACGCACCATCAACTTCCCCCGCTTCGACATCTACGGCCGGCATGTGGTGGACACCTATCATCTGGTGATGCTCTACGACGTGGCACGGCGGGAGCTGGAATCCTACGGACTGAAATACTGCGCCAAACACTTCGGCCTGGCAAGAGAGGGACGGGTCTATGTGAACGGAGACGCCATCACCCGAATGTACGAGGAGGACGCCGGACGCCTGGCGGAATACAACCTGGATGATGTCCGGGAAACGGACGGCATCTCCCAATTGCTCTCCCCCAGCTATTTCTATCAGGCGCAACTCCTGCCCTGCTCCTACCAGGACTGCGTCCTGCGGGGCAACGCCACCCGCATCGACGCCCTGCTGTGCGCCGCCTATCTCTCCCGGGGCTGCGCCCTGCCCTGCCCCCAGGCCTCCCAGACCTTCGAGGGCGCCCTGACCACGGTGGAGAACATGGGGGTCTTCCGGCCCGCGTGGCACCTGGATGTGCGTTCCCTCTATCCCTCCGTGCTGCTGGC